>DGLB01000022.1:0-29976 GCA_002387845.1 Stenotrophomonas maltophilia | reverse complement strand
AAGGCGCTCTGGATCATCTTCGGGCCGTTCACCGAGTAGGTGTAGAAGGCCACGGTGCCACCCGCGGTGATCAGGAAGCACAGCAGCAGCGGACGCCACTGGTGCACGAACAGCTCGTACATCGAACCGGAGGCCTTGGCCTTGCCTTCGCGCGCGGCTTCGATGGAGTCATGGCCCAGCGATTCGTCCATGGTCCGGCGCAGCCAGAACACCACGATCGCGGCCAGGCCACCGATGCCGAAGGCGATGCGCCAGCCCCAGGCCGAGATTTCCGGCTTGGCCCAGAAGATCAGCATGGTCAGCAGGGTCAGCTGCGCCAGCACGTGGCCGCCGACCAGGGTGACGTAGTGGAACGAGGACAGCAGACCGCGACGGCCCGGAAGGGCGGCTTCGGACATGTACGTGGCGCTGGCCCCGTACTCGCCGCCGGTGGCGAAGCCCTGCAGCAGGCGGGCGAACAGCAGGATCAACGCCGCCCAGCCACCAATGCTGGCGGCGGTGGGGGTCAGTGCGATCAGGAACGAACAGGCGGCCATCATCGTCACCGACACGGTCAGCGCCAGGCGGCGGCCGTAACGGTCGGCAAAGCGGCCGAAGTACCACGCGCCGATCGGGCGCATCAGGAAGGTGGCGGCGAAGATCGCCCACACATAGACGGTGGAGTTCTTGTCGTCGGCCGAGAAGAACTGCGATTCGAAGTAGACCGCGAACACCGAGTACACATAAACGTCGTACCACTCGACCAGGTTGCCGGCCGAGCCTTTCAGGGTGTTGGAGATCGAGCGTTTGAGCGCCGCCTTGTCATCAAGGGGCGTCGAAAGGGAGGGGGAGTGGCTCATGCGGAAAATCGTTCCTCGCGGTGAAGCGGTGGATCTGGAAAGCGTCGGGCCCAGGATAGGCACCTGCTTTTACCTTACCCCACGTGCATGACCGGTGGACATTGCACCATGTGACTAGTCCAGCCGCGACAGCGGCCCTAGAATCGCCGTTCCCCCGCCTGCTGGTCCTGCAATGGCCGTCCCCACCCCCGTTCCCGCCCCCGCGCCGCGCACCGGCATGGTGGTCCTGGCGTTGCTGCTGGTCTATGTGGTCTGGGGTTCCACCTACCTGGGCATCCGGCTGGCCCTGGAAGGGGGGGCGCTGCCGCTCACCACCGTGTCCGGAGCCCGTTTCATTGTCGCCGGCAGCCTGATGTACGCGGTGCTGCGCTGGCGCGGCATGGCCGCCCCCACGGGCCGCCAGTGGCGCAACCTGGTGTTCATGGGCCTGACCATGCTGGTGCTGGGCAACGGCATGGTGGTGCTGGCCGAGCGCACCGTCTCCTCCGGCCTGGCGGCGACCGCGGTGGCCTCGGTGCCGCTCTGGATGGCGCTGTTTGGCGCAATCCGGGGCGAACACGCCACCAGGGGCGAGTGGCTGGGCATCGCCATCGGCTTCCTCGGCGTGGTCTGGCTGAATGCGGGCAGCAGCCTCACCGCCTCGCCGCAGGGGCTGATCCTGCTGCTGATCGCCCCCATCGGCTGGGCGTTTGGCTCGGTCAGCGCCCGCCGCCTGGACCTGCCGGCCCCGTTCATGACCGCCGCCGGGCAGATGATCTGTGGCGGCGTCATGCTGGTCGCGCTGGGCCTGGCCACGGGCGAGCGACCGACCCACTGGCCCAGCATGAATGGGATGCTGGCCGTGGCCTACCTGTGCATGTTCGGCTCCATCGTCGCCTTCACCGCCTACGTCTGGCTGCTGCACAACGTGCGCCCGGCGCTGGCCGGCAGCTACGCCTACGTGAACCCGGTGATTGCCGTGCTGCTGGGGGCCTGGATCGGCCACGAGCGCTTCGGTGCGCACGACCTGCTGGCCATGGGCGTCATCCTGGCCGGCGTGGTGGTGCTGACCCTGGCCCGGACCCGCGCCAAGTGAGCGCGGTGGACGCGCAGGCGCTGCAGGAGCAGCGCCGGGGCCTGGCCATCACCGCATTCACCTTCACCCTGTGGGGGCTGGTGCCGGTGTACTGGCACCTGCTCAAGGCGGTGCCGTCGCAGCAGATCATTGCCCACCGCATCATCTGGAGCACGGTGCTGGTGGTGGCCTGGCTGCTGATCAGCAGTGGCCGCCGCTGGTGGAAGACCATTGCCGCGCAGCCGCGCGCGCTGCCCACGCTGGCGCTGAGCAGCCTTGCCATCGCCTTCAACTGGGGCCTGTACATCTGGGCGATCAACGCCGGCCACGTCATCGAGACCAGCCTGGGCTACTTCATCAACCCGCTGGTGAGCGTGCTGCTGGGCGTGCTGGTGCTGAAAGAGCGGTTACGCGGCCTGCAATGGCTGGCCGTGGCCTGTGCCGCCGTCGGCGTGGCGTGGCTCACCGTGGACGCCGGCCGCCCGCCGTGGATCGCACTCGGCCTGGCCTGTTCGTTCGGCCTGTACGGCCTGCTGCGCAAGTTGATTTCGGTCGACCCGGTGGCCGGCCTCGGCATCGAAAGCCTGTACCTGTTCCTGCCCGCGATCGGCTTTGCCATCTGGAGCGAAGGCGCGCACGGCGGGGCCTTCTTCAGCGGCTGGGGCTGGAAGAACGACCTGCTGCTGATCCTGGGCGGCGCGGTCACCGCACTGCCGTTGATCGGCTTCGCCTATGGCGTGAAGCGCATCCCCCTGTCGCTGGTTGGCATCCTGCAGTACATCGCCCCCACCATCGGCCTGCTGCTGGGCGTGTTCTTCTTCCGCGAACCCTTCGACACCGGCAAGGCGCTGGGCTTCGCCGCGATCTGGGCGGGCCTGTTGCTGTTCATCGGCGACAGCCTGTGGCGGACGCGCAAGGCCGCGACGCGCTGAAGCGGTGCGTAGAGCCGGGCTTGCCCGGCTGCGTGGATGCCGGGTGGTTCGCAGCGGGGCAACGCCCCGCTCTCCGGCTGATTCTCAGACAATCATCATCGCCTCGCTCGATCTGCCCGAATAGCATCGCGCGAACCCGCTGACGGGTCTTTGAGAACTGGAGGTCAACCGTGTGGAAAATGCCCGCACGTCGCATGTTTCCACTTGCTGTACTTGCACTGGCCTCACCCTATCTGGCTTGGGCAAAATGCTGCCCGGGCGGTGGTCACGGGATAGAACTGGCAAGTGTGGGACTCGGCGAGAGCAACCCACAGACGGCAGACATGAGCCTGGATGCGCGTTGGCGTGTTCACGGGTTCGAGCGTGATTCCATTTCGTACTTCCAGGTCAACGATCAGAAGGGAAACATCCAGCTGATACTGGGCAAGGCATTGGATCAATACTGGGTGCTTCCCGCTGGCGCTGTGCACCTGAACATCGAGCTCCCATCTGATCGAAGCACCTCAATAGCCCCGCCGAGCGCTTTGGAGGTGTATCGGCACCCCGACTTCTCTCTGTTGGTCTCCGAAAGCGAGGGGATGGATCGCTGGTGGGTGCTACGAACCACCGATAGCCCCTAGCAGGGGGACGTTTCCGCGAAGAACATGCGGATTCTGTTTCGGCGGCATTGAACAATGCCGCCGTACGATTGCGTCCAGCCGCTGAGGCGGCCTATTGCCATCGTCGCCGTGGTACGGGCGATCTGGTACCTGGGATCGACGGTGCCGACCGAAACCACGATTCCGGATGTCCTGCAGAGTCGTCCGCATCGCGCTCGGATCTTCAATTGGCCTCGCTCGTGCTCGAGCAGAAGAGAGACGGCTTCCGCCAGTGCGCGGTAAGCAGTCAACTGAAGATCTTGACTGAGTTTGCAGGGGTCGCCTGCCAGATGTGGCTGAGCCAGTCGAAGGGTCTCACTCCAGGTATCCCCAATTCCGCCGACCTGAAGAGCAAGGTAAAGGCCGACATGCTCCAAAGTTGTCGGATACACCATGCTGGTCTGCTCACGGAACTTCCGGGAATGTACCGCCGCGACGTTCAGCAGGCTTGATGCCATCTCGTCGTAGCCACGAGCTCTCAGCCATTCGACGGTATCACTCAGAGACACGTCCAAGCCTTCGCTGATCCTTCGAAGATCAAGAGCTCGTTCGCGCAGCTCCCGCTCACCGGCCAGGTGCGAAGCGCGCGCGTTTGAGATGGCCTGTCGGCTGGCCTTCGCATGCTGCAGGCATTGATGATAGTGGTAGGTGATTCGGGACCCGAGAGCGAGCAGCGCAGTTCCAGAAATTGCGGTGATCAACTGAACTTTGAACGCGTCCGCATCGAATGATTCCGGAAGCCCCGTTGACGACGTCCCGATGTGGATGAAGAAGTTCATCAGTGGCACCCCGAGCGCGGCACCCGACCAGCCATGAAGGCAGGTGAAAGCAATCACGGGAACCGCCATCAACAGCTGAAGCGTCGCCCTCTCCAAGGGCAGGGAGAACGCAGACATTGAGCCCAATACGAGTAGCGTGACGGCCGCGTAGGCTGTCGCTGAACTTCGCCACGCGGACCACTCGATGGAACCGCGCTCAATGAAAAGCAGCGCCAGCGGAGCAAGCGTCAGTATGCCGATGTAATCCCCCATGGCGTATCTTGCCGTAATCATGGCAAACCCGCCTTGAGTTGGCGTTGTCCAGAAGATATGGACGAGTGTCATGTTGCCAAGTGAAGCGGTTGCAGCAGCCAGAGCCGCGATGCGGAGCAACCCAGTATCTGAGCGCCAGGACTCGATTCGCCTGCTCAAGTGAACGATGAGTGCAACCAATGGAAGCAAGTACGCTGACGCGATGATCACCCATGCCAACCCGTGCGTATCGACCATGGGCATGCGCAGATGTGCAAAGTAGGCGTATTCACCAAGCAACAAGTACGGCCACATCTCACGGCGACACACCAGCAGCGCGGCAACGCGCACACCTGCAGGCAGGAAGAACTGATCCAGCGACACGTGCCAGGCGGACCAGCATGCCGCAGCGTAGAGCGCCGCAACCAGTAAGCCTTCCGGGAAGTCCAGCAGACGCGATTGAAGTCCCGTGGCCCACTTGCGGTTCGACATCCCTACCTCCTGAGCTGGGCAGTTGTCGCAATCCGTCCGCGACGCCTGCCTGTTGCGAGGGCGCGAAAATAGCGAGTGCGTTGCGGGGTCGCAATGGGGATTTCGCAATATCAGACAAAGTTCAAACGCGCGGTGCGCGGTTGATATGGGATGGCGCGTAGAGCCGGGCTTGCCCGGCTGGCGTGGATGCCGGGTGGTTCGCGGCGGGGCAAGCCCCGCTCTACGGGAGATGCCGGTGGCCTTCAGCGGGGCAAGCCCCGCTCTACGGGGGACATCGCGTGATTCGCCTTGGTGCGGCGAGCTGCGCACATTTCGCTGCGTTCCGATATTCGTCGCTGCCGCCGCCTGCTCCACTTCAACAGCCCGCATGTGCGGGCGTTCAAGGAGCGGATGATGATGAGACACCTGTTGTGGCTGTCACTGGGATTGGCTGCACTGCCCGCGCAAGCGAACGAACGGCCGGAAGACCCGATTGCATGGATGTGCTACCGCTGCACCGACGGTGAGCGCGAGGCCATGGCGCTGCGGAAGGGTGAGGGCGACCACCTCATCTACACCGGCTTCAACTACGACCTTCTCCACGGCTACCGCGTACTGCCTGTTGGCAACGAACTGGTGGTCCAGGCGCTGCGTCCCGCGTCCTGGATCAGCACGCAGTTCAATGCGATGATCCTTCAGTACCGGCAAAGCAGCGGCGAGTTCTACTACAACTGGGGGCTGCTCCAGATGATTCCACCCGGCTGGCCCAGTGAGACGAGCGATTCGGTCATGTGGGGGCACCATGTGTCCAGCCTGCACCCGCGCAATGCCGAAGCGCGCGCGACCGTGCAACGTGTGTTGAACAACACGGCGATCTTCAGCCACCTGAGAGCGGACGTACATGGCCGCGTGCTGCAATTCGATTTCCAGCTCGACGGCTCAGTCCCGTACGTGGCACGTCTGCGCAACGGCGACACCGCAACAGGTTACATGGAGTTCTACTTCGACCACGACAGCCGCAACTGGGAGTACCTGGGGTCGAAGGATATGCGCCATCCGATCCAGGAGTCGGCCGACGACTTCCTGGGCGCTGATGGGGGGGCGCGTTCTTTCACCTACGTAACCAGCTTCCAGGAGGGCGCGCCGTACTTCCTGCAGCGCGTGAAGTGGGCGGGGGGCAAGGTTCACGGAGAAATGCCGAATCCCCGAAAAAACGTGCGCTTCGACTGCAGCCGCATGGACGGCGAACTGAACTGCTTCGTGATCCACCTGTAAACAACGCCCTGCAGCGCCCCGCCGGGCGCTGCAGGTCCCACACACAAACCTCAGGTTTCGCGCAGCGCCGTGGTGATCGGCAGCCGCGCCGCACGCAGCGCCGGGAACAGCCCGCCCACCAGGCCAATGCCCAGCGCCCACTTCAGCCCGCTCCACAGCAGCTCGGGCGATACCTTGAACTGGAACACCACCTGGCTGAAGTTGCTGCCGATGGTGCTGACGCTGTAGCCGTTGAAGATCGCCCAGGCGACCAGGCCGCCAAGCAGGCCACCAATCAGTGCCAGCAGCATGGTTTCCAGCATGATCGCAGTCACCACCGGCAGGCCCCGGAAGCCGATGGCGCGCATGGTGGCGATCTCACGTGCGCGGGTGGCCACCGCCGCATACATGGTGTTGAGTGCGCCGAACACCGCACCGAACGCCATGATCGTGCCGATTACCGTGCCCAGCACGCTGATCAGCTTGGTCAGTCCGCCCCCCTGCTTGGCGTAGTAGGCCTTGGTGGTTTCCACGTCCAGCTTCAGGCGCGGGTCGGCGGCAACGGCGGCCTTGAACTGGTCGAAACCCGCCTTGCCGTCGGTACGCACGCTGATCGACTGCCAGGCGCTGCGCTGGTAGGTGGTGGCCAGGGTTTCCGCGTCGGTCCACAGTTCCGAGTCGTGCGAGTCGCCGGAATTGAATGCGCCCACCACGGTCCACTGCTGGTTGCCCAGGGTGAGGGTCTTGCCCACGTCCAGGCCCCGGAACTGGCTCTGCGCGCCCTTGCCGACCACGATCTCGCGCAGCCCGGGTTTGAACTGCCGGCCTTCGGTGACCTTGACCTTGTCGTGCACCCGCCAGCCCATCTCGCCCACGCCACGGAACTGCGCGTTGACGTCGGTGCCATCGCCCTTTGACACCAGGTTGACCACCTGCGACAGCTCCGGCGAGATCATCGGCCGGCCCTGCGCATCCTTGCTGACACCCGGCAGGGTGGACAGCAGCGGGGTCTGCTCGCGGGTGATCACCGAGTTGGTTTCGGCCTGGGAGCCGCCGCGCAGCACGATGGCGGTGGTTTCATCACCAGTGCTGTTGAGGGTGGACTGGAAGCCCTGGCCCATCGCCAGCATCGCCACCAGCACGCCCACCACCCCGGCAATACCCACCACCACCACCGACGACGCACCCCAGCGCTGCGGCAGGCTGGCCACGCCAATGCGGGTGGCGGCGAGCGCCAGCCGCCCGCTGCGGGTCAGCAGCAGCCACAGTGCCACCGCGACGGCCACGGCAAGGACGCCGGGCCAGGGCAGGGCGATCCACACTCCCAGCGCCACCGCGAGCAGTACGACGGTCAACGCGTTTTTCAACCAGTGCTTGATCATGTCGATTCTCCTCAGCGGCCCGCCAGGGCGTCCACGATCTTCAGCCGCTTGGCGCGCAGCGCCGGCAGCAGGCCCACGATCACCCCGATGGCCAGGATCAGGGCCACACCCATCACCCAGGTCTGGGTGGGCACGTGCGGTGGCAGCAGACCCTGGGTCTTTGGCGCCAGCGCCGGCAGGATCATTGCCGCCAGGCCCATGCCGATGGCCCCGCCCAGTCCGATCAGCAGCACCGATTCGATCATCACCAGCACCAGCACGGTGCTGTCCTTGAAGCCCAGCGTCTTCAGCGTGGCCAGCTCCGGAATACGCTCGCGCACGGCCTGGGCCATGGTGTTGCCGGTGAGCAGCAGCAGGGTGAAGAACACCGCGCCCATGATCGAGGTCACGATCAGGCCGATGTCGGCGAACTGTTTGACGAAGGCCTGCTGGAACGCCGATTCGGTCTGGCTCTTGGTTTCATGGTCGGAGTTGGCCGAGATCGCATCGATGGCCTGCGCCACCCGTGAAGCGTGGTCGGGGTTGTCCAGGGTGACCGTGAACCAGCTGACCTGGTTCTTGATGTAGTCGTTGCTTTCGTCGAAGTACTTCCAGTTCATCATCAACTGGCGTTCTTCATTGGCGGCCAGGGTGCGGTCCTTGGAGCGGAACACGCCCACCAGCTGCAGCGGCCAGTCGTTGCTGCCGCTGCGCGGGAAGATGGTCGCCTGCAGCGGAATGGTGTCACCGATCTTCCAGCCGAATTCCTTGGCCAGGGTCTCGCCGACCACCGCGCCGGTGCGGGTGTCCTGGAACGCCTTCAGCTGCTCCGGCGGCAACTGCAGCTCGCGGTACACGTCGAAGTAGTTCGGGGCCACCGAGAAGTTGGCGAAGAAGTTCTTCGGGTCCTGGTAGATGCCACCGAACCACATGCCGTAAGTGACGTCCTTCACCCCGGCCACCTGCCGCACCTGCGGCTCCAGCCGGATCGGCAGTGACTGGGTGATCGACAGGCGCGAGGCCACGATCAGGCGGTTGGCCCCTTCCACGCTGCCGCCGGAGCTGAACGCCACGCGCACCGAGTCGAGCATGCCGAACAGCAGGAACGCGGCCACCACCGAGAACAGGGTCAGCAGTGTCCGCGTCTTGCTGCGGAACAGCTGCGCCCAGATGAGCGAGAAATATTTCATCGCGGCGCTCCTCCGTCAGTGCGCCGCTGGCGCGTCGGCCAGCTCGCCCTTGTCCAGGTGCACGGTGTGGGTGGCGTACTCGGCGGCCTTGGGATCGTGGGTGACCATGATGATGGTCTTGCCGTGCTCGCGGTTGAGCTGCTGCAGCAGCGACAGGATCTCTTCGGCCGAGGCGCGGTCGAGGTCACCGGTCGGTTCGTCGCAGATCAGGAAAGTCGGATCGGAGACGATGGCCCGCGCAATCGCCACGCGCTGCTGCTGGCCGCCGCTGAGTTCGTTGGGGCGGTGGCTGCGGCGGTCGGCCAGGCCGACCAGGGTCAATGCAATCTCGGCATTGCGCTTGCGCTGTGCCGCGCCCAGATGGGTCAGCAGCAGCGGCAGTTCCACGTTCTTCTGCGCGGTCAGCATCGGCATCAGGTTGTAGAACTGGAACACGAAGCCCACATGGTGGCTGCGCCAGGTGGACAGCTGCCCGCCGCTCATGCGGTCGATGCGCTCGCCTTCAATCTCGATCTCGCCGCCGCTGGGGGTGTCCAGGCCGCCGATCAGGTTCAGCAGGGTGGTCTTGCCCGAACCGGAGGGCCCCATCAGCGCCACGAAGTCGCCGCGCTGGATGTCCAGGTCGATGCCGTGCAGCACCTGCACCTTTTCGGGGCCGCGCTGATAGGTCTTGGTGATGTTGCGGAGCGAAACCAGGGTGGACATGGGTGGTTCTCCGAAGTGAAAGGTTACGGTGCCTGCTTCTCCACCACCGCGCTGCCATCACGCAGTTCCGGCGGCGGGTTGGTGACCACCTGCTGGCCGGCGCTCAGCCCGGCGGTGACCTGGCGGTCGTTGTTCAATGCCACCCCCACGGTCACGGGCACCTGCTGCGCGTGCCCGTCATCGCTGACCACGAAGGCGACTGTTTTCTGGTCGCGCTCGACCAGCGCCGACGCCGGTACGCGAACGCCCTTCGGTGCTTCGGCCTGGGCCGGTGCCGCTGCTTCCAGGAAACTGACCCGCACGCCCATTTCCGGCACGATGCGCGGATCCTTCACTTTCAGCGCCACCCGCACCTTCACCGTGGCCTTGCCGCGGTCGGCGGTGGGAATGATGGCGATCACCTCGGCCGGAATCTTCCATTCCGGGTAGGCATTCAAAGTGGCTTCCACCGGCATCTTCGGCTGTACGCGGCCGATGTAGGCTTCGCCCACTTCCACTTCGATCTCCAGCGATTCCATGTCGACGATGGTGCCGATGCCGGTGCGGGTGAAACCGCCGCCGGCCGACAGCGGCGAAACGATCTCGCCGGGCTGGGCCGCCTTGGCGGTGACCACGCCGGAGAACGGTGCGCGCACGATGTTGTTGTCCACGCCCAGGTCGGCAATGGCCAGCGAATCGGCCGCGACCTGGGTGTTGCGTTCAGCGGTTTTCAGCTGCGCGCGCAGGCTGTCGCGCTGCGCGGTGGCCTGGTCGTACTGCGAACGTGATACCAGTTGCTGGCCGACCAGCGTCTGCAGCCGGGCTGCTTCGGCATCGGCCTGCGCCACCTGGGCCTTCAACCCGGCCAGCTGCGCACGCGCGGCTTCAAGCTGCGAGGCCGACAGGCTGCGCTGGGCATCGGCATCAATCGGGTCCAGCGTGGCCATGATCTGCCCGGCTTCCACCCGCATGCCTTCTTCAATCATCACCTCGCGGACCTTGCCGGTGATCTTGGCCGACACCGTGGCCATGCGCCGGGCCACCACGTAACCGCTGGCGTCGAGCACCGAGCTGCTGGCGGTACCCTGTTGAATGGCCAGCACCGGGGCGGTGGTGACCTCCAGCGGCTTTTCGCGGCCGAAGGCGAACCAGCCAACCCCGGCCAGCAGCACCAGGGCCACGACGGCCAGTGTGATCCAGAGACCGCGGCGCGGCGGGGACGGCGGCGGGGCCGCGCCCTTCTGGCGGTCGATACGAAGTTCCTTGAGCAGTTCGGCGGATGCGTTCATGGGACTCAAGACGTGGAATCGGGCCGAGTGTGACCGCAACGACGGTCACGGGCAAACGGCAGGGGCTGACTGGGGCACAGCATGCATGCCGGTTGGGGCCTGCGGGCAGTGACAGCTGTCACCTGCTTGGCGTGATCCGGGTGACTGGCCGGGCCCGGGAAGGAACTGCCATGATCTCGCCTCGCCCCCATGACCGGGAACCCACCATGCTGCCCCGCTGGCTGACCTCCGCCCTGCGACCCGCGCCGGATTCGGCCGTTGCCGACAACCTGCGTCGTGGCAAGCCCGTCTGGTCTGACGCGGTGCATCTGCTATGGACCGGCTGGGTGTTCCTCACCCCGATGTTCGGAACCGGCTACACCCTGCTGTGGCTGTGGTTGACCCTGCTGACCTACCCGGTGTTCCTGGCCCTGTACGCCCGCCAGCTGCTGGCACCGCGCCGTCATGCGCCACGCTACGCCCTGGCCATGGTGGCCATGGGGTTGGCCCTGCTGCCGTGGTATCCCTCGGGCATCAGCTATTTCATCTTCGGCTGCGTCACCTTGCGGGTGTGCCGCAGCGGCAGCGCATGGCGCTACCTCGCCCAGCTGGTGGCCCTCAATGCGGCCTTCGTGACCATCGCGCTGTGGGTGGGCTACCACTGGCAGCTGGTGGTGTGGATTCCATCGATGACGTTCATCATCGGCGTCATCATCAATGTGGAGAGCACCAACAAGGATCGCGATGCGGCCCTGCAGCTGTCCCAGGACGAAGTGCGCAGGCTGGCGGCCACCGCCGAACGCGAGCGCATCGGCCGCGACCTGCACGATCTGCTGGGGCACACGCTGTCGCTTATCACCCTGAAATTGGAGCTTTCGCGCAAACTGCTGGACCGTGACCCGGAGCGCTCACGCCTGGAGATGACCGAAGCCGAAGCCATCGCGCGCCAGGCGCTGGCGGAAGTACGCAGTGCGGTCACCGGCATCCGCGCCAGCGACCTGGCCGCCGAACTGGCCGCCGCGCGGCTGCTGCTTGAATGCCAGCATGTCCACCTGCACTACAGCCCACCGCCACCGATGCCGGTGGAGATCGAGCGCGGCCTGGCGCTGGTGCTGCGCGAAGCCGCCACCAACATCGTGCGCCACGCCGACGCGCACCAGGCCTGGGTCGAATTCAGCCAGGACGGACGCCTGCTCACGCTGCTGATCCGTGATGACGGGCGCGGCGATGTGCAGGGCGATGGCAATGGACTCACCGGCATGCGCGAGCGCGTGGCCGCGCTGCGCGGCACGTTGCGGCTGGAATCCACGCGCGGACACGGCACGACCGTGGCCGTGCAGGTGCCGCTGCCAGCGACCACCGTGGCGGTTCCTGACGCGACGTCGAACATGCCGCAGCAGGCACGCGAGGCGCTGTCATGATCCGTATCGTGTTGGCGGAAGACCAGGCGATGGTGCGCGGTGCGTTGTCGGCGCTGCTTGGGCTGGAGCCGGACATCGAGGTGCTGGGGGCCGCCGCGGACGGCGAGGCGGCCTGGCGGATGCTGCAGCAGCTGCAGCCGGACGTTCTGGTGACGGATATCGAGATGCCGGGGTTGTCAGGCCTGGAGCTGGCGCAGCGCATCGCGCGGCATGGCCTGCCGATCAAGGTGGTGATCGTGACCACCTTCGCGCGCTCCGGTTTTCTGCGCCGCGCCCTGGATGCGGGTGTTTGCGGGTATCTGCTGAAGGACGCGCCGGCGGAAAAACTGGCTGACGCATTGCGCCAGGTGCAGCGTGGCGGCCGTGCCATTGACCCACAGCTGGCCTTGGATGCGTGGTCGCAGGCCGATCCGCTCAACGACCGCGAACGCCAGGTGCTGCGCTTGTCCGGCGATGGCCGCTCGGCCAGCGAGATCGCCACCCAGCTGGGCCTGTCGCACGGCACCGTGCGCAATTACCTGTCCGAATGCATCGGCAAGCTGGGTGTCGCCAACCGGATTGAAGCCTACCGGCTGGCCCGCCAGAAGGGCTGGCTGTAGGGACACGCCATGCGTGTCCACAAGCATCACGCCCGGTCGTGCCCCCGCGCCATCGCCGAAAACACCCCGTCGCGCCGCACCCAGGCGTGGAACAACGCCGCACAGAGATGCAGCACCACCGTCGCGAACAGCACGTAGGCGAGCAGGCTGTGCGCGCTGCGCAGGGCGGCGTACAGGGCCGGGCTGTGCGGCAGGATGTGCGGCAGTGCAAAACCCTTCCACATCTGCACCGGGTAGCCACCGGCCGACAGCATCGCCCAGCCGACCAGCGGCATCGCGAACATCAGCCCATACAGCAACCAGTGCGAGGCATGCGCGGCGGCCACCTGCCAGCCCGGCAGGTCAGCTGGCAGCGGCGGCGGGCGATGGCGCAGGCGGTTGACCAGGCGCACCACCACCAGCAGCAGGATCGCGATGCCCAGCGGTCGATGCAGGTCGATCAGCGCCGGCCGCCAATACAGCGAGGCCACCATGGTGACGCCGATGAACAGCATGGCCAGGATCAGCGCGGCCATCAGCCAGTGCAGCACCCGCGCGGTCAGGTTGAAGTGTCCGCTGCTCTGCTTCATTTCGCTTCTCCGGTCGCCTTGGCGGCACCGCTCGCGGTTTCGCGCTCGCGGCGGTTGAACGACACCGAGTACACCGCCGAACGCGCGGCCAGGATCGGGTCGTCGGTACCGTCGATGCCACCGGGCAGGATCAGCGGGTCGAAGTTGATGTCGCGGCAGGCCCCGCCGGCCTGCGCCTGCATCGTGGTCAGGCTGAGCGTGCCCACCTTGACCTGGCGGCGCTCGGCCGGCCACGGAATGGACGGGTCATTGATCGCGTCGGAAGGTTCGGCCAGGGTCACCCACATTTCCCATTGCACCGGTCCCTGCGCAAGGCGCTGCTGGAACTCGTCGGCCAGGTAATCCAGCCCGGCCTGCGCGCGCTGTTCGGTGCTCATGGCTTCGAAGGCCGCCGTCGGGCGCAGGCTCCAGCGCACCACCTGTTCTTTGCCGTCGGCGTTGGTGAAGCGGAAACTGTTGACGCCGTTGTACTCGGTATTGGCCCAGCTGGTTGACCACGGCGCGCTCTTGGCCCACTCGCCAAACGCACGCACCGAGGGGTACTTCGCCGCGACGGCCGCCATCTTCGCCGGGTCGGGTTTGCCGGTGGCCGGATCGGGAATCTGCGCCTTGGTCTGTTCGAGGAAGGCATCGG
Source organism: Stenotrophomonas maltophilia (assembly GCA_002387845.1). GTDB lineage: Bacteria > Pseudomonadota > Gammaproteobacteria > Xanthomonadales > Xanthomonadaceae > Stenotrophomonas > Stenotrophomonas maltophilia_AG. Next base: position 16,052 of record DGLB01000022.1, on the reverse strand, counting down.
CGGTGGGCACGGCGAAGAACGGGAAGCTGTTCATGGCCGTGCGCCATTCCTGGCCGTCGTCGGTCACCAGCTGCAGGGCCATGCTGCGCACGCGCGCGTTGGCATCGGCCCCATGCGGGTCGGCCCCGCCGATCGACAGGCGCCCCAGTACCGGCACCTGCTGCTGGCGGAACACGCGGGCCGAACTCAGCTCAGCCCCGGCGGGCAGGCCCTGGAAGGTACCGGTCACGCACACGCCTTTGCTGTGCGCGCGGCGGAAGCCGGGGTGTTTGGCCCCGGTGGCTTCGATGGTGTCGGTAAAGGACTGCGCGGTGGCGCGGTCGCGCCCCAGCCAGCCGGCGAGCCAGGCAAAGGCCAGGATCAGCACGCCGGCAATGAAGGCGATCAGCCCGATCCACAGCAGCGGGGAATGCCGGCGGGGTGCGCCGGGCTCCTGGCCGGCACGGGTGTAGCGGAAGAGCGACATGGGCCAATACCTGCCTTCACGAAGTGAGTGGGTGGGCTGGCGCTCATCCTCGCAGAACCGGTGTCCGGCCGATATTCACATTTTCGACAAGGTTGGAAACGACGATCCCCGCCGGGGCGGGGATCGTGGGTGTCACGCGTAGCGCGTCTTCAACATCTGCCACGCCGAGCGCAGCGCCAGCGCCTCGCCACCGGCCGGGCGGCCCGGGCGCTCGCCATCATTCCAGGCGTACACATCCAGGTGTGCCCACAGCTGGCCTTCACCGATGAAGCGCTCCAGATACAGCGCGGCGGTAACCGAGCCGGCCATGCGCGAGCCGGCGTTGGCCAGGTCCGCAATGCCGCTGTGCAGGTAACGCAGGTAGGGACGCCACAGCGGCATGCGCCAGATCGGGTCGCGGGTGCGGTCGCCGGCTTCCAGCCACTGCTGGGCCACGCGGTCATCGTTGGTGAACAACGCCGGCAGGTCCGGGCCCAGGGCGATGCGTGCGGCACCGGTGAGGGTGGCGAAGTCCAGCAGCAGTTCCGGCTTCTGTTCGCTGGCGTAGGTGAGCGCGTCGCACAGGATCACCCGGCCTTCGGCGTCAGTGTTGTCGATCTCGATGCTCAGGCCCTTGCGGGTGGCGATCACTTCACCCGGACGGAAGGCGTCCGGACCGATCGCGTTTTCCACCGCCGGAATCAGCAGGGTCAGCTGCACCGGCAGCTGCTGGGCCATGACCAGCCCGGCCAGTGCCAGCGCGTGCGCGGCACCGCCCATGTCCTTCTTCATGTTGCGCATGCCGTCGGCCGGCTTGATGTCCAGGCCGCCGGTGTCGAAGCACACGCCCTTGCCCACCAGCGCCACGTGCGGCGCACCGGCCTGGCCCCAGCGCAGCGCGATCAGGCGCGGCGCACGGTGCGAGGCGCGACCCACCGCATGGATGGCGGGGAAGTTCTGCTCCAGCAGCGCCTGCCCGGTGATCACCTCGATCTGCGCACCATGCGTGCTGGCCAGTTCGCGCGCGGCGTCTTCCAGCTGCTGCGGGCCCATGTCTTCGGTCGGGGTGTTCACCCAGTCGCGCACGCGCAGGCTGGCGGTGATCACATCGCGCACTTCCGCCGCAGGGTTGGCCACCAGCTGCGCCGGCGCGCGGTTGGGCTTGCGGTAGCGGGCGAAGCGGTAGCTGCCCAGGCCCCAGCCCAGGTGCAGCAGGGTTTCAATTTCCTGCGGCAGGTCACCGGCCAGCTGCCACACGCTGCCCTCGGGCAGGGCGAACGGCGCATGGGCGTAGGCGTAAGCGTCACCCGGATCGCCAATACCGACAATGGCACCGGCAACCCCGGCGTCGCCCGGCAGCAGCACCACGCTGCCGCCGCTGCCGTTGAAGTGCTGCGCGTCCAGCCAGGCCACCAGCGCCGGCGACTGCTGCGCGCGCCAGGCGGCGAACTGCTCGCGCTCCATCACATGCAGCGGCAGGGCCTTGGAGGAATCAGTGGTGAAACCGGCGATCTGGGTCATGCGGAAAGAGGTCCTTGGTGGATCAGGCGCGCGCTGCGGCGGTGTTGGCATCAAGCCAGTCGGCTAGCCCGGTCAGGGTGTCAAACTGCAGGTCAGGCTGCAGCGAAGGGTGGGTCCAGGCGTGGGCTTCGCGGTTGATCCAGCAGCCGCGCAGGCCGGCCTGCATCGCGCCGACCACGTCCATGTCCATGTGGTCGCCCACGTGCAGCACGTGGGTCGGGGCCACGCCCAGGCGGTCGCAGGCAGCATGGAAGATGCTGGCCGCCGGCTTGGCCGCGCCGTGTTCGCGCGAACCCAGCTGGAAGGCGAAGTGGTGGGCCAGGCCGATGCGTTCCAGGTCGGCATTGCCGTTGCTCACCGCCGCCACCGGCACGCGCGCGGCAATCCGCGCCAAGGCGTCGATGGCATCGGGGTAGCACTCCACCTGGTTGCGCGCGGCGTAGAACGCCTCGTAGGCCGGCTCCAGCAGGTCCAGGCTGGCCCCGCTGTTTTCCAGGGCCTCACGCAGGGTCAACCGGCGCAGCGCGCTCAGGTCGTAGTGCAGGTGGGGGTTGTCGCGGAAGGAGCGCTCGCGCAGTTCGCGCATGGCCGCCACCGGGTACATCGCGGCGGTGGCCGGGCTGTGCTCCAGCATCCACGCATGCAGCACCTGGTCGATGCGGGCCCCGATGGGGGCGAACGGCCACAACGTGTCGTCGAGGTCGAGGGTGATGGCTTGGACAGGGAAATTCACCCCGTCATTCTACTCCAACAGCCGCGCCCACCCCTGGGTCCCGTCCAGCCGTGCCAGCACCAGCTTGATGCATACCAGCAGCGGCACCGACAGCAGCAGCCCGACCATCCCCCACAGCCAGCCGAACACCATCAGCGCCAGGATCAGGATCAGCGGTGAAATCGCCATCTGCCGGCCCAGCACGATCGGGGTGATCACCTGGCCTTCCACCGTATGCAGGGCCAGGTAGCAGGCCGCCGGCAGCAGCGCCTGGAACGGGTCGTTGAATTCCACGAACCCCATCAGCAGCATCAGGGTCACGCCGATGAACGGGCCCACGTACGGCGCGAAGTTCAGCAGCGCCGCCACCGTGCCCCACAGCAGGGCCTCCTGCAGGCTGATGCCAAGCAGCAGCAGAATCCCGGAAAACACCAGCCCCACCAGCGTGTTGATCACGGTGATGGTCAGCACGTAACGCGATACCTCGCGTTCAATCGAACGCAGGATGTCACTGGTGAAGCGCTGCTGCTGGCGGCTGGGAAACAGTGCGATGGCATGCTTCTGCAGGTTCTGCCCGTAAATCATGAAGAACAGCGTCAGCAGCACCACCGCCAGCACCGACGCGGCCAGCTTCGGGGCGCGGGTCAGCACCCGATAGGGGTCGTCCAGCTGGGTGCGCACGATCTGCACACGGCGGTTGGTCTCGCCACCGGCGGCGCGGGCAAAGTTCTCCGCCGCCTGATTGGCCTGCTGCACCGGCTTGGTCAGGTTCTGCACCTGCCGGGCCACCTTGCGCAGCTGCTGCGGCGCTTCCTGCGCCCAGTCCATCGCCGGGCCGACCAGCTGCACCCCCAGCGCCGCCGCGCCGCTCAGGCCCACCCCGATCACCAGCACCGCGGCCAGGAAGCGTGGAATCCACAGCCGGCCCAGAAAGCGCAGGATCGGGTTGCCCACCAGGGCGAAGAACATCGCCAGCAGCACCGGCAGAATGATGTCCTGCGCGGCCCACAGGGTGTAGCAGACGGCCAACGTGGCCAGCACCACCAGCGACATCGCCGCGCGTGGGCGCGGAGCCGGTTGCGGCGGAGCCGGTTCGGCGTCGTCGGGCGCGGGCACGATCGAATCGGAAGAAGAAGACACCGGAACGCTCATGCCGATCGCCTGCGAGGTGGTGCCCAACCGGCGGTCGGGCGGAACAAGTTGGGGTGGAATGCTACTGCTTACCGCTCTGAAACGTCGGTAGCGGCTTCGGCCGGCTGCGGTTGCGGTGCGCTGCGCGGTGCAGCCTGCGCGGGCTGCGGCTGAACGCGGGCACCGGCAGGTGCCACCTCGTCGGCCGCGCCATCCACTTTGTCAGCGGCCTGTTCAGCGGTGTCGGCGGCCTCGGCGGCCTGCATCGAGGCAAACGCGGCCTGCGCGCTGGCCAGCAGGTTGGACACCGAACCGATCATCTGCAGCCAGCGTGCGCCGTGGAAACGGGTCTTGCCCGGTTCCAGCTTGCCGGCGATGAAGCCACCGGCCAGGCCCACGGTGATGATGCGCAACGGCGTCCAGCCCTCGCGCCAGGCCTGGCTGAGGGTGAACCAGTTGCACTGGGTTTCGTGGCTGCGGATCGCCACCACCTGTTCGGCGCGCTTCACCCGCTGGCGCAGGGCTTCAAACTTCATGGCGTGCGCTCCGTGTGGTCATCGCGGCCTTCCGGATCGTCGTCGTGCGGCTCGTCGAACAGACCCAGCCGGGCCAGCTGGCGCCGGGTGGCATGCATGCCGGTATGGCGGAAGAAGAACGACACCCGCCAGACCGCGTAGCCGGTGACCGCCAGGCTGAGCAGGGAGGTGATCAGCAGCGAATGGAACCAGGACAGGCCCCACCGCTGCATCAGCGCGATCAGGGTGCCGGCCAGCAGCAGCCAGGCCGAAGCACCGAACACAATCGCCACCCCGCTCCAGGCCAGCGCCCGCCCGAACGCGCTGCGGGCCAGCGCGAACTCGAACGACGCCAGCCGCCGCAGCGAACGCAGCGTGTGCTTGGCCGAATCCACCGTGGCGCGACCGGCTTGGCCGACGTCACGGATGCTCTCTTCCAGGCCGGGAGCCTTGTATGCATCACCGTCCGGTGGCGGGTTTGCCGCGCCACTGTCGGGGGGCAACTGGGACTGATCGCTCACGCCGGATTACTTGTCGCCGCCGCTGCGAGCCAGCTTGGCGATGATCCAGCCAGCGGCGAAGGCGACGCCGAACGAAGCCAGCGGGCGTTCGCGGATCAGCTCGGCGGCGCTGTCGACCAGGTCCTTGCCCTTGTCCATCAGTGCGTCGACCTGTTCCTTGGCGGCGGCACCGCCGAACTCGGCAGCAGCCAGGCCGGAAAGGGCGGTGTCGGACAGCTCGGCCTTGACGTTGGCTTTGCCGATACGCAGTTCATCCGTGGCGGCACCTGCCGCACCCTTGATCGAGCTGCCGGCTGCGCTGGCGGCGGACTTCAGGTGCGAACCGGCTTCACCCAGGTGTTCCTTCAGGTTCTCGGTATTGGTGGGGCTCATCGTGTATCTCCTGTATGCGATGGGGAAGGTGACCGCGGATGACCCCGACGGCAACGAACGCCATCAATAGCATCGCCGGGGTGTAGAGGGTGTTACGTGCCTGCGTGGTGCACGTCAAGGTACACCACGCCGGTTCAGCGCATCACCAGCTGACCGCTGGCCCCGCCGCGCACGATCCGCAGCACCAGCTGCTGCGGACGCTGCTGGAAGTTGGCGCGCCAGCTGGCCAGGTCGGCGAACTCGCCGACGCTGGCCTGGATGATGATGTCGCCGCTGGCCAGTCCACTCGTGGCCGCGCGGCTGCCGCGCTTGACCTCGCTGACCACCACGCCGCTCAGGCCGGCTTGACGCGCCGACTCGGGCAGGTCGGCGAAGGTGGCACCGCCCAGGCGCGGGTCCAGCGACTCACCGCTGACCGCACGCGCCTGTTCCTTCAGCGTGGCCTTCAGCTGCTGCGCCTTGCCGTCGCGGCGGATGTCCAGGGTCAGCGTGCTGCCCACCGCCTGCAGGCCTTCAATGTTGTGCAGCGCCTGCGCGCTGTCCACGCGCTGTCCGTTCGCCGATACCACCACGTCACCCGGCTTCAGCCCGGCGGCGGCCGCACCGGAGCCGCCCAGCACGCGGGTCACCAGTGCACCGCGGGTTTCGCTCAGGCCCAGGCTCTGCGCCAGCTGCGGGGTCAGGTTCTGGCTCTCGATGCCCAGCGTGCCGCGCACCACTTCGCCGTGCTTGATCAGCTGGTCGACCACGTCGCGGGCCAGGTTGGAGGGAATCGCCAGGCCCAGGCCGATGTTGCCGGCCATGCTGCCCTGCGGGTTGAAGCTGGCAGTGTTGATGCCGACCAGCTGGCCCTGCAGGTTCACCAGCGCGCCACCGGAATTGCCCGGGTTGATCGAAGCGTCGGTCTGGATGAAGTTCTGGTAGCCCAGCCCGCGGATGCCGCTGCGGCCGACCGCCGAGACAATGCCCGAGGTCACCGTCTGGCTGAAGCCGAACGGGTTGCCGATGGCCACCACGAAGTCGCCGACGCGCAGCTGGGTGCTGTCGCCGAGCTTGATCTCGGTCAGGTTGCCGGCCGGAATGCGGATCAGCGCCACGTCGGTATCGGCGTCGGAACCGATGAATTCGGCCTTCACCGTGCGCCCGTCTGCCAGGGTCACCTGCACGTCGTCGGCGTTGTCGATGACGTGGTGATTGGTCAGTACCAGGCCCTCGGCGGCGTCGATGATCACCCCCGAACCCAGCGATTCGTTGATGCGTTCCTGCGGCACTTCCGGGAACAGGCGGCGGAAGAACGGGTCGTTGAAGAACGGGTTGCGTACCCGCACCACCTGCTTGGTGTTGACGCTGACCACCGCCGGCATCACCCGTTCCAGCATCGGGGCCAGTGACGGAACCGGCTGCCCGGCCACCGACGCCGGCAGCGCAGCGGTGGTCGGCACGGTCAGTGCAGTGGCCGGCAGCGGCGCGGCTTCGGCGCGGTTATCCAGGTGGGCGTTGATGGCCGAAGCCACGAATCCACCGAAGGCGGCGGCAAGGGCAAGCGTCAGTAGAGTGGGCAGCGGGCGCATGGCAGATCCGGCGTGGGAACGGGCAGGGCAGGGAGCAACGTGGGTATACGGTAAACCAAGCTGAATGAGTGTGTGGGCAAGGCCCTAAACCGGCGATGAAAATCAGCCCATCGGGCAGCCTGTCGCACGCCATCGCCGATGCCGGGTGAGCGCGCGATGGCGGCGCCGCGTTGGTGGGTTGATCGATCCGTTTCGCGCAAAACCGCTGTTCGGTACTTCGTATCCAGGACCGCGGCGCAGGTATTTTCGGCATGTGCAGCGGCCTGATGGCGACCCTGCGACAGCCGCTGTGTACCTGTCGATGACGCATGTCGATGCTGTTTTTCAGGGGTTTGCTGAAATGCGCGTGCTCGCGCACGCACGGCCGGCGGCGGCAAGTCCTTGATCGCGCACATGGACAACGCGCAAAAGTCGTTCCACGATTCGCATTGCCGGTATAGCATCGCCAGCGATTTGACCAACCTAGCCCCCTTGGAGGCAACAAATGAGCAATGGAAACGGTGTGGCGACGTCCCTGTCGCAGGGCGTCGAAAGCGTTAAAGAAACCGCTGGCAATGTGGGCGAAGCCATCGCCACCACCGCCGAAGAAGCCGTGGCCTCGGTGAAGAAGAGCGTCAAGCGCGCCCGCAAGGCTGCCACCACCCAGGTTGCCAAGGTCAAGAAGGCCGTCAAGAAGGCCGAGAAGACTGTTGCCAAGAAGGCCGACAAGGCCGCCAAGACCGTCAGCAAGCGCCTGGCCACCGCCAAGAAGAAGCTGGAAGCCGCCAAGAGCAACGCCAAGGCTGAAGCCGCTGCCCTGACCAAGAAGGTTGCCAAGAAGAAGGCTGCTGCTGAAAAGGCCGTGACCAAGACCACCAAGGCGGCCGGCAAGAAGGCTGCTGCTGCCAAGAAGACCGTGACCAAGAAGGCCGCGGCGGCCAAGAAGACCGTCGGCAAGAAGGTCGCCACCGCCAAGAAGGCCGTGACCAAGAAGACCGCCGCCGCCAAGAAGGTGGTCGGCAAGAAGGTCGCCGCCACCAAGAAGGCCGTGACCAAGAAGTCCGCTGCCGCCAAGAAGGTGGTCGGCAAGAAGGCCGCCGCTTCGAAGAAGGCCGTGACCCGCAAGACCGCCGCGACCAAGAAGGTTGTCGGCAAGAAGGTTGCCGCCACCAAGAAGGCCGTGACCAAGAAGTCTGCGGCCGCCAAGAAGGTGGTCGGCAAGAAGACCGCTGCGACCAAGAAGGTCGTCGGCAAGAAGGTCGCTGCCACCAAGAAGGCCGTTGCCAAGAAGACCGCGACCGCCAAGAAGGCTGTCCGCAAGGCTCCGGCCAAGCGCGCCCGCAAGTAATCGCGTGCCACCGCTGTCCGCCTTCCGGGCGGGCAGCGGTTTCCACGTTGCGGCCACACCCGCCGTGCCAGCATCGCGTCTGGCGAAAGGGGACTCTCAATGCGCGGACTGGACTTCAGCTCCTGGCAGGCCTTGCTCTCGACCCTGGTCGGGCTGGCCGTCATCACCCTGATCGGCGTGGGTATCCGCCTGCTGGTGATGCAGACCCTGCAGCAGCGGCGCGAGCGCGAAAACCGGCAGATCAACGAGCGCCTGCGCACCCTCATTGCAGCCTATAAAACCCTGGGCGGTTCCTTCACCGGATCACTGGACGTCGACCCGCGTCACCTGCGTGACCTGCGCCAGGCGGCCAGCAGCGCCCCCGAAGACGGCGACGCCGCCGCAGATGCCGGCAGCGATCGGGCCCGTCGTATCCGCGACGCAGTCGAAGCGGCGCTCTCGGACATCATTCTGCTTGGCACCGACGAACAGGTGCGCCTGGCCGCCGTCGCGGCCACCGAATTGGCGCAGGGGCGGCCGGTACAGACCGCTGAACTGGTGGTCTCGCTGCGCGACTTCATCCGTGAAGCGCTGGACCTGCAGCCCATCCCACCCAGCGTGAGCATTCCCGCACAGGGTCCGGCGCGACCGTCCGGTGCCAGGCCCAGAGGCGACGCCGACCGTGCCGGCGGCAAGGGCGGCGGTGGAGGTGCCGGCGGCGGCATGGGGGTGGGCATGGGGGGCGGCATGGGCGCGGGCATCGCGCACCGCGACGACGACAGCGCCGCGCGCTGAGACGTCAGTCACGCACTGCGCCCAGGCGGCACCCCGTTGCGGATTACTTCTCCAGCACCACGATCGGCACGAAACCGCCATAGATCATCCGCTTGCCATCAAACGGCATCGGATTATTGGCCGGGTCCATGCGCGGGTCGTCCATCATTTTCTTCATGCCGGCATCGCGCGTGGCTTTATCGGGCCACTCGATCCAGGAAAACACCACGGTCTCATCGTCCGTCGCTTTCACCGCGCCGAAAAAGTCGGTCAGCTTTCCGCGCGGTACGTCGTCGGCCCAGCACTCCAGCACGCGCAACGCACCAAATTCGATGAACACTGAATCGCCTTCGTTGGCGTGCTTGATGAACTTCTCCTTGTTGGCCGTGGGAACCGCCAGTACGAATCCGTCTACATACGACATGAGTAGCCTCCGGTTGGGAGCGGGTGCGCCAACATGGGCACCTTCAAAAACCACGACGCGCCAGCGCGACGAAAATCGACCGTGCCGTCTGCCCTGTCCCGATACTGTGACGAATGCCCGGTAACCGGTGGTAATCAAAATGGAATCAAGGTGTTAACTGAGTTTCCCGCTGCACTGCGGCGTAAATGGGGTCAGAAAATTCCTAGGCGCGGTGAGGAATATCCTGATATGAGACTTGGAGAATCCCGATCAATATGAGCGGGCCGGGCAGGATGCTCACTCACTGTGACCTGCAGTTCGACGCCTGAGCTGCGTTGGCCCCGGTGCAATACGGAGATTGGACGCGTTAGCCGACTACTCCCCAAGAGCGGCTTCCCCAGCGCGTGACGCCCCGCAAGGGTATCGTCGTGACCAGCGCTCCTTCATTCGCGCACCCGCGTGTACTCGTCCGCGGCTGAATACATCCCAAAAATTCAGCGTGTTGAATGCGTCCGACTTCAGGGGGCGTTGTGCCGAATAACGGCAAATTTACATCCGCGATGCAGCAGCAGATGTCGCCACTGCACGAAAAACAAGAATTAAAGGATGTACCCCCATGAAGAATTCCCTGATTGCGCTGGCCCTGGTTGCCGCTCTCCCGTTCACCGCTTCGGCCGCTGAAGGCCTGTCCTACAACTACGCCGAAGGCAACTACGTCAAAACCGACGCCGATGGCGGCAAGGCTGACGGTTGGGGCGTGAAGGGTTCCTACGGCTTCCTGCCGAACGTGCACGCCTTCGGCGAGTTCAACCAGCAGAAGACCGACATCGGCGATTTCAAGATTGACCAGTGGCGCGTCGGCGTGGGCTACAACCAGGAAATCGGCAGCAGCACCGACTTCGTCGGCCGCGTGGCCTACAACAAGTTTGACCCGCGCCACGGTCTGGACTTCAACGGCTACAGCGCTGAAGCCGGCATCCGCACCGCCTTCGGCCAGCACGCCGAGGTCTATGCCATGGCCGGTTACGAGGACTACAGCAAGAAGCACGGCATCAATCCGGACGGCCAGTTCTACGGTCGCCTCGGTGGCCAGGTGAAGCTCAACCAGAACTGGGGCCTGAGCGGCGACCTCAAGATGGACCGCCACGGTGACAAGGAATGGTCGGTCGGCCCGCGCTTCAGCTGGTAAGCGGCGCCTGATCGCTGGACCACGGCCCGTCCGGCGTGGTCCCTGGGGCCCGGCCATGTGCCGGGCCTTTTTTGTGCGTGCGTAGGGACACGCCATGCGTGTCCGCGCAATGCATCACTCGCCCTGGTACTGCTTTTCTTCCACCAGCTGCGAGCCGGCGATGCGGTTGATCTCGTTCTTCACTTTTACCCGTTCGCCGTTGGTGCCATAGACACCGCGGGCCAGCTGGATGAAGTCGTCGTCGAAGGTCTGGGCGGCTTCCTTGTCGCGCAGGCGGTCCTGGATCTCCCACATGCGTTCGTTGATCACCTTCAGCTGCGACTTCAGCGCGTCCAGGCCCGGCTGTGCCGACAGCTGCTGGTGCCACAGCGGCAGCAGGCCGTCCAGTTCGGTGCGGACATTGGCGACCTTGCCGGCATCGGTGATGCGCTCGGCCTTGATTTCCAGAATGGTGATCTTGTCGATCAGTTCGCCAATCGACACCGGGGTCAGGATCGCGTCCACGTGGTTCTCGCTGCAGGGTTCAAGGTGGCCATGATAGCGCGCGCGTGCTGAAGACTCCGTTGCGGCTTTTACGTGGAATTTGCGCCGTCCCGCGGGCGCGGGCATGGCTCCTTTATGCGCAGGCTCCCCAGACTGTCCGCTTCAACGGCGCGGCCGTTCTCTGGAGTGTTGCAACGTGGTGAAGCAGGTAGCAGGGCGCACGATGCGCCGCATGGGGGCGCTGGTGATCGGCCTGGCAATCAGTGGTTCGGCGCTGGCCGGCGTGGACGGAAACGCGACATTGACCACCGACTATGTCTGGCGCGGCAGCTCGCAGACCCGGGAAGACCCGACCGTGCAGGCCGGGGTCAAGCTCAGCAGCGAATCGGGCTGGTATGCCTCGGTGTGGGGCTCGGGAGTGTCGTTCGAACCGGATGCGGGTGCACGCAGCGAGTTCGACGTCGTCGCCGGCTGGGGCGGTTCACTCTCCGAAGACTGGGCGCTGGACGTCAACCTGACCCATTACCTGTACCCGTCCACCGACGTGGACCTTGACTGGACCGAGCTCAACAGCACCGTCACCTGGAAGGGCAACTACTGGCTGAGCGTGGGCGTGTCCGACAACGCGCTGGCATCGGATACCACCGGCACCTATGCCCAGCTGGGCGCGCGCTTCCCGATCAACGACCAGTGGCGCATCGAAGGGGCCGTGGGCCAGTACTTCCTGGACAAGGCGTACGCCGACGACTACCTGCACGCTCAGCTGAGCGCCATCTGGAAGGTGCACGGCCCGTGGGAGCTGCGCCTGACCGCGCATGACACCGACCATGCAGGCAAGCGCCTGTTCGGTGAAAACGCCGGTTCACGGGTGGAGTTCGCGATCCAGACCACGTTCTGAGTCGCCACCCAGGGGTGCGCCGGGCCTGTGCCCGGCGACCCCGTTCAACGCTTTCGCAGGCCCCAGGCCAGCAACGCCGTCATGGCCACGGTCGCGCCGGTCAGGCATACGCCGGTCCACCCGAAGCGCTGGTACATCTGCGCCGACACCAGCGAACCCAGCGCGCCACCGACGAAGTACCCGGTGATGTAGCCGGCATTGAGCCGGTTGCGCGCTTCCGGGCGCAAGGCGAACACCACGTTCTGGTTGCTGACATGCAACAGCTGCGCGGCCAGGTCGAGCACGATCACGCCGGCCAGCAGGGCGATCAGCGAATGTACGGAGAACCCCAGCAGCAGCCACGAACCCGCCAGCAGCACCAGCGCCACCGTGGTCGCCAGGCCTGCCTTGCCCCGGTCGGAAAGGCGTCCGCCGATGCCGGCTGCCAGCGTGCCCGCCGCACCGACCAGGCCGAACAGCCCGATGGTGGCGTCGCTGTACCCGTAGGGCTCGGCCGCCAGCAGGAACGCCAACGGCGTCCAGAAGATGGCGAACATCGCAAAGCTCAGTGCGCCCAGCAGGGTGCGCAGGCGGAACACCGGCTCCTCCGCGAACAAGGTGCCAATCGAGCGCAGCAGTGCGAAGTAGCCCAGGCCGGCGTGCTCATGGAAGCGGGGCAGGGTGCGGTACAGCGCCAGCGTGGTCAGCACCATCGCCCCGGCCGCCATCCAGTAAACCGTGCGCCAGTCGCCCAGTGAAGACAGCGCGCCGGCGACCGTGCGCGCCAGCAGGATGCCCAGCAGCAGTCCGCTCATCATCACGCCGACCACGCGGCCGCGCTCTTCCGGTCGCGCCAGGGTCGCCGCGAACGGCACCAGCACCTGCGCCACCACCGAGAACAGCCCGGTCAGCGCGGTGCCCACCACCAGCCACAGGAAGTGCTGGCTGAGCGCGCTGATCACCAGGCCGGCGGCCGACAGCAGCGACATCACCACGATCAACCGACGGCGCTCGAACATGTCGCCCAGCGGAACCAGCAGGATCACCCCCAGCCCGTAGCTGAGCTGTGCGGCGGTGACCAGCATGCCGGCCCGCGCAAAACTGATATCCAGGGACTCGGCGATGGTGTGCAGCAGCGGCTGGGCGTAATAGTTGCTGGCCACCGCCACACCCGTGGCGAAGGCCATCAGCAACACCTGCCAGCGGCTCAGCGGTGCATGCGAATCAACCACGAACGCGCAGGGTCAGTCCCTTCAGGAAATTGCGCAGCATCTGGTCACCGCAGGCCCGGTAGTTCTTGTGGTCAGGCTGGCGGAACAACGCGGAAAGCTCCGGCTTGGACACCGGGAAGCCCGCGCTCTCAAAAATGGCATGCATGTCCACGTCCTTCAGTTCGAAGGCCACGCGCAGCTTCTTCAGCACCAGGTTGTTGGTGATGCGCTTTTCCACCGGCCGCAGCGGCTGGCTTTCGTCGCGGCCGCGGTAGTGCACGATCAGCCCATCCAGGAAGTGCGCCAGGCTGCGGTCATCGCAGGCAACGAAGCCGGCCTCGTCTTCCTTGCGCAGCCAACCGGCCACGTCGGCCGGGTCCACCACGAACGCCGGGTCGGCCAGGGCACAGGTGTTGGCGACCATGGTGTCGCTCAGGTCGAGCATGTAGCGGATGCTGCGCAGTACATCGTTGTTGATCATGGGGGTTCCAGTACCGCCGGCGCGGCTGCGCGGCTGGCCACCATTTTACCCCGGGTGCGCGCGCAGCCCCGGCCGGGGTGATGACGGCTGTCATCTGGCTGCCATGAAAGTGAAGCACAGTGCCGGCCTCAGGCATCAATTCCAGGTGGAGCAGGCAATGCGCAGGTGGCAGGTTCTGGCAGGTGTGGGCATGGTCTGGCTGGCTGCATCGGCCGCCGCACAGGCCCCGTATGTGGCCATTGAGCAGCGCGTGGATGCGCAGGCGCTGGCCGAGGTCGGGCTCACCCCGGCCCAGCTGCAGACCCTGAATCGCCTGCTGCGCGAGGCGGAGCAGCGGGTTCCGGCCGCTGCCGTGGCGGCTGCACCTGCCTCCGCACCCGTTCCTGCGGCGGCCCCGATGTTCGCCGGCCTGGACGAAGGCCCCATCGAAGCCCATGCCACCGGAACCATCGAAGGCTGGCAGCCCGGTACCGTGTTCAGCCTCGACAACGGCCAGCAGTGGCACGTGCTCAAGGGTGAAATGAAGCTCAAGCAGCCGGTCAGCAACCCGGCCATCGTGGTGGTGCCGGGCATTGCCGGGCGCTGGTTCCTGCAGGTGCACGAAGACCTGCCCAAGGCGCGTGTGTTCCGCATCCGCTGAGTCCGCCAGCCCCGGCAACCCACGCGCGTTCATCCAGTGCGAAAATGGGCGGGACTTCTCACGGAGACCCGCGATGACCCGTACTGCCCTGATCACCGGTGCCACGTCCGGCTTTGGTGCCGCTGCCGTCCATTGTTTCGCCAAGGCCGGCTGGCGCGTGATTGCCACCGGCCGCCGCGCCGAGCGCCTGCAGCCGCTGGTGGACGCCTATCCGGGCCTGGTGCACGCGGCCGCCTTCGATGTGCGTGACAGCGCCGCGATGGAAGCGGCGCTGGCCGCGCTGCCGGCTGAGTTCGCCGGCATCGACCTGCTGGTCAACAACGCCGGCCTGGCCCAGGGCACCGCCCCGGCCCAGAGCGCCTCGCTGGAGGACTGGCGCACCATGATCGACACCAACGTCACCGCGCTGGTGACCCTGACCCACCGCCTGCTGCCCCAGCTGGTGCAGCGCAAGGGCGCGATCATCAACATCAGTTCGGTCGCCGGCGTCTATCCGTACCCGGGCGGCAACGCCTACGGCGGCACCAAGGCCTTCGTCAGCCAGTTCTCGCTGGGCCTGCGCGCCGACCTGCACGGCACCGGTGTGCGCGTGACCACGATTGAACCGGGCATGGCCGAAACCGAATTCACCGTGGTCCGCACGCATGGCGACCAGGCGGCGTCGGACAAGCTGTACAGCGGGGCCAACCCGATGACGGCCGAGGACATCGCCGAGCAGATCTTCTGGGTTGCCAGCCTGCCGGCACACCTGAACATCAACCGCCTCGAAGTGATGCCGGTGACCCAGTCGTTCGCCGGCTTCCAGGTCGCCCGCGACTGACGGTTATCCCCGCGCGGTCCACACCGCCAGCTCATACCCGTCCGGGTCGCGGAAATGGAACCGCCGGCCGCCCGGGAAATCGAACGCCGGCGTGGAGATCTCTGCGCCGGCCGCTTCCAGCCGCTGCTGCGTGGCGTCCAGATCATCCGCGTACAGAATCACCAGCGGGCCGCCCGCGCGTACCGGGCCATCGGTGGTGAAGCCGCCCTTCAACCGGCCATCGTCGAACTCGGTGTAACCGGGCCCAAAGTCGGTGAAAGTCCAGTCAAACACCCCGCCATAGAACGCTTTGCTGCGGGCGATGTCGCTGACGTTGAACTCAATGTTATCGATCCTGCGGTCGTTGCCTTCCGAGCTGCCCATGCATCCACTCCAATCCAAGGAAGGAACAGCATGCCGCACGGGATGGACACTGCGTAGCGACGCGCCATGCGCGTCATCCCCATGAACGGAAAAAGAAAAAGCCCCGCAAGCGGGGCTTTTTCATGGCTCAAGGCCAAATAGGTGCAGCAAAGGGCTCAAAGGCCAATGCAGCGATCCTAGCGCAGCCCGCTCGTGCCGTCAAACCACTGGGTCGCGCCTGTTCAGGCAGGCTCGGCCTCGGCAACAGCGGCGTCCACCGGCACCAGCAGCGACAAGCCGCTGCAACTGCGCAGGACCGCCGTCTGGATGGCCGTCACCACCTCGCGCGGCAGGTGCACGCTGAGGGGCCCGTTGCGGTCACGAAGTGGGTGCAGGCGCGCGCGGGCCACGTGGTTCACGCACTCGGCAATTGCCCAGCGGTCGCGCGGGTCGTATGCGTGGGTGACCGGCACCAGCGCAGACGGCAGGTGGACGTGAAATCCCCGGCGCACCGCATCGGGGTTGTGCGAGGACGAGAGCGGGACCACCAGCACACAGCCGTTCGGCAGCCGCCCGTTGAGCACGACCGACAGCCGCCGCTTGCGCATTTCATTGGGGATCCGGCCATTCGCGGGCGGCGACAGCGGAGGATCGGGAAACTGTCCGAAATCGCATTCGACGATTTCGCCGACCTTGGGCTGGTATCGCAGTGACATTGAATGCCTTCCCTGGCTCGCG
>DGLB01000037.1 GCA_002387845.1 Stenotrophomonas maltophilia | reverse complement strand
TCGGGTAGCCGATCAGCAGCGTCAGCAGCGTGGCGATCACCGCGATCTTGATCGAACTCAGGTAGGCGAGCACGTACTGGCTGTCCTTCACCAGCGCGACATAGCTGCCCAGGTTGAGCTTGAGCGAAAACGCCCCGTCCACGTATTCCAGCAGCCAGGTGTACGGCGGCGAGCCGACCTGGGTACGGGCGAAGGAGATCATCAGAATGATCGCGAACGGTACCGCGAAGAACAGCAGCAGCCACAGGTACGGCGCGGCGATCACCGCACTGCGGGTGCCCGGCAGCCAGCGCTTGAGCCCGGTGGCGTTCATGCGGTGAGCACCACGCCGTCGTTGTCGCGCCAGTGCACCCACACCGCATCGCCCCAGGTCAGGCCATCACTGGCCCAACGCTGCGAGTTGGCGAAGTTGGACAGCACCTTGGCCCCGCTGGGCAGGCGCACGTGATAGACCGAGTGGCTGCCGAAATAGGCGATGTCTTCGATCACGCCCTGGGCCTTGTTGGTCGCCCCTTCCGGCTCGTCCTTGCCGATCATCACTTTCTCGGGACGCAGCGCGAACGCCACCTCCTGCCCTTCATAGCAGGTAATGCCGTGGGCGACGTAGATCGGGGCCGGGAACAGCGGCGTACGCACGGTGACATACTCGGGCAGGTCCTCATCGATCACGCCCTCGAACAGGTTCACCGAACCGATGAAGCCGGCCACGAACCGGTTGGCCGGCTGTTCGTAGATTTCATCGGGCTTGCCAACCTGCTGGATCCAGCCGGCGTCCATCACCGCGATGCGGGTGGCCATGGTCATGGCCTCTTCCTGGTCGTGGGTAACCATCACGCAGGTGACGCCGGAGTTCTCGATGATCGAGACCAGCTCCAACTGCATCTGCGAGCGCAGCTTCTTGTCCAGTGCGCCCATCGGCTCGTCCAGCAGCAGCAGCTTCGGGCCCTTGGCCAGCGAGCGGGCCAGCGCCACGCGCTGCTGCTGGCCACCGGACAGCTGGTGCGGCTTGCGCTTGGCCAGTTTGCCCAGCTGCACCAGGTCCAGCATTTCCCCGACCCGCTTGCGGATGGCGTCGCGCGACAGGCCGTCCTGCTTCAGGCCGAAGGCGATGTTCTGCTCCACCGTCATATGGGGGAACAACGCATAGGACTGGAACATCATGTTGATCGGCCGCTGGTACGGCGGCAGCGCGTTGATGCGCTGCCCGTCCAGGTCGATGCTGCCGGCCGTGGGCGTCTCGAAGCCGCCCAGGCAGCGCAGCAGGGTCGACTTGCCGCTGCCCGACCCGCCCAGCAGGGCGAAAATCTCGCCCTTGCGGACATCCAGGTTGACGTCGTCGAGGGCCAGGAACCCGTCGAATTCCTTGCGCAGCGCGCGGATGGACAGATAACCCGGCTCCAGGACCGGGATGACCTCGCCTTCCGGCTTGGCTTCAAAGGACATGGGCAGCAGCTCCAGGCGCGGCTACGGGACGTGGGCAGCCCATTCTAGCGGCCTCTGGCCAACGGGGGGATGACGGAACCGGCCGGTTGGGCGGTTGACAGTCTGCCGCTGCGCCGGTCGGGTCGGGTCGGGTCGGAATGCCACGATTGCCTCGAATGCCCCGAATGCCCCGAATGCTCCGATCTCTCCGAACGCCCGGAACGCCCGGAATGCCCGGAATGCCCGGAATGCCCGGAATGCCGGGGATGCCGGGCATGCCGGGGATGCCGGTAGGGTCGCACGACAGTCGACCGCCGATGACGGTCGGTGCTGCATTGGGGCATGACCACGGAACGAAAACGTCGCTCGGTTCAATGGCCATGCGTTACCGGACGCGGCCACCCTATCGGCAGTCGTCTATCGACCGACTCTACCCGTCGGCACACCCGTCGGAATACCCGTCGGAATACCCGCCGGAATACCCGTCGGCACACCCGTCGGCATGCCCGTCGGCATGCCCGCAGACGTTATCCGCTGATGACCTCACCGCCCGGTTCTGACGTCCGTCCACAGGCGGGTGTACAGCTTGTCCACCTCCGGCGGGTTGATCGAGTAGGTGAACATTTTCGCGGCCACGTCAGCCGGCGGATAAATGGTGGGATCGTTACGGATCGCTTCGTCCACCAGCGGCGTGGCGGCACCGACCGGGTTGGCGTAGTGGATGAAGTTGGTGTTGGCTGCGGCGACCTTCGGGTCCAGCAGGTAGTTGATGAAGGCGTAGGCCGCTTCCGGATGCTTGGCATCCTTCGGAATGGCCAGCATGTCGAACCACTGCGGTGCGCCTTCCTTCGGGATCGAATAGGCCACGGTCACGCCGTTGTCGGCTTCCTCGGCACGATCACGGGCCTGGATGATGTCGCCCGACCAGCCCACCACCAGGCACGTGCCGCCGTTGGCCAGCGACCCCACGTACTGCGAGGAGTGGAACTGCTGCACGTACGGGCGGATGCTCTTGAGCAGATCGGCCGCCTTCTGGATCACCGCCGGGTCGTGGCTGTGCGGATCTTCACCCAGATAGTGCAGCGCGATCGGAATCATGTCGGCCGGGGTATCGAGGATCGTAATCCCACAGTCCTTCATCTTGGCGATGTTTTCCGGCTTGAACACCAGGTCCCAGCTGTTGGCGATGTCGGTGCTGCCACCGAAACGCTCCTTCAGCATGTCCACGTTGTAGCCGATGCCGGTGGTGCCGATCATGTACGGCACGCCGTACTTGTTGTCCGGATCCTGCTGCGCGATGCGCTTCATCATTTCCGGATCAAGATTGGCCAGGTTCGGGATCTTGCTCTTGTCCAGCGGCAGGAACACCCCCGCCTGGATCTGGCGGCCGAAGAAGTTGAGCGTGGGCACGACCACGTCGTAGCCGCTGTCGCCGGCCAGCAGCTTGGTTTCCACCATCTCATCGCTGTCGAACACGTCGTAGGTCACCTTGATGCCGGTGGCCTTCTCGAAGTTCGGAATGGTGTCTTCGGCGATGTAGTCGCTGTAGTTGTAGACGTTGAGCACCTTGCTGTCTTCCTGTTTGGCACCGCCACCGCAGGCGCTGAGCAGGGAAACGGCAATGCCGAGGGTCAGGATTCGCAGCTTCATCGGGGTCTCCACGGGTCGAAGCAAAGTGGGGGAACCGGGTGGACCGGCAGGAACGGGGTCAGCCTAACGGCGATGTCCGCATTTTCCCAGCCCGGAACGCCGGCGGCTACACATTCAGCAGCAGAAACTCGCGCTCCCAGGAGCTGATGACCCGGAAGAAGGTCTCGTATTCCTTGCGCTTGACCGACACATAGGCCCGGCAGAAGCGCTCGCCCAGCATCTGCTGCAGGGCGGGACAGCCTTCCAGTCCGTCCAGGGCCTCGCCCAGCGAGCGTGGCAGGTCGTAGCCCAGCTCCTTGGCGCTGCCACTGACCGGTGCGGTCGGCGCACCCTGCTCGCGGATACCCAGCAGTCCTGCCGCCAGCGTGGCGGCCATGGCCAGGTACGGATTGGCGTCCGAACCGGCGAAGCGGCTTTCCACACGCATGTTTTCCTGCGTGTCCATCGGCACCCGCAGGCCACAGGTGCGGTTGTCGAAACCCCAGTGCACATTGCTCGGCGACACCTCGCCAAACACCAGCCGGCGGTAGGAATTCACGTTCGGGGCGAAGAAGGCCATCGCCATCGGCACGTACTTCTGCAGGCCGGCCAGGTAGTGCCCGAAGATCGGGCTGAACTCTTCACCGCCCGCATCGCCACTGAACACGTTATGGCCGTCGCTGATCCGCAACAGGCTCTGGTGGATATGCATCGCACTACCCGGCTCGGTTTCCATCGGCTTGGCCAGGAAGGTGGCGTACACGCCGTGACGCATCGCCGCCTCGCGCATGGTGCGCTTGAACAGGAACACCTGGTCGGCCAGGTCCATCGCGTTGGCGTGGGTGAAATTGACTTCCAGCTGCGCCGCGCCGGATTCGTGGATCAGCGTATCCACGTCCAGCTTCATTGCATCGCAGTAGTCGTACATCAGGTCCAGGATCGGGTCGAACTCGTTCACTGCGTCAATCGAGTACGACTGCCGCGCGGTCTCCGGGCGGCCCGAGCGCCCGGCCGGGGGCAGCAGCGGAAAGTCCGGATCGGTGTTCTTCTGCACCAGGAAGAATTCCAGTTCCGGCGCGACCACCGGGCGCAGGCCCAGTTCGGCGTAGGCATCAAGCACCCGCCGCAGCACGTTGCGCGGTGCCAGTTCGTGTGGCTCGCCGTGCTTGGTGTAGCAATCGTGGATGACCTGCGCGGTCGGGTCGGTGGCCCACGGCACCATGCGCACGGTGTCCGGGTCCGGGCGCAGGATCATGTCCGAGTCGGAGGGCGAGGTCAGCTCGTAATAGTCATCCGGAAACTCGCCGGTGACGGTGGTGGCGAAGATGCCCTCGGGCAGCCGCGTACCGTAGTCGTGCGAGAACTTGTCGGCGGGAATGATCTTGCCGCGTGCATTGCCGGTGATGTCCGGCACCAGGCACTCCACCTCGGTGATGCGACGCTCCTTGAGCCAGCGCAGCAAGGCACTCTCTTCCGGTGCCGTCGATGCGGCGGCGGTCCTGCGCGCGGTGGTGGCGGGTTTTCGCGGGCGCGGTCGGGTGGTCATGTCCGGCACGGTAACCCCGCCCGGGCGAGCCACGCAACCGTCACCGCGCTGACCTCACCTTCGCGCTGGATGCTGGCATGCTGTCCGCATGAGCCGTTCCCCTGCCCCCGTCGCATGACCCTGGCACGCCCTGCCGGGCAGGCGCATGCGCCCAGCTGGTACGCCGCCAGCGTGCCGGAAGCGGCGTTGCGCCCGCCGCTGCGCGGCGACACGCAGGCAGACGTCTGCATTCTGGGGGCGGGCTACACCGGGCTGTCCGCCGCACTGGCGCTGGCCGAGCGCGGTTACCGGGTGACCGTGCTCGAAGCCCAGCGCGTCGGCTGGGGAGCCTCCGGCCGGAACGGGGGCCAGGCCATTGTCGGCTTTGGTTGCGAAGTGGACACGCTGGAGCGGCTGGTCGGCAGATCCGCGGCCCGCAGCCTGTTCGACTATTCCCGCGAGGGCATGGCGCTGCTGCGGCACCGCCTGCAGCGCTACCAGATCGCCTGCGACTGGCGCGATGGCCACGCCAGCGTGCCGATCAATGCCCGCCAGCAGCGCGAGCTGCAGCGTGGCATGCAGCGGCTGGTGGAACACTACGACTACCCGCTGCAATGGTGGAGCCGCGAGCAGCTGCGCGGGCAGCTGGACAGTCCGCGCTATCGCGGGGCGATGTTCGACGGCGTCAGTGGCCACCTGCACCCGCTGGCCTATGCCCAGGGCCTGGCCCGGGCCGCCGAAGGACTGGGCGTGGTGATACACGAAGCCAGCCCGGTGCAGCAGCTGGTGCGCAGCCCGCAGCCCCAGCTACGTACCGCCGAGGGCAGCGTGCGCGCCGCCCAGGTGGTGATCGCCGGCAATGCCCTGTTGAGTGGCATCGCCCCTGAGCTGGAATCGCGGATCATGCCGGTGGGCACGTACATCGGGGCCACGCCGGTACTGGGCGAGGCGCGTGCGCGCAGCCTGATCGGTAATGACATGGCCGTTGCCGATGTCAGCTGGGCACTGGACTACTTCAAGCTGAGTGCCGACCACCGGCTGCTGTTCGGCGGCCGCGCCAGCTACTCCGCCCTGCCCCCGCCCGGCCTGCGCGGGGTCATGACCCGGCGCATGCATCACGTGTTCCCGCAGCTGCGCGATGTCGGGCTGGAACAGGTGTGGGGCGGATTCGTCGACATCACCCGCAACCGTGCCCCGCATTGGGGCCGGCTGACCCCGGACATCTACTTCGCGCAGGGGTTCTCCGGACACGGCGTGGCTGCCACTGGCCTGGCCGGCGAGGTGATCGCCGCCGCCATTGCCGGGCAGAATGAACGCCTGGACGCCTTCGCACGGATTCCGCACCGTCGCTTCCCCGGTGGCCGGCTGCTGCGCACGCCACTGCTGGTGGCGGCGATGTCCTGGTACAAGCTGCGTGATGTGTTGTGGTGACTCTGGAATGGAACGACGGGACGCAACATGAAGTCAGGCAATGTGAAGCAGGGACTGGTTCTGGCCGGGGTGTACGCCGTGGCCTGCTGGGGGCTGTGGCACCTGTCGGTGGATCAGTTCTTCCTGCCCGCCGGGCTGCGGGTGGCCGCGCTGATTGTGGTGCCGCCGCGCTTGTGGCCGTATCTGCTGCTGGGTGAGTACGCGTACTTCGCACGCCTGCGCGCGCCGATGGTGGACAGCTACGGGCTGGCCTGGGCGGTGGCCGGATCGGCGGTGCTGATGCCCACCGTCATGGCCGTGGTGCACCTGCACCGCCGCATGATCGCGGCCCGCAACGAACTGTGGTTGCCGTCGGTGGCCGCGCTGGCAGCCACGCTGACCTGCGTGCTGAAGCTGCTGGCGGTGCACCTGCTGTGGCCGACACCACCCGACGCACCGGTCCTGCAGCAGGCCACCGTTTACCTGATTGGCGACTTCACTGCGATTCTGACCCTGGCTCCGCTTGCACTGCTGTGGATACGTCGCACGTCGGATGCGCGCTGGCCCCGGGTCAGACCGCGCACGGCGGCGGCAACCTGCATTCTGTTGGGGATGGGGCTTGCCGCTGCCCTGCTGCCAGCCGACGCCCGGGCACTGCGCGCTGGCCTGCTGCTGCTCATGGCCCTGCCCGCCATTGCGTTGACCGTGCTGCATGGCTGGCGTGGCGCGGCGGTTGCGGTACCGGTCTGGAGCGTTGCCACTGCCGTCACCATGCACAGCACCGGCCTGCCGGGCTCCTTTGACCCCGCGACCTACGCCTGGCAACAACACTTTTCCCTGTACGGTGTGGCGCTGCTCAGTCTGGGAGCCAGTCTCAGCTACTACCACCGTCAATACCGGACGCGCGCGCGCAGCGAACAGCAGGTGCTGGCACAGTCACGCGCTGCCCTGCATGCCAGTGAAGTGGCCTTGCGTCACCGTGCCCAGCAGATGCGCCAGGTAGGTGAAGGCGTTGATCTGTCACACGCGCAGATGGTGCAGTGGCTCAGGGCACACGGTTACACCCGACTGGCCGACAGCCTGCTGCACACGGCCGATGTCTGCTCGCGGCAGTTCCGCGCGCAGGCCAGCATGGTGTACCCCGCCGCGCTGGAGCAGATCGGCCTGTACCTGGCGTTGCAGACCGGCGGCATCAGCCAGGAGTGGGAACGCAGCTACCGTGTGCTGTCGCCGCGCTTCGGTGGTGATCCGTGCCGCTTGAGCGTGGACCTGCAGCTGGCCGCGTATCGCACACTGACCGATGCGGTGTCATTGCTGCTCGAGCATGAGCCGGGGCAACTGCGGGTTCGCGTGCGCTGCGGTCGCCAGCGCAGCATGCAGGGCCTGGTGATGAGCCTGCGGCTGCTGGATCCAGCGCAGACCCTGACCACGGCGACCACCGTGCTTGCGATTGAGCGGCTCAGCGCGCGCATTCGCGCCTATGACGGTCGGATCGAAAGCCGGGGTGGCTGCATCCGCGTGGTGCTGCGGGAGCCGGTGCGGGTTGCGATCGCGTCGTAGCGCGAATATCAGAATCGTTTCAAAGCCGTCAGCCACACGCCGGATTAGCCTTTATTTCACGCGACGACCACGGCTTCCGTGCCGCGCGGACATTCAAAGGCCCCGTGGAGGCAACCGGCGTGACGGTGGACGACTTACGCGTGTGCGGGTTCCAGAGCGACGAAATCGCGTACTACCAGGTCAAGGACGCAACCGGCCGGGTACTCGTGTACTTCGCCAATGCCGGCCATCTGTTCTGGGCGATTCCGGCAGGCGCGGTATCCGCACGCACCTCGCTGCCGTCGTGGCGGTTGAAGACCTCGCCAGACGCGGTGCCGATTGTCATCTATCGCAATCCACGCTTTTCGCTGGTGCTGTACGACGACGGCAAGGTTCCCGTGTGGTCGGTGGAGCTGCCAGGCAACCCGTAGCGCCACGCCCCGCGTGGTTGCGCTTCGCGCGGCAACACGTTGCGCGACTCACTTCGTGAGCTTCCGTGAGAAATGTGAAAGCCTGCGCAGATTCAGAATTTGCCCCTAAAGTCCCCCGCCCGCCGGCCGCTACCAAACCTGAACCACCCGGAATCGAGCGAACCAAACATGCCGGCACTGTTGCAGGGCGCTTTTGACAGCAGCCCCGGTGATGCACTCCCCCAGCGCATTCTGCTGGTGGAGAACTCGCGCACATTCACCACCATGTTGAAGGAAGCCATCGAGCAGCGGCTGGAACTGCCGGTGTCGGTGGCCACCAGCCTGGCCGAGGCCGGGCGCCTGCTGGATGAAGAAGGCGGCTGGTTCCTGGTGCTGACCGGCCTGGTGCTGGCCGACGGCGACCGCGACCAGGTGGTCGACTTCTTCCTGTCACGCGGGCTGCGCACGGTGGTGGTCAGCGGCGTGTACGACGAAGACCTGCGCAAGCGCGTGCTGCAGCAGCAGATCATCGACTACGTACTGAAGAACACCCCCGGCAGCGTCGATTACCTGGTGTGGCTGGTGCAGCGGCTGGAGCGCAACCGCCGCATTGCGGCGCTGGTGGTGGACGACTCGATGTCGGCACGCATGTATGCCGCGTCACTGCTGCGCATGTACGGTCACGATGTCTACGAAGCGGCCGATGGGGCTGAGGGCCTGAAGGCGATCGAAGCGCACCCGGCCATCCGTCTGGCGGTGGTGGACCAGGAAATGCCCGGCATGGAGGGGGTGGAGTTCACCCGCCGCCTGCGGACCCTGCGTTCCCGCGACAAGGTCGCGGTGATCGGCATTTCCGGCAACACCGACCAGACGCTGATTCCGCGCTTCCTGAAGAACGGGGCGAATGACTTCCTGCGCAAGCCGTTCTCGCGCGAGGAATTCTTCTGCCGTGTCTCGCAGAACGTCGATCAGCTGGAACTCATCGGCACCCTGCAGGACCTGGCCACGCGCGACTTCCTGACCGGCCTGCCGAACCGCCGCTGCTTCCTGGAGCAGAGCCAGCGCCAGCTGCCGGCACTGCAGCACAGCGGCGAAAAGGTCGCCGTGGCGATGATCGACATCGACCACTTCAAGCACATCAATGACACCTACGGCCACGAAGCCGGTGATGACGCGCTGCGCGCGGTCGCCGCAACCGTGGCCGACCATGCCCGCGACCAGGACCTGATCGCCCGCTTCGGTGGCGAGGAATTCTGCCTGCTGGTACCCGGCCTGGAAGAAGACGAGGCGCTGGGCTACTTCGAGATCCTGCGCCAGCGCATCGCCTCGCTGCAGGTGCACCTGGGCCCGACCATCCTGCGCATGACCGTCAGCATCGGCGTGTGCTGCCTGAGCCCGCAGCGCGACTCGCTGCACCTGCTCATTTCCGAAGCCGACCGCCAGCTGTATCTGGCCAAGGCGGGCGGCCGCAACCGGGTCAGCAGCACCAACAGCGCCACCCCCGCCCGGGTCGCCGAAGCGGTGCCTTGATCCAGATCAACGCAGGGGCGCAGGCCCCTGCCTAGAGTGACTCCCGAAGGCAATCGCACAGGGAGCGCGACATGGCAGTACTGGTCTGGCAGGACGATCTCAACACGGGGATCGACGTCATCGACCACCAGCATATGCGGATCGTGGAGATGCTCAACCATCTGCACGCAGCGCAGACCAGCATGCACCGGCTGGCGGTGGCGGAGGTGATCGACGAGCTGATCGACTACACGATGTCGCACTTCGCGTTCGAAGAAGAGCTGATGGAGGAAGCCGGCTACCCGTTCTGCGCCGCGCACAAGCGCGTGCATGAAATCTTCGGCAAGCGCGTGCTCGAATACCGGATGCGTTTCCAGGCGGGCGAAGACGTGACCGACGAGCTGCGCAACATGCTGTCGCGCTGGCTGTTCAACCACATCCGCGGCGACGACCAGGCCTACGCGCCGGCGGTCAAGGCACACCTGAACAAGTTCGCGCGCGAACACGAACAGGGCGGCTGGCTCAGCCGCACGGTCAAGCGGCTGTTTGGCTGAGCGCGGCGCGCCGGCTCATCGCCAGCAACGCCAGCAGGGTGACCAGGGCGGTCAGGCACAGGTAATAGCCTACTGCGAGCAGGCCGAAGCGTTCGGCCAGCCACGTGGCCACATACGGGGCCGGCGCGGCACCGAGAATGCCGGCGATGTTGAACGACAGCGAGGCCCCGGTGTAGCGAACCTGCACCGGATAGATTTCGGCCAGGAAGGTGCCGCAGGGGCCGTAGGTGAGCCCCATCAGGAACAGGCCCAGCGACAGGAACCCGACCACCATCCACGGGCTGCCGGCCTGGAACAGCGGCGCGAACACCACGCCGAAGCCCAGGATCAGGCCACTGGCCACAATCATGGTGCGGCGCGTGCCCCAGCGGTCGCCGTACAGCGCCGACAGCGGAATGCCGGCCGCGAAGAACAGAATGCCGACCATCTGCATCAACAGGAACTGCTCGCGGCTGTAATGCAGCACGGTGGTGCCGTAGCCCAGGGTGAACACCGTCATCAGGTAGAACAGCACGAAGGTGGCGAACGCCCCCAGCGTGCCCAGCAGCAGGGTCAGCGGGTGGTGGCGCAGCACCGTCCACATCGGCAGCCGCACGCGCTCGTTGCGGTCCAGTGCGGCCTGGAACTGCGGGGTCTCGTGAATGTTCAGGCGCACCCACAGCCCCACCGCGACCAGCAGCGAGCTGGCCAGGAACGGCACCCGCCAGCCCCATTGCAGGAAATCGGCATCACTCATCAGCCTGCCCAGCAGCAGGAAGATGCCGGCCGACAGCAGGAAGCCCAGCGGCGCGCCCAGCTGCGGGAACATGCCGTACCAGGCTCGCTTGCCCGGCGGCGCGTTCTCAGTGGCCAGCAGCACCGCGCCGCCCCACTCGCCACCCAGCCCCAGGCCCTGGCCGAACCGGCACAACGCCAGCAGCGCCGGAGCGGCCAGGCCGATGCTGGCATGGGTGGGCAGCAAGCCGATGGCCACGGTGGATACGCCCATGGTCAGCAGCGCGGCCACCAGGGTGGCCTTGCGCCCGATGCGGTCGCCGTAGTGGCCGAACACCGCCGAGCCGACCGGACGCGCGATGAACGCCACCGCGAAGGTCGCCAGGGACTGCAGCAGCGCCGCCCCTTCACTGCTCTGCGGGAAGAACAGATGCGGAAACACCAGCACCGCCGCGGTGGCGTAGATGTAGAAGTCGAAGAATTCGATGGTGGTACCGATCAGGCTGGCAGCCAGCACACGGCGGGGCGAATTGACGGCGGTTGCAGCGGCGGTGGTCGACATCGGTTACACGCAGAAAGGCAGCTGCCGGATTCTGCCACGTGGCCTGCCGCGCGCGGGGGGTTGGTTGCAGGCGCAACCGTAAGTATCGATTGGCCCGAGGTGCAGGCTGACGTGGATGCTCAGGTGCCCAGATGAATCCAGGTCGCCTTCAGCTCGGTGTACTTGTCGAACGCATGCAACGACTTGTCGCGGCCGATTCCGGACTGCCGGTAGCCGCCGAACGGCGCGGTCATGTCGCCGCCGTCCCACTGGTTGACCCACACGCTGCCCGCGCGCAGCTGCCGCGCCACCCGATGGGCCCGGCCCAGGTCGCGGGTCCACACGCCCGCGGCCAGCCCATACACTGAATCATTCGCCAGTCGCAGCGCCTCCTCCTCGCGTTCGAAGGTCTGCACGGCCAGCACCGGCCCGAACACCTCCTCGCGCGCCAAGGTGTGGCGGGCATCCACTTCATCGAACACGGTGGGCTGTACATAACTGCCGCCGGCCACCACCTCCACGCGCTTGCCGCCCAGCAGCAGCCGCCCTCCTTCGGCCTGGCCGCGGGCGATGTAGTCGAGTACACGGCCCGCATGCGCGGCATCGACCAGTGCGCCCATCGGAGCCTGCGGATCCAGCGGATGGCCCGGCTGCATGTGTTCGGCGTGCGCCAGTACCCGATGCACGAACTCGGCCTGCACCGACCGCTGCACCAGCAGCCGCGACGCGGCCGTGCAGACTTCGCCCTGGTTGTAGAAGATGCCGGTGGCCGCCGCCTTGGCGGCGGCATCCAGGTCCGGGGCATCGGCAAACACCAGATTGGGGCTTTTGCCGCCACACTCCAGCCAGACCCGCTTGAGGTTGGAGCGCCCGGCGCACTGCAGCAGGGTGCGGCCCACCGCCGTGGAGCCGGTGAAGGCCAGCGCGTCGACGTCCATGTGCAGGGCCAGCGGCTCACCGGTGCGCCGGCCGTGCCCCGGCAGCACATTGAACACCCCGTCCGGAATGCCGGCCTCGGCCGCCAGCGCGGCCAGGCGCACGGCGCTCAAGGGCGAGCGTTCCGAGGGTTTGAGAATGACCGAGTTGCCCGCCGCCAACGCCGGCGCGATTTTCCAGGCCGCCATCAGCAAAGGAAAATTCCAGGGCACGATCGCCGCTACCACGCCCACCGGCTCGCGGCTGATCAGGCCGAGCGTGTCCACGGCGGTGGGCGCGATCTCGCCGTACACCTTGTCGACCGCTTCGGCGGTCCACCGCAGGCAGCGCACCGCGCCGGGCAGATCGTCCTCACGGGCGTCGCGTACCGGCTTGCCCATGTCCAGGGTTTCCAGCAGCGCCAGTTCGTCGGCGTGCTGCTCGACCAGGTCGGCCAGGCGCAGCAGTACCCGCTTGCGCGTTACCGGTGCCGCCCGCGCCCAGTGCCCGGCCTCGAAGCTGCGTCGCGCGGCGACCACGGCACGGTCCACATCGGCCATGCCGCAGTCGGCAACCTGGGCCAGCACCCGTCCATCAACCGGGCTGATGCAGTCGAAGCGCGCACCGTCGGCGGCCTCCACATAGCGCCCATCGATGAAGGCCTGCCCCAGCGGACGCAGCGTGTCTGCGCGCTGCTGCCATTCCGCCTGGCTGCGCGCGGCGCGTTCATGCAAGGTGTTCATCGGCTCTCCCGCTGGAACATCTGGCCTCGTTATACCGGTTCCGTCACGACGCGCCGTGATGCACCTGCGATAGAGTCGTGAGCACCCTGTTCAAGACCGGAGTGACCGATGGCGTCCGCGCAGACCCCGCTGTCCACGTTGTCCCGGCAACGCCCCGATTCGCTGGAGGCGTTCTGGATGCCATTCAGTGCCAACCGGCAGTTCAAGGCCGCACCGCGCCTGCTGGTGCGCGCTGAAGGCATGTACTACCACGACGTGGACGACCGCCCGATTCTGGACGGTGCCGCGGGGTTGTGGTGCTGCAACGCCGGCCACGCCCGTCCGCGCATCGTGCAGGCCATCCAGGAACAGGCCGCGCAGCTGGATTTCGCCCCGCCGTTCCAGATGGGCACGCCGCTGCCGTTCGTGCTGGCGCAGCGGCTGGCGGCACTGGCCCCGGCCGCGCTCAACCATGTGTTCTTCACCAATTCCGGTTCCGAAGCGGTGGACACCGCGATGAAGATCGCGCTGGGCTACCACCGCCTGCGCGGCGAAGGCCAGCGCACCCGTTTCATCGGCCGTGAGAAGGCCTACCACGGGGTCGGCTTTGGCGGCCTGTCAATTGGCGGGCTGCCCAACAACCGCAAGGCGTTCGGCCCACTGCTGGCCGGCACCGACTTCCTGCGCCACACCCTGGACCTGTCCCGCAATGCGTTCAGCCCGGGCCTGCCCCGCCAGGGGGCGGAACTGGCCGAGGACCTGGAACGGCTGATCGCGCTGCACGACGCCTCGACCATTGCCGCGGTGTTCGTCGAACCCATCGCCGGCTCGGCCGGGGTGATCCTGCCCGCCCCGGGCTACCTGCAGCGGCTGCGCGAAATCTGCGACCAGCACGGCATCCTGCTGGTGTTCGACGAGGTGATCACGGGTTTCGGCCGGGTCGGCAACGCCTTCGCCGCGCAGCGTTTCGGGGTCACCCCGGACCTGCTGACGATGGCCAAGGGCCTGACCAACGGGGCGGTGCCGATGGGGGCGGTCCTGGTCTCCGAGGCCATCCACAGTGCCTACATGCAGGGGCCACCCGGGGCGATCGAGCTGTTCCACGGCTACACCTACTCCGCCCACCCGCTGGCGTGCGCGGCGGCGCTGGCCGCGCTGGACACCTATGCCGCCGAGGGCCTGTTCGACCGTGCCATCGAGCTGGGCGAGTACTGGCAGACCCGCCTGCACAGCCTGCGCGGGCTGCCCAATGTGATCGACATCCGCAACTTCGGGCTGATCGGCGCGGTGGAACTGGCCGCGCGCAAGGACGCCCCGGGCAGCCGCGGCTATGAGGTATTCGAGCGCTGCTTCCGCGACGGCCAGCTGCTGGTGCGCTGTACCGGCGACGTGATCGCGCTGTCGCCGCCGCTGATCATCGACAACGACCAGATCGACCGGATCGTCGACGTGCTGGGCGAGATGATCCGGGCCACGGGGTGACCGGTACAATGGTGGGTCACGTCCCGCCCGCGTACCGGATTGCATGGAAATCGTCGTCAAAGAAGAACTCAAGGCCTACATCGACCCGCTGACCGTGGACGAACACGAGGCGCTCGAACGCAGCATCCTGGCCGAAGGCTGCCGCGATGCACTGGTGCTGTGGAACGACGTGCTGGTGGACGGCCACAACCGTTACGGCATCTGCCAGAAGCACGGCCTGCCGTTCCAGACCGTGCAGAACACCCGCTTCCAGTCGATGGACGACGTGCACCTGTGGATGATCGAACAGCATCTGGGCCGGCGCAGCGTGTCCGACTTCCAGCGCGGGGTGCTGGCGCTGCGCAAGCGCGACATCCTGGCCGAGCGCCACCGCGCCGAACAGGCCCTGCTGCAGCAGGAGAGCGACGGTGAGATCGCCGAAGCCCCCGGTGCGGGCAACGAAGACAGCCCGCCGTGGGCACCCGCGCCCAAGGTCAGCCGCGCTGACATGGCGCGCGAGGCCCGCCTGAGCAGCAGCCAGGTCGGCATGATCGAGCGCATCCACAAGCAGGCCGCGCCGGAACTGGTGGAAGCAGTGAAGACAGGCGTGATCTCGATCAGCGCCGCCGCCGCGGTGGCCGACCTGCCGGAAGAGGAGCAGCGCGCGGCTGCGGTCGCCGGCAAGGACGAACTGAAGCAGGCCGCCAAGCGCGTGCGCGAAGCCAAGCGCAAGCCGCGCAAGCCGGTACAGGAGGTGTTGGCTGCGGCCGAAGCCGACTTCGAAGCCGACCCTGGCCGTGAAGCGGAGATTGCCGAGGCGCTGGAGGCATTGGGCGAAGGTCCGGCCGAGCTGCGCCAGCGGGTGATCGCGTTGACGCTGGAAAACGACGCGCTGCGCAAGCAACTGGCCGAACTGCGCGCGGCCAACGCCTGACCGCGACCCATAGGTAGAGCCGGGCTCTGCCCGGCTGCCGTCAGCGCGCGCGATTTCAGCAAGCCGGGCAGAGCCCGGCTCTACGAAAAGCCGCCGTGCAGAGCGCGATCATCAGACGGCCGATAGACTGGCCACATGAATTCCATTTCCGCCCCCGACCCGCGCCGCGGCCAGCTGCGCCGCCTCAAAGCCATCGCGTTGCTGATGCTGCTGGCCATGCTGGCCGGCTTCATCATCAGCCACCTCAACGGCGAGCGCGGCATCTGGGCCTGGGTCTCGGCGTTCTGCGAAGCCGCGGCGGTGGGCGCGCTGGCCGACTGGTTCGCGGTGGTGGCGCTGTTCCGCCGGCCGCTGGGCCTGCCGATTCCACACACCGCCATCATCCCGCGCAGCAAGGACCGCATCGCCGACAGCCTGGCGGTGTTCGTGCGCGACCAGTTCCTGGAACCGCAGGCGCTGCTGGCGCGGCTGCAGGTGTTCGACCCGGCCAGCCGGCTGGGCAGCTGGTTGGCCGACCCGGCGCGCGCGCGGATGCTGGCCGACATGGCACGCGGCTGGGCGTTGCAGGCCCTGGATTTCCTGGATGAGGCCGCGGTCCGGCGCAGTATCCAGGGCTTCGTGATCCAGCAGTTGCGGCAGTGGAATGCGGCCGCCACCGCCGGTGAACTGCTGGGACTGCTGACGGCAGACAACCGCCATCAGCGGGTGCTGGATGAAGGCCTGACCCGGGTCAGCGAATGGCTCGACAAGCCGGCGGTGAAGGAACGCGCGTCCGGGTTGATCGTGCGCTACATCCAGCGCGAATGGCCGAAGCTTGCCAGTACGGTGAACTGGGTCAAACCGATCGACGAAATCGGCGACAGCCTGGCCGGGCGCCTGGCCCACGCGATTCTTGGTGAACTGCAGCAGATTCTCGCCGAACCTGAGCATCCGCTGCGGCGCGACTACGAAACCTGGCTGGCGGATTACATCCGTCGTCTGCGCGAGGATCCTGCCCTGGCCGCACAGATCGAGCAGATCAAGCAGCGGGTGATCGACCACCCGGCCGTGCAGGACTATGTACAGGGCTTGTGGGCGCGCATCCACGCCGCGCTGCGGGCGGACCTGTCCAGCGAGGACTCCGCGCTGGCCGGCCACCTGCGGCGCAGTCTGAGCGGCGTGGGCGAAGCGCTGCAGAACGATCCGGCACTGCGCGAGGCACTAAACCAGCACCTGATGGACGGGGCCGAACGCCTGACCAGCCGGCTGCGCGAGGGGGTCACCACCCACATCGCGCAGACCGTGAAGGGTTGGGACGAGCGCCACCTGGTGGAACAACTCGAGCTCAGCGTCGGCCGCGACCTGCAGTTCATCCGCTTCAACGGGACCCTGGTGGGCGGGCTGATCGGGCTGGCCCTGCATGCGCTGACGGTGTGGCTGCACTGGTGACCGGCGGTTGACACTTTGCCCGGGTGTTTTTGTGATGGGGTTCGCGTATTCTGCCGCCCATTCAGGAACACAGGCTCACAGGGGGCCGGCATGAAACGGATCATCATGGGGCTGGCGCTGTGCGCGCTGGCCGGCGGCGCTCACGCCCAGCGCGTGTACAAATGCGCGGACAAGGGCCAGACCATCTACCAGACCGTCCCCTGCCCGCCCGAGCAGGACACCGGCGTCACCCGTCCGATCACCCGCGATCCCAACCTGACCTGGCATGACCGCACCCGCGCCGAGCGCAACCTGCTGGATGCCCGCCGCCAGCAGCAGGCCGCCGCCGGCCGTTATCAGGAGCCCATGCGTGGCACGGTCATCGACGGCTCGGTCGACCCCGAGCAATGCGAAGACCTGAAGACCCGCAAGGAAATCGCCGAGGTCTTCGGTCGCAAGACCCCGGACAGCGTCCAGGCCGACATGGCCAAGGCCTGCGCGAAGCGCTGACGCCGCTACCGCGCTACCGCACGGATCGCAGCGACCAGCGCGTCCATCTGCGCGGGCGTGCTGAAGATGCCGGGGGTGGCGCGCAGGCAGGCACCGGAGGCCAGGCCGTCGCGCGGCACGACGAACACGCCGGATTGCCTGACCATGCGCTCGGCGGTGGCGGCGTTCGCCGCCATGCCGGTCTGACCGCGCAGGCGGAAGCCGGCGATGGCGCTGGACAGACGCTCGTCCGGCGATGCCAGCAACTGGATCCGACCGTCGTCACGCACTGCATCCAGCCAGCGGTTGCGCAGATGCAGCAGGCGGGCCCGCTTGTTGGCAACCCCAATGCGCTGGTGCAGGTCCAATGCCACCGGCAACGCCATCACCGCGGCAAAATTGACCGTACCCGTATGCACGCGGGTGCGCAGGTCATCGCCGTCCGCTTCGCCCATGTACGGGTCCAGATCACGCACCCGGCCCCGCTTTACGTACACCGCGCCCAACCCCACCGGTGCGCCGATCCACTTGTGCAGGTTGATGCCGACAAAGTCCGCGCCGAGCTCGCGCAGCGGGGTATCGACCTGGCCGATCCCGTGCGCGGCATCCAACACCACATCCACCCCGGCGTCGCGGGCCATTGCACTGAGCTGCGCCACCGGCAGCAACATGCCGTTGCGGTGGTTGACCTGGGTCAGCAGCAGCAGGCGCGTACGCGGATGCTGCGCCAGCGCCTGCCGGTAGGCCTCGACGATGCCGTCGTGATCGAACGGCTCAGGCAGGACGATGCGCACCGGAACCACGCCACGCCGTGCCTGCAGCCATTGCATGGCGTCGATCATGCTGTCGTAGTCGGTATCGGCGTACAGCACGGTGTCGCCGGGTTGCAGCCGGCGGTAGCTGCCGATCAGCACCTGCATCGCCTCGGTGGCACCGCGGGTCAGCACCAGCTCGTCCGGGTCCACCGCCAGCGCCTCGGCCAAACGCAACCGCGCCTGCTCGAACAGCGGCGGAAACGCCCGCCGTCCGAACCAGGCGTTGCCGGCGTTCACCGTGGCAGTGGCCTGCTGATAGGCCTGCAACACGGGGCGCGCCATCGCACCCCAGTAGCCGTTGTCGAGCATGACGACCTCGTCGGTGAGGTCGTACAACGCGCGAACCTGACCCCACCAGCCCTCGTCCCCGGCCAACTGCGCCGGGGTTCGACCGTCAAGCGCGGGCAGCACCGCCGGCTCAGCCGACATGGCGTTGCCCGCCAGGCCGGCTGCCAGCGGTAGGGCCAGTGCCCCGCGCAGCAGGTGTCGTCGCTGCCGGTCCATCAGTAACGGATCCGGTATTCGGCGTAGACGTTGCGGCCATCGGTGTCATACGGCGCGTTGCGCGAGTAGATCAGGCCACGGCTGGCCTGGAACGTGGCTTCGTCGGGATAGCGGTCGAACAGGTTGTCCGCGCCCAGGCGCAGGGTCTGCTGCCCGGTGACCTTGTAGCTCACGGCCAGGTCGAAGAAGCTCATCGCGCCGAAGCGCTGGAAGATGTCGCCGGTGGCATTGCCGGAAGAGTCGGTCCATGCCCCGTAGTATCGCAGCTTGCCGAGCACACTCCAGCGCCCGATTTCGTACTGGCTGCTCAGCGTGGCCTTGTGCTCGGGCAGGCGCTCTTCGAAGATGCGGCGCTGGCTGTCGTTGGTCGCCACGCCGGTACGACCGCTGTCCACCGTGGTCTGGTTGTAGTTGTAGCCCAGGGTGGTGTTCAAGCGCCCTGCGCCCAGCCCGGTGGCGTAGCTGGTGACCACATCCACACCGCGCGTGGTGGTGTCGAAGTCGTTGGTGTAGAAACTCACCGAGGTGAAGCGCAGCGGATTCGGCGTACCGACCGGCACGGCGTAGGCGGCCGACTGGCTGAAGCGGTCGGTGACCTTGATGTCATACACGTCCACCGAACCGGAGAAACCGACGTCGGTCTTCCAGGTCAGGCCGAGCGAGGCGGTACGCGACTGTTCGGGCTTGAGCGGTTGTGCGCCCAGCTGCACCGCCAGCGGGTCGCTGGGCGAGAGGCGGCCGGTGGTGAACACCTGCAGGGTGACCGTATCCAGGCCCTGCTGGGTGCTCTGGGTGTACAGCTGGCCCGGCGTCGGCGCGCGGAAGCCGGTCGAGACCGAGCCACGAATGGCCACATCCGGAGTGAAGGCAAAGCGGGTCGAGAGCTTGCCGTCAATGCTTTCACCGAACGCCGAGAAGTGCTCGTAACGGGTTGCCGCACCCACCGTCCAGCGCGCGGTGATCGGTGCTTCCACGTCGATGTAGGCCGCGCGACTGCGCTGGCTCCAGCTGCCGGCATTGGTGTCGCTGAAACCGGGCGCGCCGTTGGCACCGCCGGCCAGACCGGTCGCGGCACCCGGGCCGATCGCGTAGGAAGCCGGGTCGCCGGCCTTCACCGCATAGGTTTCCTCGCGCGCCTCGGCACCGAAGGCGATGTTGATCGGACCTTCGAGCGCGGACACCGGCAGCGAATAGACCACGTCGGCGTTGAGGTTCTTCTCGGTCTGCGACAGCCGCCCCAGATAGAACGAGGTCGGGCTGTCCGGACCCAGCGAGGCGTTGATCGCATTGTCCAGGGTGTAGTCGATTTCATTGCGGCCGTACGATGCGCTCACGTCCCAGCGCCAGCGCTCGCCGAGGTAGCCGCGCAGGCCGAGCACGGTCTGCAGGTCGTCCTGTTCGTTGCCGTACTGTGGGCTGAAACCGGTGGGATACAGCGAACGTGCGTCCCAGCCCGGGAACACGCTGGTGGGGTTGTACACCGATGCAGTGCCGTCCGGATTGCGCCAGTTGAAGTCGCTCATGCCTTCGCTGTGACCGAACAGGCCGAAGCCGTACAGGTCCAGGTTGGGGGACAGGGCCAGATCCAGGTTGAAGCCGGCGTGGCGGTTTTCCAGGTCCGGCTGGCCCCAGCGCTGCACCGGGTTGGGCACGTCCAGTTCCGGGTGTGCGTTCTGGAAGGCAATCGCATCGGCGCGCTGACGGCTGCGCGAGGTGGCGTCGGATTTGTCCCAGTCGGCGAACAGCGACAGGCTGCCGGCATCGCCCAACGCGAAACCGTGGCGGGCACCGACCTTGCGGCCACGACCATCGCCTTCGCTGTACTCGGACAGTCCGAGTGACACTTCACCCCCGACGCGATCGTCCAGGATGATGTTGATCACGCCGGCAATGGCGTCGGAACCGTACTGCGCCGAAGCACCGTCGCGGAGGACTTCGATGCGCTGGATGGCGTGCACCGGAATCTGCGCCAGGTCCGGGCCCTGCGCGCCGCGCGCGCCCAGCAATCCAGAACGGTGGAAGCGGCGGCCGTTGACCAGCACCAGGGTCTGGTCAGGCGAAAGCCCACGCAAGGTGGCCGGACGCACGAACACCAGGCCGTCGTTCATCGGCATGCGCTGGACCACGAACGACGGTACCAGCTGGGCCAGCACGTCGTTGAGGTCGCTCGATTCGATCGCCTGGATCTCTTCCTGCGAAAACACGTCCACCGGAGCCAGCGTGTCGAACTGGGTGCGGTTGCTGCCGCGGGTACCGGTGACGACCATCGTGTCCAGATTGGTGGGGGCTGCGGCATTCCCTGCCGGAGCAGTCTGGGCATGCCCTTCGGCAGCCATGACAAGAGAAACAACGGACACAACGGCAACCGCCAACGCACAACGCTTCACCAGCAACTCCAGGTCAACTTGAAAGGGGGACGCGTGGACCCTCCGCTCCGCCGCGCGGGGCGCAGTCTGTTCAGCTGGGATGTCGTGAAGATGACGCTGCACCGCAGATCCGATGACAAAGACCTGCACGACTTGAAGAACGAAATGATAATGACTATCATTCGCCGCGATCTGATGTGTCGATTGCGACACAAAAGAACCCACTCCAGGGATACCGCTGCGCCAAACAGCGGCTGGGCCAAGGATGGCCTCTCTTGCTGCCTGCTGCGTTCCGCAGTGGGCCATTGCCGTTGGAACTTCGACTTTGCAGGACCTTGTGGACAGCACGTCTGACGCACATTGGCTCGCCCCCGTGGGCCGCTTCTTCGCCCGCCCCTGGCTGGGCGTGCTCTCACGCAGCCTGGCCGCGATCTTCGGCGGTTACGCGCTGGCCGCGACCTGTTCGATGTTCTTCGCCGTCGCCCTGCCGGGTGCGCGCTCGCAGGCGGTGCTGACCGGCATGCTGGTCGGGATCGTGCTGTGCGCGTGTGCGGCGTTGTGGGCGTTCGCCACCCGCACGGCGTGGCGCGCCTGGCTCGGCATCGCCGCGCCCACCGCGCTGTTCTGGCTGGGCACGCTGCTGCTGGAGGGCCGCGCATGAAGAACGGCTTCCGTCAGTCGATGGCCTGGCTGCACAGCTGGACCGGCCTGCTGGTGGGCTGGTTGTTGTTGTTGATCTTCATGGCCGGCACCGCCAGCTACTACCGCGAAGAGATCAGCCGCTGGATGCGCCCGGAGCTGCCGCGCAGCACGGTCAGCAGCGACGTGGCGGCACAGCGTGCGCTCACCTTCCTGCAGCACAAGGCACCGCAGGCCGAATCGTGGAACGTCACCCTGCCCAGCCCGCGCAACCCGGCCATGCGCATGTTCTGGCGCAACCCCGAGTCGATGGTGAAACCGCCTGCCGAAGGCGAAAAGCGCCGGCGCGGCGGCGGTCGCTTCGGCGACGCCACCGTGGATCCGAACACCGGCAACGAGGTGAGCGCGCGTGAGACCCGTGGCGGCGATTTCTTCTACCGCCTGCATTTCGACCTGCACTACATTCCGGTGCTGTGGGCGCGCTATCTGGTGGGCTTCTGCGCGATGTTCATGCTGGTGGCGATCATCACCGGGGTGATCACCCACAAGAAGATCTTCAAGGACTTCTTCACCTTCCGCCCGGACAAGGGCCTGCGCTCGTGGCTGGACTTCCACAACGTCAGCGCGGTGATGGCCCTTCCCTACCACGCGATGATCACCTACACCGGCATCGTCACCCTGATGTTCATGTACCTGCCGTGGGGCATGAACAAGGCCTACCCGAACGACGAAGCGGCGTTCTACAGCGAAGCGTTCGCACGCCTGGCCGATGTCGAAGGCCCGGGCGAAGGCAGCGCCACGCCGGTACCGATCCAGCAGCTGCTCGACAGTGCGCGACGCGAATGGAAGGGTGCCGAGGTTGGCGGCTTCACTGTCTCGCGCCCGGGTGCGGCCAATGCGGTGGTGGACGTCTACCAGCGTGATGGTCGCCGCCTGTCCAGCGACGCGCCATCGCTGCGCTTTGATGCGGTCAGCGGCCAATTGCTGCAGGCCAGCCCGGTGCCGGGCGGGGCCACCCAGACGCGTGGCGTGATGTACGGCCTGCACCTGGCTCACTTTGCCGATTGGGGACTGCGCGCGCTGTTCTTCCTGTCCGGCCTGGTCGGCTGCCTGATGGTGGCCAGCGGCGTGGTGCTGTGGGCGGTGAAGGAACGGCCGAAGCATGCCAAGTCCGGCAGGATCGGCTTCGGTCTGCGCCTGGTCGACGCGCTCAACATCGGCGCGGTGGCTGGGCTGCCGATCGCATTTGCGGCCTACTTCTGGGGCAACCGTCTGCTGCCGCTGGGGCTGGCCGACCGCCCGGCCGCCGAAGCCAGCGTGTTCTTCCATGCGTGGGGCGCGGCGCTGCTGGCGGCGTTCATTTGGCCGAAGCGCCAGATGTGGGCCGCGCAGTTGTATGTGGGCGCGGCGCTGTTCGTCCTCGTTCCGGTCGTCAATGCGCTGACCACGCACGCGCACCTGGGCGTGACCCTGCTGTCTGGCGACTGGGTGCTGGCCGGCTTTGATCTGGTGATGCTGGCGTTCGGGGCGATGCTGGCCTACTGCGGCCTGCGCATGCAGCGCTGGCAGCCGGCACTGAGCGCGGCGGAGAAGAAGAAGCGCCAGGCCGCTGCAGCGGCAGCGGCGAAACCGGCGGTGCCGGCGGAGGCCAGCGCATGATGCTGCTTGCCGTGACCTTGAGTTTCGCCGCGTTCACCGCCCTGTCGCTGGCGATGGAAAAGCACCAGCTGGACCTGCACGGCAAGGCGGCGGCAACCGCCAGCGTGCGCACGCGCTGGCGCGTGCTGGGTTGGGCGCTGCTGTGTGTATCGTTCGCGCTGAGCGTGGCGGACCACGGCTGGGCCGCCGGCCCGGTGCTGTGGCTGGGCACCTTGACGATTGCCGGGTTGCCGATTGCGTTCGGCCTGTATCCGTGGCGGCAGCGGTGGTTGAAGCCGCTGGCGTGTGGGCTGCCAGTGCTGGGGTTGGTGGCCGCGGTGATGTAAAACGCCGCCCCCCAGCAATGGCACGGCACATTACTTCAAGCGCCGTAGCGGCGGAGCTCCCACGCGCGGTGGATGCGCGGATTGCGCTGGAAATCCTCATCGATGGTATCGGCGGTGATCTCCTTGCACTGCGCGAACTCCTTCACCGCTTCCTCGTCCAGCTTGAAGCGACGGAAGTTGTTGGAGAAGTACAGCACGCCTTCCGGGGTGAGCCGGTTGACCGCCGCGCGCAGCAGCCGGACATGTTCGCGCTGCACATCGAAATCATCGGCGCGGGCCGAGTTCGAGAACGTCGGCGGGTCGCAGAAGATCACGTCGAAACGGTGACGCTCCGCTTCCAGCCAGGCCAACGCATCGGCCTGCACCAGGGTGTGCTGGCTGCCGCCCTTGCCATTCAACGCCAGGTTGTCGGCACACCACTGCAGGTAGGTACCGGACAGATCCACGCTGGTGGTTGAGGCGGCACCGGCCACGGCGGCCTGCACGCTGGCCACGCCGGTGTAGCAGAACAGATTGAGGAAACGCTGGCCCTCGGCCACCTGGCCCATGTGCCAGCGCAGCGGACGGTGGTCAAGGAACAGGCCGGTATCGAGGTAGTCGAACAGATTCACGCGCAGCAGCGCGTCGTTCTCGCGCACCATGATGAACTCGCCGCGCTGCTCGAAACGGCCGTACTTGCTGCCGCCCTTGCCGCGCTCGCGCGACTTCAGCGCGACCTGCTCGGCCGGCACCTGGAACACCTCGCGCGCGGCCGACAGCAGTTCATTGCGACGGCGACGCACATCGACGTCTGGGATGGTGGCCGGCGCGGCGTACTCCTGCACATGCAGGAAGGTACGACCGGCACCGCCATCTTCCTGGTACACGTCGATGGCGGCGGCGTACTCCGGCAGGTCGGCGTCGTAGACGCGGTAGCAGGTGACCTGGGCCTTGCTGCGCCAGGTCTTGTACTTGCGGATGTTCTTGCGCAGGCGGTTGGCCACCATCTGCGCGCCTTCACTGAGTTCGCGCGGTGCGCCGCTGTTTTCGCGCTGCGGTACCGCAATCGGGTCGCAGACAATCAACGCGCATTCGATCGCACCGTTGAACAGCTGGTACTTCTTGCTGGCACGCAGGCCGGTGGCGAAGGCCAGGTCGGCGCTGCCGCACAGCAGGCTGGCGCGCCACTGCGGCACCGCGCGCTTGAGCGCATCGCCAATGCGGCGGTACAGCACCGCGTCCGCGGCCAGGCGTTCGTCGTAGGGGGGATTGCAGACCACGCAGCCGGTTTCCTGCGGCGGCACCTGCACGTCGGCCACGTCGCGCACGCCGAACCAGATCGCGTCGGAGACACCGGCGACTTCGGCATTCTCCTTGGCCGCGCGGATCGCCAGCGGGTCGATGTCACTGCCGTGGATCACCTGTTTCAGCGCGGCGCGGCCCACCTGCTCGCGTTCGCGGGCTTCGGCCAGCAGCGCCTTCCAGCTGTCACGGTCGAAGCCGAGCCAGCGGCTGGGCGGAATGCTGCCGTGGCGCTGCAGGCCCGGGGCGACGTCGGCGGCCATCAGCGCGCCTTCGATCAGCAGCGTGCCGCTGCCGCACATCGGGTCGAGCAGGCCACCGCCCTCGGCGTGGATCTTCGGCCAGTTGGCTCGCAGCAGCACCGCTGCGGCCAGGTTTTCCTTCAATGGCGCGTCGTTCTGCGCCATGCGCCAGCCGCGGCGGTGCATGGGGCCGCCGCCGAGGTCGATGGAGATGGTGGCGCGGCCCTTGCGCAGCGACAGGTTCAGGCGCACGTCCGGGAACTCCACGTTCACCGACGGCCGCTCCAGGCCCTGCGCGCGCAGGCTGTCGACCACGCCATCCTTGACCCGCTGCGCGGCAAAGCGCGCGTGGGTGATCTCGGTGCCGGACACGTGGGCGTCCACCGCCAGGGTCAGCTCGGGGGCGATGTGCTGCTCCCAGGGCATGGCGCTGACGCCCTGGTACAGGGAGGCTTCGTCCGGACAGTCGAATTCGCCGATGGGCCACAGCACGCGGCTGGCCAGTCGCGACCACAGCACCACCCGCTGCGCCTGCGCCAGCTCGCCCTCGGCATTCACGCCGGAAATGGTGGCGGTGGCCTTGGGCAGGCCCAGCGCCAGCAGTTCGTCGGCGAGCAGATACTCCAGGCCCTTGGCGCAGGAAACAAAGAATTTCACGGATGGGGGTACACAGGTCAGCGGACCGCGCATTGTACGTGACCCGGCGACAATCGCCCGACAAGACGCGGGGTTGGACCGTAGAGCGGGGCTTGCCCCGCTGAAGCGTTACCGGTCAGTCCCAGCCGGGCAAGCCCGGCTCTACAACGCGCCCAGCAACTCCTCGAAGGCCCGAGCCGAGGCTTCCACGTGCCGCTCCAGGCGATGACCGTCCTGCACCAGCAGCAGACGCGCCGAGCGGGCCTGGGCCCAGGCGATCACGTCCGCGGCGGGGATGAGCTCGTCCTGCCAGGCATGCACCACGCTGGTCGGCACCGGAGCCGCGTCCAGCGCCGGCATCGGCCCCATCCGGGTCGGCGGGACCATCAGGAACAGTCCCTGGGTCGGCACCTGCAGCGAGGCCAGGGCCGAGATGTAGGCTCCCAGGCTGGAGCCGGCCAGTACCACCGGGCCGCGCGCCGCGGCCGCGGCCGCCAGGCCGGCCAGGCGCTGCAGGCGGGCCGGCACGTCGCCCACGCTGCTGACTACGCGGCGGGCGTCCAGGTCGGTGTAGTCCGGGCGTTCATGGGTGAAGCCCAGGCGTTCAGCGACCTCGGCCAGGGCGGTCACCTTGGTGGCATCGGGACCGCTTTCAAAGCCGTGGGACAGGATGCAGTGACCGCGGCTCATGCCACCACCACGTGGACAACAGGGGAAAGATCAATGGTTGCGCTCATCTGGCGAATGCTAGCATCGCAGCATGTCGCACCGTTCCCTGCCCGCCCTCGACCTGCAACCGCTGCCCTATGTGGCACAGCTGGGCGAACGGCCGCGCGAGGCCATCGACCTGGTGGTGATCCACTGCACCGAACTGCCGGACCTGGCGATGGCCCGTGAGTATGGCGAGCGCGTGCTGTATGACAGCGGCAGCGGCAACAGCGGGCACTACTACATCGACCGCGATGGCCGCACCGTGGAGTACGTGCCGGTGGAACGCATCGCCCACCATGTGAGCGGCTTCAATCCGCGCTCGATCGGCATCGAGCTGGTCAACACCGGGCGCTACCCGCACTGGCTGGACTCCCGGCACCAGGCGATGGATGAGCCCTATCCGGATCTACAGGTCGCCGCCCTGATCGACCTGCTGCAGCACCTGTGCCGCACCCTGCCCGGCCTGCAGTTCATTGCCGGGCATGAAGCACTGGATACGCGGCAGGTGGCCGCCAGCGACGACGCCGACCGGCAGGTGCCGCGCAAACGCGACCCCGGACCGCTGTTCCCGTGGCCACGCGTGCTGGCCGCCGTGCGGTTGCAGACGCTCAGCCCCTGACCCCTGCGCGTGGCGACGAATTGCCCGCGTCAGGGCCCGGTCGCGACTGGCCGACGGGAATCGCTGACCCAGCCGCTCCACGAGCCCGGATAGACACGTGCGCCGGCCAGCCCGGCCACTTCCATCGCCAGCAACAGATGGCAGGCAGTGACGCCTGAGCCGCACATCAACACGACCTGGCTGGGATCATGCGTGCCGATCAGCGGCTGCAGCGCGGCGCGCAGATCCGCGGCCGGGCGCAGCCGGCCCTCATGGATGTTCAATGCGAAGGGGCGGTTGACTGCACCCGGCACGTGGCCCGCCACGGGATCCAGCGGCTCCACTTCGCCACGGAACCGCTCGCCCGCGCGTGCGTCGAGCAGCCAGCCAGGGGCATGCTTGAGGCGCGCGGCAATCTCGTCCACCGAGGCGATCTGGTCCCGGTCGAACTGGCCGGGGTATGGCGGCAGTGCGGTCAGCGCAGGCACCGCTGTCGTGAGCGGGTAGCCAGCGTTCTGCCACGCGGCCAGGCCGCCATCGAGCACGGCAACCCGGGTGTGGCCGATCAACCGCAGCATCCACCACGCGCGGGCCGCGGCCATGCTGCCGTCGCCGGCGTCATAGACCACCACCGGGGTATCCGGGCCGATCCCCCAGCGACCCAGCTGGTCGGCAAACACCGCGCTGTCCGGGAGCGGATGCCGACCCTCGGCCACCTTGCCGAGATCGGCCAGGTCGCGATTCAGATCGGCGTGCACCGCGCCGGCAATATGGCCCTGCGCGTAGGCGGCGGCTCCCGACTGCGGATCAGCCAGCGAGAAGCGGGCATCCAGCACGCGGGGGGCGCT
Organism: Stenotrophomonas maltophilia; assembly: GCA_002387845.1. Lineage (GTDB taxonomy): Bacteria > Pseudomonadota > Gammaproteobacteria > Xanthomonadales > Xanthomonadaceae > Stenotrophomonas > Stenotrophomonas maltophilia_AG. The sequence goes on along the minus strand of DGLB01000037.1, from coordinate 30,490 downwards.
GGCGGTTGCGCGGGCATCGAGCAGGCGTGGTGCGTCCTGGCCGAGCATGGCAGCCAGGGTGGCGGCATCGATCAATGGGGTCCAGTCGGTGGCGGTGTTCATGCAAGCTGCTCCAGTCGGCGTCGCAGGTTGTACAGCATGGCGGCGGTGGCCCCCCAGATGCGCTGGCCGGGCCAGCCGTATTCCAGCACGTGGCGGATGCGTCCGCGGTGTTCGATTTCCACCTGGTGCAGGTTGGCGGGGTCAAGCAGGTAGTCCAGCGGCACTTCAAAGACTTCGGCCACTTCGGCCGGTTGCGGCACGGCGACGAAGTCCGGATCGATCACCGCCACCACCGGCATCACGCGATACCCGGTGATGGTGACGAACGGATCGAGATAACCCAGCGGCTGCACGCGATCAAACGGCAGCGCGATTTCCTCGTTGCTTTCGCGCAGGGCGGCGGCAACCGCATCGCGATCGTCCGGTTCGGTGCGCCCGCCGGGAAAGCCGACCTGGCCCCCGTGCTGGCGCAGGGTCTCGGTGCGCCGGGTCAGAATGACCTGGGCGCCACTGGCGCGCGGCACGATGCCGGCCAGCACCGCCGCTTCCACCGGTGGCCCGGGCGGCAGCAGGTCGATCAGCTCACTGCGGTTCCAGCCATCGCCGGACGGCGGCGCATCCAGCGGATGCAATGCGCGCAGCAGGCGTTCATGGTCGGCCAGCGAACCGTGCAGGGATTGCCGCAGCTGCTCGCGCAGCCGCAGCGTGTGCTGCATGACGTGCTGCTGTTGTTCGCGGCTCATGTCACGCCATCCTGCAATCTCGTCCATCGTGCGCAGGCAGCCCGTACACAGGCCGGCGCGATCCAGCGCGCAGATGCCGATGCAGGGAGTGGGTGGTGCATGCTGTGGGTCTTCCATGGTCGTGCAGTCTGTAACAGTAGCGCATTGGGGTTTCGCGAACAGCAGCGCTTCAGTTGTTTCCTGTTGGGAGGGGGCCGGCTGTTCGCGCAAACAAAAACGCGCCGATGTTTCCATCGGCGCGTCGGGTGTTTCCGTAGCTGATTACTTGACGCTGACCAGCTTGATTTCGAACTGGACGGCGACGTTCGGCGGGAACGGGGTGCGCGGGTCGGCACCGTAGGCCTGTTCCGGCGGCAGGGTGACTTCCCACTTCGAGCCGGCCGGCATCTGCAGCAGGGTCTCGCGCATGGCCTTCATTTCGACTTCGCTGACCTTGATCGACGGAATCTGCTGGGCCGGGCGGGCTTCCTGCGGACGGTTGCCGAACGGGAACGGACCGGCCACTTCCAGCTGCACGGTGCTGGCCTGGGTCGGCTTGGCACCCTTGCCGGCATCGATCACGCGGTACTGCACGCCGCTCGGCAGCGCCTGCACGCCGGCCTTGGCCTTGTTGGCGGCCAGGAACTGGGTGCTCTTGGTCTTGTTTTCAGCAGCGGCCTTTTCGTACTCGGCCTTGGCGGCCTGGGCACGACCCTGCTCGCGCTTCTGGAACGCTTCAACGGCCGGCTTCAGCTGCTCGGCGGTGATCGCCGGCTGCTTCTTGGCGTAGGCGTCCTGCAGACCCTTCACCACCGAGTTGATGTCCAGCTGTTCACCGCGCGCGGTCAGCTCGGCCAGGTTGTTGCCGTAGTCGTAACCGAAGTAATAGCTCAGCTTGCCCTTTTCGGACGAGGTGTCCTGGGCGAAGGCATTGCCCGTCAGGGCCAGGGCCGCGACAGCGACCGCGATAGCACGCAACTTCATCAAACATTTCTCCAGGGGTGGTAACTCAGGACGAATTTGGTCGCCCTGAGGCGACGGGTTAGGATAGCCGCCGCAACGTTGAATCGCCACTAACGACGCAGGCTCTGACCCGTCTGGGTTTCAAGAGTTCAATATCACTTTTTTTTAACGTTTTCCGGGTGGTTTCCGTGGTTCACCTTCCCCTGCCCGTTCAGCTGCTGCAGCAGGTGTTGGCCGATAACCTCGACGCCGCGCTGGAGGCCGGGCTGATGGATTATGTGCCCGCCGCAGGCGATGACCGCCTGCTGCCGGACCACCCCGACCTGCCCGCCCAGCTGTTGGCAGCGCAGCAGCAGCTGCGCCGTGCCTGGGACGCCCGCGACCGCTATCGCCAGCGAAGCGTGCGCCTGGCCCGGCGCGCCGCCGAACGCGACGCCCGGCGCGCACCGCCCGCCCCTACCCCCGACCTCAAGCCCGCCCTGCCTGCTGCCGCCGCCGCCATTCTGGCGCGGGCGAAGGCCAAGGCCGCCGGAAATCCGTCCTGATGCCCCCTGTAACCAAGGCCGCACCGCGCAGCGCGCGCATGCCCAAGGCCGACGTGGTGGAGATGTTCACCCGCCTGCGCGAGCTCAATCCGCACCCGAAGACCGAACTGGAATACAGCACTCCGTTCGAACTGCTGGTCGCCGTTGCGCTGTCGGCGCAGGCCACCGACGTTGGCGTCAACAAAGCCACCCGCAAGCTGTTTCCCGTGGCCAACACGCCGCAGGCCATCCTCGCGCTGGGCGAGGAAGGGCTGAAAAAGTACATTTTGACCATCGGCCTGTTCAACGCCAAGGCCAGGAATGTGATTGCCACCTGCCGCCTGCTGATCGAGCAGCACGGCGGTGAGGTGCCGCGCGACCGCGTCGCGCTGGAAGCCCTGCCCGGCGTCGGTCGCAAGACCGCCAACGTGGTGCTCAATACCGCCTTCGGCGAACCGGTGATGGCGGTGGACACCCACATCTTCCGGGTCGCCAACCGCACCGGCCTGGCCCCGGGCAAGGACGTTCGCGCGGTCGAAGACCTGCTGGTCAAGGTGATTCCGGCCGAGTTCCTGCTGGATGCCCACCATTGGCTGATCCTGCACGGCCGCTATGTGTGCAAGGCACGCAAGCCGGACTGCCCGCAGTGCGTGATCCGCGACCTGTGCCGCTTCAAGCAGAAAACCGCCGCCTGAACCGGGCGGCGTGACTGCCATCTGCGCGCAACCGCGCAGTCATCTGGATCTGGCATCAATGGCAGCCCCTGACGGCGCGTGGCTCCGTGCCGGAGCCGTATTGTCTGGAACTGTCACATTTACGCAATCTTCACGATCTAGCCTGCGCAGCATCTTCCCACCTGCCTGCAAGGCTCCTCTCCATGAAACTGCATCGCCAACTCCTCACTGCGGCCGTGGTCGCCGCGCTGTACGTGCCGGCCGCCCACGCCGAAGTGGCCATCGACGTGATCGGTGGTTCGGAGATCACCTTTGAAGGCCTGGTCCAGGCCGACGGCAACTGGTTCGACAACGATGTGACCGACCTCAACGGCGGCGACGCAGGCAACGGCAAGGACAGCGAGTTCGAACTGCGCCGCGCCGAACTGGTGCTCAAGGGCAAGGGCCCGGGCAACGTGGAATGGGTCGTCGGTTACGACGCCAAGGCCGACAAGTTCCTCGACACCAACGTCAAGTACAAACTGGGCGGCAACTCCAACCACTTCATCCAGGCCGGCCAGTTCAAGCAGCCCAACAGCCTGGAAGAACTGTCCAGCACCAAGAACAACGACTTCATCTCCAAGGCAGCGGTCACCAACACCTACGCGGTCGCCCGTCGTCTGGGTGGTGCCTACAGCTACGGCGACAACAACTGGTCGATCACCGCTGCCGCCTTCGGCCGCGAGCTGACCCGCAACCTGGCCCACGGCAGCGGCTACGGTGCACGTGGTACCTGGGCTCCGATCAATGAGAAGGGCCAGGTCCTGCACTTCGGCCTGAGCTATGTTGACTACGACACCGACGCCGACACCCTGCGCGTGCGTGCCCGTCCGAACGCCGACCTCGCCACCGCGCGCCTGGTCGACAGCGGCAACATGACCGACACCGACAAGGTCAGCACCCTGGGTGCCGAAGCCATGTACATCGGTGGTCCGTTCAAGGCCCAGGCCGAGTACTACACCAGCAAGGCCAAGCGCATGACGCGCGACAACTACACCAGCGACGGTTTCTACGTCAGCGGCCTGTGGAACATCACCGGCGAAAGCTGGGGCTACAAGAGCGGCGTGCCGAGCACCGGCCTGCCGGACGAGCCGGGCCGTGGCATGTGGCAGCTGGGTGCGCGCTACGATTCGATGAACCTGGACGATGGCAACCTGACCGCCAACCCGGTCGCCGGTCGCCCGCCGATCGTGGACGGCGTGCTGGGCGGCAAGATGGACATCTGGACCGTGGGCGTGAACTACTACTGGCGCTCCAACACCAAGTTCATGCTGAACTACGTGATGGTGGACAGCAAGAAGTACAGCTCGACCAGCCGTACCTTCGTCAATGACGATCCGAACATCCTGGAAGCGCGCCTGCAGTTCTTCTGGTAAGTCCGGGTAGTCGGTTGTAATGAAAAAGGGCGCAGCTTGGGCTGCGCCCTTTTTTTCGTTTTCGATTTGCGGTCATGCGTCACCGGGCGTGGAGCGCTTCCGTGCGGTCGTCTATCGACCGACCCTACCCCTCCCCCGACATCGAACGGCCGAACCTCAGCGGTGTCACGCCTGCGTCATATGACAGTCGCTGCGCTGTCATTCAACCGTTATGAAATGAGCGCCGGGCGGGACACCCCGCACCACCATCCATCCCAGGAGCCACCCCGTGATCCACTTCAAGTCGCGCCTTGCCGTTGCCGTCATCGCCGCGTCCTCCGTGTTTGCCGCCAATGCCGCCGATGTCACCGGCGCAGGCGCTTCGTTCATCTATCCGGTCATGTCCAAGTGGTCGGCCGACTACAACGCCGCCACCGGCAAGAAGGTCAACTACCAGTCGATCGGTTCCGGCGGTGGTATCGCCCAGATCAAGGCCAAGACCGTGGACTTCGGTTCGTCCGACGCTCCGCTGAAGCCGGAAGAACTGGCGGCGGCCGGCCTGGCCCAGTTCCCGTCGGTGATCGGCGGCGTGGTGCCGGTGGTCAACGTGGCCGGTGTCGCCCCGGGCGCGCTGAAGCTGGATGGCCCGACCCTCGCCAACATCTTCCAGGGCAAGATCAAGACCTGGAACGACCCGGCCATTGCCGCGCTGAACCCGGGCGTGAAGCTGCCGGACGGCAAGATCACCGTCGTGCACCGCTCCGATGGTTCGGGCACCACCTTCAACTTCGTCAACTACCTGTCCAAGGTCAGCCCGGAGTGGAAGAGCAAGGTCGGTGAAGGCACCTCGGTGCAGTGGCCGGTCGGCATCGGCGGCAAGGGCAACGAAGGCGTCGCCGCTTACGTCAAGCAGATCAAGGGCGGCATCGGCTACGTCGAACTGTCCTACGCCCTGCAGAACAAGCTGGCGTACACCGCCATGAAGAACGCCGCCGGCAAGATCGTGCAGCCGAGCGACGCCTCGTTCTCGGCCGCCGCTGCCAGCGCCGACTGGGCCAACGCCAAGGACTTCTACCTGGTCATGACCAACGCCCCGGGTGCTGAAGCGTGGCCGATCACCGCCACCAACTTCATCCTGATGCAGAAGCAGCCCAAGAACGCCGCCGGTGCCAAGGCCAGCCAGGAGTTCTTCCGCTGGATCTACAAGAACGGCGACGCCCAGGCCAAGCAGCTGGACTACGTGCCGCTGCCGGACTCGCTGGTCAAGCAGATCGACACCTACTGGTCGCAGAACCTGAAGTACTGATTCACCAGGCAACGGTGCCGCCAGGTCCTCTCTCCCCTTGGCGGCACCCCCGGGCGCGGATCCTCTGATCCGCGCTTTTTTGTTTCAGACACCTGCCCGGGCGCAGCTTGCCTCCCGCCATTTACTCGCGCAAGTGATTGTTTAGACAGGCATCCCATGCAGGTCGGCAGGGGCGTCATACGGCTGTAACAAAAACATCATTTCATAGCAGCGTCAGCCGGCCAGCCCGGCCCTTTTCCCGCTATGGAGTGACGCATGAAACTGCAATCGGCCGGCTTCGCCGCCCTTTCCCTGGCCATCGCCCTGGGCCTGTCCGCCTGCAAGCCTGCCGCTGAAGGCCAGGCCACCGCTCCGGCGGCCGACGCCCCCGCTGCCGCTCCGGCCGCAGGCGACAAGATCAGCGCCGAGATCTCCGGTGCCGGTGCCTCCTTCATCTTCCCGCTGGTGTCCAAGTGGTCGGCCGACTACAACGCCGCCACCGGTGCCAAGGTCAACTACCAGTCGATCGGTTCGGGTGGCGGTATCGCCCAGATCAAGGCCGGCACCGTCGACTTCGGTTCCTCCGACAAGCCGCTGTCCAGCGAAGAGCTGGCCCAGGCCGGCCTTGGCCAGTTCCCGTCCGCCATCGGCGGCGTGGTTCCGGTGGTCAACATTGAAGGCCTGGAAGCCGGCAAGCTGCGCCTGAGCGGTGCGCTGCTGGCCGACATCTTCCTGGGCAAGGTCAAGACCTGGAACGACCCGGCCATCGTCGCAGCCAACCCGGGCGTGAAGCTGCCCGACGGCAAGATCACCCTGGTCCACCGTTCCGACGGTTCGGGCACCACCTTCAACTTCTCCAACTACCTGTCCAAGGTCAGCCCGGACTGGAAGAGCAAGGTGGGCGAAGGCACCTCGGTGCAGTGGCCGGACGGCGTGGGTGGCAAGGGCAATGAAGGCGTCGCTTCGTACGTGAAGCAGATCAAGGGTTCGATCGGCTACGTCGAACTGGCCTACGCGCTGCAGAACGGCATGCCGTATGCCTCGATGCAGAACGCCGCCGGCAACTGGGTGCAGCCGACCGCTGAAACCTTCGCCGCCGCGGCTGCCAGCGCCGATTGGGCCAGCGCCAAGGACTTCAACCTGGTCATCACCAATGCGCCGGGCGACCAGGCATGGCCGATCACCGCCACCAACTTCATGCTGATGCACAAGCAGCCCAAGGATGCCAAGCGCAGCAAGGACACCCTGGCGTTCTTCAAGTGGGCCTTCGAGAACGGCCAGGCCCAGGCCAACGAACTGCACTACGTCCCGCTGCCGGCGGAACTGGTGACCCAGATCGAAGGCTACTGGTCCAGCGAGTTCAAGTAAGCAACACGGGCCCGTGCGATGCGCGGGCCCGACCGGTCGTCGTGCCGGGCCCTGCCCGGCAGCAACCCTTCCCCAATTTGGGCCCTCGCCTTTCCCATGAATGCCATCGCCCAGCCTGTACCTGCACCGTCCACACGCGACCTGCGTGATGCCCGCAATGACAAGATCTTCAAAGGGGTGCTGGTCGCCACCGTTGTCTTCGTTCTGATTGCGCTGGCCTGCGCGGCACTGTCGATGCTGTGGGGCGGCCGTCACGCCCTGCAGGAGCAGGGCCTGAGCTTCTTCTATTCCTCCGACTGGAATCCGGTGGAAAACAAGTTCGGTGCGCTGGCACCGATCTACGGCACCCTGGTCACCGCGCTGATCGCGATGCTGATCGCCGTGCCGGTGAGTTTCGGCATTGCCTTCTTCCTCACCGAAGTGGCTCCGCGCTGGATGCGCGGTCCGGTCGGTACCGCCATTGAACTGCTGGCCGGCATTCCGTCGATCATCTACGGCATGTGGGGCCTGTTCGTGCTGGTGCCGGTGATGACCGAATATGTCACCCCCACCCTCAACGAAACCCTGGGCGAATGGCCGCTGATCGGCCCGCTGTTCCAGGGCCCACCGCTGGGCATCGGCGTGCTCACCGCCGGCTTCGTGCTGGCGATCATGGTCATTCCGTTCATCTCCTCGGTGATGCGCGAAGTGTTCCTGACCGTGCCCACCCGCCTGAAGGAATCCGCCTATGCGCTGGGCTCCACCAAGTGGGAAGTCAGCTGGGACATCGTGCTGCCCTACACCCGCTCGGCGGTGATCGGCGGCGTCTTCCTCGGCCTCGGCCGCGCCCTCGGTGAAACCATGGCGGTCGCCTTCGTGATCGGCAACAGCGTGCGCCTGTCGCCGTCGCTGCTGGAACCGGGCACCACCATTGCCGCACTGATCGCCAACGACTTCGGTGAAGCCACCGAAACCTACCGTTCGGCGCTGCTGCTGCTCGGCTTCGTGCTGTTCATCGTGACCTTCGTGGTGCTGGCAATTGCCCGCCTGATGCTGATGCGCCTGGCCCGCAAGGAGGGCAACTGATGTCCACCGCCGCTGATTCGCTGTACCTGCGTCGCCGTATCGGCAACGTCGTTGCCATCGCCCTGTCGGTGGCCACCGCGCTGTTCGGCCTGTTCTTCCTGGGCTGGATCCTGTGGACGCTGGCGGCCAAGGGCCTGGCCGGGATCAACTGGAGCCTGTTCACCCAGATGACCCCGCCGCCGATGCAGGAAGGTGGCCTCGCCAACGCCTTCTTCGGCAGCGCCGTGATGTGTGCGCTGGCCATTGCCATCGGCACCCCGCTGGGCGTGCTGGCAGGCACCTGGCTGGCCGAGTACGGCAATGCCCGCAAGGCCGGCACCGTGGTCCGCTTCGTGAATGACATCCTGCTGTCGGCCCCCTCGATCGTGCTCGGTCTGTTCGTGTACACCCTGTACGTGATGCAGACCGGCGGCCAGTTCTCGGCCTTTGCCGGCGCACTGGCCCTGGCCTTCATCGTGCTGCCGGTGGTGGTGCGCACGACCGACGAGATGCTGCGCCTGGTGCCCTCGCAGATGCGCGAAGCGGCCCTGTCGCTGGGCATTCCGCAGTGGAAGGTGATCGTGCAGGTCCTGTACCGCAGCGCTTCGGCCGGCATCGTCACCGGCATCCTGCTGGCGCTGGCCCGTATTTCCGGCGAAACCGCGCCGCTGCTGTTCACCGCCTTCGGCAACCAGTACTGGAACAGCAACGTGTTCCAGCCGATGGCCAGCGTGCCGGTGGTGATGAACCAGTTCGCCGGCAGCCCCTATGAATCCTGGCAGACACTGGCCTGGGCCGGTGCCCTGGTGCTGACCCTGTTCGTTCTGCTGGTAAGCCTTTCGGCCCGCGGCATCCTGCTGCGCAACCGTATCTCCCATGACTGACTTTTCCGCGGACATCGCCATGAACGATCTCTCCAACGCCAACCCGATGCGCATCGCGGTGCCGACTTCGCAGGCAGAACTGCATGCGGCCCCGACCAAGCTTGCCGCCCGCGGTCTGGATTTCTACTACGACAAGTTCCATGCACTGAAGAACATCAACCTGGAGATCCCGGAAAAGCGCGTTACCGCGCTGATCGGTCCCTCCGGTTGCGGCAAGTCCACCCTGCTGCGCATCTTCAACCGCATCTACGCGCTGTACCCGAAGCTGGAAGCGCGTGGCGAGGTGCTGCTGGATGGTGAGAACATCCTGTCGCCGAAGTACCCGATGAACCGGCTGCGCAGCAAGGTCGGCATGGTGTTCCAGAAGCCGGTGCCGTTCCCGATGACCATCTTCGAGAACGTCGCCTACGGCATCCGTCACCACGAAAAGCTGTCCAAGGCGGACATGAACGACCGCGTCGAGCAGGCGCTGCGCCAAGGCGCGCTGTGGGACGAAGTGAAGGACAAGCTCAACCAGAGCGCGCTGGGCCTGTCCGGTGGACAGCAGCAGCGTCTGTGCATCGCCCGTGCGGTGGCCCTGCGTCCGGACGTGCTGTTACTGGACGAGCCGACCTCGGCGCTGGACCCGATCTCGACCAGCCGCATCGAGCAGCTGGTGGAAGAGCTCAAGCACGATTACACCATCGTCATCGTCACCCACAACATGCAGCAGGCGGCCCGCGTCTCCGATTACACCGCTTTCATGTACCTGGGTGACCTGATCGAGCACGACCGTACCGAAGTGATCTTCTCGCAGCCGAACAAGCAGCAGACCGAGGATTACATCACCGGGCGGTTTGGTTAAGCGTCGACGCGCCGTTCAACATTCCAGCCGGGCATCGCCCGGCTCTACCTCCCCATCAGCCGGGCAAGCCCGGCGCTACGGAAACCGACATGAGCATTCCCAACGACCACATCGTCAAGAGCTACGACGAAGAACAGCAGCGACTGGTGGCCGAGATCGTGCGCATGGGCGAGATGGCCGTCGCCCAGCTGGAAGCGTCGATGGACGTCATCGAGAAGCGTGACGACCACGCGGCCCAGCGCATCATCGCCAACGACGAAGCCATCGATGCGCTGGAACAGCAGATCAGCCACGACGTGATGCGCCTGGCGCTGCGTGGGCCGATGGCACGCGACCTGCGCGAGATCCTGGCCGGGCTGCGTATTCCGGCCGACATCGAGCGCATTGGCGACTATGCCGCCAACGTGGCCAAGCGTTCCATCGCACTCAGCAAAGCTCCGCCGCTGCCGCAGATCCAGGGCCTGCGGGCACTGGGCCGGCTGGCCGCGCAGCAGGTGCGCCGCGCCATCGAGGCCTACCGCGACAACGACGCCGCTGCCGCACTGGCGCTGCGTGACGACGACGCCCGCCTGGATGCACAGTACACCGCGCTGTTCCGCGAGCTGCTCACCTACATGATGGAAGACCCGCGCAACATCACCCCGTGCACCCACCTGCTGTTCATGGCCAAGAACCTGGAGCGCGTGGGTGACCACGCCACCAACATCGCCGAGAACGTGTGGTTCCTGGTGCACGGCGAGCAGGCGCTGCCGCCGCGCGAGAAGCGCGACGAAACCAGCAGCACCGGGCAGATCTGACCGGTCGCCGCGCGCCACGTTACACGCCGTTACAGGCCGATACCCCGGTATCGGCCTTTTTAATTGCCTATTCAGCAAAAAAATCCCACTCTGGACCTGCGTTCCAACCGACGCGTCGCACACAGAGGGATTGCCATGAAACGTTTGATCGCCGCCTCGCTCGCCCTGAGCCTGCTTGCTGCCACCGGCTCGGCCTTCGCCGCCCCCGGCCATCATGACGACCGCAATCGCTACGACCGTCACGATCAGCGCCACGATCACCGCGACGACCGCCGGGGTCCTTCGCATGGCCACGCCTACAAGGCCCCGCCGAAGCGCGGTGGCTATCTGCCCCGCGACCACCGCGGCAGCTATGTGCGCGACTACCATCGCCACGGACTGCATGCGCCAGCGCGTGGACAGGAATGGCGCCAGGTCGATGGGCGTTACGTGCTGATCGCCGTCGCCACCGGCCTGATTGCAAATGTGGTGCTCAACGGCCGCTGAGAACCGCGCCCGCACCCGGTGTCCTCGCATCCCGCGTCGGCCTGCGCCGCCGCGGGATGTCTGTTTTGACGGGAATGGCCCGTATGGGTCCCTGTGTTCAAAGCCTGAACCGCTGCTGTCACTGGCGCTGCCTGTCGCGCATCCAATCCCCTGCCCTGCGCCTCTTATCCTGTGCCACTGACACACAGGATCTCCGCCGCGATGCAACATCTCTGCCCGCTCGAACTCGCTGCCGCCCATCGCGGCGACCGGGATGCGCTCGAACGCGTGCTGGGCCAGTCGCGCCAACATCTGCGCCGCTACGCCGAGTACCACTGCGTGATCAACGATGTGGAAGACGCGGTGCAGGAAAGCCTGATCACCGTGTCGCGGCGGATCACCGGCCTGCGCGTGCTGGAATGCTTCACCTCGTGGGCATTCCGCATCGTCAAACGCGAATGCAACCGACTCAAGCGCGCCCGCTGCCACTGGCAGCATGAGGAGCTGCGCGAGGAAATCCTGCCGCCCGCGCCGCGCGACACCGAGGAACTGCGGCGCGACTGCGCCGCCGCGCTGGAGTCACTGCCCGCGCATTACCGCGAAGTGATCCTGCTGCGCGACCTGGAAGGGCTGTCCATCGCTGAAATGGCAGACCAGCTGCTGACCACCCCCGACACCATCAAGGCCCGGCTGCATCGTGCCCGCGTCATGGCGCGCGAGTACCTGGCCTGATGTTCCCCGCGTGCCGCGATTGCGGCATGCTCCCCTCCGCACCACCCCGGCTTTTCCGGACCTTTCAAGGAGCTGTTCCCATGAGCAAGACCCACACCCGCGTTTCCCTGCTGACCTGCGCCGCCCTGGCCGGCGGCCTTGGCCTGGCGGGCACCGCCTCGGCCTTCTCGATGACCGACCTAGCCCAGGGCTACGCCCTGGCCGCGCAGGCCGCCCCCAAGGCCGAGGCCAAGGCCGCTGAAGGCAAGTGCGGCGAAGGCAAGTGCGGATCCAGCCATGCCAAGCCCGCCGACAAGAAGCCTGCCGAGGGCAAGTGCGGTGAAGGCAAGTGCGGGGCCGACAAGGCCAAGGCCGCGCCCAAGCCCGCCGCCCAGAAGAAGGGCAGCGAGGGCAAGTGCGGCGAAGGCAAGTGCGGTGCCTCGCACTGACGTCACGCCCCCGCATCATCCTGCCCCACCGCCGCTGCCTGCGGCGGCGGTGGGACTGGGACTGCGCCGGGCGCTGCTGGACGATCTCGAAAGCGCCGCGCCGGGCGACCTGGATTTCCTGGAATGCGCGCCAGAAAACTGGATCGGGCTGGGCGGGCTGTGGGCCGAGCGGCTGCAGGTGCTCAGCCAACGGTATCCACTGACCTGCCATGGTTTGTCGCTGTCACTGGGCGGCAGCGCGCCGCTGGACCTGGCATTCATCGACCAGGTCGGCGCGTTCCTGCGCCAGCACAACGCCGTGCTGTACAGCGAACACCTCAGCTACTGCAGCGACGACGGCCATCTGTATGACCTGCTGCCGTTGCCGTTCACCGACGAAGCGGTGCGCCACACCGCCGCGCGCATCGCCCAGGTGCAGGACCGCCTGGGCCGGCGCATCGCGGTGGAGAACGTGTCGACCTACCTCACCCCGCATGCGGCGATGAGCGAACTCGACTTCACCTGCGCCGTTCTCGCCGAGGCCGACTGCGACCTGCTGCTGGACGTCAACAATGTGTACGTCAACGCCACCAATCATGGTTATGACGCTGCCTGCTTCATCGAGGGCCTGCCTGCCGAGCGTGTGGTCTGCATGCACGTGGCGGGGCATTACGACGAAAGCCCGCAGCTGAAAATCGACACCCACGGCGGCCCGGTGATCGACCCGGTATGGGCGCTGCTGCGCCAGGCCTGTGCCCGCTTCGGCCCGCGCCCGACCCTGCTGGAGCGCGACTTCAACTTCCCGCCTTATGCCGAACTGCGCGAGGAACTGGGCCAGGTGCGGCGCATCCTTGAGCAGGCACCGCGCCAGGAGGCCGCATGAGTGACACCCTGCGCGCGCAGCAGCATGCGCTGACCGCGCATCTGCGCGACCCAGCGCGGCAGCCGGCTCCGGCCGGCCTCGATGACACCCGCCTGCAGGTTTACCGCGATCTGCTCTTCAACAATCTGCAGGCGCTGCTGGCGGGCAGCTTCCCGGTGCTGCTGGAAGTACTGGATGCCGCCGAATGGAACACCCTGTGCCGACGCTATTTCGTCCAACACCGCTGCCGCTCGCCGCTGTTCACCGAGGTGGCTGCCGAATTCGTCGGCTGGCTGCAGACCTGCGGCGACCTGCCGCGCCCGTTCCTGGCCGAACTGGCGCACTACGAATGGGTGGAGCAGGCGCTGCAGGGCAGCGCGGACGAGCCCCTGCCGCCGGTGCCGCCCGGCACCGATCCGTGGACATCGGTCCTGCGGGTCTCCGGCCTGGCCTGGCCGCTGGGCTACCACTGGCCGGTGCAGCAGCTGGGTCGCGACCACCAGCCGCTGCAGCCGCCCCCGCAGCCTACCTTCCTGCTGGCCCGGCGCGTGGCCGGTGGCGGGGTGATCTTCGCCACACTCAGTGCACTGGCCTGGCAACTGCTGGAGCAGATCAACGCGGGACCGTCCCGCAGCGGCAGTGCGCACCTGCACGCACTGGCGGCGCAGCACGGCTTGCCGCCGGCACAGATCGAGGCGGAAGGGCGTGCATTGCTGACGCAGCTGCTGGCTGCTGACGTGATTGGACCGGTATTGCCGACGCCCGGCTGAACAATCTCGCAGGGCGGCGCATCCTTCGTACCGCGCCGTCCCTCTTGTAGGAACACTCCTACTCGAGATTGCGCAGATGACCTCACTGTTCCCGCCCTGCCGTGCGCTGCACGCCCATCTCCATGCCCTCGGCCGCTGGTTGGCCCCCCTGGGCCTGCGTCTGCTGCTGGCCTGGGAATTCTTCGAATCCGGCCGCGAGAAGTGGCAAGGCAGCAACTGGTTCGACGACATCCAGGCCGGCTTTCCGCTGCCGCTGCGCTGGTTGCCGTCCACCCTCAACTGGCAGATGGCCACGTGGATGGAGCTGATTGGGGCACTGATGCTGCTGCTGGGGCTGGCCACGCGGACCACCGCGGCGGCCCTGATCGGGCTGACCGTGGTCGCCACGGCCGCCGTGCACTGGCCCATGCACTGGGACTCGCTGGCCGAGCTGGCCCAGGGCTATGCGATCACCGACCAAGGGTTCGGCAACTTCAAACTGCCGTTGGTGTATGTGGTGATGCTGCTGCCGCTGCTGCTCAACGGCCCCGGGGCACTGAGTCTGGACGCATGGCGGCAGCGCCAGCCGCTGCCGCGCGTGGCCAGCACGCCGCGCAGCTGGGGCCTGCTGGCCGCTGCGGTGGCCCTGCCGCTGTCCTGGCTGCTGCCAGCGGCCGCGCTGGGCCTGCTGCTGGTCGCAGGCATCCTGCTGCTGGCGGCCTGCAACACCCAGCAGGCACCGGCATGAACGCCGCCATGAAAGGGGCGGCCACAGCGCCTCTGCTAAACTTCCGCGATGACCATTCCCCTGCCCCCGTCCGCAGCCACGCCAGCGGACGCTGCTGCCACGCCGTCTGTCGCCCAGCGCCTGATGGCGACCCGCTTCCGTGGTTTCCTGCCGGTGGTGGTGGACGTGGAAACCGGCGGCTTCGACTGCCACCGGCATGCGCTGCTGGAAATTGCGGCCGTCCCCATCGAAATGGACGACGAAGGCCTGCTGTATCCGGGCCAGACCGCCAGCGCCCACGTGGTGCCGGCGGAAGGGCTGGAGATCGACCCGAAGTCGCTGGAAGTCACCGGCATCATCCTCGACCATCCGTTCCGGTTGGCCAAGAGCGAACGCGATGCGCTGGACCATGTGTTCAACCCGGTGCGGGCAGCGATGAAGAAGTACGGCTGCCAGCGCGCGATCCTGGTCGGGCACAACGCGCACTTCGACCTCGGCTTCGTCAATGCAGCGGTGAACCGGGTCGGGCACAAGCGCAACCCGTTCCATCCGTTCAGCGTGTTCGACACGGTGACGTTGGCGGGCGTGGCCTATGGCCAGACGGTGCTGGCCCGTGCCGCCACGGCGGCCGGGTTGGGCTGGGATGCCAACGAGGCGCACAGCGCGGTGTATGACACCGAGCAGACCGCCAAGCTGTTCTGCACGATTGCCAACGCCTGGCCGCGGCCGTAACGGGATACGTGGATTCATGCATGGCGATGACACGCCATGCATGTCATCGCGGTCTCACATCATCCGATGGCCGTTCTGTCGCGGCCTTCGCTCTTGGCCCGGTACAACGCCCGGTCGGCACGCTGGTACAGCAGCATCGGTGTGCGGTCAGCGGCATCCAGTTCGACCAGGCCGGCACTGAAGGTCACCTTCAGGCCCGGAATGCCCGCCCAGTCCGGATGATCGTGGAACAGCCCGCGCAGGCGCGCGCACACGTGCGCCGCTTCCCCGAGGCGGGTGTCGTTGAGCAGCAGGGTGAACTCCTCGCCCCCGGTGCGCGCTGGCATGTCCGAATCGCGGCAGGCCGAGGCGATCAGGCGCGCCACCTCCACCAGCACCACGTCGCCCACGCTGTGGCTGTGCTGGTCATTCACGTCCTTGAAGTGATCGATGTCCAGCACCACCAGGCACAGCGGGTGGCCGCTGCGCTGGGAACGGGCGAAGTCACGGGCCAGCGTCTCGTCGAAGGCGCGGCGGTTGGGCAGGCCGGTCAACGCGTCCTCACGAGCCTGCCGTTCGAACTGTTCGGACTGCAGTTTGAGGCGGTCAGCCAGCTGGGTCTTTTCCTCGTTCAGCGCCTGCAGGTTGGCGGTCTGGGCCTGCAGGTCGCGGGTCGCCTCGTCGACCTTGCGCGCCAGGCGCAGGTTGCTGGCCTTGTAACGGTCGATCAGATAGCGGTACAGCGCGATCAGCCCGGCCAGCAACAACAGGCCACCGATGATCTGCACGCTGCGACGCTGCCACAGGAACGGTTGCACGGTGAACGACCAGGTCGCCTCGCTGCCGCTCCAGGTGCCGCCCGGATGCGCGGCGGACACATGCAGGGTGTAGTCACCGGGTGGCAGGCCGATGAACTCGACGCTGCGCTGCTGGCCGCGTTCGATCCAGCCATTGTCCAGGCCGTCCAGCCGGGTGCGGTAGCGGATGCGTTCGGACATCAGGTAGCTCAGGCCCACGTAGCTGATGCTCAGCCGGCCACCGCCCGGTAACGCATTGTGGTTGCTGCCCTGCCAGTGCAGCGGCACGCCATCCACCAGCACCGATTCGATCACCGCCGGCGGAGCCAGGCGCTCGCGGAAGCGCTGCAGCCGCAGCGGATCCACCGTGCTCAAGCCGCCGGCGGTCACCACCCAGAAGGTGCCGTCCTGGCGCAGGATCGCCGAGGGCCCGGAACTGCCGTTGGCCTGCGAGTTGGCCATGCCGTCGATTTCGTTGTAATGCTCGACTTCCACCCGGCGCTGGGTGCCGTCGGCAACGCCGTTGAGCATCGCCATGTCGGTGCGCAGCACCCCCCGGTTGCTGCTGATCCAGACATTGCCGACGCGGTCGGGCACCAGCTGGAACACGGTATCCACCGGCATGCCCTGCTCCAGCCCGACCCGCGACAGGCGGTCGTCCTGGTAGCGGTACAGGCCACGGTCGGTGCTGATCCACATCGCATCGCCCACCTGCTGGAAACCGAACACGCTGCGGCCCCCGCCCAGTGCGCTGAGGCCGATGGCCTGCACGTGGTCGCCGCGCAGCACGCGCACGCCTTCGATGGTGCCGATCCACAGATCGCCTTCGCCGTCGTGCGCCAGCGCGGTGATCAGACCGTTCGGCATGCCCTCCACGTCCGGCACGCTGACCCGGTTGCCTTCAATGCGTGCCACGCCCTTCTGGGTGCCGGCCCATACCACCCCGCTGCGGTCGACGCTGATGGCGCGGATGTTGCCACCTGGCACGCCCTCGGCTGCGCCGAACTGGCGCAGGGTGCGGCCCTGCGCATCCAGCTGGAAAATGCCGTCACCAAACGTCCCGGCCCACAGGTCGTCATTGCGGCCCTGGGCCAGGCTCAGCACCGAAGGCGGCTTGCCGCCGCTGTTGCGCAATCCGACCGGGTGGAACACGCCCTGGGTATCGCGGCGGTCCAGGCCACTGGCGCTGCCGACCCACAGCTGCCGCTGGCGATCTTCCAGCACCGTGCGCACGTAGTCGCCACTGAGACCGTCCCGCTCGGTGAAGCTGCTGAACAGCGTTTCACGCAGCCGGTACAGGCCGCCATTGGCCCCCACCCATATGCTGCCTTCCGCGTCCTCGCGCAGGCTCACCACCCGGCCGCCGGGCAGGTTCAAACCGGCAGGAAGGCGCTCCAGCCCGTGTCGTGACAGCCGCACCAGGCCCTGGTTCTCGGTGCCCAGCCAGAGGTCGCCATGGCGGTCCTGCAGCATCGCGGTGATGTGCTGGATGCCGCTGAGCCGGTGCTGCAGTTCCGGCACGCCGTCCTGCATGCGGTAGATGCGGTCGCCGGCCACGATCCACAGCACGCCGTCCGGTGCCCGGTACGGCCAGACCAGGCCGCGGCCCAGGCCGAAGCTGTCCGGTGCGCGCCGCAACACGCCATCGGTGCCGCGCACGACCAGCCCGTCCAGGGTGCCCACCCAGACCCGGTCCTGCGCATCGACCACCAGCTTGGTGAAGCTCAGCGCCATGGGTACCCCGGCCGGCGGGGCTTCATAGTGGAACCGGCCGTCCGGTGCGAGGGTGCCGATGCCGTTGCCCTCGTACAGCAGCCACAGCTTGCCGTGGCTGTCCATCTGCATGGCCTGGATCAGCACCTGCGGTGCCGGTGGCCTGCGCTCGAACACCTGCCAGCGGCCGTCGGCACTTCGCCGGGTGACGTTGCCACGCGAGTCGCTGATCCACAGCCCACCATTGCGGTCCACGTACAGCGCGCCCACCCCGTTGTCGCGCAGGCCCGGGCGGGTACTGCGGTCGAACACGGTGAAATCCAGGCCGTTGTAGCGCACCAGGCCTTCCCAGGTGGCGAACCAGAGATGGCCTTCAGGGGTCTGCGCGATATCCCGCAGCGAGTTGTGCGGCAGGCCGTTGCGCGAGGTCCACACGTCGATGGCGTAGTCGCGCAGCGGCGGCGGCCCGTCCTGGGCCAGCACCGCTGCGGGCATGCCGAGCCACAGGCATGCCAACAGCAGCGCCACCAGCAGGCGCTGCCACAGGGTGTCAGGTTGTACCGGCCGCCTCCGGGTGTCGCGCCCCCCTTCCGTCATCCGCACGAACCTGGCGGACAGAGGAAGGAAGACGTCACGCGGTGCGGGCAGCCGTGGGCGAAGGGCGCACTCATGCAGCAGATGCTGGCGTGGGGTTGCCAATAGTAGGCAAATCCGTCGCCCTTTGCTGCGTGAATCTCAGCCGGGACGCTGGGCCGAGGCCCAGGGCGGTGCCGGCCAGTGCACCACGGCTTCCAGCCCGCCCTGCGGGTGGTTGCGCAGGACCAGTCGCGCGCCGTCTTTTTCGGCCAGCGCTCGGGCGATGGTCAGGCCCAGTCCGGCCCCGCCGGTTTCGCGCGAGCGTGAGGTCTCCAGCCGCACAAAGGGATCGAACACCGCCTCCAGTTCATCCTCGGCCAGGCCCGGCCCCTGGTCGCGGACCCGTACGGTGACCCCGTCGGCCCCCTGCTCGACCCGCACCTGCGCGCCATGGCCGTAGCTGACCGCGTTGTCGACCAGATTGGAGAACAGCCGGTGCATGGCCAGCGGGCGCAGCATCAGCACCGCCGCACTGCCCTGCTCGAAGGTCGCCTGGGCACCGGCCTCGACCGCGTCTTCAACGATGCTTTCCAGCAGCGAATCGAGGTCCAGGGCGGCACGCTGCTCGGCACTCTCGGAGCTGCGAGCCAGTTCCAGGCCCTCGCGGATCAGCGCCTGCATCGCCGCCAGGTCGCCGATCAGGCGCTCGCGCAGGGCATCGTCGGCGACGTTCTCCAGGCGCAGGCGCAGGCGCGTCACCGGGGTCTGCAGGTCATGGGTGATCGCCGCCAGCATCTGGGTGCGCTCGCCCAGCGTGCGCTGCAGGCGGGTCTGCATGGCATTGAAGGCTTCGGCAGCCCGCTGCACTTCCAGCGGGCCGGTCACCGGGATGGGCTCGCGCTGCAGGTCGTCGCCCAGGGCGGTGGCGGCCGCCGCCAGCCGCTGCAACGGCGCACTGGCCATCCGCGCCACGACATAGGCCAGCACGCCAATGGCCAGCACCAGCAGGGTCAGGAACAGCGGGTCCACCGCCAGCAGGCCGTTATGGGCCACCGCAGGGGACTCCAGCGCCAACGAAAGATGGGTGCCGTCACTGAGCGGAAGCTGCACTGCCCGGCATTTGGGCGGAATGAAGGCCGGATCGCGCTCGTGCGGTGGTTTGCGGCGCGCCTGTGGCGGCGGTGGCGGCGGCAGCAGTTCCTGCGCCTTGGGCAGGCAGGAACGGAACGAGGTGAAGTGCACGGTGGCGTGCGCCACCGGCCCGGGCCGGTCTTCCAGCACCGCCATGAACGCGGCGTCCTCGCGGCCCAGGCGCGCGTCCTCGGGCAGACTGCGCACTGCCGGCCCCCCGACCTGCAACAGCCGGTCGCGCAGCTCCGGATCGCCGTCGAGCAGGTTGACGAAGCCCTGCAGGCGATCGGCCAGGCGGTTGAGGTTCTGCCGCTCGAACTCCTGCTGCCGCTTGGCACCGGCCAGCATGGTCGCGCCAATGGCGGCCACGCCCATGCCCAGCAGCAGGATCAGGAACAGACGCCCCACCATCGAGGCGAAGAAGCCGCGCAGACGTTTCATTCCAGGGTAACCGCCGTCGCCAGCACGTAGCCCTCGTTGCGCACCGTTTTGATCAACCCGTCGCTGCCGCCATCACCGCCCAGCTTGTTGCGCAGGCGGCTGACCTGCAGGTCGATCGCACGGTCCTGCGATTCGTAATTGCGCCCACTGCTGAGCGACACCAGCTGTTCGCGCGACAGCACCTTGTTGGCATGGCCGACGAACACCCGCAGCAGGCGGAACTCGGCACCGGACAGCACCACCACGCGCCCGTCCGGGTCGACCAGGTGACGGTGCTCCAGGTCGAAGGTCCACTGCGAGAAGCGTGCCCGGCGAATGGCCAGCGGCTCCAGGTTGGCCGGCAGCGCCTCGGTCCGGCGCAGCACGTTGCGGATCCGCGCCAGCAGCTCGCGCGGCTCGAACGGCTTACCCAGGTAATCGTCCGCGCCCATCTCCAGCCCCAGCACGCGGTCGATCGGCTCGCTGCGCGCGGTCAGCATGATCACCGGGGTGCTGGAGCGCGCGCGCAGGTCGCGGCACAGGGTGAGCCCGTCTTCGCGCGGCAGGTTGAGGTCCAGCACGATCAGGTCCACATGCTCGCGTTCCAGGATCTGGCGCATGCCGTGGCCGTCGCTGGCGGTGCTGACCTGGTAGCCGGCACGGCCGAGCTGCTCGGCCAGCAGCTGGCGGATGTCATTGTCGTCGTCGACGATCAACAGGCGTTGCATCGTGGGTGTGATCTCCATGCGGCCATGATCCCCTGTCGGGAGCTGAACCGCATCCTCGGGTTTGCGTCAGCGTGTTTCAAGCCTTGCGCCCGATACACGCCGACATGTTTTTCCTCGGCGGCGGTTACATGCAGTTACACAGCGAGCGTTGAGCCTGCCGGATGCGCTCTTCACAATGCTGACAACGCCGGTTGCCGGCCTGCCGAGTTGATTCCCATCGTGAAGCCCCGCCTGCCCACCACCCGCCGCGGCCGCGTGCTGCTGCTGATCGTCGCCGCCCTCCTCGTCGCAGGCATTGTCGCATGGACCCTGCGCAAGCCGGCCGCGCCCACCCTGGCCACCAGCCCGGTCACCCGTGGCGACCTGGAGCAGACGGTCGAAGCCACCGGCGTGATCGACGCCTACAAGCTGGTCAGCGTGGGTGCGCAGGCGTCGGGCCAGATCAAGTCGCTGAAGGTGCAGCTGGGCGACACGGTGAAGGAAGGCGACCTGATTGCCGAGATCGACGCCACCACCCAGCAGAACCAGGTGCAGAACGCCGAAGCCTCGCTGGAACAGGTGCGCGCCCAGCGCGCCGTGCAGCAGGCCAGCCTGCGCGAGGCCGAACTGGAGTTCGCGCGGCAGAAGCAGATGCTGGAAGCCGAAGCCACCTCGCGCGCCGAGTACGACACCGCCGAGGCGCAACTGAAGACCGCGCGTGCGCAGATCCAGTCGTACGACGCGCAGATCAAGGGCCGCGAAACCGAGCTGGGCACCGCACGTGCCAACCTGGCCTACACCCGCATCACCGCGCCGATGGACGGCACCGTGGTCGCGGTGGTGGCCGAGGAAGGCCGCACCGTCAACGCCAACCAGACCGCGCCGACCATCGTGATGCTGGCGCGGCTGGACCTGGTGACGGTCAACGCTGAAGTGTCCGAAGCCGACGTGGTCAAGATCAAGGCTGGCATGCCGGTGTACTTCACCACCCTGGGCGACCCGGACCGCAAGTACCACGGCACGCTCCGCCAGATCAATCCGGCTCCGTCGTCGATTGCCAACGAAAGTTCGAGCAGTTCCAGCTCGTCCAGTTCCAGCTCCAGCTCGGCGGTTTACTACAACGCGCTGTTCGACGTGGAAAACCCGGACGGCACCCTGCGCATCGACATGACCGCGCAGGTGTCGGTGATGCTCAAGCAGGCCAAGGACGTTCTGACCGTGCCCTCGGTGGCGCTGGGTCCGAAGGGCCGCGACGGCCAGTACATGGTGCGGGTGGTCAACGCAGACGGCATGCCGGAACCGCGCCGGGTCAAGATCGGCATCAACAACGGGGCCAATGCCGAAGTGCAGTCCGGCCTGAAGGAAGGCGACAAGGTCGTCGTCGGCGAAGGCGGCACCGCGGCCGCCAGCAGCAGCGGCAACCGCGGCCCGCAGATCCGCATGGGCGGCCCGGGCATGGGGCCGCGCCGATGAAGGGCCCCTCCGCCGCCACGCCGCTGCTGCGGCTGCGCGACCTGCGCCGCGAGTTTCCTGCGGGCGATGAGACCATCGCGGTGCTGCGCGACGTCAATCTGGACATCGCCGCGGGCGAGATGGTCGCGATTGTCGGCCAGTCGGGCTCGGGCAAGTCGACCCTGATGAACATCCTCGGCTGCCTGGACCGCCCCACGCGCGGCAGCTACCAGGTGGCCGGCCGCGAGACCGGGCGCATGCTGCCCGATGAGCTGGCCGAACTGCGCCGCGAGCACTTCGGCTTCATCTTCCAGCGCTACCACCTGCTGGGTGACCTCGACGCGCGCGGCAACGTGGAAGTGCCGGCGGTGTATGCCGGCAGCCCCGGCCCGGTGCGCAGCGCGCGTGCCGAACAGCTGCTGCAGCGGCTGGGCCTGGGCGACCGCATGCAGCACAAGCCGGGCCAGCTGTCCGGCGGACAGCAGCAGCGCGTGTCGATCGCACGTGCACTGATGAACGGCGGCGAGGTGATCCTGGCCGACGAACCGACCGGTGCGCTGGACACGAAATCCGGCGAAGAAGTGATGGGCATCCTTGGCGAACTGCACGCCGAAGGCCACACCATCATCATCGTCACCCACGACATGAGCGTGGCCGAACACGCCCAGCGCATCATCGAGATCCGCGACGGCGAGATCATCGCCGATCGCGCCAATGACAAGGCCCCGCACTACCGTGCGCAGCGCAACGCCACGGTGGCGGCTGGCAAGGGCAACAGCTGGCGCGCGGCCCGCGACCGGTTCACCGAAGCATTCCGCATGGCCCTGCTGGCGATGAACGCGCATCGCCTGCGCACCTTCCTGACCATGCTCGGGATCATCATCGGCATCGCCTCGGTGGTCTCGGTGGTGGCGCTGGGCAATGGTTCACAGCAGCAGATCCTGCAGAACATCAGCGCGCTGGGCACCAACACCATCGACGTCTATCCCGGGCGCGGTTTCGGCGACATGCGCTCGGGCCGGGTGCAGACGCTCAAGGCCAGTGATGCTGATGCGCTGTCGAAACAGAGCTACATCGACAGTGCCACGCCCAGCGTGTCCTCGTCGGTCACCGCGCGCTACCGCAACCAGTCGGCAACCGCCCAGGTCAGCGGCGTGGGCGAGCAGTACTTCCGGGTGAAGGGCGTGACCCTCAGCGCGGGCAGCTTCTTTGAAGCCGACGCGATCAGAAGCCTAGCCCAGGTGGCGGTGATTGATGAAAACACCCGCACCCAGTTCTTCCCGAATGGCGAGGATCCGATTGGCCAGGTGATCCTGCTCGGCAATGTTCCGGTGCGCGTGGTCGGCGTGGCCAAGCCGCAGAGCTTCGGTTTCGGTGGCAGCACCAGCCTGAGCGTGTGGGTGCCCTACACCACGGTGATGTCGCGCATGCTCGGCCAGAGCCATGTCTCCAGCATCACCGTGCGGGTGGACGATGCCACGCCGATGGATGCCGCGCAGGCGGCCATTTCCAAGCTGCTGATCATGCGCCACGGCACCGAGGACTTCTTCCTCAGCAACAGCGCCGAGATCCGCCAGACGATCGAGCAGACCACCCGCACCATGACCCTGCTGATCAGCGCCATCGCCGCCATCGCGCTGCTGGTCGGCGGGATCGGGGTGATGAACATCATGCTGGTGTCGGTCACCGAACGCACCCGCGAGATTGGCGTGCGCATGGCGGTGGGCGCGCGGCAGAGCGACATCCGCCAGCAGTTCCTGATCGAGGCGGTGCTGGTGTGCCTGCTCGGTGGCCTGCTGGGCGTGGGGCTGTCGCTGCTGGTCGGCTGGCTGTTCGGCAAGTTCGCACCGGACTTCCAGATGCTGTTCTCGACTGCGTCGATCGTGGCGGCGTTCGCCTGCTCCAGCCTGATCGGCGTGGCGTTTGGTTTCCTTCCGGCTCGCAATGCAGCCCAACTTGATCCCGTGGAGGCACTGGCCCGCGAATGAACATGTCCCGTATTCCGATGCAGACCCTGTTGGCGGGCTCTCTCGCTTTGTTGCTGTCGGCCTGCGCCAGTACCGGCCGCTACCAGGTGGATGCGCCCACGGTGCCGACCGCGTACGGCCGTGGCGATGCGCAGATCAACGCGCCTGTCCAAGCCAGCACGCCCAGCAGCGACATCGCACGCACCGACGTACGCCAGGACACCTGGTGGACCGGCTTCCAGGACCCCCGCCTGGACCGGGTGATCGCCCGTGCCCTGCAGGCCAACACCGACCTTGCCTCGGCAGGTTTGGCGGTACAGCGTGCACGCCTGCAGGCCGGCCTGGCCGACAACAACCTGTGGCCGCAGCCGTCCGGCAGCGTCAGCAGCAGCGGCAGCCGCGCCATCGACCAGAGCGCGGACTGGAGCCGAAGCCATTCGGCGGGCGTTTCGCTGCAATGGGAAATCGACCTGTGGGGCCGCCTGCGCACCCAGCGCGACATTGCCCAGTGGGAAGCACAGGCCACCGAGGAGGACCTGCAGAACACCGCCCTGCTGGTGGTCAGCGACGTCGCCACGCAGTACTGGACCCTGGCCTTCCTCAACCAGTCCATCACCGCCGGCCAGGCCAACCTGGAGCGGCTGCAACGCACCCGCGACCTGGTCCAGGCGCGCTTCGATGCCGGTGCGGTGTCGCGACTGGAAGTGCGCCAGGCCAGCCAGAGCCTGGAGGCGCAGCGCTCGGCGCAAAGTGCGCTGGAGCAGCAGCGGGTGGTGGCGCGCAATGCGCTGACCGTGCTGCTGGATGGCCAGCCGTGGCCGCAGGAAGATGAACCGCAGGTGCTGGAAAGCATCGGCAGCCCGCCACTGGCCGAAGGCCTGCCCGCCGAGCTGCTGGGCCGTCGGCCGGACCTGCGCGCGGCCGAACTGCGGCTGCGCAACAGCCTGAAGAACATCAAGGTCACCGCCACCAGCTACTACCCCGCATTGAGCCTGAGCGGCGGCGTGAACAGCGGAGCCACCACGCTGTCGGATGTGCTGAAGAATCCGGTCGCCACGCTGGGAGCCGGGCTGTCACTGCCGTTCCTCAACATCCGCCAGGCGCAACTGGATACCCGGGTGGCGGGGACGGATTACCAGATCGCCGCGAACAGCTTCCGCAGCACGTTGTACACCGCGCTTTCCGAGGTGGACAACGCATTGTCCGCGCGCACCCAGTTCGCCACGCAGGTGGCGGCGTCACAGGCGTCGTATGACGAGGCGGTGGAAATCGAGCGGATGTACGAGGTGCGTTACCGCGTGGGAGCCACCGATCTGCGCACGTGGCTGGAGGCGCAGCAGACCCGGCGTGATGCGGAGCTGTCGCTGGCATCGATCAAGCAGCGGCAACTGATCAACGATGTGACGTTGTTCAAGGCATTGGGCGGCAGCGCCAACGCGTCGTAGACGCGTTGGCACGGGGTGCGTCAGCCGCGCTGACGCACCGCTTCGAACAGGCTCACGCCGGCCGCCACCGACACATTCAGGCTTTCGATGTCGCCGGGCATCGGAATCTTGACCAGGCCGTCGCAGTTTTCGCGGGTCAGGCGGCGCAGGCCATCGGCTTCGCCGCCCAGCACCAGCGCGACGTTGCCCTTCAGGTCGAGCGAGTACAGCGAGGCGGTGGCTTCGCCGGCCAGGCCGTAGATCCACACGCCCTGCTTCTGCAGGTCCTTCAGGCAGCGCGACAGGTTGGTCACCGCCACCACCGGAATGCGGTCGGCGGCACCGGCCGAGGTCTTGCGCACGGTGGCGTTCACCGTGGCCGACTTGTCCTTGGGAATGATCACGGCCGTCGCCCCTGCGGCGGCGGCGCTGCGCAGGCACGCGCCCAGGTTGTGCGGGTCCTGGACCTCGTCGAGGATCAGCAGCAGTGCCTTGCCTTCCGCAGCGGTCACCAGCCCTTCCAGCTCGTTCTCGCTGTAGGTACGGGCCGCGGCATAGCGTGCGGCCACGCCCTGGTGGCGCACCGAACCGCCCACGCCGTCCAGCGCCTGGGTGTTCACCCGGCGCACGTCGATCCCCTTGCGGCGCGCGTTCTCCTCGATTTCGGTCAGCCGCGGATTCTTCGCGCCGGCCTCGATCAGCACTTCGCGGACGTTCTCGGCATCGTTTTCAATCGAGGAGGCGACGGCGTTGACGCCGACGATCCACTGGCTTTGTTTGCTCATTGCAGGGGGCGGAACCGGTCAGGGGGTGGTAATGGTAGAGCATCGGCGCGGGCCGTGCCGGGGATGTCACCGGGGCCAGCGGGCGGTATCCCGGTCCGGGTGCTGGTGGGACACCAGCGTCGCCAGCCGCTCCGCATCCGGGTCGTCCTCGGCCAGAATCACCTCCAGGCCCTCCAGATGGTCGACAAAGGGCAGCTTGGACTCCGTGCCGTACTGCACCGTCGGCGGCAGCCGTTCAGGCTGGTCGAAGGCCCCGGCGGCGACCGCCATGCCATCCTCGCCTTCATAGGTCAGCGGGGTGCCACAGTCGGCGCAGAACCCCCGGCGGAAGTGATTGGAGGACTGGAAGCGGCGCGGCTCGCCCCGGGTCCACTGGAAGTCCGCGCCGCGTACCGAAACCAGCGGTGCGTAGTACGCACCGAACGCCTTCTGGCACATGCGGCAGTGGCAGATGGAGCGGTCCGGAAGCGCGCCGCGGACGTGGAAGCGGATCGCACCACATTGGCAGCCGCCGGAGAACTCGGGAACGGGGTTCATGGGTGAAGTCTCCGTTTCGGGGCGGGATTCCAGCAATCAGTACTTCTGCTTCTGGCGCTTGGCCGGCTGCCCGCGTGGCGGCAGTTCGGGCACCGCGTCGTCCTTTTCCTCCACCAGCCGGAAGTCGATCTTGCGCTCTTCCATGCTGGCCTTCAGCACCAGGATGCGCACCCGGTCGCCCAGGCGATAACTGGTGCCGCGGCGTTCACCGGTCAGGGTCTTGCGGGTGGCATCGAACTGGTAATAGTCGTGCGGCAACTGGGTGACATGCACCAGCCCGTTGACCTTGGACTCGTCCAGCTCCACGAACAGGCCAAAGCTGGTCACGCCGCTGATCACGCCGTCGAACTTGCCGCCCACATGCTTTTCCATCCACGCCGCGCGGTAGCGCTCGTCGACCTCGCGCTCGGCCTCGTCGGCCCGTCGCTCGCGCTCGGAGCACAACAAGGTCAGCTTGGCCATTTCGCGCTGCGAGTACAGGTACTTTTCGACCGGCTTGCCACTGAGCGCGTACTTGATCGCGCGGTGTACCAGCAGGTCCGGGTAGCGGCGGATCGGCGAAGTGAAGTGCGCATACGCATCCAGCGCCAGGCCGAAGTGGCCCAGGTTCTCGGCCGAGTACACCGCCAGGCTCTGGCTGCGCAGCAGCACCGATTCCAGCAGCGCCGCATCCGGGCGCTCGCGCACCTTCTTCAGCAGCTTGGTGTAGTCGCCCGGCTGCACCTTGGCATACGGCGGCAGGCTCAGCTTGAACTCCTTCAGGAACTCCTGCAGGTCTTCAAACTTCGATTCCGGCGGCTTTTCATGGTCACGATACGGAGCCGGCACATGCTTGCTGATCAGGTAGCGCGCGGCCTGCACGTTGGCGGCGATCATGCATTCCTCGATCAGCTTGTGCGCGTCATTGCGCACCAGCATGCCGGCCTGGGTGACCTGGCCGGTGTTGTCGAGCACGAAGCGCACTTCCGAGGATTCAAACTCGATCGCGCCACGCTTGCTGCGGGCCTTGGCAAACACCTTGTACAGCTGGTGCAGGCGTTCCACCTGCGGCAGCAGCGGGCCGATCGCCGCGCGTGCGGCCGGATCGTTCTCACCCACCGCCTGCCAGACCTGGGTATAGGTCAGGCGTGCATGCGAATTCATCACCGCTTCGTAGAAGCGCGAGTGCGCCACTTCGCCGTCGCGGCCCACCTGCATGTCGCAGACGAAGCACATGCGGTCGACCTTGGGCATCAGCGAGCAGATGCCGTTGGACAGCGTCTCCGGCAGCATCGGCACCACGAAGCCCGGGAAATACACCGAGGTGGCGCGCTTCTGCGCCTCCTCGTCCAGCGGCGTGCCGGGGCGGACATAGTTGGAGACGTCGGCAATGGCGACCACCAGACGGAAACCGTCTTCGTTGGGTTCGCAGTAGACCGCGTCGTCGAAGTCCTTGGCGTCTTCGCCGTCGATGGTCACCAGCGGCGTGCTGCGCAGGTCGACGCGACCGCCGAGCATGCCCGGCTCCACCGTCAGCGGCACCGCGGCGGCTTCGTCCAGCACTTCCTGCGGGAACTCGAAGGGCAGCTCATGGCCGTGGATGGCGGTTTCCACCACCAGCGAGGCGGTCAGCTTGTCGCCGAGCACCGCGATGATGCGGCCGATCGGCGGCCGGCGCGTGTCCGGAGCCTGGGTCAGTTCGCACACCACCAGCTGGCCATCGCGGGCGTCGCCGGTCTGGTCGGGCGGAATCTGTACGTTGCGCTGGATGCGCTTGTCGTCCGGCACCACGTAGCTGATGCCGAACTCGACGCTGAAGCGCCCGATCAGGCGGGTCATGCCGCGCTCGAGCACGCGGGCGATGCTGCCCTCGCGACGGCCGCGCCGGTCGATGCCGGTCACGTTGGCCAGCACCCGGTCGCCGTGCAGCACCTTGCGCATTTCATACGGAGCCAGGAACAGGTCGTCGCCGCCTTCCACCGGGCGCAGGAAGCCGAACCCTTCCGGGTTGGCGATGACCACGCCGGTGATCAGGTTGGTGGCCTGCACCGGGGCGAAGCCGCCGCGGCGGTTCTGCACCAACTGGCCGTCGCGCACCATCGCGCCCAGGCGCTTGCCCAGCGCATCGGCGCGGTCCGGTTCAGTCAGGCCCAGCTGCGCGCCGATTTCCTCGGCGGTCTGCGGGCCGTCGCCGCGGTCCAGCAACTGCAGGATGGCCTCGCGGCTGGCAATGGGCTGGGCGTAGCGCTCCGCCTCGCGCGCGGCGAACGGGTCGTCATAGCTGCCGCTGGCGGCCTGCGGATGCGGATTGCGACGGGTCGGTACGGGAGCCCCGGTGCCCGGCTTGGGGCCGGCACGCTTGCCACTGCGCGGCGGGGCGGGATTCTGCAGGGACTCGGGCATCCAGGGCGGCAGCTTGCCAGGCTTGGCAGCGGCGCGGGACTTGCCCGACGGACCAGCACCCTTCTTCGGGGCCGGAGACTTGGGGGCTTTCGCGCCCCGGGTCGGTTTCTTCGTTTTCATTGACCTTTATGGTAACCGCTGACGGTGTGCATAACGGGTCATCGGCGACACGTATGCAGTTTTGTGAAGAAAGTGAAAAAAGACGTTGACAAGCGCCCCGGACATGCCCAGAATTGCCGGCTCTGGAACGCCCAGGTGGCGGAATTGGTAGACGCACTAGTTTCAGGTACTAGCGGGTAAAACCGTGGAGGTTCGAGTCCTCTCCTGGGCACCAACGTTAAAAACCCGCGCAAGCGGGTTTTTTCGTTTCTGGCCCCCCGTGGTGCGGGTCCATGCCCGGCATCATCCCTCCGGGTCGAAAAACCGTCGCGCCAGCCCGTCCCGCCCCGGGAAGTACTTGAACCAGGGCCGCGCGCCATCCACCACCGCCGCAACCGCTGGATGCGCCATCAGCCGTTCAAAGTACGCCTGCAACTGCGTTGCCTTCTCCGGTAACGGCACATAAGCCAACGCATAGAACAACGCCGGCGCGACCGCACAATCGGCCATCGAGAACTCAGCACCGGCCAGCCATCCGCCGCCCTGCAGCTGACGATCCAGCACGGCATAACTCTTCAGCAGCATCTGCCGCGCATCGTCCGCAGCCGCCTCACTGCCCTGCCCCGCGGGTTTCAGTCGTTCGGCAGTCAGCGCCTGCATCGGGGTCATGACATAGAAGTCCGAGAACCGATCCCAGAAGCGCACGTCGAGGGCGGCATCAGCGTCTTCCGGAATCAGCCGCGCATCTTTGGCTGCGTGGTGCTGCTGCAGGTACTCGATGATGATGCTGGTTTCGGCCACGCGCCGATCACCGTCTTCCAGCAACGGCATCCTGCCCATCGGCGATATCCCGGCGAAGGCCGCGCGCACGGCCGGGTCGCCGAGGTTGAGGAAGCGCTCTTCCAGCGTTGCCCCGAGCACGCGGGCGGCGATCAGCACCTTCTGGCAGCAGGACGACAGCGGGTGGACGTGCAGGACGGGCGTGGCCATCTGAGTTCCGAGCGATCGTGGTGGACGGAGTATTGCAGAATCCGTTGACAGCCCCCGAATGCTTCCGCATAATTCGCGGCCTGAAATGCCCAGGTGGCGGAATTGGTAGACGCACTAGTTTCAGGTACTAGCGGGTAAAACCGTGGAGGTTCGAGTCCTCTCCTGGGCACCAAGATTCATGATCAAACCCGCGAAAGCGGGTTTTTTCGTTTCTGCGCCACGCAACGCTCAAGCAGTGTTGGTGTTGATTGCGAAATGTTGTTGACACAATCGAGGTTCTCCCGCACAATTCGTCTCCTGAGTCGCCCAGGTGGCG
>DGLB01000064.1 GCA_002387845.1 Stenotrophomonas maltophilia | reverse complement strand
CCCACGCTGAACACCGCCAGCGCGATGATCTGCGGCAGCCACGGGCGCAGCGCGGTCCAGCCGGCGCGGGTAGCCCCTGCACCGACGCGCAGCGGCTTGCGCAGGGCCGGGCCCAGCGCCAGCAGCGTGGCCAACAGCAACGGCAGCACGTAGTAGGTGACCCGGTAGATCAGCGCGGCGGCCAGCACGGCGGCCGGTGCCACCTGCGGCAACAGCTTGAGCAGGCTCCACTCGAACACGCCCAGCCCGGCCGGCACGCTGGAGATCAGCCCGGCCAGCACCGCCACCAGGTACAGACCCACGAACCCGGGCAGACCGGTGGGGGTGTCCATTGGCAGCAGCACGTAGAACGCCGCGGCAGCCAGCACCAGCTCCACCACGCTCAACGCGGTGACGCCCAGCATCGTGCGCCGGTCTGGCAGCCACAGTGCATGCCCGCGGATGCGGAACGTGCGTCCTTCGCGGCCCACCAGCAGCACGGTGGCCATGTAGGCGAGCAGGGCCAGTCCACCCAGCGTACGTACCACCGGCACCGAGACGGGCAGGGCCAGCGCGGCGGCCCCGGGTTCCAGCAGCAGGGCCAGCGCCAGCAGCAGCCAGGCACCGAACAGGAAGCCCAGCGTGCTCATCAACACCACCTGGCCGATCTCGCCCAGGCTCAAGCCCGCGCGCCCATAGCCGCGCAGACGCACTGCACCGCCGGTCAGCGCCGCAAAACCGAGGGTCTGGCCCAGGGTGTGTGCCAGGAAGGCGGTGATGCCAACCCGGGCCGGATGCAGCCGCTTGCCGCTGCGGCGCAGACCAATGGCGTCAAAGCCGATCAGGCAGGCGTAACTGGCCAGCCCCAGCAGCACGGTCAGTGCGATCTGTCCGCTGCCCAAGGCACGGAAGGCCTCGCGGATGGCACGGTAGCCGTGTTCGTCGAACTCATTGGCCAGCCCATGCAGGGCCAGCGCCAGGATGCCCAGGCTGAATACCACGGTGGCGGCGCGTCGCCAGCCGGAATGCGCCGCAGCCGGCGCAGGGGAAGTATCGGTCATCTGGACAGCGTGCTCCGGGCAGGGCGATGAGGACGTCAACGAACGCGGTGTACCGCGACGGCGCATCGTGCGCTTCGGCCCTGCCGTTGCCAAGAGGGTGTGCTGTGCCTGCTGTGGCGGGTTTCAGCCTGCTGATTTGAGCGTGCTCACGGACAGCCTTCACCGCATCGGCGACAATGGAGCCCCATTGCAGAGGAGACTTCCCCATGTTGGAGCGTTTTGACGTCGGTCCGCGCATGTCCGAAATGACCGTGCACAACAAGGTGGCCTATCTGTCCGGGCAGATTCCCGAAGACACCAGCCAGGACATCACCGGCCAGACCCGCCAGGTGCTGGCCGAGATCGACAAGCTGCTGGCCTTGGTGGCCAGCGACAAGCAGCACATCCTGCGCGCGGAAGTGTTCCTGGCCGACATCAATGATTTCGCCGGCATGAATGCCGCGTGGGACGAATGGGTGGTCGCCGGCATGACACCCGCACGGGCCACCGTGGAAGCCAAGCTGGCCGACCCGGCGTGGAAGGTGGAGATCGTGATTACGGCGGCGCTGCCGTAACCAGCGCGATGCAATCCACCGGGCACGGTGGAATGCACAGTTCGCAGCCGGTGCACAGGTCGGCCAGGACGGTGTGCATGTACTTGGCACCGCCCACGATCGCGTCCACCGGGCAGGCCTGGATGCATTTGGTGCAGCCGATGCAGTCGGCTTCCACCACCACCGCCACCTGTGCAGGCTTGTGCTCGCCCCGGCTGCGATCAAACGGTGTGGCCGGTACCCCCAGCACCTGCGCCAGCGCCCGCGCGCCGGCGTCGCCGCCCGGCGGGCAGCGCTCCACGCCCGCTTCGCCGCGCGCCATCGCTTCGGCATACGGGCGGCAACCGTCAAAGCCGCACTGACCGCACTGGGTCTGTGGCAGCAGCCGGTCAAGACGTTCGGTCAGGGGTGTGCGAAAAGCGTTCATGCGTGGCGTCGGCTGCGCGGGGCGTTCATCTCATTTCAGCAATCTACCGCGATACCAGCGCTCATGCGCGAGCGCCAGCATCGGGCGGTCTTCCCTGCTGTCACCATACGCATGGATGCGCAGGTAACGTGACAGGTCATAGCGCTTGCGGATGCGTTCGGCCTTGCGCGGACCGCAGTCACCGTCGGCATAACGGCCGGTAAGGCGGCCGTCCTTGCCTTCCAGCCGGTTGCAGATCAGTTCCACGCCCAGCGTCTCGCACCAGGGGCGCAGGTAGAGATCCAGCGACCCCGACACGATCACCACCGTGTGGTTCTGTTTCAGGTGCCAGCGGATCTGTTCCAGCATCTTCGGCTGCACCACCTCCGGCAGCACCTCGCGGGCGAAGCCGGCGGCCAGGGCGGCAATGTCGTCGCCGTGGCGGTCGCGCATCACCAGCCGGGTCACACGTGCGCGGATGCGCTCGGCCGAGATCAGCTTCAGCCGGTACGCCAGCAGCCACGGCCCGACTTTCCACCAGGCGTGTGCCAGCTGTTCGGGCGTGGCGACGCGACGCAGGAAACGGGCGTAGGTGTCACAGTCGGTGACGGTGTTGTCGAAATCGAACAGCGCCAGCTCCACGCCCGGGCCCGATCAGCGAACCGGCATGCCCGGCTGCGCGCCGCTGTCGGCATCAAGCAGCGCCAGCGCACCGCCGTCGAAACCTGCCGACAGGATCATGCCTTCGCTCAGGCCGAAGCGCATTTTGCGCGGGGCCAGGTTGGCAATGAACACCACGCTGCGGCCAACCAGCGCTTCGGGTTCGCCGTAGCTGCCGCGAATGCCGGAAAAGATCTGGCGCTTGCCCAGCTCGCCAGCGTCCAGTTCGAAACGCAGCAGCTTGTCCGAGCCTTCCACGAACTCGCACACCAGCACCTTGCCGATGCGCAGGTCGAGCTTGGCGAAGTCGTCGATGCCGACATACGCCGGTGCCGCATCGCTGCCCGCAGCAGGAGCCGGCGCAGGTGCGGCAGCCGCCGGCTTGGCGGCCTTGGCCGGGGTGGCAGCGGCCGGAGCGGCGGCGAGGGTGTCCTTGGAAGCGTCGGTCATGGCGTCGATCAGTTTCGGGTCAATACGGGTGAAAAGCGGAACGAACACCGCAATGGTGTGCGCGGTGAGCGGGCGGACGATGTCGTTCCACGACTGCACCGGCGACGCCAGGAAGGCTTCAGCCTGCGCCGCCGTGGCCGGCAGTACCGGCTTGAGCGCGGTGACCAGCACGCGGAACAGATTCAGTCCCTGGGTGCACACCGCCTGCAGCTGGGCATCGGCCCCGTCCTGCTTGGCAATCACCCACGGCTTCTGGTCATCGATGTAGCGGTTGGCTTCATCGGCCAGCGCCATGGTCAGGCGCAGTGCGGCAGCCGGATCATTGCGCTCATAGGCCTCGCGGATCGGGGCCAGCGCCGCCACGAAGCGGTCGTACTGCGCGGCGTCCGGCAGCGCATCGGCCAGGCGGCCGTCAAAGCGCTTGCTGATGAAGCCGGCGCAGCGGCTGGCCAGGTTGACGAACTTGCCAACCAGGTCGGCGTTCACGCGGGCGACGAAATCTCCCAGGTTCAGGTCCAGGTCGTCGACGCCGCCGCTGGATTTGGCCGCGAAGTAGTAGCGCAGCGCTTCCGGTTCCAGGCCCACGTCCAGGTAGGTACGCGCCATCACGAAGGTGCCGCGCGACTTGGACATCTTCGCCCCTTCCACGGTCAGGTAACCGTTCACGTGCAGGCGCGTGGGCGCGCGGTGCCCGGTGCCGTGCAGCACCGCCGGCCAGAACAGGCCGTGGAAGTTGACGATGTCCTTGCCGATGAAGTGGTGCAGTTCGGTGCTGGTACCGGCGCGCAGGTGCGATTCGAAGTCTTCGCCGGTCTTGGCGCACAGTGCCTGGAAGCTGGACAGATAGCCGATCGGCGCGTCCAGCCACACATAGAAGTACTTGCCCGGCTGGCCGGGAATCTCGAAGCCGAAATACGGTGCATCACGCGAGATGTCCCACGCGCGCAGGCCGCCTTCGGCATTCAGCCATTCGCCCAGCTTGGCCTTCACCCCCGGCAGGGCCACGTCGCCGGCCAGCCACTCGCGCAGGAACGCCTCGAAGCGACCCACCTCGAAGAAGAAGTGTTCTGAATCGCGGATCTCGGGCGTGGCACCGGAAATGACCGACTTCGGCTCTTTCAGGTCGGTCGGCGCGTAGGTCGAACCGCAGACTTCGCAGTTGTCGCCGTACTGGTCAGCGCTGCCACAGGTCGGGCAGATGCCCTTGATGTAGCGGTCGGGCAGGAACATGCCCTTGTCCGGGTCGTAGAACTGCGCCACCGAGCGCCGCGAGATGTGGCCGTTGGCCTCGAGCTTGGCGTAGAACGCCTCGGTCAGGGCGCGGTTGCCGGCCGAATTGGTCGAGTCGTAGTGGTCGAAATCGACGCCGAAGGCGGCAAAGTCGCGCTCGTGGCTGGCCTGGATGTTGGCGATGAACACTTCCGGGGTCACACCGGCCTTTTCCGCGCCGAGCATGATCGGGGTGCCGTGGGTGTCGTCGGCGCACACGAACCAGGTCTTGCCGCCGCTCATTCGCCGTGCGCGCACCCAGATGTCAGCCTGGATGTAGCCGACCAGATGACCCAGGTGCAGCGGGCCGTTGGCGTAGGGCAGGGCGGTGGTGACGAGAGCGGTGCGGGTCATGATGAACGCGGTTGCCAGGGGGAACGCGGGATTATCGCATGCCCTGTCAAGCCAAAAGGCCGAAGCGTTGCCGCTTCGGCCTTTTGGGGGTCGTGAACGGCCCGGGGGGCCGCTGCTTACTCGCGCTGCCAGGTCTGGGCGCGACAGATGAAGGCCACGCAGCCGGACATGTGCAGCTCCCTGCCGCCCGGTTCCAACTCCAGCTTGGACTTGTAGGTCTTGCCGTTGGCGGGGTCGAGCACGGTGCCGCCAGACCACTTGCGGGCACCGTCCGGTTTGAGGTTCCACAGGATGGTCATGCCCTTCACCGGCTTGCCCTTGTTGGCCCCGCTGCAATCGTCGCAGACCGGGTTCGGCCCCTTGTCCGAGTGCAGCACTTCCACCACCTTGCCGCTGAGCGTGCCGTTGGCCGCCTGGCTGATCTCCACGATCGACTTCACCTTGCCGGTCTTGTCGTCAATGGTCTTCCAGCGGCCCACGGCGCTGTCAGCGGCGCTGGCCGACATCGCCGCCATCACCAGCGGCAGCGCGAGCAGCAGGGTCTTGAAGGTCTTGCGCATGGTTCCCCTCCCAGGGATGTTCATGAAAACCGGCGCGGTGCCGGCACCCCGCGACTGTATACCCATTCGCCAAAGTACGGAACGTGCGGATGAACCTGTTCATCCAACCTCATACAGCTCCAGCGGCAGCCCATCGGGATCGGCAAAGAACGTAAACCGCCGCCCGGTGTACTCATCGACCCGGATCGGCTCGCACACCACCCCGTCCGCCGCCAATCGCTCAACCATCGGCTCCAGCGTCGCCACCCGGAACGCCAGGTGCCTCAGCCCCTGCGCCTCCGGCCGGCTGGGCCGGGGAGGCGGTGCGGGAAACGAAAAAAGTTCCAGCTGGCCGCCATCGGGCAGGGCGAGGTCCAGCTTCCAGGAATCGCGGGCGTCCCGGTAGTGCTCGGCCAGCACCCTCAGGCCCAGCACCCGCACGTAGAAATCGCGTGAGCGCGCGTAGTCGGCGCAGATCAGCGCCACATGGTGAAGACCCAGCAGGGGTGAGGACATCGGGGACTCCGGGAACGCTGTCGTTTCTGAACAAGTTGCCCGGTATACCGCATTCCGCAGGCGCTTTCGAATTTCTTGTAGAGCCTCGCTCTGCCCCCCTCGCCATCATGCCGGCCGTGTCCACGAGGGTGCCTGTTGCGCCGTCCACGTTTACGGATCAGACCGGGAGCTGAGGAATGCAGGTAATCGTCAACGCTGGCCAGGAGACCGTCCAGCTCAACACGGCCGGCACCCGCGTGCGATTGGCCCCCGGCCAGCGTCTGCTGCTGGCCGGCACCGCGGCACCGCGCCATCCGGACCTGCAGGTGGTACCGCTGGCCGGTAGTGGCATGGCGCGTGCGCTGGCGCATTTCGACCATGTGCGCGACGCGGTGCGCCACAGCTCGGAACCGCCGGTGGTGTGCTGGCCGGTCGCCGCGGCGCTGGAAGCGCCCGAGGTCGCCGCCACCTGGCTGATCGATCAGCTGGCACGCGCCCCGCAGAGCCTGGCGGTCGACGTTGCCGATGCGACGCCGCTGGCCGCGCTGCTGCGCCATCTGGCCCGCAGCGAAAGCTATGGGCTCATGCGCTTTCTGTTGAAGGAGGGCGGCGAGCACAGTGTGGCCACCCTGGCCGAGCGCTACGGATTGTCCTCGGCCCAGTTCCATCGTCGTTGCCGGCAGGTGCTGGGGCGACCCCTGAAACGCGAGCTGCGCATCCTGCGCGCCGCGCGCACGCTGCTGGCCTATCCCGGGCGGGCACGTTCGTTCACCTATCTGGCCGCCGACCACGGTTATGCCTCGCTGTCGCACTTCTGTACCGACATCAAGGCCCTGATCGGCTGCTCCCCGTTGTCCGTCTACCGCGCCGTCAAGACGCCTGCCGAGTAATCCATGCGTTTCCTGCCGTACTCCCTGTTGCTCTTCACTACCGTTGCCCTTGTTTCGGGGGTGCCTGCCGTTCGCGCGCAGACGCCGCTGGAAGGCACCGCCATTTCCGACCGTGCCGATCTGCCGCATGCGGCAGGCTTTGTCTCGCGCGCAGAGAGTGCCGAGCATCTGCTCAATGCCATTGGCGCCAAGGCGCGCCAGGCCGTCGTGGTCAGCGCCAAGGCGCAGCGCAAGAAGGTCAGCGGCAGCTTCGACCTGGCGCGTCCGTTCGAGGTGCTGAACAAGGTGTCCGCCGACGTCGGACTGGTCTGGTACAGCGATACCCAGTCCATCTACGTGTACGAGGCCAGTGAACAGAAGAACGCGGTGGGCCGGCTGCGCTCCACCTCGGTCGCCACGCTCAACGACTTCCTGCGCAAGGCCAAACTGGCCGATCCGCGCTACGTCGTCCGCGGTGGCGGGGCCGACGGCACGTTCTATGTCGCTGGCCCGCCGGTCTACGTGGACATCGTGCTCAACGCCGCGCGCTACCTGGACGACCTGTACGAAGGGGCCGATGCCAGTCCGCACCACGTGGAAGTGATCAAGCTGGAGCACAGCTTCGTGCACGGCCGTCGCTACGCCGTGCGCGGCGAAGCGCAGAGCGTGCCGGGCATGGCCGACGTGCTGTCCCAGGTGTTGCAGCTGGGCGATTTCGGCACCGTGGTGAAGCAGCCGGCGGCACTGCCAACCGACGCGGCATTGGTGGTGGAAGAAGCGTTGCCGGCCGCTGCGCAGGTGCAGATTCCCGCTCCGCAGCCCGCGCGGGCACCGAGCGGCCCGGGCCCGGCCCGGGTCATGCCGTATGCCGAAACCAACAGCATCATCGTGCGCGGCACGCTGGCGCAGATCGAACAGATCAAGCGGCTGGTGGCCGAGCTGGACACCCCGCGCAAACAGATCGAACTGTCGCTGTGGATCATCGACATCAAGAAGACCGAGCTCGACCGCCTGGGCGTGAACTGGAGCGGTGGCATCAACATCGGCAACCGGCTGCAGATCGGCATCAATGACGGCATTCCGGCCACCACGCTGGACGGCCCGCGCTTCCTCGCCTCGGTGCAGGCGCTGACCAGCACCGGCGACGCCCAGATCGTCTCGCGCCCGGTACTGCTGACCCAGGAAAACGTACCGGCCTACTTCGACAGCAACCAGACCTTCTACACCCAGCTGGTGGGCGAGCGCATCGTCGAACTTGAACAGGTGACCTACGGCACCCTGGTCAGCGTGCGTCCGCGCATTTCCAGCATGGAGGAGGTGGAGCTGCAGCTGGCGGTGGAAGATGGCGCGGCCAGCACGGCCACCTTCGACAGTGGTCTGCCGCTGGTCAGTCGCACCATGATCGACACCGTCGCGCGCGTGCCGCATCAGCTCAGTCTGCTCATAGGTGGCTATACCCGGCGCTCGCTGGACAACGGCAAAAGCGGCATTCCCGGCCTGCGCCGCGTGCCCGGGGTCGGCAAGCTGTTCGGCCAGGACACCCGCAGCCACGACAACCTGGTGCGCGTGTTTCTGATCCAGCCGCGCGTGCTTGGCGAGCGCGACCTGCTCGATGCCGCCCGCATGCAGCACCTGTATGGCCAGGATGTGGGGGAACCGCTGCAGGAGGTTCTGGAGGAACTGAAGCAGGACCTGCCCGAGCTGGAGGCCGCCCATGGCGCTTCCCGCGATTAACAGCCCGGCACCCGCAGTACGGGTGGTGCCGGCACGCCCGTCCGCCAGCCAGCAGGCCGAAGGCAATGACGACGCCCGCACCCAGGCACCGGCACCGCGTCGACCTGGCGTGCTCGCCACTGCGTGGACGATGGGCGACGACATCGGGGCCCTGATGGCCTCGCTGCAGCGCCGTCGCGACCAGCAGAACGCTGCCGGTGCCGGCGCGCCCGAAGCGTGGATCGACCATGTACTGGACGAGAAGGTTCATCAGAAGCTGTCCGGCTTCCGCGAGCAGCTGGGCGGTATGCGCAGTCCCTCGCAGGTGATGTCGCTGCTCAAGCAGTTGTTTCCCGATCCCAGCGATGTGCTGGCGGTGCTGCGTGCGCTGCTTGGCGAGGATGAGCTGGAGGCCATGCGCGAACTGCTGGAGGCCACGCTCGAGCAGTTGCTGCAGGAACAGGCGGCGCAGGGCCAGGGTGCCGCAGTGCGTGGCGGGGCCAACGTCGCGGTCAAGGCGCGGCTGGCGGCACGCAGCGGCCAGCTGTCCGCCCGTGCCCTCCGCCAGAGCTATCGGGACTTTCTCGGCAACCCGCAGGACTGCGCGGGCGAATACCTCGCCTGGATCGAACAGTACGGCTTCGAACGCCGCGCGGTCATCGTGGATTTCATGGAACAGGCCATCGCCGCCGACATGTTCTCGCTCGATCCCAGCGCCTCACTGCTGGAGTTCGGCTACCTGCTCGGACAAGTGCGCAAGCTCGCCGTGCTGCGATCGGTCGACCAGTTGCTGGTGGACGACATCCAGCGCACCGGCCTGCTGACCCGCATGGCCACCCGCGCGGATGCGGTGGTGGTGGGCCTGTTGGACGTCGTGCGCGGGCTGCAGGACTGGAAGGGCCTGTTCAACGGCCCGCTGGCCGCCGCCCGCGTGGCACTGGCCACGGAACAGCGGGTCCGGCTGATACAGGCCCTGCGCCGTGCACTCAAGGACCTACCCGATGCCATCTGGACGGGGCCGGAAGCCCGCGAAGTGGCCATGCAGCAACTGGAGACCATGGTGGTGGAAAGCATGAAACGTGATCGCGGCCACACCGGCGGTTTCAGCGGAGGGTTGGCATGAGCGCGGCCCTGAACGCGGGCGGCTGGAGCGCGCGCATGCGCGGCATGCTGCGCCCGGAGCTGGCCCTGGTGGTGCTGATGGCGGTGGTGGTGGCCATGCTCATCATTCCGCTGCCGACGCTGGTGGTGGACCTGCTGATCGCGCTGAACATGGCGGTGGCCATCGTCATCTTCCTCAGCTCGTTCTACGTGGAGCGCATTCTCAGTTTCTCCACCTTCCCCTCGGTGCTGCTGTTCACCACGCTGATGCGGCTGGCGCTGTCGGTCAGCACCAGCCGCCTGATCCTGGTTGACGCCGACGCCGGGCACATCATCAATGCCTTCGGCGAGTTCGTGGTCGCCGACAACCTGGTGGTTGGCGCGGTCATCTTCGCCATCATCACCCTGGTGCAGTTCATCGTCATCACCAAGGGCTCCGAGCGCATTGGTGAAGTGGTGGCGCGCTTCTCGCTGGACGGCATGCCCGGCAAGCAGATGAGCATCGACGCCGACCTGCGTGCCGAGGCCATCACCTCGGAAGAAGCGCAGCGCCGCCGCCGCGACGTGGAACGCGAAAGCCAGCTGTACGGCTCGTACGACGGTGCCATGAAGTTCGTCAAGGGTGACGCCATCGCCGGCATTGTCATCGTGTTCGTCAATCTGTTCGGCGGCATTGCCGTCGGCATGCTGCAGCATGGCATGCCGTTCGGCGAGGCGCTGAACACGTTCACCCTGTTGACCATCGGTGACGGCCTGGTGGCGCAGATTCCCGCACTGCTGATCTGCATCAGCGCCGGCTTCATCGTTACCCGGGTCAGCGGCGAAGACAACAACCTCGGTGCCAGCATCCTGGGCGAGCTGTTCAACAGCAACGTGGTGCTGGCCATCGGGGCCATTCTGGTGCTGCTGATGGGCTTCCTGCCCGGCTTCCCGCTGCCGGTGTTCGCCGGTCTGGCCATCGGCCTGGCGGCCATGCTGTTCTGGCGCATGCGCCGCGGCTCCACCACGGATACGAACGGCAATGCGGGCGCCGGCAGTGCCGGGGCAACCGGCAGCACGGACACCAGCAGCTCCTCCGCCGGCAGCCTCACCAGCGAAACCCTGCCACTCATCCTGCTCCTGCCCGGCCAGCTGCACGACGCCGCCACCGCGGGCAAATGGGAAGAACAGCTGCGCAACGACGCCTTCATCAACACCGGCATGCAGCTGGCCGCCTTTGTCC
The DNA here is from genome assembly GCA_002387845.1 of Stenotrophomonas maltophilia. Classification (GTDB taxonomy): domain Bacteria; phylum Pseudomonadota; class Gammaproteobacteria; order Xanthomonadales; family Xanthomonadaceae; genus Stenotrophomonas; species Stenotrophomonas maltophilia_AG. The sequence goes on along the minus strand of DGLB01000064.1, from coordinate 3,852 downwards.
TGCGTCCGCATGAACCGGCCCAGCAGCACCAGGTCAAGGTACTCATCAACGAGATTCCCGCCGCCAGCGGGCAGGTCGTGGGCGGGCACGTGCGCGTGCTGGGCCGACAGGACGAACTGGATGCACTCAACATGGGCCTGACCGTGCCGCATGAAGGGGCCGTGGCGCGCTGGGTTCCGGCCGCGTCCCAGGCCGACGTGCTGGCCATGGGCTGCGAAGTCTCCACCGATTACGAGGAACTGCGCCGCCTCGTGCATGGCGCGGTGCTGCGCAACGTGGGCGAACTGTTCGGCATCCAGGAAGCCAAACATGTGCTCGATGCGCTGGAGAAACGCTTCCCCGAGCTGGTCAAGGAAGCCTACCGGCACATGCCGATCCAACGCGTGGCCGAGGTGCTGCAGCGCCTGCTGCGCGAAGACGTCTCCATCCGCAACATGAAGGTCGTGCTGGAGACCCTGGCGCAATGGGGTCAACGCGAGAAGGACGTGATCCTGCTGGTGGAGCATGTGCGCAGCGCATTGGCGCGCTACATCTCGGCGCGATTCGCCCGTGATGGCCGCATTCCCGCCATTCTGGTCTCCAGCCAGGTGGAAGATCAGATCCGCAGCGGCATCCGCCAAAGCCAGGGCGCGGCCTATCTGAACCTGGAACCGACCGAATCCAACGAATTGATGGACCGGTTCGCCCTGCATGTCGGTGAAGTCTCGGCGTATCGCCCCGACGTCGTGCTGATGGTGGCCCCGGACATCCGCCGCTTCGTCAAGCGGTTCATCGAAAACAAACTCCCCGCCACCCCGGTGCTTTCGTTCGGTGAAATCTCCGACGCGGTCACCCTTGATGTCATGAGAAGCATATGAACCACCTGCTCGATACCCTCAACGCTGCCCTGAATGAGCTGGGCTGCGACCCCTCCCGGTTCCAGTTTGATACCCACTCCTCGGTGGTGATGGGCTTTGCCGACGTGGGCGAGCTGCTGCTGGATCCGGTGGGTGACACCGTGTTTCTGTGGGGTCGGCTGGACACGTCGCCGGAGCTGCGCTTCAGCAACCGTGCCGAAGAACTGCTGACCGCATTGTCCGCACCGTCCGCACACTTCGCCAATGGCTGCCTGTCGCTGCGCGTGATCGACGACGCCAGCCTGGTGGGCGGCATGCTGATGACAGAGTGCCAGCACCAGTCCTCGTTGATGGCCGAAGCCATCGAGAGCTTCCACGGTCGCGTGCTCGAACTGCAGGCGCTGTTGCGGTGAATCCGGCCGTGCCCCTGTGGCGTCCCTGTGCGCGGCCGCTGGCGCTGCGCGCCGGTGAACTGCGCGTGCCACTGCCGCAGGTTGCGGTGGGGGAGCACTGCCACGTCCGGCGCTCGGCCGGTGACGCCGAGCTGCTGACCCATGGTGTGGTCACCCGGGTCGACGAAGGGGTGGCGACGGTCGCCCTGCTCGGTATCCCGTCGCGGCTGGCCGCCGACGTGCTGGTGGTGCCGACCGGTCGGCCGCTGCAGGTGCAGCTGGGACCGCAGCTGCTCGGCTGCGTGGTGGATGGTTTCGGCGAGATCGTCGAACGACTGGGGGCTTGTGCCCTGCAGGTCGAGTCAGGGGCCTCGCCGGGCGTTCGTACGGCCTCGGTGCAGGCGGCGGCGCTGGACTACCGCCAGCGCCGCGCCATCGACACCCCGTTCGACACAGGCATTCGCAGCATCGACGCGCTGCTCACCGTGGGCGAGGGCCAGCGCATGGGCGTGTTCGCAGCGGCCGGGTGCGGCAAGACCACGCTGGTGGAAATGCTGCTGACCAACGCCGACTGCGATGTACGCGTGGTCGCCCTGATCGGCGAGCGCGGGCGCGAGGTCGCCGCCTTCGTCGAGGCCATCAGCGGCAGCCCGCATGCCGGCCGCACCATCGTCGTGCAGGCAACATCCGACAGCTCGCCGGCGACCCGCGTCAACGCGGCCATGGTGGCCACCCGCATTGCCGAGTACTTCCGCGAGCAGGGCAGTCGCGTGCTGCTGGTGATGGATTCGGCCACGCGCTACGCACGCGCCCTGCGCGACGTCGCACTATCCGCCGGCGAGCCGCCCGCGCGGCGCGGCTTCCCCGCGTCGGTGTTTGAAGCCCTGCCGCATCTGGTCGAGCGCCCCGGCAACACCGTGCAGGGCAGCATTACCGCGTTCTACACCGTGCTGCTGGAGGACGACAGCGATCCCGATCCGGTGGGTGAAGAAGTGAAGTCGCTGCTGGACGGGCACATCCACCTGAGTGGTCGCCTGGCCCAGCGCGGGCACTTCCCGGCCATCGACGTGCTGCGCAGTGCCAGCCGCCTGTACCCCAGGCTGGCCGACGCCGCACAAGGCGACGCGGCCCACCGGCTGCGCGGCCTGCTGGGCCGGCTGGAAGACCTGCAGCTGCTACGCGACATCGGCGAGTACCGGCCGGGCGCACAACCCGACCAGGACGACGCGGTCGCACGCGAGCCCCGGCTCAACGCGTTCCTGCGCCAGGGCCTGCATGAGCGCGTGCCGGCCACGGCGGCGGTGGAGGCCCTGCATGCCGTCGTCCGCTGACCCACGGCGCATCGCACGCTGGGTGGACCAGCGTGCCCAGCGACTGCGCCGCGATGCCGCTGCGCAGTCTGCCAATGCCGCCACGCATGACGCGGAGGCGGGCGAACTTCGCGCGCAGGCCAATGCGCGCCTGCTGGGCGCGCAGGTTCAACAGGAACTGGGGTTGGACCGGCAACGTCTGTTCGACCGCCTGCGCGCCGTCGCCATCGCCCGCGCCCATGTCCTGGAGTGCGACCTGCGTGCCCGTGACCTGGCTGCGCAGGCCGAGCAGGCGCGGCGGCGCGAAGAAGAACTGCGGCGCAGCGCCGCCCAACAGCAATCGCGCGCACGTCGGCTGGATGCCGCAGGTGTGCGCCTCGAACGCCATCGTCGCCAGGCGCAGCAACGCCGCGACGAACGACAGATTCAAGAGGAGTATGCATGTCGTTGACCATCCAGAAAGACACCGCCCTTGCGGCGGTCAACCCGGTGACCCCTGTCCAGCCGCTGCTGCAGCGCATGGAAGAAGCACACAGCAAGGGAAGCGCCGTGCCGCAGCAGGGCGGGGCACAGGCCGGCACAGCGTCGGCTGCAGGGCCGGCCAATGACGACACCGCTTCCGACGTCTTCGTCGCCTCCGCAGCAGACACCAGTGCAGTGTCGCCGCCGGTGCCGGCGGAAGGATTCGGCGGGCCCGACAGCGGCAGTGCCGGGACACCGCCCATGGACGAAGCACCCGGCTTGCCGCCGGTTGAGGCCCCTTGCGACGTGCCTGACGAAGGTGCCGAGTTCGAGTTCGATGATGAGTTCAACGACGAGCAGGATGCCTACATCGAGCGCATGGTAAGCGGTCCCCCCGCTGACGCTGAGGCTGCCGTCCTGCCGCTGTGGCCGGGGCTGCCGCAGGCTGCCCCGCGTGCGGACCGCGTCGCCACGAGTCAGGCATCCGCTTCCGCGCCCGGCGGCAGGCCGTCGTCGACGACGCAGGCGAATGCGGTGCAAGGCCAGAACAGTGGATCTGGCAGCAACGGGGGGCAGGGCGCGCAGGCTGGCGCGCCGGCGTCGCCCGGCCCGATGTCGGGAACATCCGTCGAACTGCCAAGCCGCTCGCCCACGGCGACGACGGACCCGGCACCGTTGCCGCCGCCGGTCACGGCGGCGGGTGCCGCACTGCGTGCCCTCCGCGAGGCAGACGCGCGTGCCCAGGCGGCACGCGCCGCATCGGTGGCGTCGGCCACGACGTCAGCTGCGGGTGCGGAGCAGAACCGTCCGCCCGCCCGCGCGGCGCAGGCGTCTGCGCAGGTCGCTGCGCCG
>DGLB01000067.1 GCA_002387845.1 Stenotrophomonas maltophilia | reverse complement strand
TCCGCCCAGTACGGCGTCGACCCGGCCACCATCGTCGCCGTATGGGGGGTGGAGAGCGACTACGGCCGGGTGTTCGGCAAGCGCCCGCTGCTGCAGTCGCTGGCCACGCTGGCCTGCAACGGCCGCCGGCAGTCGTTCTTCCGCGGCGAACTGCTTTCCCTGCTCAAACTGCTGGATGCCGGCGAGCTCAGCGCCGATGGCCTCACCGGCTCCTGGGCCGGCGCGTTCGGGCATACCCAGTTCATGCCGTCCACCTATGCACGCATCGCGGTCGATGGCGATGGCGACGGCCGTCGCGACCTGGTCGCCAGCATCCCCGATGCGCTGGCCTCCACGGCCAACTACCTCAAGAAGGCCGGATGGCGCACCGGCCAGCCGTGGGGCATGGAAGTCACGATTCCCGCCGGCTTCAACGCCGCCCTGGCCGGGCGCACCCAGCGCAAGCCGCTGGCCGACTGGCGTGCGCTGGGCATCGTGCCGGTCGGCGGCGGCACGCTGGCTCCGGCCGGGCTTCCCGCCGACGCCAACGCCGCGCTGCTGCTGCCCACCGGCCCCAAGGGCCCGGCCTGGCTGGTGTTCCGCAACTACGACGCGATCTACGCCTACAACGCCGCCGAAAGCTACGCGCTGGCCATCGCCACCCTGGCCGACCGCCTGCGCGGGGGAGCCGGCACCGTGGCCGCCTGGCCCACCGACGATCCCGGCATCGGCCGCACCGAACGCCGCGAACTGCAGAACCTGCTGCTCGCCCGCGGTCATGACATCGGCACCGCCGACGGCATGATCGGCACCGCCAGCCGCCGCGCCATCCAGGTCGAGCAGCAGCGGCTGGGCCTGACCCCGGCCGATGGCCGTGCCGGCCAACGCATTCTCACCGCCTTGCGCACCGCGCCTCCTCTTCCTGCTGCGACCCCTGCCATGCCCGAATCCACTGTGTTCACCCTGCCACCCAATCGCGCCCGTCTGCTGCAGTCGCCGGCCGGCCCCGACACTGCACTGCCGAAGCTGGAAGGGTTGAGCCTGGGCAGCGTGCAGGGTTTCCCGGCGTGGAAGGTGGAAACCCCCTTCGCCTCGGCCGCCATTTCCGTGTTCGGCGGTCAGCTGCTGTCCTATGTGCCCAGGGGCGGGCAGGACGTGATGTGGCTGTCGCCCACCGCGCAGGCGCTGCCGACCCCGATCCGCGGCGGCACGCCCGTATGCTGGCCCTACTTCGGGCGGCAGGGGCAGGGGACTGACGTGCCCTCGCACGGCTTCGTCCGCGATCTGCCCTGGACCCTGCAGCAGGCCCGGCGCGAGGCCGACGGTACCGTCGTGCTCACCCTGGCCCCGCCGGCGCTGCAGTCGCTGGACCTGCAGCTGAGCATGCAGCTGCGCATCGGCCGCACCCTCGAGCAGCAGCTGATCACCCGCAACACCGGCAAGCAGACCGTCAGTTTCACCCAGGCCCTGCACAACTACTTCAAGGTCAGCGACGCCACCCAGATCAGCGTGTCCGGCCTTGATGGCCTCACCTACCTGGACAAGTTCGAGAACTACGCCACCCCGCGCACCCAGCAGGGTGACTGGTCGCTGCGCGATCCGCGCGACCCCGGCCGCAGCGATCGCATCTACACCCAAGCCGCAGGCCGTTACCTGCTGAAGGACCCGGGCCTGAAGCGCAGCATCGCCATCACCACCCAGGGCAGTCGCACGCTGGTGGCCTGGAACCCGGGCGAGGCGGGCGCGGCGAAGATGGCTGACGTGGGTCAAGGCTGGCGCGACTACGTCTGCCTCGAAGCCGCCAACGCCGGTCCGGATGTGATCACCCTCGCGCCCGGCGCACAGCATGTGCTGCAGCAGACCTTCAGCGTGGCTCCGTTATGAGCAGCGAGCGCGATCCGGTCCACGACCGCCCGCTGGATGCCGCCGGAAACCCCTACGCTGCGCCCGACACCGAGCTGTCGGACCTGCCCAGCGATGCAGAGATCGCCGACGCGGTGTCCTTGAATGACCGCTACCCATTGCTGGCCCGGGCCGTGGACAACAACTTCTGGACCTACGCGAAGCGCTGGCATCTGGGTGAAGCCAACGGCCGCATGGCCCGTCCCTGGCACTGGCCGGCGCTGTTCTTCGATGTTTACTGGCTGCTGTACCGGAAGATGTACCTGGCAGCGCTGGGCTTCTTCGGCCTCGCCTTCATCATCGGTGGCGCAATGACGCTGCTGCCGGAGTTCGAGATGGTGGCCATGTTCATCCTGCTGGCGCTGAAGCTGGCGTTGTGCGCCAGCGCCAACCAGCTGTACCGCTGGCACTGCGACCGGCTGATCGCGCGCCAGCGGCGTCGGTACCCCGATCAGCCCGAGCGGGTGCAGGTGGAAGTCCGCCGTCGCGGGGGCACCAGCGCCTGGGCGGTGGTGGTGGGCATGGTCGTGCTGGGTGCGATCAACGTGCTGAGTGCGGCCTGACCCGCAGCGCCAGCAGGCAGATCGCGCCGGCAACCAGCCCCCAGAACGCCGAGCCGATGCCGGCCAGCGACATGCCCGAAGCGGTCACCAGGAAGGTCACCAATGCCGCTTCGCGGTCGCCCTCCTCACGCAGCGCCATCGCCAGGCTGTTGGCAATGGTGCCGAACAGGGCGATCCCGGCGACGCAGGCCACCAGCTCGCGCGGGAAGGCAGCGAATACGGCGGCCACCGTCGCCCCGAACAGGCCCACCACGATGTAGAAGGCACCGGCGGCCACTGCGGCGGTGTAGCGTCGCGCAGGATCTTCATGCGCTTCGCGGCCCATGCAGATCGCCGCCGTGATCGCCGCCAGGTTCAGGCCGTACGCACCAAACGGAGCCAGCACCGTATTGACCACGCCGATCCAGCCGATCACCGGCGATACCGGCGTGTCGTAGCCGGAGGCACGGATCACCGCCACCCCGGGAATGTTCTGCGAGGCCATGGTGACCATGAACAGGGGCAGGGCAATGCCGAACACCGCGGGCCACGACAGCGTAGGGACGGTGAACACCGGCACCGCCAGTTCCAGGTGAACCTCGCCGGTGTGCAGCAGACCCTGTGAAGCAGCCACCGCGACGCCGACCAGCAGGGTGGCGATCACCGCATAGCGCGGGAACAGGCGGCGGCCGACCAGCCAGGTGAAGAACATCGCCAGTGCCATCCCCAGCTGGGTGCCCATTGAAACGAACACGTCCAGCCCGAAGCGCAGCAGCACCCCGGCCAGCATCCCGGCGGCCAGCGCCATCGGCACGCGTTGCATCACCTTGGCGAATACACCCGAGAAGCCGGCGATCATTCCCAGCGCAGCAGCCAGTACAAACGCGCCAATTGCGTCGCTATAGCCGACGCTGCCGGCACCCACCACCAGCATCGCCGCACCTGGCGTGGACCACGCCGTCACCACCGGCATCCGGTAGCGCAGCGACAGGCCAATACAGGTCACGCCCATGCCCAGTCCCAGCGCCCACATCCATGACGCAATCTGCGCTTGTGTCGCACCTACGGCCTGGGCGGCCTGGAACACGATCACCGCAGAGCTGGCGAAGCCCACCAACACCGTGATGAAGCCTGCGACGACCGCAGGCAGGGACACATCGCGCAACAACGAACGCTTCGCACTCACCGACATCCTTCTGCATCCATGACCCGCTGGTGTGGTCATGGTGGCAAGTCTGGCGGCGCACGCGCAACGCGCGTGCGCCGCGAAAAAAACGCTTGACGTATTTCCAGAAGTCTTTAGTATTCGCTCCCTCGCTGCGGCGCGGTCTTCACTCCGGTGAACACCAACCCACAACGGCGGCAACATCCTTCGAACGAAGGTGTTGACGGAAACGAAAAGCCTGACATAATAGGCGGCTCGCTTCGACGAAAAGACCTCCGGGTCGCAACGACGAAGCAGCATCGGCAACAACGTCCACTCCGGTGAGGCGGCCCTCGAAAAAGGGTGTTGACGAAGCGGAAAAGTCGGCTATAATGGGCGGCTCGCAACGACGGAAACGTCGGGGCATACGGAGGAAGGCGCTGAGGCCAACTCCCAGGTTCTTTGAAAGTA
>DGLB01000001.1:71686-107805 GCA_002387845.1 Stenotrophomonas maltophilia | reverse complement strand
AAAATGAAAAAAAAAAAAAAAAAAAATTTTTTTTTTTTTGAAAAAAAAAAACGAGGGGGGGGGGCAGGGGGGGGGGCGGGGGCGGGGCCGCCCCCCCCAAGCCAGGAGGGCCGTGAACACCGGCTGTTCGCCAAGTGCCAACTGCAGCCGGGCAAGCCCGGCTCTACGTAAGCCACGACATCCCCAGCGCAATGCACGCGCTCCGAATTTGCCGGATGGGGCCGCATCGGTGAAAATCGGGGTATCCCCCCTTTTTGCGAGTCCCGATGCACCATGACGCCGACCTGATCAACATCGTTGCCGTTGGCCTGGGGCTCGCCTTCATCTTTGGCGCGCTGGCCAACAAGCTGCGTTTGTCTCCGCTGGTCGGTTATCTGGTTGCGGGCATCTGTGTAGGGCCGTTCACCCCCGGCTTCGTCGCCGACCAAGCGCTGGCCAACCAGTTGGCCGAGCTTGGCGTGATGCTGCTGATGTTCGGGGTTGGCCTGCATTTCTCGCTGAAAGACCTGATGGCCGTCAAAGCCATCGCCATTCCCGGTGCCATCGGCCAGATCCTGGTCGCCACCCTGCTCGGCTGGGGCCTGGCCTGGCTGATGGGATGGGAGCCGCTGCACGGCATCGTGTTCGGCTTCTCGCTGGCCACCGCCAGTACCGTGGTGCTGCTGCGCGCCATGGAAGAACGCCGCCTGCTGGAAACCCAGCGCGGCAAGATCGCGGTCGGCTGGCTCATCGTCGAAGACCTGGCCTGTGTGCTGGCCCTGGTGATGATGCCCGTGCTGGCCGGCGTGTTCGGCCCGGATGCCGCCAACCAGACCCACACCCTCGGCAGCGTGCTGGCCAGCATCGGCTGGACCTTCGTCCAGCTGGGCCTGTTCGTCGCCGTCATGCTGGTGGTCGGCCGCCGGGTCATTCCGTGGGTGCTGGAGCGCATTGCCGGCACCGGCTCGCGCGAGCTGTTCACCCTCTCCGTGCTGGCCATCGCACTGGGCGTGGCGTTCGGTTCGGCCATGCTGTTCGGCGTGTCGTTCGCACTGGGTGCCTTCTTCGCCGGCATGCTGCTCAATGAGTCCGAGCTCAGCCACAAGGCCGCCAACGACTCGCTGCCGCTGCGTGATGCGTTCGCCGTGCTGTTCTTCGTTTCGGTGGGCATGCTGTTCAACCCCAACATCCTCATCGAGCATCCGTGGCAGGTACTGGCCACCGCCGCGATCATCATGTTCGGCAAGTCCGCCGCTGCGTTCTTCATCGTGCGCGCGTTCGGCCATCCCAATGGCACCGCGCTGACCATCTCGGCCAGCCTGGCGCAGATCGGCGAGTTCGCCTTCATCATCGCCGGCCTCGGGGTGAGCCTGCAGATCCTGCCGCCCACCGGCCAGGCGCTGGTGCTGGCCGGCGCGTTGATCTCGATCATGCTCAACCCTGTCGTGTTCGGCCTGCTCGACCGCTGGCTGCTCAAGCACCAGGAAAGCATGCCGCAGGCGGTGGAAACCGAACTGCCGCCCGGCCCCTCACTGGACCTGCACGACCATGCCATCGTGATCGGCTATGGCCGGGTCGGCAGCGCGCTGGCCCAGGTGCTGCGCGACCGTGGCGTTCCCGTACTGGTCATTGACGACAACAAGGAACATGTCGCCGAAGCGCACGCGGCCGGCCTGCCCGGCATCCGCGGCAGTGCCGCTTCCGACAAGGTGCTGGCTGAAGCACATCCGGAGCGCGCCAAGATCGCCGTGCTGGCCATTCCGCAGCCGCTCGAAGCTGGAGAAACGCTGGCCAAGCTGCGCGCGCTCAATCCTGGCCTGACCCTGCTGGCACGCGCGCACAGCGATGCCGAAGTGAAGCACCTGCTGGAGCATGGCGCGGACGGGACCGTCATGGCCGAACGCGAACTGGCCTATTCGCTCGCGGAGATGGTGATGGCCACGCCGCCGTACCGCAACCTGGGCAAGTCGCTGCCCGTGGTGTAACCGCTCCCGCCCTGCGGCACATCTGCAAGCGTTCCGATAGGCACGCCGCCGCACGATCTGCATGCTTTTTCCACATTCGCCGATGTGGGGTTCGCCATGCCAGAAAACATTGCCCAGGTACGCCGGGTCCAGGGAAACTTCCAGAACGCCCTCGCGCGCCCCGCAGTGCCGGGTGCGCGTGGCGGCGCGTCCTTTGACAGGCTGACCGGACGCGGCCCCCTGCATATCCGCAACGGTCGCGACTGCATGGTGGCGCTGCTGCTGCTCAGCTCGGCGCTGCACACGCCGCGAACCGCTCCTGTTGGACGCCGCAGCGCGTCGCCGCAGCCACCGGCGGCGCGCGATATCGGCCTACGCCCCGCACACACGGCGCAGCCCCCGCGCAGCGCCCTGCTGGCCGGAGTACATGCGGCACCGCAGGACAACTACGCGCTGCTCGAAGCAGGGGGGACCCGGGAGAAACTGCAGAGCATCAGCAATTCGGTCGCCGGCAGCTGTGTCGCCCGCCCCCGGGACTGTTCAAAAGCTATGCTGGCCGGTGCGGTCGCCGGCCTCGGTGTAATGGCGGCCGGCGGCCTGGGCTTCCTGGCAGGGCAATCTTCCGCGCCGGACTGTTCCAGCGAAGCGCCGCTGGCCTCCCCCCCCGATGTCCACGCGGGACGCATTGCTCGATGCCCTGCCTGCCGAAGACCGGCAGCAGGTGTGGGCCGTGGTGCGCTACTGCGACGGCGTGCCAAGCTGCGCGGTGCCGGCAATCCATGCCGTGCTGGAGCAGCTGTCCCCGGAGGTGCAGCAGACGCTGCAGGCCCTGTTGCCGGAAACGGCCGAGGAAACGGCCGTGTCCCCTGCCGGGCTGCCCGGAGCCGCGGCCGGCCTCGTGCATCCGGCTGCAAACTGGATGGACCACCTGGCCGAACTGCTGGGCACGCAGATCAGCGCTGACGAAGCTGCACTTGAACTGGATCTTTCCGCCCTCGTCGATGCCACGCGTGAATCGCAGAAAGTTTCCGCCAGCATCGTCCGCCGCCGTTTCGGTGCCAACCAGGCCCGGTTGGAAACCATCGTCTCGCTGTTCGAGCGCGATGGCTTCCATGTCGAGCATCGGCCGTTCAACCTGACCACCCGCACCCTGTTCGGCTACCCCTACCAGTCCATCGGCGAGAACCTGATGGTCACGCTGTCCGGCGAAGGCACACCGGAGCGCACCCTGCTGCTGATGGGACACGGCGATGTGATGGCTCCAGACGCCGGCTCCACCGGGTCGGTGGACAACGGGATCGGTGTGGCTGCGCTGCTGATGCTGGCGCGACGGCTGTCGGCCGAGGGCCTGCCGCCCGGCACGCGCGTCCAGGTGCTGGTGACCGATCGGGAAGAAGATGGCCTGCACGGGGCCAAGGCGCATGCCGACCAGTGCCTGGCCGCGCGGGACTGTGCAGAGGTAGCACTCAACCTTGACCTGCTGGCGGACGGCGACGGGCTGACCCTCTCCGGCTCCAACGAACACGTGCTCTACCGCGATGGCGATTCGCGGCCACGTGGGGCCGACGCAATGCCAGTCTCCCCGGCGGAGGCGCGCATGGACCACCTCCTGCGCGATGCGGCGGCGGGCGTGGGGCTGCGCGTCCACAACAGCACCGGCTGGACCCTGCCGTCGGACCACATCGCCCTTCAGCGTCGCGGACTTCCCAGCATCGGCATCAGCCTGGCGGACGCGGCCGATATCGCCCCCGAACGCGCGCGCCAGCAGGCCCGCGAAGCCTACCTGCAGGCCGAGGAAGCCGTGGACTGGAGCCTGTACGATCGCTACCTCGCGCGCACCCTGAACGCGACGCAGGACGCCGAGATGGACGCACGAGTCAGCGCGGCCGACGACGCCACGGTCGCCTACCAGGCGCTGCCTTTGTCCGGTCGCGAACGGGTGATCCACAACGGAGCCGACCAGCCCGAACGCGTCAACACGCGTCGCGCGTTGTCGGCGGTCAACGTGCTGCACCGCGCGGTAAGCGCGTGGCTGGCGACCCCGTCCGCCCAGCGGGGGGCCTGACATGCCGCTTTCCTCACTCGCGCACGACCGCCGTGCGCAGGGCGACTTCGCCCGCGCGTTGCATGGCCGGCAGCCGCCGCAGGATCACGGCCGTGCGCAGCGCTTCGGGCGGCGCGCGCCGGTACTGACGATCCGCAACGCATCGCAGTTGTTCACCACCGCGCTTCTGCTCGGCGGTGTTCTGCCTCGGACCGCCCAGGCCTCGCGCCCCGTCCCGGGTACCGCCGCCCACAATGCAGGCGATTACGCACCGGTACGCACCGCCACGACCGGTCTGCCGCTGGCTTCGACCGCCGCCGCCGGTTGCCTGGCGCGTCCCGTTAACTGCCCGCAGATCATGGCGGGCACCCTCATCGGGGCCAGCCTCGGCACGCTCGGAGGTCTCTGGACCGGGTGGCACGCGGCCTCACGCTATGCGCCCTGCGCGGGCGACGTATCCGCGACCGATGCACCGCGCACCGAGGCCCTGCGCGCTGTTCCCACCCCCGCCGCCAGCGAAGACCCACCGGCCGCGCTCGGCTTCAACGCGACCGATCTGGACACCACGCAGGACCCCTGCCAATCGCTGTATGCCTACGTCAACAACCGCTGGGCCAATGCCACGCGTCTCGACGGCCCCAAGAGTCGCTGGCGCGTTACCCAGGTCCTGCAGGAGCAGTCGCTGCTGCAGCAACGGACACTGGCCGAGCAGTTCGCCCGGGCGTCCGCGCCCGAGGGTGCACAGCGGGTGGTGGCCGACCTGTGGACCAGCGGCATGGATGCGGCGCACCTCAACGCCGACCCGCTGCGCTCGGTGCGCGCCGAGTTGGCCGCCATTGATCGCCTGGACACCGGCGAGGCGATCGCCGCGCATCTGCGCGCACTGACCGGCGAAGGTCGCAATCCACTGTTCGGCTTCTCGGTGGAACCGGACATGGACAACCGCACCACCCTGATCGCCTACGCCCACCAGGGCGGACTGGGGCTGCCCGACCCCACCGACTATCACGACGTGCGTCGCGATCGCCAGCGCCAGGACTACTGGCTGCACATCGTGCGGCTGCTGCAGCTGTCCGGGGTTCCCGAGGCCCAGGCGCACACCGACGCGACATCGGTGTTCTCGCTGGAACAGCGCCTGGCCGGGGCCTCCATGAGCCACGCCGCACTGGCCAGTGACACCCGGCTGTTCTACAACCCGGTGACGCCCGCGGAGGCGGATGCGCTGACGCCGAACTTCAACTGGACCACGCTGTTCCAGTCGCTGGACCTGCCGGTACCGGAGTGGTTCTCGCTGGGCATGCCCAACTTCCACCAGACGGTCAGCGCCGCCCTGGCCGACACCGACCCGTCGGCGTGGCGCGCCTACCTGCGCTTCCACTGCCTGGACATGTCCAGTCCCTATCTGTCCGATGATTTCGCCCGGGCCGCGCATGAATTCCAGCAGGGGCCGGTGGACCTTGACCGGCCGTTGCCGCCGCGTTGGAAGCGGGTGCTGGCCGCGATCCATGCCTTCGCGGGTGAAGCCTTGAGCGAGGTCTATGCCGACGCGCACTTCCCCGCGGACACGCGCCGCCGGATCACCGACATGGTCGACCAGATCCGCACCGTGCTCAAGCGAAGGCTCGGCACGGTGCCGTGGCTGGATGCCACCACCCGGGCCACCGCGCAGGCCAAGGCGGACCAGCTCGACCCATTGATCGGGCATCCGGACCACTGGCCGGACTGGACTGACCTGCGCACGGAACGCTGCGGTTACCTGGCCAATCTGCAGCGGGCGCGCGCATTCCACACCGGCACCCAGCTGGCACGGATCGGCCAGCCGGCCGACGGACGGCTGCGGCCGCTGTATGCCCACACCGCCACCGCCTACTTCGACGTGATGCAGAACGACATGGCCTTCTCGGCCGCGCTGCTGCAACCGCCCTACTTCGATCCGGCGGCGGATGATGCGCTCAACTACGGGGCCGCCGGCGCGATCATCGGCCACGAAATGGCGCATGCGTTTACCGCCGAAACGAGCCAGTTCGCGCCGGAGGGCGGGCTGCGCCTGTGGTGGAGCGAGCAGGACCTCAACCGGTACGCCTACCTCTCGCGCCAACTGAGCGAACAGTTCGATCGGCAGCAGGTCGATGGCCTGCCGGTCAACGGCACCCTGACCGCCCACGAGAACATGGCCGACCTGGGTGGTCTATCGCTTGCATTGGAGGCGCTGCGCGAGACGACCGGACACCAGACCGACCCGATGACCGACGGCCTCAGCCGCGAGCAGCTGTTCTTCGCCAGCTGGGCGTGGATCAATCGCGGCCTGCAGACCCGCGAGCGGCTGCAGCTGGAACTGCAGGTGGACCCGCATGCACTGGGCGCCCCGCGCGCGAACGTGGCTCCGTCCAACCTGCCGGCCTTTGCCGAGGCCTTCCAGTGCGCGGTGGGAACCCCGATGGCACGGACCAAACACGAACGCGTGGTGTACCTGTAGGCGCTTGTTGCATACTCCGCGAGGTCCCGGGGTGATCCCGGGGCAACGCCGCAGGGACGGGGGGTCCCTGCACCATCAAGGACAGATCATGCGTTCCGCAGCAGGTCTCACGCTTGCCGCCCTGTGCCTGGCAGGCAGTTTTTCCGTCAACGCCGCCACGGCAACCGGCACGCTGTACGTGGAAGTCGAGCGGTTGCAGTCTGAAGTACCGCTCAGCAAGACCCAAAGGGAAGACGTCCGCTTTGGCGGGATCACCTGGGGGGTACAGGGCAACGAACTGATCCTGGTCCAGGTCGACCCGCGTTTCGTCGACTACGACTACGGCTTCACCACCCGCTACGGCTACAGCCATGCCGTGCAGCTGCCCGCCGGCGACTACCGCCTCACCGTGGTCGGCCTGGAACCGCGGCAGAGCTACAGCGCCGAGAAGCAGATGAACAGTGCGGCCTTCCTCAACCAGGGCGTACGCACGGTCACGATCGAGGCGGACAAGACCACCTCGATGCGGCTGGCACCGGTTGTGCTGGACGAGGATGCGCTCAAGCCGTTCGTGCCCACCCTGCTGACCGTGCTCACCGCGCCCGGGCAGCCAATAGGGGAGGCTGAAAAAACGCAGCGGGCCGTGCCGGTCAGCCTGCGCGACGCGCGTTCCGTTGCCTGGCCCGATTACCACGGACCGCTGAAGTTCATCCCGCGCTGATCGCGGGTGCCACACCTGCCCCACCCGGGCACACGCAGCAGGGACGTTCCTCCCTGCATCCGCTCATCAAGGACTGGACATGCGTCTTCATCGCATCATGGCGACGGCTGTATTGGTGCTGGGTTGCTTCTCGGCCAAGGCCGAATCTGAAACGGGAACACTGGTGGTGCAGGTATCGCCCTTCACCAGCGAAGTGGATATCAAACCAAAGGTCGCCTCGCAGCTGAAGACTGGCGGGGTTGAATGGGGCCTGCAGGGAAACCAGATGGTGGTCACCCTCGTCAACAAGCGCTTCGTGGATTTCGACATCAACTACATGACGCGCTACGGAAGCACCCAGACACTGCAGCTCCCTCCCGGTTCCTATCAGCTCACCACCCTGGGATT
This sequence comes from Stenotrophomonas maltophilia, assembly GCA_002387845.1. Taxonomy (GTDB): domain Bacteria; phylum Pseudomonadota; class Gammaproteobacteria; order Xanthomonadales; family Xanthomonadaceae; genus Stenotrophomonas; species Stenotrophomonas maltophilia_AG. The sequence goes on along the minus strand of DGLB01000001.1, from coordinate 100,255 downwards.
CGAGCCGCACACGGCCTTCAGCGTGGAGAAAGTGCTCGCCAAGAGTGCCTACGTCAATGAAAACATCGTGTCGTTCGACGTCGTCGCCGGCAAGACCACCACGATGAAGATGGACCCGATCGTGGTGGACCAGGACAACACCATTTTCGTCACCTATTTCATTCCGACGCTGTTCGTCACGGTCGCCAACGAAGACGCCGCAACGGACTCTCCGACGAGTTCGAAGCGGATTCCGATCAATGTCCGGGGCGAGCAGTCCGTCACCTGGCCGGACTACAAGGGCAAGCTCAAGTTCGTCGCCCAGTAAAGGCATCGTCCATTGGAAAAGGCCCCGGCATCAACCGGGGCCTTTCTCGTTTCAGGCGTGGGCTCGGCTCACCCCTTGTCGAACACCAGCTTGCCTTCGGCTGCGTCGACCTTGATCACATCACCGGTAGCAAAGGCACCGGACAGAATGCGCTGGGCCAGCGGATTTTCCAGCTGGGCCTGGATGGCGCGCTTGAGCGGACGTGCCCCGTAGATCGGATCGAAGCCGACGTTGCCCAGCAGTGCGAAGGCGTCGTCGCTGACCTCGATGCGCAGGCCACGCTCGGCCAGGCGCTTCTCCAGGCCCTGCATCTGGATGCGGGCGATCTGCTTGATCTGCGCCTTGTCCAACGGGTGGAACACCACGATGTCGTCCAGCCGGTTGATGAACTCCGGACGGAAGTGCGCCTGCACCACGCCCATCACTGCGGCCTTCATCTGCGTGTAGGCCTCCGGGCTGTCGTCGCTGCTCATGTCCTGGATCTGGTGCGAGCCCAGGTTCGAGGTCATCACGATGACGGTGTTGCGGAAGTCCACTGTGCGGCCCTGGCCATCGGTCAGGCGGCCATCGTCCAGCACCTGCAGCAGGATGTTGAACACATCGGTGTGCGCCTTCTCCACCTCGTCCAGCAGGATCAGCGAGTACGGGCGACGGCGCACCGCCTCGGTCAGGTAACCGCCTTCCTCATAGCCCACGTAGCCCGGAGGGGCACCGATCAGGCGCGCCACGCTGTGCTTTTCCATGAACTCGCTCATGTCGATGCGGATCATGGCATCGCTGCTGTCGAACAGGAACTCGGCCAGCGACTTGCACAGCTCGGTCTTGCCTACGCCGGTCGGACCCAGGAACAGGAACGAGCCGCTGGGACGGTTCGGGTCGGACAAGCCGGCGCGCGAGCGCCGCACCGCGTCGGAGACCACCTTGATCGCCTCTTCCTGGCCGACCACGCGCTCATGCAGCACGTCTTCCATGCGCAGCAGTTTCTCGCGCTCGCCTTCCAGCATGCGGTTGACCGGAATGCCGGTCCAGCGCGAGACCACCTCGGCGATCTCCTCGGCGGTGACCCGGTCCTGGACCAGCTTGAATTCGGTGGCCTCGGCTTCCTGCGCGGCGGCCAACTGCTTTTCCAGCTGCGGCAACTGGCCATACTGCAGCTCGCTCATGCGGCCGAAGTCCTGGCGGCGCTGCGCGGATTCCAGCTCCAGCTTCACCTGTTCAATCTGTTCCTTGATCTTGGTGGTGCCCTGCAATGCGGCCTTCTCCGATTTCCAGATTTCATCCAGATCGGAGAACTCGCGCTCCAGCGCCTCGATGTCGGTTTCCAGGTCAGCCAGACGCTGTCTGGATGCATCGTCCTTTTCTTTCTTCAGCATCTCGCGCTGGATCTTCAGCTGGATCAGCCGGCGCTCCATGCGGTCCAGTTCTTCCGGCTTGGAGTCGATCTCCATGCGGATGCGCGACGCAGCCTCGTCCATCAGATCGATGGCCTTGTCCGGCAGCTGGCGGTCGGCAATGTAACGGTGCGACAGGGTCGCCGCAGCCACGATGGCCGGGTCGGTGATCTCCACCCCGTGGTGCACCGCGTACTTCTCTTTGAGTCCGCGCAGGATCGCGATGGTGTCTTCCACGCTGGGTTCGCCCACGAACACCTTCTGGAAGCGGCGCTCCAGCGCGGCATCCTTCTCGATGTACTTGCGATACTCATCCAGGGTGGTCGCGCCCACGCAGTGCAGTTCGCCACGGGCCAGCGCCGGCTTGAGCATGTTGCCGGCATCCATCGCGCCATCGGCCTTGCCCGCACCGACCATGGTGTGCAGCTCGTCGATGAACAGGATGATCTGCCCTTCGCTCTTGGCCAGGTCGTTGAGCACGCCCTTCAGGCGCTCTTCGAACTCACCGCGGAACTTGGCCCCGGCAATCAGCGCGCCCATGTCCAGTGACAGCACACGCTTGCCGCGCAGCCCCTCCGGCACTTCGTCGTTGATGATGCGCTGGGCCAGGCCTTCCACGATGGCGGTCTTGCCCACGCCGGGTTCGCCGATCAGCACCGGGTTGTTCTTGGTCCGGCGCTGCAGCACCTGGATGGTGCGGCGGATCTCCTCATCGCGCCCGATCACCGGGTCGAGCTTGCCGCTCTCGGCGCGGGCGGTGAGGTCGATGGTGTACTTCTCCAGCGCCTGGCGCTGGTCCTCGGCGTTTTCCGACTGCACGCTTTCACCGCCCCGGATCTTGTCGATGGCCGCGTCCACGCGGGCCTTGTCGGCCCCGGCGGCGCGCAGCGCCATGCCCAGGGTGCCGCTGTCTTCCAGCGCGGCCAGCACGAACCATTCGCTGGCTATGAAGGCATCACCATGCTGCTGGGCCAGCTTGTCGGTGGCGTTGAGCAGGCGATTGAGGTCGTTGCCCATCGACAGGTTGCCGGCCTGGCCGGTCACCTTGGGCAATGCATCCAGCGCCTCGGTCAGGCGTTCGCGCAGCACGGGCACATTGACGCCGGCCTGCGACAGCAGCGGGCGCGTGCTGCCGCCCTGCTGGTCCAGCAGTGCGGTGAACACGTGCACGGGTTCAAGGATGGAGTGGTCGCGGCCCACGGCCAGCGACTGCGCGTCGGCCAGCGCCTGCTGGAAACGCGAGGTGAGCTTGTCCATTCGCATGGGGGATCCTCTTCAAGGTCGTGGCCAGCGTCGCCGGCCGTATCAGATGTACCGGATATGCGGTTGCCGCGGAGTGATTCAAGACAAACGCGACACTGGTAATTCAGCGTCGGCATTGCCATACTTGCGAATCATTCTCATTAACATTCGAGCACACCGGGCACCGCATGCGCTCTCCGCCGGCTCACCATGAGGTCCTCGGAGCCCTCTATCGCGACCATCGCAGCTGGCTGCACGGCTGGCTGAGCGGCCGCGTGGGATGCCGCGAAACCGCTGCTGATCTGACCCAGGACACGTTCGTACGCCTGGCCGGCGACCGTGACCTGCACGCCCTGCGCGAGCCGCGCGCGTTCCTGACCACGGTGGCGCGGGGCTTGGCCGCCAACTGGTTCCGCCGGCAGTCGCTCGAGCGAGCCTACCTGCAGCAGCTGGCCAGCCTGCCTGAACCGGCGCTGCCCTCGCTCGAGGAACAGGCGGTGGTGCGTGAAGCGCTGCAGCAGATTGATGCGATGCTCGATGCGCTGCCCCGCGTGGTGCGCCAGGTGTTTCTGCTGGCCCAGTTCGAAGGGCTGCGCCAGGAGGCCATCGCCACGCGCCTGGGGCTGTCCCTGAGCACCGTCAAGCGCCACTTCAAGCGCGCCCTGCTGCAGTGCCTGCTGCATGCGCCCTGAGTCGGCACCACTGCCCAGCGCCACACTCGAAGCAGCGGCCGACTGGCTGCTGCAACTGCACGACGCGCCAGACGATACCCAGGTGCAGTCGGCCTGCCAGCGCTGGTGCGAGCAGCACCCCGACCACGCCCGCGCATGGCAGCGCGCACAGCAGTTGCAGTTGCAGCTGCAGCAGGTGCCGCCGGCCCTGGCACTCCCGGTGCTGGGGCGTGGCCCAGATCCGCGCCGCCGCACTGCGCTGAAAACCCTGGGCCTGTGGCTGGGCGCATTGCCGGCGGGCTGGGTGGGTTGGCAGCTGTTGGCCCCGGCACCCACCGGTACGTCGTTACGCACGGCCGTAGGCGAACGCCGCACCCAGGCCCTGCCCGACGGCAGCACGCTTCTGTTGGACACCGACACCCAGGTCAGCGTGCATTACAGCGGCAGCGGGCGCGGGCTGTGGCTGGAGCGCGGCCGCATCCGGGTGACCAGCACGGCCGATCCGCAGTCGCCCGCGCGTCCACTGCAGGTACATACCTCCCATGGACGCGTTCGTGCGGTGGGCACCCGTTTCGATGTCCGCCGGGACGAAAACCGCACGCACGTATCGCTGTTCGAGGGCCGGCTGTTGATCAGCCCCGACAACGCCGCGCCGCAGATGCTCGAGGCCGGCCAGCAGGCATGGTTCGATGCACTGGGCGGATATGCCGCCAACCCGGAAGACGGCACCGGCGGTGCGTGGGCCATGGACATGCTGGTGGCCGACAACCAGCCATTGGGCGAACTGCTCGCCGAGCTGGCCCGCTACCGCCGCGGCGTCCTGCGCTGTGACCCGGCGGTTGCCAGGCTCCCGGTTTCCGGGGCATTCCCGCTGGACGATACCGAGCGCAGCCTGGCCCTGCTTGAGGCCACGTATCCGGTGCGGGTGCAGCGCGCGGGCGGCGGCTGGTGGACCACGGTAGGCGCGCGGTGACACTTTTTTCGATCTCGCGGGGCAGAGAGAGGAATCCCTCGCTTTCCAATCCCTGACCGATGACCCGTTACCCCCGACTGATGGCCGCCAGCGCCCTCTCCCTCGCGCTTCTGGCGACCCCGCTGTTCGCCCTGGCCCAGAGCACCACGACCGCCACCGCCAGCACCGAACCGCTGGGCCGCGCACTTTCCCGCTTTGCCAGCCAGCACGGCGTGGCCCTGGCCTTCGACCCGGCGCTGACCGCCGGCCGCGCGGCCCCGACGCTGGAAGGCACACCTTCACTGGAGTCCGGCCTGACCCAGTTGCTCACCGGCACCGGCCTGCGTGCGGTGCGGCGCAGCGATGGCTCCTACACCCTGCAGAGCGACACGACGTCGCCGCGAGGTGGGCGGATGCCGGCATTGAAGGTCGGTGCGGGCGACGTGCCCACCTTCCGCTATGCCGAAGGCATGGCGCTGGACGCCAACTACATCCAGGCCCAGGCCAAAGGCAACGGCGACATCGCCACGCTGCTGCGGATCAATCCGGCAGTGCAGTTCGCCAACACCACCCAGTCGGCCCGCAACGGCGGCGAGATCCGCCCCGGTGACTTCTCCATCAATGGCGCGCCGTACTACCAGAACCTGCTGCTGTTGGACGGTGCCGGTTTCAACAATGACCTGGACCCGGCCAGCGCCATCGTGCCAGGCACGCTGCGCGCCAACGATGTGGTCGACGTGCCGTCCAACGCACAAGGCATCGCATTGGATACCGACCTGATCGACACCCTCGCGGTGTACGACAGCAATGTGCCGGCGGCCTACGGCGGCTTCACCGGTGGCGTGGTCAATGCGACCAGCCGCAAGGCGGGCGACGCGCTGTCCGGCAAGGTCTGGTTCCGCATGCAGCGCTCGGCCTGGGATGAACTGATCATGCACCCTGGCCAGGAGAACAGCTATGCCGAGTCTGCCACCTACGCGTACCAGCCCGCGTACGACAAATACAAACTCGGCGTGCGCCTGGAAGGTCGCACCCGCAATGGCCTCGGCCTAATCGGCACGGTGACCCGCACCCGCGCGGAGATTCCACTGCGCGCCTACACCGCGGGCAATGTCAGCAGCAGCGATGCCTACACGCACACCCAGACCCGCGAGAACACCGCCGCCACGCTGGCGATGGACTGGAGCAACGGCGCGGGCATCAGCCTGGGGGCCAACCTCACCTATGCGCCCACCGATGACCGCTACTTCATCGCCAGTACCCGCAATTCCTGGTTCGACATCAAAAGCGGGGGTCCGGTGGCCAGCCTGCGCGCGCGCATCGAGCACAATGCGTGGACATTCAACAACACCCTCAGCTACAGCGACGTGGAAACCTCACGCCGCAGTGACGAAGACTACTTCCGCAACTGGGCACGCTCGGAAGCACTCGACTGGGGCGTGAACAACAGCAGCATCGAGGGCAGCTGGGGCAACATCGACCAGCACGACCGCAAGATCGGCTACCGCTTCAGCGCCGACCGCGAGGCCTTCAGCCTGGGCCGCAGCGAGCACAGCCTGCAGTTCGGGCTCGGCGTGCAGCGGCGCAGCGCCTACTACGAACGCCTGAATGACCATTACAACTACCAGCAGCCCAAGGCGACGACCAGTTGCCTGCTGGGCACCGGCGTAGTGGACGACCAGAGCTGCTCGTTGTCGCCCGTGTTCACCTCGGTCACCAACGGCGTGCGCGCCGGCCAAGGTCAGTATTTCAGCCGGCTGCAGCTTTACCACACCGGCTCCTTCGAGGTGTCCGGCACCGAGTTTGAAGCCTGGGTACAGGACGACATCCGCCTCGGCACGCTCAGCGTGCGCCCGGGTCTGCGCCTGGACCGCAACTCGATCTGGGAGACCACCACGGTGGCCCCGCGCCTGGCGATTTCCTGGGACGTCGCCGCTGACGGCACCACGCTGATCAGCAGCGGCTACAACCGCTATTACGGCCGCAATTTCTTCAGCTACCTGCTGCGCGAAGGCCGCGAAAGCCTGCAGGAAACGCGCAACCGCAGCAGCAGCGCCACCCCGTGGGACACGTTGACGGGCACCCGCGGCACCACCGGCAACCGGGTGGCCGACCTGGACATGCCCTACACCAATGAGTGGACGTTGGGCCTGCAGCAGCAGCTGGCTGGCCTGGACATCAACCTGAAGTACGTCAACCGCCGCAACCACCGCGAAGTGCTGCTGAAGCTGGTCAAAGACAGCTACGACCGCAGCGTGTACAACACACGCCTGTACGAGTACACCAATGCCGGTCGCAGCAGCAGCGAGATCTACACGCTGTCGGTAGCGCCCCTGCAGGCGTGGCAATGGGGCGGCACCCGCACCCAGGCGCAGCTGGCCTTCGATTACACCGACATCAAACGCAGCTACAACGACTACGAGGCGATTCTGGGCACCGACGACTTCTTCCTGGAGCCGATCAGCTACAAGGGCCGGGTGACCACGCGCCTGGAACTGCCCGCGCAGAACTACAACCGGCCCTGGTCGGCGCGACTGTCCACCACCACCACGTTCCCGTGGGGGATTTCCTGGAGCAATTTCCTGCGCTACCGCGCCGGCTACCACACCGTTGCCGACTCGGGTGAAGACGTGCTGCACGACGGGGAGCTGATTCCGGTCTACGCCGATACCCGCAACCCGGCCGGCTGGACCTGGGACACCACGCTGGAATACGCCCTGGCGTTGCCGCACGCACAGGAGGCCTACGTGCGGGTGGAGGCGCAGAACGTGCTCAACCGCAGCAACACCCTCATCGGCACCACGGCCGCCACTACCTTTTACGAACCTGGCCGCAGCTATTGGCTGGAACTGGGCTATCGGTTCTGAGGAGCGGCAGCGTGCGTTCCAGGTGGCCGGTTCTGCTGCTGTGCCTGTTGTTGGGCGGCACGTTGCCGGCCGATGCCCGTCGCGATGCGGCGCAGGAAGTCCTGACGGCGTGCCGCGCCGCTCTGGACCGCGGCACGGTGCCGGGCTCCGACTGCCTGCGCCGGCTGTACCAGCAGCCGGTGTCGGCGTGGCCGGCCGCCCAGGTTGACGCAGGCGTGCAATGGCAGGAAATGGGGGTCCTGCCACCGGTCGTGCATCCGGCTGACAATCCCTCATCGCCGGCGAAGGTGACACTGGGGCAGCGGCTGTTCAACGACCCTGCCCTCTCGCGTTCCGGACAGATCGCCTGTGCCAGCTGCCATGAGCGCGACCTGGCCTTTGCCGACGGCCGCCGCGTGTCATTCGGTCATGATCGTCAACCAGGTCGGCGCAATGCGCCGAGCGTGCTGATGAGCGGCTATGCCACGCCGTTGTTCTGGGATGGACGTGCCGCCACGCTGGAAGACCAGGCGTTGTTGCCCATTGCCGACCCCAGGGAAATGGCATTCAGTGCCGACGAAGCAGCGGCGCGGCTGCGTGCCCAGGCCGACTACCGCGTCCAGTTCAACGCGGTGTTCGGCAATGATGCGGTCACACCGCAGCAGCTGGCGCAGGCGATTGCCACGTTCGAGCGCAGCCTGGCACCGCGCAGCAACCGCTTTGACCGCTTTCTGGCCGGGCGACGTGAGCTGCTGGATGACACGCAGTTGCAGGGGCTGCATCTGTTCCGGACCAAGGCGCGCTGCATGAACTGCCACAACGGGCCGACGTTGACTGACAACGGCTTCCACAATCTGGGCCTGCATTTCCACGGTGGCCGCCGTCAGGACCTGGGCCGCTACGAGATCACCGGCGACGCGGCGGACAGCGGGCGGTTCCGCACGCCGTCCCTGCGCGGCGTGGCCCGCACCGCGCCGTACATGCACAACGGCAGCATGCGCAGCCTGGAGGCGGTGCTGCTGTTCTACAACGTGGGCGGTGGGCAGCCGCGACCACTAGCAGGGAACGGCACTGGCGATCCTTTTCCTCAACCGGAGCCGTTGATGCAGCCCCTGGGGTTGAGTGCGCAGGAGCGCCAGGCGCTGCAGGCGTTTCTCGAAGTCCTGTAGAGCCGGGCTTGCCCGGCTGCTGTAACGATGGGCTCGCCCGCCTGTCATTGCGGCTGACACGGCAGCCGGGCAAGCCCGGCTCTACGCGGTCGGGACATCGTGATCACGGCGGCTTTCTGCGGCGCTGGCGATGCTGGCCACTGATCAAGTGGAGCTCCCCCATGCACTACGAGCTGTACTACTGGACCGGCATTCAAGGTCGCGGCGAGTTCGTGCGCCTGGCGCTGGAAGACGCCGGGGCCGCCTACACCGACATGGCACGCGTGCACGGCGATGAAGCGATCACCCCGTTCCTCGACGGGGCGCATGAAGGTCTGGCACCGTTCGCGCCGCCGTTCCTGGTTACCGGTCGGCAGGTGATCGCGCAGGTCGCGGCCATCCTGCATTACCTGGGGCCGGAACTGAACCTGGTCCCCGAGGCGGCATCCCGCCGCATCCAGGCACTGCAGCTGCAGATGACCATTGTCGACTTCGTGGCGGAGATCCACGACACCCATCATCCGATTGCCAGCTCGAAGTACTACGAAGACCAGAAGGACGCGGCCAAGGCGCGTGCGGCCTCGATGCGCGGCGAGCGGATGCCGAAGTTCCTGGGCTGGTTCGAACAGGTGCTGGACGCGAACGGCGGCCTGCATCCACTGCGCGAGCATTCGTATGTGGATCTGTCGCTGTTCCAGCTGGTCAGCGGGCTGACCTACATGTTTCCGCGACGGATGCAGGCGCTGCGCGGTGGGCTGCCGTTGCTGCACGCGCTGCATGACCGGGTGCAGCGGCGGCCGAATGTGGCCGCCTACTTGGCGTCGGAGCGGCGGCTGGCGTTCAACACGAACGGGATTTTCCGGTATTACCCGGAGTTGGATGCGGACGCGTAACGGCTGTGGACGCCTGCCGGAGACATGCCTCCGTCGCCGGTCATGCGTCCCCGGGCGTTGCACCGGTCCGTGCAGTCGTCTGACGACCGACCCTACCGGTGCCCCCTCCCGGCGCGGCCGTCAGGAACGACGCCCCATGCCGAAGGCGTTTTACCGCTCCGGCACGTTGTCCTTCTGCAGTGACAACACGGCCAGCAAGGCCGCCAAGGCCACATACGCGCCGGCGAACTGCCACATGATCAGCTTCGGCAACCCTTCCAGCGCCCAAGGCAGGTAGATGCCGCCACGCGGGTCCACCGAGTGGATCAGGCCGAACAGCGTCAGCACCGCGGCGACCAGCAGAATGCCGGAGGCGCGCAGCAGCTTGCCGTCGATCATCGCCACCACCGCTGCAATCCACAGCATCGAGGTGATGATGAAGCCATTGCCCAGGGTGAAGATCACCGCCAGTTCCGGCAGGCCATGACCGTCCAGGGTGGTGGTCATCGCCACCAGCTGATCCGGCGCGATCCAGCCCGGGGCCTTGATCGCCAGCAGATACGCCACCGAAGGCAGGAAGCCAAGCACCATCGCGCCGGCATGCTCGCGCGGGGTGGCCTGGAAGGCCTGGGTGGTGATGTCGATGGCCACGTAGACGATGATCGGGGCCAGCACCGCCAGCGGCAGCCACTGCACCAGCCCGGAGATCACCCCGAGCATGCCGCCGATGCCGACGAACAGGCCGGTGAGCAGCGTGTAACCACTGCGCGCGCCCATGTGCTTGTAGGCCGGCTGGCCGATGTACGGCGTGGTCTGCGCCACGCCGCCGCACAGCCCGGCCACCAGGGTGGCCACTGCCTCCACCAGCAGGATGTCGCGGGTGCGGTAGTCGTCGCCGGCCGCGCGCGCGCTTTCCGAAACGTTGATGCCGCCCACCACCATCAGCAGCCCGAACGGCAGCAGCAGCGGCAGGTAGGTCATGGCCGTGGGCAGGCCCTCAATGAAGCCCAGCGTCGGCCACGGCAGCACCACCTGCGGTGGGGTCCACTCCGGCACCTTGAAACCCGGTGCGCCCAGGCCCGCCAGGCCCAGCCCGTAATACAGCACGGTGCCGAAGACGAAGGCGACCAGCACGCCCGGCGCGCGAATGGGCAGCCTGCGCTTGGCCACCAGCACGTACAGCAGCAGGCCCAGGGTGACGAAGCCCACCACCGGCGAACGCAGGGTTTCCAGCAGCGGCAGGAACCCCATCAGCACGATGGCGATGCCCGCAATCGAGCCCAGCAGCGAGGCACGCGGCAGCGCGCGGGTCACCGCTTCGCCGAAGAACGACAGGATGATTTTCAGCACGCCCATGATCACCAGCGAGGCCATGCCCAGCTGCCAGGTGGCGATGGCCGCGTCATGCGGGGCCAGACCCTGCGCCTTGAACGCCAGGAACGCCGGACCCAGCACCAGCAGGGCCATGCCGATGCTGGTAGGCGCATCCAGCCCCAGCGGCATCGCGGTCACATCATCGCGGCCGGTGCGTGCGGCCAGACGCCGCGCCATCCAGGTGTACAGCACGTTGCCAACCAGCACGCCGAAGGCGGTGCCGGGGAACATCCGCCCGAACACCACGTCGGCCGGGAACTGGAAGATGCCCACCAGTGCCATGGCGATGAAACCGAGGATGGACAGGTTGTCCACCACCAGACCGAAGAAACCGTTGAAATCGCCAGCGACGAACCAGCGTGGACGTCCGGAGACGGAGGGGGATGCGGACATGCGGGCGGTTACGGGTGGGGGTACCCGATGGTAGGGCTTCGTTGCCGCCAACAACAGGTACGCACGTGGAACACCGGGTAGCGCCGGCCGTTGGCCGGCCCAGGCAGTGCGTGGGCCGGCCAACGGCCGGCGCTACCGATTCCCGGACCCGGCGGATCAGGGCTTGTTGAGGAAATTATTGGCCAGCAGGTCGCGCACGTCCCGCACCCGCCCGCTGAGCACCGCCTTGGCCGCATACAGCGCGGTGCCGGCCACCTGCTTGGCCTCCACCTGCGGCGGCATCACCAGCTCGGTCGGGCTGGTATGGACGTCCAGCAGTGCCGGTCCCGGGTGCGCGAGCACGTCCTGCACGGCCTGCTCCAGGTCTTCGCTGCGGGTCACGGTGCGGCCATAGAAGCCGATCACCTCGGCCAGGCGGCCGAAATCCGGGTTCTTCAGATCGGTGTAGTTGTCCAGCAACCCCTCCACCTTCTGCTCCAGCTCGACGAAATTCAGCGAGCTGTTGTTGTAGACCACCACCTTGATCGGGAGATTCTCCTGCACGGCGGTCAGCAGATCACCCAGCAGCATGGCAATGCCGCCATCGCCGGACAGCGAAATCACCTGCCGCCCCGGAAACGCCTTCTGCAGGCCCAGCGCCTGCGGCATGGCATTGGCCATCGTGCCGTGCAACAGACTGGTCAGGGTACGGCGGCGGCCGTTGGCGCGGATGTGGCGCAGGATCCAGACCATCGGCGAGCCGCCGTCGGCGGTGAACAGCGCATCGTCGTTGGCATGCCGGTCAATCAGCGCGGTCAGGTGTTGCGGGTGGATCAAGGTGCCCTCGCCGGGTTGCTCCTCGTCCGCCCGCGTGGCCAATGCCTTGTCGCGACGCCCGATGCATTCATCCAGGAAACTGCGGTCTTCGCGTGGCGGCAGCATCGGCAACAGGGCCTCCAGCGTGGGGCCGATGTCGCCCACCACGCCCAGCTGCACCGGGTGGCGGCGGCCCAGGTGGCTGCCGTCACGGTCCACCTGGATCAGCGTGGCCTTGTCCGGGTAGTACTGGCCCCACGCGAAATCGGCCCCCAGCAGCAACAGGGTGTCGCAGGCCATCAGCGTATGGAATCCCGATTCGATGCCGAAGATGCCGGTCATGCCCATGTTGTAAGGATTGTCGTACTCCACGAAGTCCTTGGCCCGCGAGGTGTGCGCGATGGGAGCCTTCAAGCGCTCACCCAGCGCCACCAGCGCGTCATGCGCGTGCTCGCAGCCGGCACCGGCGTATATGCCGATGCGCGTGCCCTCGCCAATCAACGCAGCGATACGCTGCAGTTCTTCGTCGCTGGGGCGCAGCACCGGCTGGGTGACATGCACGCCGAACGGCACGTCGTGCTTCACTTCCGCTTCGCTGATATCGGCCGGCAGGATCACCACCGCCACGCCGCGGCGGCTGATCGCCGCCTGGCAGGCCAGCGCCACCACGCGGCGCGCCTGCTCCGGGCTGTGCACCTGCTCGCAGAACACGCTGCAGCTGGCATACACCGCCTTGAAGTCCACTTCCTGCGGGAATTCCATGCCCAGTTCGGCGGTGACGATCTGGCTGGCAATCAGCACCATGGGCGCGCGGTTGCGGTTGCTTTCGAAGATGCCGTTGATGAAATGCAGGCTGCCCGGCCCACAGGAGCCCGCACACGCAGTCAGCTGCCCGCTGATCAGCGAATCGGCCCCGGCGGCAAACGCGGCCACCTCTTCATGGCGCACATGCACCCAGTCGATATCGCTGCGATGGATGGCATCGGTGACGTGATTGAGGGTGTCGCCAACGATCCCGTAACAGTGGCGCACGCCAGCCGCCTGCAGGGTTTCAACGACAATTTCGGCAACGCGCTTGCTCATGACAGGACATCCACAGTTCCGGGGGAATCTGCAGCCTAGTCCTGCGCAGGTGACACCGGCGTGCGAAAACACGCCGGTTCATACCTATGTATGTACGTCAGTGCTGGGTGTGCACCGTGGGTGCATACGCCTTAGAACGACACCTCAACCGCCTGCTGCGCCCACAACACACTCTGGTGCCCCGTGGCCTGCTTCCACGCCAGTCGGATCGCCTCGATGTCGGCGCGGCGCTGCGGCGTGTTTTCATGCAGCACCACCAGCACCTTGGTGCGCAGGCGATTGGGCTCTTTGGCACCCCGGAACAGCCACTGGCCGTAGGCATCGAACACGGTCAGGCCATCGGGGAAACGCGGCGTGACCTGCTTGTCGAGGAAATCGCGCCACTGCGCGTCGGTAATGGCATCGGTCTGCTTGCGCTCGGATGCCCCGCTCTCTTCGCCCACGCCGAAATACAGCTCGCTGCGCACCCAGCCGGCGGCCGCGTCCGGGCGCGCGGAATCGCCCTGCAGGGTGGCGGTAACGGCGGCCGGTGCGTTTGCCGTGCTGGCAGGGCCAGCGGCGGTCGCACAGCCGCTGGCAGCCAGGATCACGGCGAACAGCAGGGCATAGGACTTCATCAGGGACATCTCCGGAACAGGTGCGGGGGAAGGAAGCGTGCAGGACATCCGGTTCCCGCGCAGATCACCAAGGGTTATCAGCTGATGCCCAGCCTGCATGCATCCCCGGTCATTCGGGACTTGCGTCACAGGCCGTCATCACGCCACTATAATATATCGCTTCATCCGGATGGATGTAAATGAAACTATCCATCCCCTCCCCCTTCTCCCCCCGTCGTTCTGCTGGAGTCCGCATGTCCCGCCCGTCCGCGTCACGCCTTGGCCTTGCCATTGCCCTGGTCCTCTCTTCTCCCCTGCTGGCCCAGGACCTTCACGCGCAGGACGCGCCGGCTTCGGCCACCACCCTGGACACGGTGATCGTCACCGGCACCCGCGCCATCGACCGCACCGTGCTGGAATCGACCTCGCCGGTGGACGTGCTCACCGCCGAGGACATCCGCAAGGCCGGTGTGGCCAACGGCGAGCTCGGCAGCGCCCTGCAGACCCTGCTGCCGTCGTTCAACTTCCCGCGCCAGTCCAACTCCGGCGGTGCCGACCATGTGCGCGCCGCGCAGTTGCGTGGCCTGTCGCCTGACCAGGTACTGGTGCTGGTGAACGGCAAGCGCCGCCACACCAGCGCGCTGGTCAACACCGACAGCAAGATCGGCAAGGGCACCACGCCGGTGGACTTCAACGCGATTCCGGTCAGCGCGATCCAGCGCATCGAAGTACTGCGCGACGGTGCCGGCGCGCTGTACGGTTCGGACGCCGTTGCCGGTGTGATCAACGTGATCCTCGACAACGCGCCGGAAGGCGGCGCGATTGAAGCCAGCTTTGGCGCGCACCACACCGACCTCAAGCCGATTGACCGCACCATCACCGACGGCCAGACCAGCTTCTTCAGCGCCAAGGTCGGCACCGTGCTGGGGGACAACGGTGGCTTCCTGCGCGTCGGCCTGGAACTGAAGAACCGCGAAGGCACCAACCGCGCCGGCTTCGACCAGATTCCGCCGTGGGACCAGAGCGACACCAACCTGGCCCTGCAGGGGCAGCGCAACTACGTGCTGGGCGACGGCAAGACCAAGGATCTGAACGCCTGGATCAACAGCGAACTGCCGTTCGGCGAAACCTCGAAGTTCTATTTCTTCAGCACCTTCAACCAGCGCGACAGTGAAGGCGCGAACTACTTCCGCTACCCCGACAGCGACGCCAACTGGCAGGAGGTCTACCCGAACGGCTACCGCCCGATTTCCGAAGGCGAGAACCGCGACGTGCAGGCCGTGGCCGGTGCGAAGGGCCAGTTGGGCGAATGGAACTACGACGCCAGCCTGGACTACGGCTTCAACACCTTCACCTACCGCCTGCGCAATTCGCTCAACGCGTCGCTGGGCCCGACCAGCCCGACCACGTTCAAGACCGGCGATTACCGCAATGAACTGACCGTGGGCAACTTCGACCTGGGCCGGGTGTTCACCCAGGGCAACAACAGCCACAGCCTGGGTCTGGGCCTGGAAGCCCGCCGCGACCACTACCAGACGCGCCCCGGTGATGCCGCCAGCTATGCCGCGGGCCCGTACACCGACCGCCCGACCGGCTCGCAGGCCGGTGGCGGCCTGACCCCGCAGGATGCCACCTCGCTCTCGCGCGATGTCGCCAGCGCCTATGCCAGCCTGTCCAGCACCTTCGGCGACCACTTCTCCAGTGACCTGGCCGCGCGTTACGAACACAGCGACGACTACGGTGGCGAGCTGACCGGCAAGCTCGGCCTGCGCTATGAATTCACCCCGGCGTTCGCGCTGCGCGGTGCCATTTCCAACAACTTCCGTGCGCCGTCGCTGGCACAGATCGGCTATGAGTCCACCTCCACCGGTTACAACGCCGCCGGCCAGCTGGTGCAGGGCCGCACGCTATCGGTGAACAATCCGATTGCCCGCGGCCTGGGTGCCACCGACCTGAAGCCGGAGAAGTCGGTCAACACCAGTCTGGGCTTCACCAGCCGCATTGGCGACCACTTCGATGTGTCGCTGGACTTCTACCAGATCGACATCGACGACCGCATTGCGCTGTCCGAAAGCATCACCGGCGACGCACTCACCGACTACGTGCAGCAGCAGTTCGGTGTGGCGGGGCTGCAGAGCGCCAGCTTCTTCGTCAATGCCGCTGACACCCGCACCCGCGGCGCGGAACTGGTGAGCAACTGGCGGCAGTCGCTTGGCGGTGGCGAGCTGGTGCTGACCGGTACCTACGCCTACAACAAGACCACGCTGAAGAATGTGCTGCCCACCCCGGCCAGCCTGCTCGCACTGGACCCGGATTACGTGTTGTTCGGCGTTGAGGAAACCAACACGTTGACCGATGCGACCCCGCGCACGCGCGGTTCGCTGGCGGCGGCGTGGACGAATGACCGCTGGGCGCTCAACAGCCGCCTGACCCGGTACGGCAGCGCCACCCGGGTGTTCAACTTCGGTGATGGTTACATTCCGCGCCAGACCTATGGGGCCGAATGGCAGCTGGATGCGGAAGTGGAGTTCAAGATCACCCCGCAGTGGAGCGCGGCATTGGGTGGGCAGAACCTGACCGACAACTACTCGGATCTGTCCAACGAGGACATCTACTACTTCGGCAACCTGCCGTATGACGTGCTGTCGCCGATTGGAAGCAATGGTGCCTACTATTACGGGCGCGTGCGGTATACGTTCTGACCCTTGATGCAGGACGCGCAGGGTACCGGGTGTTCCGGTGCCCTGCGTTGTTTAAACACCCGGCAATCACATTTGCGGTGGCATGTTGGCCGCCATGGCCAACGACTTCCCCCAACGTCCGCCGCCGCCACTGCTGGACGATGCCTGTGCGCTGTTCCTGGACGTGGATGGCACCCTCATAGAATTTGCCGACGACCCCGAGGCGGTGAGTCTGCTGCCCGAGGTGCGCGAGGCGATTGGACGCATCAGCGATCGGCTGGAAGGTGCGGTTGCGCTGATCAGCGGCCGACCGCTGGAACAGCTGGATACGCTGTTCGCGCCGCTGCGGCTGCCTGCCGCCGGCCTGCACGGACACGAACTGCGCACCCATCCCGCGCTGGACCCGCCCGCGCATGACGCGGCCGACGACAGCAACACCAGCACCTGGCTGCACGCCGTCCACCAGCAGGCCATGCGCTTCGCGCACGGCCATCCGGGCGTGCTGGTCGAGAACAAGGGCCGCAGCCTGGCCCTGCACTGGCGCGGCGCGCCCCACGCCGGTACCGAGGTCCAGCACTTCGCCGAACGCCACATTCGCGGACACAGCGGGTATCGACTGCAACCGGGTGACCATGTAGTCGAGTTCGTGCCGGTGGGCAGCGACAAGGGCCGCGCCATCCGCCAGCTGATGCAGCACACGCCGTTCCGCGGCCGCGTGCCGGTGTTCCTGGGCGACGACCTCACCGACGAATACGGCTTCGATGCCGCCAACACCCTGCACGGCTGGAGCGTGCTGGTGGGCGCGCGCGAGCCCAGCGCCGCCGTGTTCGCCCTGCCGCAGATCCGCAATGTGCATGCCTGGCTGCGCGAAAACGCATACTGAAACTGGAATCCCCCGCATGAGTGAATCCAATCTGGACCTGGGCGTTGTCGGCAACGGCAGCTTTGGTGCCCTGATCGATCGCCACGGCCGCGTGGTGTGGAGCTGCCTGCCGACCTTCGATGGCGACCCGACCTTCTGCGCGCTGCTGCAGCCCAATGCCCAGGAAGGTGGCGACTTCGCCATCGAACTGGAAGACATGATCGGCAGCGAACAGCAGTACCTGACCAACACCGCCATCCTGCGCACGGTGCTGCATGACAAGCACGGCGGCGCGCTGGAAATCATCGACTTCGCGCCGCGCTGGCGGCACAACGACCGCTTCTACCGCCCGGTCAGCCTGATCCGCCAGGTGCGGCCACTGAAGGGCAACCCGCGCATCATCGTGCGCGCACGCCCGCTGGCCAACTGGGGCGCGGACGTACCGGACGCCACCTGGGGCAGCAACCACATCCGCTGGGTACTGCCCGACCATGTGCTGCGCCTGACCACCGACGTGCCGCTGCGCTTCGTCCGCGACCAGCTGCCGTTCGTGCTCAGCCACCCGGTGCACCTGGTGCTGGGCGTGGATGAAACCCTGACCCGTTCCATCAGCGGTTACGTGCAGGAAGCCTTCCAGCGCACCCGCGACTACTGGCGCGAATGGGTGCGCTACCTGTCCATTCCGCTGGAATGGCAGGACGCGGTGATCCGCAGCGCAATCACCCTGAAGCTGTGCCAGTACGAAGACAGCGGCGCCATCATCGCGGCCATGACCACCTCCATTCCCGAGGCACCCGGCAGCATCCGCAACTGGGACTACCGCTACTGCTGGCTGCGCGATGCCGCCTTCGTGGTCCGCGCGCTCAACCGCCTGGGGGCCACGCGCACCATGGAGCAGTTCCTGGGCTACATCTTCAACTTGGCCACGGCCGATGGCAGCCTGCAGCCGCTATACGGCATCGGCTTCGAAGCCAAGCTGGACGAGCACGAAGTGGCCACGCTGGACGGCTACCGCGGCATGGGCCCGGTGCGGCGCGGCAACCTGGCCTGGATCCAGCGCCAGCACGATGTGTACGGCAGCGTGGTGCTGGCCTCGACCCAGCTGTTCTTCGACCAGCGCCTGCAGGACCCGGGCGACACCCACACCTTCGCGCGGCTGGAACCGCTGGGCGAACAGGCGTTCGCGCTGCACGACGTGCCCGACGCCGGGCTGTGGGAGTTCCGGGGCCGCACCGAGGTGCACACCTACACCAGCGCGATGTGCTGGGCGGCCTGCGACCGCCTGTGCAAGATCGCGGTTCGGCTGAAGCTGGACGAGCGTGCCACTTACTGGCGCGACCGCGCCAACACCATCCACGCGCGCATCCTGCGCGAGGCATGGAGCGATGAGCTGGGGCATTTCACCGACACCTTCGGCGGGCACCGCCTGGATGCGTCATTGCTGCTGCTGGCCGACATCGGCTTCATCGAAGCCGACGATGCCCGCTTCGTCGCCACCGTCGAGGCCATCGGCCGCGACCTCAAGCACGGCAACGCGCTGTACCGCTACGTGGCACCCGATGATTTCGGCGAGCCGGAAACCAGCTTCACCATCTGCACGTTCTGGTACATCGACGCGCTGGCTGCGATCGGTCGCCTCGACGAGGCGCGCGAAATGTTCGAAATGCTGCTGGAGCGCCGCAACCACCTGGGCCTGCTGTCCGAGGACCTTGCCTTCGACAACGGCGAGGCCTGGGGCAACTTCCCGCAGACCTATTCGCACGTGGGCCTCATCACCGCGGCGATGCGACTGTCGCGCGGCTGGCAGGAAGCCTCATGAGCCGCCTGGTCGTGGTCTCCAACCGGGTGGCGGTGCCCGGGCAGTCCATCTCCGGCGGGCTGGCGGTGGGGCTGCAGGCGGCGCTGCAGGAACGAGGCGGGCTGTGGTTCGGCTGGAGTGGCAAGGCGGTCAAGGAACCCAGCGGTGCCCTGCACGAGCAGAGTGAGGGTGACATCCGCTACGTCACCCTGGACCTCAACAAGCGCGATGTGGACGGCTACTACAACGGGTTTGCCAACCGCACGTTGTGGCCGCTGCTGCATTTCCGCCTGGACCTGGTGGACTACGACCGCGCCACCCGCGAAACCTACCGCCGGGTCAACGCGCTGTTTGCCGAGAAGCTGGCCCCGCTGCTGCGCGAAGACGACGTGGTGTGGATCCACGACTACCATCTGATTCCACTGGGCGCGCTGCTGCGCGAACGCGGCATTGGCTGCCGCATCGGCTTCTTCCTGCATGTGCCGATGCCCTCGGCCGACCTGCTGCAGGCCATGCCCGACCACCTGCGGCTGTTCTCCAGCCTGTATGCCTACGACCTGGTCGGCTTCCAGACCCAGCGTGATGCAGATCGCTTCCAGTCCTATGTGCGCCTGTTCGGTGGCGGCCAGGTGCTGGACGGCGGCCTGCTGCAGGCTCCCGGTGGTCGCCAGTTCCGTGCGGCGGCGTTTCCGATCGGCATCGATACCGCGCAGATCGAGCGGCTGGCCAAGGCCGGGGCCAACAAACCGGCCGTGCGCGACCTGCGCAACAGCCTGCGCGACCGCCAGCTGGCGATTGGCGTGGACCGGCTTGACTACTCCAAGGGCCTGCCCGAACGCTTCCAGGGCTTCGAACGCTACCTGCAGCGGCATCCGGACCAGCGCGGCAGCCTGACCTATCTGCAGATCGCCCCGGTCTCGCGCGGCGATGTCACCGAGTACCGGCAGCTGCGCAGCCAGCTGGAACAGATTGCCGGGCATATCAACGGCGGCCACGCCGAACCCGACTGGACCCCGTTGCGCTACGTCAACCAGAACTTCACCCATGCCACCCTGACCGGTTTCTACCGGGTGGCTTCGGTGGGTCTGGTGACGCCTTTGCGCGACGGCATGAACCTGGTGGCCAAGGAGTACGTGGCCTCGCAGGACCCGGAGGACCCTGGGGTGCTGGTGCTGTCACTGCTGGCCGGTGCCGCCGATGAGCTGAAGCAGGCGTTGCTGGTGAACCCGCACGACCTGGACGGCGTGGCCGATGCCATTGCCACCGCCGCCACCATGCCGCTGCACAAACGCAGGGAGCGCTGGAACGCGATGATGGAACACCTGCGCGCCAACGACATCAACCAGTGGCGACAGCGCTATCTGGAACAGCTCGAGTTTGGTTGAAGGCGACAGAAGCGGCCGCGCCTGTGATGTCGCTTTCAACCCAAAATAAACATTTGAACTGCACCATTCGTAATCTGCACGTCGCTGCACTCCTATGTCGCTTTTGACCCACCGGGGTGTCGCATCCCGTGCTGTTGCGGTGCCGGGCGGCGATTGACCGCCTAAATGGCAGGCATCTGCTGCCAATTCGCAACCTTTCCCGCCGCGAACTTTCATTTCGCGTTGACGACGGCTTCCCAGAGTGGGGTCGCAGAGCCCCTGCATGGCGCATGGGGCGATGCAACGGGAACCTGATTGATGTCACTGCTCGACCATTTCATTGAAGACACCGCCCTGCACATGGGATTGGGCCATCGTGCACGCCGCCTGGTGGAGGTGCTGGTCGACTACATCCGCAGCCTGCCAGGCGGCGTGGACGGACTCCGTCAGCGCTTCGAGCAGGCCGGACTGGGCGAACAGTTCCCCGCCGGTGCGCCACCGCACCGCCTGCTGGCCAGCCAGTTCGAACGCATCGTGGGCCGCGCCCAGCTGGTGGAGATGGCACGTCGCGCGGCATTTCCCACCGGCATGTTCGCGGTGGTCGCAGCCGACCTGCTGCCCGGGCTGATCGACGTACTGGCACAGGAGGCGACGCTGGCCACGCCGCCGCCGGCTGCGGTTCGTGCACCACGTGAAGTGATGCCGGCTCCACGCGCGTCGCGCGGCATCGCGTTACGGGGTGCGCTGTGGGTGGTGGTCGCTGGCGTGCTGCTGTGCCTCACCGGCTGGATCCACCAGAAGACACGCGCCCCGGCCGCGCCCTCGGCGCAGGCAACCCCGGTGGCCACCGTAGAACGGCACCAGATGCCGCGCCTGACCCTGGCGGTCAACGCCACCGGCGTGGACGTGCGCGGCCGCCTGCCCAGCGAAGCGGACCGGCGGCGGGTCTGGACCGCGTTGCTGGCCCAGTACGGCCAGGCCCGGGTGAGCGGGGATATCCAGCGCGACCCACACACCCGGTCGCCGCGCTGGCTGGATCGCCTGGTGACCGTGCTGCCCGCGCTTGACCACCCCGGCCTGGCGCTGTCGTTCAGCGGCGACGCCGTCAATGCCGACCTGGGCCGGCTGCCCGAGGCCGAGCGGGTGGTGGTGTCCGATGTGCTGCGGCGTGCATTTGGTCATCTTCCGGTGACCGGCCTGTGGGACCGGGGCCGGGTGGCGCTGGCGCAGCTGCCAGAGGTGCATGACGCGCCGCAGCTGGCCAGGGCACTGAACAAAGGCATCGTGCGTTTCGAGCACAAGTCGCCGGTACTGCGCGCGGACAGCATGGACACGCTGCGCGCAAGCGCGCTGGCGATCC
Organism: Stenotrophomonas maltophilia; assembly: GCA_002387845.1. Classification (GTDB taxonomy): domain Bacteria; phylum Pseudomonadota; class Gammaproteobacteria; order Xanthomonadales; family Xanthomonadaceae; genus Stenotrophomonas; species Stenotrophomonas maltophilia_AG. The sequence goes on along the minus strand of DGLB01000001.1, from coordinate 78,520 downwards.
GGTCGGCCGGACCGCAGCTGCGGCTGGAAGTGGGCAGCCATACCGACAGCCTGGGCGCGTCCGACGCCAACCTGCGGCTCAGCCAGCAGCGCGCCGAAGTCGTGGTGGCCGAACTGCGTGCCCTGGGGGTGCCGTCCAGCGTGCTGGTGCCACGGGGCTATGGGGAAGACCACCCGGTGGCGGACAACCGCATGGAGGCCGGGCGTGAGCGCAACCGGCGCATCGTGTACACCGTGCTGCAATGACGGGAGGCGGTGACACGCAGGGCGTGTCACTACATCCAGATCAGGGTGGCCATCCGCCCGGTGCGGCGGTCACGCCGGTGCGAATAGAACCGCTGCGGGTCGGCAATGCTGCAGTGCTGCCCGCCGCTGATCGCCGCAGGCTCCAGCCCGACCGCCTGCAGCCGCCGGCGTGCCAACGCGTACAGGTCCACCTTCCAGTGTCCCGGACGCGTGGCGGCAAACGCCCCCGCTGCACCGGCGTCTGCATCGACGAAGGCGCGGTACACGTCCTCGCCCACCTCGTAATGCGCCGGACCGGCCGCCGGACCCAGCCACGCCAGCAGCTGCGCAGGATCGGTCCGCATCCCCGCCACCGTGGCCTCCAGCATGCCGTCGGCCAGGCCGCGCCAACCGGCGTGGGCCGCCCCCACCTCGCTGCCGTCGCGGGCGGTGAACACGACCGGCAGGCAATCGGCGGTCAGGATGGCCAGCACCACGCCGGGGACCGAGGTCACCGCCGCATCGGCGGTGGGTTCCACCTCCACGCCTTGCGCGGTGGGGGGGGCGTCGAACCGCAGCACCCCGGTGCCGTGCACCTGGCGCAGCCAGTGCGGGGCGGACGGCAGCGCCAGGCCGGGCACCAGCAGGTCGCGGTTGCGCTGCACCTGCGCCGGGTCATCGCCGTCGGCCGCGTAACGGTTGCCCATGTTGAACTGGTCAAACGGCGGCTGCGAACCGCCGGCGCCATAGCGCAGCGTGGTGACCGCCCGCACCCCGCAGGGCGCGGGCCAGTCGGCCGGCAGTACCGGAACCGTGGGCTGCATCAGCGCCGCCCGCGTTCCAGTTCGGCGTGGTGACGGGTGTCATCGCGCAGCGCATCCAGCAGCGCCACCATGTCGGCCGGCAGCGGGGCGCTGTTGCGCACCGGCTCACCGCTGATCGGGTGGACAAACTCCAGGGTTTCCGCGTGCAGCGCCTGGCGCTTGAAGCCGCGCAGCTGGGCCACCAGTTCGTCGCTGGCTCCCTTCGGCAGCTTCAGCGCACCGCCGTACAGCGGGTCGCCCACGATCGGGTGCTTCAGGTGCGCCATGTGCACGCGGATCTGGTGGGTACGACCGGTTTCCAGGCGGCATTCCAGCGCGGTGTGCGCACGGAAACGTTCGCGCAGGCGGTAATGGGTGACTGCGTCCTTGCCATCTTCACGCACCGCCATGCGGATGCGGTCGCGCGGGTGGCGCTCGATCGGTGCATCGGCCGTGCCGCCGGAGACCAGCGCGCCGACCACCACCGCCACGTACTGGCGGTGCACGTCGCGCGCGGCCAGCTGCTCGATCAGCGCGGTCTGCGCCTGCAGGGTGCGCGCCACCACCATGACCCCGCTGGTGTCCTTGTCCAGGCGGTGCACGATGCCCGCGCGCGGCAGCACCGCCAGGGCCGGGTCGCGGAACAGCAGCGCATTGACCAGGGTGCCCGACGGATTGCCCGCGCCCGGGTGGACCACCAGGCCCACCGGCTTGTTGATCACGAAGACGTGCTCGTCCTCGTACAGGATGTCCAGCGGGATGTCTTCCGGCTCGGCATGGGTCTGGGTGTCCAGCACCACGGTCAGGCTGGCCACTTCGCCGCCGCGCACCGGGTCGCGCCCGCGCGCCGGCTCGCCGTTCAGCAGAACGTCCCCGGACTTGATCCACTCGCTCAGCTTGGAGCGCGAGAACTCGGGGAACAATTCGGCCAGCACGGCGTCAAAGCGACGACCGGCAGCGCTGTCGGGGACGATCGCCTGACGGGGCGATTCGGATTCAGTTTCGAGGTTTTCGGACATGGCTACACGCTTCAAAAGGACAAATTTGAGGTCCGGGCGACCTGTTTCAGTCGCTGGACAGGCCACTAGGCTATCATCGACCCTTCGTATTCCAGCCGCGTCCCGCCCTGACCTCATGATCCGACGCTCGTCCCTGCTGTCCGCGCCCGTCCGTACCGCCGCCCTGCTGGTGGTCCTGGCCCTCGTTTCCACCGGCTGCCACCGTGGTGCCAAGGGCGACAACCCGGATGAAGGCACGCCCGTCGAAACCCTGTACGACAAGAGCCACGGCCTGATGCAGAAGGGCAACTGGAGCGGGGCTGAAGCCTCGTTCCGTCGCCTGGTCGCCCAGTACCCGTACGGCCCGTACACCGAACAGGCGATGATCGAAACCGCCTACGCCCAGTACAAGGCCGGCAAGCACGACGACGCGGTGTCCAGCATCGACCGCTTCATCCGCACCTACCCGACCCACCGCAACATCGCCTACATGTACTACCTGCGCGGCCTGTCCAACAGCAACCGCAATACGGTATTCCTGCGTCGCGTATGGTCGCTGGACCCGAGCCGGCGCGATCTGTCGACCCCGCGCCAGGCCTACGCTGACTTCAACATCGTGGTCGAGCGTTACCCGAACAGCCGTTACGCCGCCGACGCCCGCAGCCGCATGCTGGTGCTGCGTGACGTGTTCGCCCAGCACGAGCTGGACAACGCCCTGTATTACCTGCGCCGCGAGGCCTACGTGTCCGCTGCCGGCCGCGCCAACTACCTGCTGGAAACCTACCCGCAGAGCGCCTTCCAGTACGACGCCGTGGCCGCGCTGGGCGAAGCCTACACCCACCTGGGCAACAAGACCCTGGCCGACGACGCCCGCCGCGTGCTGGAACTCAACCAGCCCAGCCACCCGTGGCTGCAGGGCGACTGGCCGAAGTACCCGTGGATGATCCGCAAGCTCAACCCGTTCGCCGGCGAGAAGTCCGCCAGCACCGGCCAGCGCAACGCGCAGCTGGAACGCAAGTAAGGAACCGCTCCACGCCCGGTAACGCATTGACATCATCGAAATGAGAAAGGGCCCGCAAGGGCCCTTTCTTTTTCTCCATTGCACGGACAGCCGAAAGTTGAAAGCGCAATAGGCGCGCGCAGGGTATTCAATCATCCCCCTCACGCGTGCCCACACAATGCCGTCGATTCCCTCGTTCCCACCACCCCCACAGACGCACACCTCGTCTGCCCCGGCCAACGCCCTCCCCCCCGGCCGGTCACCGGGTCGGCTGGATATCACCTCGATCGAGAACCACCTGTTTGGCGCACCGGGTGACGCCCCGCGACATGCGGCCGCCCAACCCACCCGCGACATTGGCAGCACCCTTGCGCAGTTCAGGTCAGCTGCTGCGCCCGTCGCCCCCGCCCGTGCGCGTGCGCGCGTTGCACATCACGTTGAACCCTCCAAGCGGGTCCAGTTTGCGGAAACTGCAATGGTGAAGACCGTCGATGGTTCATTCACCGCAATGGTGGCACGCATGTGCGTGGATCTGCAGGCATTGAGCGCTTCCCAATGTCTAACGGAGCATGGCGACAGATTGCCCACCTCCACCATCAAGCACCAGCTGCTGATGTGCCTGAATTTGAACAGCGATGAAGCGCTCACTTCCGAAGGTTCGGAGGCACTGTTGCGCAAGGCGTTCTTCAGGGCGGACACGCTGCCGCGCAAAGCGGACTGCGGGCCGGGGGACTATTCCTACGATGTGCTGTCGGCCTTCCTGGCCGTTGTCGAACAAAAGCGCCCTGCTCTGCTGACAGCTGACTGAGGGACACCGCAGTGACGCGCCATGCGCGTCAGCTGCATCCCAATCAGCTCAGCCCTGGTAGCCGTTACTGATCGGATAGCGCCGCTCGCGCCCGAACGCACGCCGCGACACCTTCGGGCCGGGGGCGGCCTGGTGGCGCTTCCACTCACTGGTGCGCACCAGGCGCAGCACGCGGTCGACCACCTCCGGCGAATACCCGGCCGCGACAATCTCCTCGCGTGACTGCTCCTGGTCGACATACCGATACAGAATGCCGTCCAGCACGTCGTACGCGGGCAGCGAATCCTGGTCGGTCTGGTTGGCGCGCAGCTCGGCCGAGGGCGGACGGCTGATCACCGCCGGCGGAATCACCGGCGCACCGCCCACCGTGTTGCGCCACTTCGACAGACCGAACACCTCGGTCTTGTACAGATCCTTCAGCGGCGCATAACCGCCGCACATGTCGCCGTAGATGGTGGCGTAACCCACCGCGTACTCGCTCTTGTTGCCGGTGGTGAGCAGCAGCCCGCCGAACTTGTTCGACAGCGCCATCAGAATCACACCGCGCGCGCGCGACTGCAGGTTTTCCTCGGTGACATCCACCGGCTGGCCTTCGAACATCGGGGCCAGCGCGTTCATCAGCCCCTCGAACACCGGTTCGATCGACACCGCTTCCAGCTTCACCCCCAGTGCGCGGCACTGCTCGGCCGCCAGGTCGTTGGACATGCCGGCGGTGTAGCGCGACGGCAGGCGCACCGCGGTGACGTTCTCCGCGCCCAGCGCGTCCACCGCCATCGCCAGCACCAACGCCGAGTCGATACCGCCGCTCAGCCCCAGCCACACCTTCTTGAAACCGTTCTTGCGGCAATAGTCCTGGATGCCGCGGGTGACCGCGCGCCATGCCAGCGCGTCCATGCTTTCGTCGCCGTCGTCCATCCATTCGCGCGGCAGGAAGCTGCGGGTCTCGGCGTCGTAATCCACCACCAGCCATTGGTCGGTGAATGCAGCGGCGGCCGGGTGCACCGTGCCGTCGCCATTGGCGACCACGGACGCCCCGTCGAACACCAGTGCGTCCTGGCCGCCGACCATATTCAGGTACACCAGCGCCGCGCCGCTTTCGCGGGTGCGCTCGGCCAGCAATGCGTCACGCTGGGCATGCTTGCCGCGCTCGTACGGCGAGGCGTTCGGCACCAGCACCAGCTGAGCGCCTTCGCGCACGGTGTCGGCCAGCGGCTCGGGGAACCACAGGTCTTCGCAGACCAGCACGCCCACCGGCACGCCCTTCAGTTCAAACACGCAGCTGCCACCGTCCGGGTCGACGTCGAAGTAACGGCGCTCGTCGAACACGGCGTAATTGGGCAGTTCGCGCTTGCGGTAGGTGTGCAGCACCTTGCCGTTCTGCAGCACGCTGGCGGCGTTGTAGACCACGGTGCCGGCGCTCTGCGGCCAGCCCACCACGGCGGTGATGCCCTGCACGCTGGCGGCGATGCGCTTGAGCGCCTGTTCGCAGTCGTACAGGAAGCCCGGGCGCAGCAGCAGGTCTTCCGGCGGGTAGCCGCTGATGGCCAGTTCCGGGAACACCACCAGTTCGGCCCCGAACTCATCGCGCGCCTCGGCGATCATGGCGATGATGTTGTCGGTGTTCTGGGCGACGGCCCCGACCGGGAAATCAAACTGCGCCATCGCGATGCGGATCGAGGTCATGGGGTCGTGCCAGTGGTTGCAATGGCCCATTGTATTGCGGAAACAAAAACGCCGCCCGGAGGCGGCGTTTTGAGCCGGGCAGCGCCCGGCTCCAGGTAAGACGCTTCGCGTCTTACTTGACCAGCTTGGCGATGGCAGCGCCCAGGTCGCCCGGCGAACGCACGGTGACGACGCCAGCAGCTTCCATGGCGGCAAACTTGCCTTCCGCGGTGCCCTTGCCGCCCGAGGCGATCGCACCGGCGTGGCCCATGCGCTTGCCGGCCGGAGCCGAGGCACCGGCGATGAAGCCGACAACCGGCTTCTTCACGTGGTTCTTGATGTATTCCGCACCGGCTTCTTCAGCGTCGCCGCCGATTTCGCCGACCATGATGATGCCTTCGGTCTGCGGGTCTTCGTTGAACAGCTTGAGGCAGTCGACGAAGTTCAGGCCGTTGATCGGGTCACCGCCGATGCCGATGCAGGTGGACTGGCCCAGACCCACTTCGGTGGTCTGCTTGACCGCTTCATAGGTCAGCGTGCCCGAACGCGAGACGATGCCGATCTTGCCCGGCTTGTGGATGTGGCCCGGCATGATGCCGATCTTGCACTCGCCCGGGGTGATCACGCCGGGGCAGTTCGGCCCGATCAGCACGGTGTCCGGATGCGAACGGGTCAGCACGTTCTTGACGCGCAGCATGTCCAGCACCGGAATGCCTTCGGTGATGCACACGATGACCTGGATGCCGGCAGCAGCGGCTTCCAGGATGGCATCGGCCGCGTACGGCGGCGGCACGTAGATGACCGAGGCGTTGGCACCGGTGCTCTGCACGGCATCGGCCACGGTGTTGAACACCGGCAGGTCGATATGGGTGGTGCCGCCCTTGCCCGGGGTCACGCCGCCCACAACCTGGGTGCCGTACTCGATCATCTGGGTGGCGTGGAAGGTGCCCTGCTGGCCGGTGAAGCCCTGCACGATCACCTTGGTGTTCTTGTTAATCAAAACAGACATGAGAATTCCTTGGTGTGCGGATCAGGCGGCGTTCTTGACAGCTTCAACGACCTTCTTGGCGCCGTCGTTGATGTTGTCAGCCGGGATGATGGCCATGCCGCTGTCGCGCAGCAGCTGCTTGCCTTCTTCCACGTTGGTGCCTTCCAGGCGCACCACGACCGGAACCTTGACGCCCACTTCCTTCACGGCGGCGATGATGCCTTCGGCAATCATGTCGCAGCGGACGATGCCGCCGAAGATGTTGACGAAGATGCCTTCGACCTTGTCCGAAGACAGGATCAGCTTGAAGGCTTCAATGACGCGCTGCTTGTTGGCACCGCCGCCCACGTC
>DGLB01000001.1:62421-71599 GCA_002387845.1 Stenotrophomonas maltophilia | reverse complement strand
CCGATGTTGCCGTCCATGGTGACGTAGTTGATGTCCAGCTCCGAAGCGGTCACTTCGGTTTCGTCTTCCTGGGTCTTGTCGCGCATGGCGACCAGCGCCTTCTGACGGAACGCGGCGTTGTCGTCGCTGTCGAACTTGCCGTCCAGCGCGTACAGGTTGCCGTCGTCCAGGATGGCCAGCGGGTTGATTTCAACCAGGGCCAGGTCCTTTTCGTTGAACAGGCGGTACAGGTTCACCATGATGCTGGCGAACTGGCCGGCCTGCTTGGCGGTCAGGCCGAGCTTGAAGCCGAAATCACGACCGTGGTAACCCTGCACGCCTTCGACGAAGTCGACGTTCAGCGAGTGGATCAGCTCCGGCGTTTCCGCGGCGACCTGCTCGATTTCAACGCCGCCTTCCGAAGAGGCGATGTAGGTGATGGTCTTGGTGCCACGGTCGACCAGGACCGACAGGTACAGTTCCTTGACGATCTCACCGGCGGTGGTCACCAGCACCAGGTTGACCGGCAGTTCGACGCCGGCGGTCTGGTAGGTGGCCATCTTGGTGCCGAGCATCTTGGCCGCAGCGGCCTTCACGTCGTCGGTGGTCTTGCAGAACTTGACGCCGCCAGCCTTGCCACGGCCGCCCGCGTGGATCTGAGCCTTGACCATCCAGGGGCCCTGGCCCAGGGCGTTGGCAGCTTCAACTGCTTCGTCCGGGGTCGCCGCGACCTTGCCGGCCGGAACGGGGATGCCGTACTCGGCAAGCAGCTGTTTTGACTGGTATTCGTGGAAATTCATGCGTCACCGTGGGAATAGGAACGACCGCACGCGTTTCCGGGCTCCCTCGAACGGGCGCCGGTTGGGGACCGCGGCGGGCCCACTATTGTGGACGAGCGAAGGCGACGGCGCAAAGACACGCGACCGTATTGGCCGGTTTCGGGACGATTCCGGCGATATTTCAGACAGTTGCGATTGCACCGGGCCCGACCAGGCACCCTGGGCGGTGACAATTCGCGCGCGATCCAGGGGGGATCGCCGGTAGCGCCGGCCGTTGGCCGGCCCATGCAATCCGTCCGAAGGCCGATACACTGGTCCCCAGCCAGAAGGGGAGTTCCGGCGTGTCACCCAGCGCTTCACTGATCGACCGTATCGAGTCCTTGCCGAAGCGGGAGCTGTACTTCTTTGCCCTGTACCGCGTGCTGATCGCCGCGGTCATCGCCGCGCTGCTGTTCAGCCCCCTGGCCACGCTGGTGGGCGAGTCCCCCCACGCCGGCATGGCGGCCGTGGTCAGCGTGGCGTACCTGGGGGTAGCGGTGCTGATCCTGCTGCTGGGGCGAAACGAGCGCTGGCTGCGCCCCATCGTGGTGGGCAGCGTGGCCGTGGACATCCTTGCCACCGCGCTGCTGGCCCATGCCCTGCCCGGTGCCAGCGCCGGCCTTTCGATGGCCCTGCTGTTCAACATCGCCGCTGCCGCCACCCTGCTGCCGCTGTCACTGGGTTTCAGCCTGGCCCTGGCCGCCGCCGTGGCCACCGCGGGTGAGTACGTCTGGAACCTGCTGGAGAACGGCGACCCCAACCGCACCCTGGCCGAGCTGGCCATGTTCATCACCAGCTACCTGGCGGTGGCGTTCGTCAGCTACCAGGTGGGCAACCGCGCGCGGCGCAACCAGCAGCTGGCCAACCAGCGTGGCGACGAAGTAGCCAACCTGTTCGAGATCAACGAACTGATCATCCGCCGCATGCGCACCGGCGTGCTGGTGGTGGACGGCAGCAACCGCATCACCCTGGCCAACGAGGCCGCCAGCACACTGATTGGCGACAACGACGGCAACAGCGGCAGCGGCAAGCTGGAACTGGCCAGCGCCGCCCCCGACCTGCTGCGCCGCCTGCAACGCTGGCGCAACGGCTGGAACAACGAGGAAACCCCGCTGCAGCTCTCCCCCGACCAGCCCGAGGTGCAGCCGCGCTTCGCCCGCCTGCTGGCCGGCAGTGACCTCACCCTGGTGTTCCTGGACGACTCCAGCGTGGTCTCGCGCCGCGCCGAGTCGTTGACGCTCTCGGCCATGGGCCGGTTCTCGGCCAGCCTGGCGCATGAGATCCGCAACCCGCTGGCCGCCATCAACTACGCCGCGCAGCTGCTGGAAGAGTCCACCGTCATCACCGACACCGACCGCCGCCTGCTGCAGATCATCCACCAGCAGTGCCAGCGCACCAACGGCATTGTGGAAAGCGTGCTGGGCCTGGCCCGGCGCGAGCGCGCCAACCCGGAAAACCTGGACCTGGCCGCCTTCGTGCGCCGCTTCGTACTGGAGTACAAGCAGAGTCTGACCCTGGAAACGGACAGCGTGGAGCCGATCATCACCGAGTCGTCGGTGCATGGGCTGGTGGACCCGCGCCACCTGCACCAGATTCTGACCGTGCTGGTGCACAACGCCCTCAAGTACGGCCGCACCGGCCAGGACCCGGCCCGGGTTCGGCTGCGCGTGGCGCGCATGGAGCGCTCGGCGGTGATCGACGTGATGGACCGCGGCCCCGGCATTCCGGAAAAGGTGGCCAGCCAGCTGTTCCGCCCGTTCTTCACCACCTCCGAGCATGGCACCGGGCTGGGCCTGTACATCGCCCGCGAGCTGTGCCGGGCCAACCAGGCGCGGCTGGAGTACGTGTCCGTGCCCGCCGGCGGGGCCTGCTTCCGGCTGATCCTGCCCGGGCCGCACACCATGTTGCCGGAATGACGCATTGGTCTGTTCCAATCGTTAAAAGTGGTCAACAACTGTCAAACATTTGTCGTTAGTGACACTCCTCGGCTATCTTCACTCCTATGAACGAAAACCGCAGCGCCCTCGTTGTCGACGACGAACGCGACATCCGCGAACTGCTGGTACTGACCCTGGGCCGCATGGGCCTGCGGATCAGCACGGCGGCCAATCTCGCCGAGGCCCGTGAGCTGCTGGCCAGCAATCCTTACGACCTGTGCATCACCGACATGCGGCTGCCCGACGGCAACGGCATCGAGCTGGTGACCGAGATTGCCCAGCACTACCCGCGCACCCCGGTGGCGATGATCACCGCCTTCGGCAGCATGGACCTGGCGGTGGAAGCGCTGAAGGCCGGGGCCTTCGACTTCGTCAGTAAGCCGGTGGACATTTCGGTGCTGCGCGGGCTGGTGAAGCATGCGCTGGAGTTGAACAACAGCGAGCGCCCCGCGCCGCCGCCGCTGACCAGCGAGCAGACCACCCGCCTGCTGGGCGATTCGGCCGCGATGGACGCGCTGCGCACCACCATTGAGAAGGTGGCCCGCAGCCAGGCCCCCGTGTACATCCTGGGCGAATCGGGCGTGGGCAAGGAACTGGTGGCCCGCACCATCCACGCGCAGAGCGCGCGTGCCGCCGGTGCCTTCGTGCCGGTGAACTGCGGTGCCATTCCTTCGGAGCTGATGGAAAGCGAGTTCTTCGGCCACAAGAAGGGCAGCTTCAGCGGCGCGCACGCCGACAAGCCCGGCCTGTTCCAGGCCGCCCACGGCGGCACCCTGTTCCTGGACGAGGTGGCCGAGCTGCCGCTGCAGATGCAGGTGAAGCTGCTGCGCGCCATCCAGGAGAAGTCGATCCGCCCGGTCGGCGCCGCCACCGAAATTCCGGTGGACGTGCGCATTCTTTCAGCCACCCATAAAGACCTGGGCCAGCTGGTCGACGAAGGCCGCTTTCGCCACGACCTGTACTACCGCATCAACGTGATCGAACTGCGCGTGCCGCCCCTGCGCGAACGCAGCAGCGACCTGCCGCAACTGGCCGCCTCCATCCTGGCCCGGCTGGCCCGCACCCACGGCCGCCCCACCCCGCTGCTGGCCCCTTCGGCGCTGGACTCAATGAGCCTGTACCACTTCCCCGGCAATGTGCGCGAACTGGAAAACATTCTGGAACGCGCCCTGGCCCTGGCCGAGGGCGACACCATCAGCGCCAGCGACCTGCGCTTACCCCAGCCCGGTGCTACGCGGCAGACCGGTGTGAATGCCGCGGCTGCGGTGCAGGAAGAAGCCGTGGTGGATTTACCCGCCGGCAGCGGTGCCCTGCCCTCGTACATCGAGCAGATGGAGCGCACTGCGATCCAGAAGGCGCTGGAAGAGAATCGCTGGAACAAGACGCGCACCGCTGCGCAGCTGGGGATTACGTTCCGGGCGCTGCGTTACAAGCTTAAAAAGCTGGGGATGGATTGACCCCTCCTGTGACGCGCATGGCGCGTCACTACATGCTCGAACGCTTCCGTAACGACACGCTATCTGCGCCGGCTTTTGGCGCCGGTCCGAATGACGCGCATGGCGCGTCGCTACATGCTCGAACGCTCCTGTAGCGACACGCCATGCGTGTCGGCTTTCCGCGCACACCCCGATGACGCGCGACCCGAACCGAAAAATCCGCCAAAACCGACACCCGGTAGCGCCGGCCGTCGGCCGGCCCATGCGATGCCGAACCCCAGGCACACCAACGGTTCCAGCACACTCAATCGAATCGCCCTCAACGATTCGCACGCACTTCTATAGACAGCCCACACCCCGGACGTACGATCCGGCCATGACTACCCAAAAAACCTCCGTCAACAAAGCCGCGCGCGAAACGACCGCCGTCAGGCGCGCCCAAGTCACCACGCATAATCTCAAGAAGCCCGATCCCACCCACACCCTGCATTTCAACAGCATCGAAGAGCGACTTCAGTACATCTACGGCAACATGACGCCGGAAGAGTCCCTCGAAATCCTCTTTGAAGCGGGAATTCTGACGCCTTCCGGCCGCCTGAGCCCCGAGTACAAATGATCGACGGGCATCTGATAGTCGGCTATCACGGCTGTGACGTGACGGTGCGGGATGGCCTGGTATCTGGCAACCTGCAGCCGCAGGAAAGCACAAATCAGTACGACTGGCTGGGCCCGGGCTTTTACATGTTCGAGGACGACGAAGAGCGCGCCAGGTCATTTGCACACGCTGCTGCGGCTCAACCCGAACGTCGACTGACCGCACGCCCGATTGCCACACCTGCGGTAGTGGGCTGCCTGTTCAGTGTGCAGAGCTGCCTCGACATGACGACCAATGCCGGACGGCTGGAGTTTGAAGACGCCTACCTCCATATGCAAGCCGGCTTTCTTCTCAATGGTGAGGCCCCACCCATTAACAAGAAGGCGAGCCAAAACGATGCAGAGATCCTTCTACGAGGATTGGACCGTGCCGTGTTCTCATTCCTGCATCGGAAGAATGCGAAGCTGGGAAACGTTGGCTTCTACCAAGCCGTGAGAGGCTCATTCCGACAAGGCGTCGAAATCGCGCCGAACTCTGGCTTCCACCGCGACAGCCACACGCAAATAGCGCTACGCGACTTCAACTGCATCAAAGGATGGTTCGTGCCACCGGGCGAACGCATGTTGAGTGCCGCCGAGCTGACCGCAGCCAAGGAACGATTCGCCGCACTGTGCGCAGCCACACCCAAACCACGCAAGCGCGCTTAGGCTCAAGCATCCACGAGGCGTCCATGGTCACTAAAAAGACTGCAGTAAAGATGTGCACCCGCAAGTGGGCCAAGGGAAGCCCACGTCGCCCAATCAGGGTAAAGCCAATGCTCGTAGCGCACTTCAACAGCATTGAGGAGGAGCTTGCCTACGTCTACGGCAGCATGACGCCAGAAGACGATGTCAGAACTCTCTATGAAGCCGGAATTCTAACGCCCAAGGGCCGCTTGAGCTCCAAATACAAGAATCGCCCGTAGCGACACGCCATGCGTGTCGGCTCTCGGCGCGCACCCCGGCTGACGCGCATGGCGCGTCACTACACCGCACCGGCCTCACCCTGGTCCATACACAGCACCTCCGCACCCCGCGCTGCCGACCACCGCGCGCGCACACCCGTTCGCTCTCCACCGTTCCAACGGCCACCTCCAGCGAACTCGGAAAAGCAACATACGCAAGCATCGGCCATCTCCAAAGGGATGCGCATCAGCCCGCTTCACCCCAACCCCAACCCCAACCCGCGCGTAGAGCCGGGCTTGCCCGGCTGCTCTCCCGCGCCAACCAACACCCCTCCCCAAGCGCCATCAGCGCTAAAACCGACACAACCCCCACGCCACCCAACACCCCAATCCAACAAAATTTCGAACACCAAAAACGACACCACCGAGCGCCACGAACACGGCACCCATCACACTTTTCCATGCATCCGACCCATTTGCGACACAGATCGTTTTGCATCGCCGTACACCGAAGCACCCCGCAAAAAACAACCGCGCTCCGCTACGCTCTGATCTGTCGCATGGTGTGTCTCGGAGCGTAAGAACTCTGAAGAAGAATTGCATGTTGGACGACTTGTGTCGGGAGGGCGGCAAAATACAAAACCCTCGCGGAAATACGTCGCGCCGTATCTTCTTCACGGTTCTTACCCTCCCGACCCCCCGCCATCCCGGCGGGGGACGTTCAACTAAGGAGGCATACGATGAACGACGAACCAGACGACTGGGACGACCTCACCGAAGAACAAAAAGAGTTCCGCCGACGCTTCTGGCGGCCGCCCAAGAGCGTGATCGTGAACGCCCTGCACCACGACGGCCTGAAGACCTACCCCGGCTGCCCCACCGTTCCCTGCTTCAAAACACGGGGCCTGTGGATGCGAGACCTGGGCATCGACACCGGAATGCGGCTCTACCTGTACCCCGAATGGCGTGGCTTCCGCTTCCACGCGGACCCACCACCGAAGGATCAGGAGGCGGTCAAGATCTACAGAAAAGTCCGGCGCTGGTAGGGCGTGGGAGTGCGAACTGACAGCGCACTTTGGAGAGGAAATGGAACAGTGGCGGCGCACAGTGCCGCCCCGTAGCAATGGCCTGCCTGCCCAGCCCTGTAGAGCCACGCCATGCGTGGCTTCGACCCACCCAGACGTGCAGTAGGGCATTACTCAAAGATCGACAGGGTTCCCATCCTGATCAACCAGCTCAGAATCACCCATCATCGATTTTACGAACTCCACTGAAAGGTCTCGAGCCTGATCCGCGTCAATACCCGCAATCTCCGTATCATGACGAAGCAGATCAGGCGAGTGCACCAAACAGCGACACTCAACCTCCCCGTGGACTGGCCGCGGTTCAGAGATGCGGATGACTATCGACCTGCATCGGCCGTCAGTACGCAAGAAGCAAGATAGGTTGACGAACCACTCGCTCATCCATCGACCCTCATCGCGCCGCTAACGACCATACGCTCCATCCAGAGCGCATCAAGACCGACAATGAGAACACCGAGCGCAATCGGCGGCGCTCGCCATCCAGCTGTCTTAGCGCTGCACCACTGCGATCCCAGATCCGCAATCAGCCTCGGCGTCATTTCAACAGCTCCCCAATCACACTCTCGTCCAGCGCAGCGGCCAGGTCCGACGGGCGCATTCCCCAGTCATTGATGGCAAGACAGTTCGCACCATTCTTGATCAACCACTCTACGGCCTCTTTCGATTCCCTGCTCCACTGCATTGTGCAAGGGCGTGTATCCGTGCTCCCCGGGGCTGTTGAGATCTGCTCCGGCGGAGAGCAGCGTTTCCATTTCCGCAATGCTTCCACGCGTAGCAGCCACATTGATGGGCCGATCTCCGAATAGGCTGATCTGATCGACATCAGCAAGCGTAATGCCTGAGTACTCGGGAAGCCGGCTGTAGTCTCCGAGCAAATCCGGGAGCGACATCCTCATTCTCTTCTCCACGCAACACACCCCTCTGTGAATTCAAGTCCAGTGTCGCCCTCCACCAGCCTCATCACATCGAAGAAATCCTTTCGCCCGCCAACGGGCTTTTCAGTCATCCAATCGTCCAGCCTAACCTCTATGTAGTCCATATCCGCGAAATCGATAGGGCCAGAGCCGAATCCCGGATCAAGCAGCCCACTACTGGTGATGTCAGATATCCGTCGCGGCACCCACTCCTTATAAACGCACTCGTCGCCTCGATACTTCACGTGCACCCTGTTGGGTGCTGCATCGTCGCGTTCGTAGCTAGCGTTCAGCGCCATAAGCAGGCGAACAAGATGCGAGTAATGCTCCACCTATTGCTCCTTCGTCGACTTTCCCATCAGATCGCCACATCACCCGACTAGATCAACTGCACTGCGTCCGGCGGGCTGGCGCGCCATGTCCCGGCGCATCACGGGCACCTAGCTAATTCAGAAACACGCACACTGGCCGACCTCGTCACACACTGAGGATTCGGACTCGCCCAATCGATCGTTTTTTCCTCAAAACTGAGCAGGAGAACAGCGGGCAATTACACCCCTGCATTCTGACAGCCGGTCCACCTCTTCCACGAATAGCGAGTTTCCTCGAAACAGATCGCACATAAACGACCTTAACGATACGTGCTGGACCTCGCCGGCAAATGTGTACTTCCCGCCCAAGGTGTTCACTAACGCCAATGACGAACGATCGCTTGCGAAGGTCTAATCAGGGGAGTCGGTTGCGGCCCATTGCTGAGGGGGCGTCGCTACTGCCATCCACCGCCACCGCCGCAACACTACGACGTGGCGGGACCGCACGTGTAGGGATCGTAGTCCAGGGAAGCATTGGCCTTTGCGATCTTCCGGATGAGCTCCCGAGAGAGATGCATGCTGGCTCTCATGCCTCTCTCACTCCAAAGCCAAACATCCAGTTGCGGCGTCCACTGCGCGATTTCTTCTGGCCCCAACACCTCAACTGCTTTATCCAAGGCCTCGGAGATTGCCATCTCCAGGTTATCGTTTGTCAGCTCATCTCGCGACACCCTAGTGACTTCGATTACCTCTCCAGTTTCAGGGTTCCACGCAATCACTAGGATTCTTATTTCTGGCGGCATCACTTCCATCGGTAATAGGTCTCCTCGACCACCGGACCACCGACAATGAGAACACCGAGCGCAATCGGCGGCGCTCGTCGTCCAGCTGTCTTAGCGCTGCACCACTGCGATCCCAGATCCGCAATCAGCCTCGGCGTCATTTCAACAGCTTCCCAATCGCACTCTCGTCCAGCGCAGCGGCCAGGTCCGACGGACTCATTCCCCAGTCATTGATGGCAAGCCGGTTCGCACCATTCTTGATCAACCACTTCACGACCTCTTCCGACCCCTGCTCCACTGCATTGTGCAAGGGCGTGTATCCGTGCTCCCCGGGACTATTGAGATCTGCTCCGGCAGAGAGCAGCGTTTCCATTTCCG
>DGLB01000001.1:0-62157 GCA_002387845.1 Stenotrophomonas maltophilia | reverse complement strand
GTCGACTTTCCCATCAGATCGCGGCATCACCCGACTAGATCAACTGCACTGCGTCCGGCGGGCTGCCAGGCGCGCGCCCCATATTGAGACCGACAGCAGAACAGCAAGCCAAGGCAGCAGGAGCAGCCACCAGTAGTTGGCCATGAATGCAGCAAGCGAGCAGAGGTGGCCGCCGGTATCTGTGCCGCAAAGCCCCACCCAAACGACGGCGTACGGACGCAACAGTTCAAATAGTAACGCCGATGCCCCCAGACCGAGTGCAAAAAGTCCGACCACCATCAGTGGACCCCGCCACCCGGCGGTCATGGTCTGGAATTCCCCGGTAGTCGCAATGCGATATCCGTCGCTGCAGACGACCCGCCCGCATCCGGCTTGATCCAGGTGGTGACTTGAAGTTGGTAGAACGCCATTTCAGGGAGCCTCGCCCAGCTCATGAAAAGCATGAAGCCTCGCCAGGATGAAGTAGCCAAAGTCAGCCAACTCCTTGTCATCAAACGACATCGGATCAAAGCTCGATTGCTCCAGAACCTTGTGGGTAAAGTGCTCCCGCCGTTGCCACACCTCGTCGTCGCCGTCCCGCTGGGCAATGTCGTCCAGACTGAGGGCCAACCCCTCACTTTTCTTCACCAGCCGAACCATCACTGCTCGTTTTTTCTTTGTAGCTCCCATGAACACGCTTCCTCTTCATTCGGCAATTCTGAAACCTCGTCAGCCTTGCGCAGGCCAGCTATCTGCCTGTTCGCAGGCTTCCTCGAACTGCGCCGTGAGTGCGCCAGGCAATCCATTCATCGCCAGACCAGCCACGCAGCGCTTCCCACGATCTCGATGAAGCTCTTCTCCAGGTGCAACCGGAGCAGGCCGCGACCGGCCTCAAAGTGACCCCCAATGACGTTTCCGAATCGATACTCCACATTCAGCGCCGCCATGTCCATCTTGCTGATACAGGACGTCACCCCCTCGATCAGGATCATGGCCGGTGCACGATCAAACATGCTCTCTGAGGTACGAACCTGCATATCCAGACGACAGGTATTGGTCACAGGGGAGAACTCAATCGCCTCGAGATGCGACCTGTCCAGATCCACTCCCTCAAGCGGCTGGGGCTTACCGGGGGCATCTGCCACCATTGGATTCGATGCAAGCTCTTCATCCAGGGGCGGTGAGTAGAGACTGATGCTTGCGGCAACCGCCTCCAGCATTCCACCGACCAAGTGCATGCTCAGCCGTCGCTTGGACGCCTCTACGGAGCCATCCTGCACGTTGCCTGCCCACGCATTCTTGGCCAACTCAGGGAAATCAAAGCGCCCGAAGAAGGAGTCCATCTCGCCAAACGTAAAGCGGGATGTCAAACGCGGTTTCCGCCGCTCCCAATCCCCAAGGCACAGATCGACCTCACAGGATCTCCGGATGACGGAGAGGGCAACGACATGGACGATGCTGTCATGGAAAATGACATCATCAAAGGCCTGCTCAGCAATCACGTCTAATCCCCTTCTTCCTCTTCTGAGACCCGCAGCCCGTACTTACGGGCCATTGCAACGAACGCAGGCTTCCCCGCCATCATCGTCAGCGCATTCTTGTCCAGATGATTCATGCATTCAACGTCCGCGCCTGCCGCGATAAGCATCTCCGCCGCCTCCACTGAGCCGTGCAGGATGGCGCTATGCAGTGGAGTCAGCTGAAGTTCCCCCTTGATGTTCAGGTCACGGACGAATGGCAGGAATGCCCGAAGCGTTTCAACGTCGTTGTCATAGGCCGCCACATGCACGGGCGCGTCGCCCCAGGGGCAGGTACTTTCCGGCGAGGTCAGTTCGCAATCCTCAAACATCGCCATCTCGCGGAATGGCTGCAGCAATTCATCCATGGTCTTCCGTGTTTCCATCGTCATGCCAATCACCCCTTCGGGCCATACATGTACGGATCGACGTCGAGCGACCCATTCGCCGCCACCAACCTGTGCATCAGCTCACCCTCGTCGGCTGGATCGGCGCGCGCTCCTGAAGCTGGCCAGCGACGCTGACAGCAGTGAGTTAACCAGTTCCGAGGTGATTTCACACAGTTACCACCCCATCGAGGGACGCCTCGGTATCTCAGAAACTCGTACTTCCGCAGATTCGGCATAGCAGACTGGATCTCGACTTATCACTTTGATGTAGACGTCTTCGCCGGCGTAATCATTCTTTCGATATGCCTTCGCGACATCCGCTGCCACGAGCACAGCCTGCTTTGGCTCGATCGTGAGCCGCCCCGTCGGAGCACTGAAGGTTCCAATCAACAGACGACCGGTCCAACCCTGGGACGACGGGCCGCGTGTGTAGACGGTGTAGGAGTTGAAATCCAATAGGGGGTAACGCCTCGTTGGGTCAACGCCTGACAAATCGTAGTTGCTGGCCGCATCACCAGAATTCGTAATCCGGATCACACCAACCTCGCGCCCCTCTTCCTCCCCCACCTCAATGATTTCAACTTTAATGTGTTCACAAGGTTCCATCGGCGAGTTTTTCGAAGAAGCCTCGCCAGAGAGGACCAGAGAGAACGCGAATGCCACTACCTTCAGAGGTTTCATAATTTCGCCCGGGACAAGAGACACCTTTACCTAGACAAGTTGCCCACTCAGAACGATGGCCAAACCGACCATCAGAAGGGCAAACATCGTAGCCCAAGCAGCGGCACACGCGAGGATCAGCGCCCTTAGCGGCCATTTCGCCCCCGACTTCAGGACCGAGCGTGCAGCTTTGTAAGTCTTCCCCGCCTCTCCAAGCGTGTTAAGAGGTAGAAGATCGAGCTGCGAAAACTTCACCTCCGCCTCGGAACCGCCGCTGCTGCGGCGTGCGACGACTATGGCGACCGCCCTGAGGACCATTACTGCGATCAACAGATAGCCGAATGAAGGAACCAACCAACTCAACGCGCTCATGGTTTTCTCTCTTAATTTCCTGCTTCTGAATCCCACAGCATCCATGCGGACCGCCAGATCACCATCAATGTAGATAGCACGGAAACCCATGAATGGTCGATGCTGTCATGGAAGGCGACGTCATGGAAGGCTTGCTCAACAATCCCGCCTATCCCCCCTCATCACTTTTCCGGCTCTTGCGGGATCTGCACTCGCGTGGAGGCGACGACAGGGGCGCACGCAGCTCCAGCGCCTGATCCGGGGTAAGGGTGGTTTCTTGGATGAACTCGCGTAGCTCGACCGTGCACTTTGGGCGCTCCGCTCTCACCATCAGCGCGATACTGAACGCCTGGTCATACTCCCTGTGGAATGCAGGAGGATCGCAGGATACGCGGGTGTACTCCCGCCTCTTCTCATAGATCCAGACCAACTCCGCGTCGGACTCGCGATACGGCGCGCCCAGAAGCTTACGCAACCCCGCCTCCCCTTCGGCGTCATAGGCAGCCGCAATCTGCTTTCTCTTGGGGGCTGTTTTGCCGATGTCGTACCAAGGCCCATCTGAGCTGCGATCAATGCAGGGTGGATGGAGTTCTACCCCATCCGTTCCGCGACCACAGCCAAGCAATGGAAGTGTCATGAGAACTGTCATTGCCAGAATCGAACGATTCATTGAACTTCCCCTGGTCACCCCGATCCTCAGTCAACGGGAGGGTGGACGACATCCCGGTAAGTCAATCCACACTCGAGAAAATCCACCGAGTAGCCACCACCTTCCTCAAACTGCACCACATGCCTGTAGCCGCGTTTCTCCAAGACTGAAACCTCGTGAAGCAAGACGTCAACGCCCCGCTCCCGATAAAGCACGCCCTCCTCGAAAAGAGAGTAGCCCAGGACCCCGCCATAGGTGAGCAGCATGTACTTCTCGTGAGACTGGTGAAGCAAAGTGACATCCAGCACCGTCGTACTGGTGACTCCATCCTCGCCCAACGTCTTTGATATCTGGAACGAAGACATCCCTGAATCATGAAGGGTAGCGTCGCCAGTCAGTTCGTAGCTGGCATACGTGCCCGCGAAATCCCTTAACTGACCTGGCATCAGGTGAGAAACACTCTCGATGTAGTCGAAGTAATCACCCAGCTGCCAAATGCCGTCCTCATCCTCGTAGATCCTCTCAAGCTTGATCATGGCCATCCTGCCGCGGAACATCCGTGATTGTATCCCCAAGCCCCCAAGGCGGCGAGTTGTCGCTGCCGGTCGCCATCAATTGTCACTCGATGCGTCCCGTGCATCACGGCTAACTGGGCAAATCAGGAACACGCACACTGGCCGACCTCGTCACACACTGGGGCTTCCGACTTGCCAACTCAATCATGATGGCTTCAACCGAAGGTGCATCCGGCTCGTAGAGCCGGGGAATGAGCAGAGTGACAGCCAGCTCAAAGATTCGCATAACGGCTTCCACCTTGCGTAAGTAAGGCCGACTTCTACCTAGGCGATTTGGCCACAAAAAAACGACGATCAAGCTGACCACCAGAAAGGCAAACATCGCACGCCCAGGGAGACTCGCCTCCCGCATGCGCAGGCACTGCGTGCCGGAATGTAGCTCAGCGGATATGTGCACTTACCCCTGCCACGTGACGGCCCTGTCGCTCACCATCAGATTGGCCCGCCCTGAGATCATTTCAAGAAGATCAATGTAATCCTGCTCGCCGGCCGCACCCTTCTCTTCAATCCAATCCATCTTATGCACTGAAACTTGGCCGATGTCAGAGTAATCGATCGGACCGGAACCAAGCCCGGGGTCCAGCAACCCATCCGACTTTATATCCGCCTGGCGGATTGGAGCCCATTGTTTGTACACGAAGTCGTCGCCAAACACCCTCACCATCACACTCCCCGCAGGCTCAGGGCTGCGCAGGTTGATCTCACAGAGCGCCCGCAAAAACACTTCAAGGTCTATATTGCTCATCGATCCTGCCTTCCTCATCGAGCCAGTAACACTTCTGTCGAGATTCAGCCAACCACGCCAAGCCTTCCATATAGATCATCTGCATCGGACCACAAAGGCAGACATGATTCTACAGGCCATCAGTATCCCGGACCAGATGACCGGCGTCGTCAAAGCTGTAGAACTTCTCATCCCCTGTTGCTCCGAGGCATTGACCGCCGGTAGAGGAGAGTCTGGAGACCCAATGGAGTTCATTGGCGAGCACTCAATCTCGAAGACGGAAGGACTCGAACCAGCTCATCTTTCAGCCACGACAAACGGCTCGGACACTACTAAGCACTGGAACGACAGGTCCCGAAACAAGACAGCGTAACGGCGACCGACCTCCGCCTGACCCTGAAAGATTACATCACTCACCGCAACCTCTACGACCGGCTGTGGGCGGACAAGTAATTCGGCGGCGGGACGCCTCCATGAGTCCAGCTGTGCATTACGAGGCTTCCAACCGCCGACAGCATCCTCGATCTGTACCTCTGCGTACATGTAGTGCATCACGCCCTTGCGATCTGGCGCTGGAACCTTGTACGCACCATCCCGGTGTTTCTCACGGAGAGAATTCCGACAACGCCCCTGCCGTATACGTTGCGAGGCCGATATAGCGAATTTCCGCAGAACACGCTTCAGCCGCGCTCGCGACTGAACTTTGCGAACCCAACCCCACGACGACACACGCAAGAGCCGATAAAACAAGCGCGCGATGCAACTGATGCAACGTGATTCGCATCATGTCAGTTCACCGGATGTCCATGCCCACCACTGGCATGCCTTGTACGTATGGATTGATTCCTGGCTCGAACACCTGAGCAGGAATTCAATGGGTCCTTACACAAGCGCCAGCTCACGCATGTCTTCAATGGCGCGTCCCGATTCTGGCTCTTGTGCATTCATCGATTCACTCCACCTTGCGCTCCCGACTCCGGAACCTATCAATCCAGTGCCTTTTATGGGTTGAAGCATCCCGTCCGAATGGGTCAAGCGCTCTTTCAACTTCATTAGACGTACGGATCAAAATCCAACGACGCTCCGAGTGAGGAAACTTCCTTGATCACGTCCGCAGACAGATAGATGGAAGGCCGAATACCCCGCTCGCTGGAGAGTCGCACCCCAATCTGGGGCCGCCAGGACTCAATCTCGCCTTCAGCACCCTTTCGCGCCAGTTCGATTGTTTCGTGGATGCACTTCTGAAGGCCGTCCATTGTGTAGATATCACGGCATGAGCGCGCGAGAATGCACTCCTTCCCGGTCTCGGGAGAGTTGCCAACGAATAGCGTCACGAGCTCCGGGCGCGGGTCACGCAGTTCAACAATGTCGAACTCCGTGACACCTCCATCGATGTCTTGATGATCATTGATCTGCTGAAGGTCAAGGTCAAACGACGCAGATCCAGCCGCTATCCTTCGCATAGTATCCGCAGACAGATTCAGGCTCACCCTGATCCCCTCTCGACTCCAGACGCGAGCCTCAACTCTCGGCTCAAGAACGATGTCCCCAGCATCCGTCATCTTCCTCACCGCCTCCAGCACCACGCAGGTCGCCGCCTCTACGCTGTCCATTGAGTAGTCATCGAACGAATACGAACAGAGAACCTCTGGCTCTCCTCTCGGATAACGAGACCCAATGATATTTACGATGACTTCCGGCAGATTCACTTCCATCTGTAGTCCGTCTCTCCAACGATCGGTCCTTTGCAACCAACGGGCTTGATTACTATCCGCCCGTCCTTGCAACCACAGAGATCATATCTGGAAACACCTACATTCGTACCCCAGCATTCGTTTTTTAGCGCCGTGCGATTGCCCGTCGCGTCGCACTCATACATCTCAATGGGCGCCCCAGCGGCCCCATCGCTGGTCTGCGTCAGCCGCACCAACGCGTCATAGCTGTATCGCCTCTCCCACTTAGGCAAGTCAAAAACACGCACGCCGTCTAACCTCGCCACACATTGAGGATTTCGACTCGTCAACTCAATCATGATTGCTCAAACTGAAGGCGCGTCCGGATCGTAGGGCTGAGAAATCGATGCCGCCATCATCTTCGACTCTCCAGGCTCGATTGTCACCGCACCCCGGCCAGAATAGGGAGTGCCAAGGGTTAGCCTGTACTTCCATGACGCGGAGTTCGATGCTAGCCAGTGAGGCATCTAGTGATTGATGTGGCGCACCGGGACACTCCGCCCAGGCGAAGGTCCATATTCCTCGCAACCTCTCGGCTGGCTGCCTTTGTTCGAAATACGGACCACTGCGATCTACCGCCCCGCCTGCACTTTCACTCCAACCACGAACACAAGCATCAAGTAGGGCGTTAGTTCGATCATGCGTCTTATAGCTCGCAGCCACAGTTAACGATCCTTGGCTGACCATCAAACGAGGAGTAGCCAATGGGATAAGCATACATCGACGCATCCCACCCACCTTGCCCGGCCAAGGAAGCCTGCGAGTAGCCGCGGCCGACGTAGAAGCCAGCATAGCTTGCCCCACCACCTGCCGCGAACCCCGCACCCGACATGTATGCTCGCCCAGTTATGTTGGTCGGATTCACTTCACTCATCCCATCATCAATGGTGATGTTCGAGATCGTGCAAGTTACCGGCGAGCCTGCACCCAAGCCTGCGAAGCCTACATTCAGGTCCACAAACGCCATTCTTCCGTTGACACAGTCGGAAATCAGGTGAAGATTGTAGTAGGCGGATGCACGTGCGCTTCAATGGACTGACTCTCGTACCGCTACCCAGAACCTTATGGATGCCCAGGCCCACCAGCACTCCCCATGAGGTCATCAACCGCAAAGCTCTTCGACCTGACCGTGCACAAAGCATTCAGAGCGCGCAAGTCAACAAGATACTGAGACTTGGCCACCGCCGAATCATGAACGATGCTGTCCGCCGGGATCACCAGCTCAGCCGATGAGCCACCCTTTATCTCCATAGTTCTACCCTCCCACATCTGCGGAATGGTAGTTAGATCCGGTATCCAGTGCGCCGCGCCCTGCGAGCGCGAGCTGATAAGGTAGGAACTTGGATTCAGAAGAGCTTTTAGAGATGTGGACTCAGGAGTCGAGCGCGAATCGTCAATGTCGGAAAGTCTGAAACCAACCACACCCGGTCCGCGGTTCGCAACAGACAAGACCAGATAGCGTCTCCCGCCAACGGCCTGGAGCCGCACTGGATTGGCATCGAGCACCGGACAACCTGTCTCAACTACTGGAACGTCCTGCGCGGATGCAGCGAATGCGACAACAAACACCAGTGCGCATAGCGACTTCATTTTTTATATCTCCTGGAGTCGGCTACAACTTCATGCATCGTCAAGAGAAATGGCGTTCGAGCGCGAGCTGCATGAAACCAATCCGTTGATCAACTCGATGAATACCCCGCCCCCCGAGAACTCGTCCTCGTAGAAGGCTCGCTCAAGGTTTACGAGAACCTCGACTTTTCCGTAAGGCTCCAGTACCAGCTTGGCCTCTGGTACACGACTTGACCCCATGGTCAGTATTTCGGTCCAGACCCCAGACTCCTTCGGCCGCGTGAATAGACTTGCCGTATGAACGCTGAGCAGCGGAGCCGGAACAGACTTTGGCTGCGATACAGGATAGCGAATATACATCGAACTGTTGTTCACGACTTCGAACACGCCTGCTCTCCAGCCATCGATATTGGCCCACCGGTTGAACTTGACGTCAACAGATGGGCATTCATCGACCAGGGCACTCGAGTGATCCTCAACAGACGGAGCTGCAGCCCAGCTACTCACAGCCAGAATGAGAAGCACATTGATCATTGCCTTTTAAATCCCGAAAGAGTCAGCATTAGTCCGATGTCACCAGGGGCTCACGTCATGCAGCCGGGTTTTATCGTAACGATCGATTGATGCCTTGGCAGCAGGCAGGAAGCTTCTTCGGAGCGACTGCATCATCAGTGAGTTGTTCTCACCAACGCATTCCGCCTCCGATGAGTACGTCGTATGACGCAGGAATCGCTCATAGGAAGCCGCAGCCGACTGCTCTCGATCACCCCAGGCATAGAAGTCTCGGAGGTGATCATGCTCCTTCATGCGGACCTCAAACCGATGACCAGCTGATGCATAGACGTGACTCATATAGACGACAGGTGCAAGGTCGATAGTAAATTCCTCCAATCGATACTCCGCACCCTCACAAACGCAGCGAGCCTGCACCCTCCAATCCATCGTGGCGGCAGCAGCGTAGAGGGGCGACGGGCCCCCAGGCGGACCACCGGGGAAGGCCGACGGAACTAAACCATAGTAGTGCAAAGTACTGCGCCACTGCGCATCACCCATATTCCACTGGAGAAGTCCCAACGGATCCACGGATGTCAACGGTGAACCACCGACATAGGAATACGTGCTTGGGCCAGCGGATAAGCCGACCGGATCGCTCTGGAGGTAGCGCCCGGTTGCAGCCTCATAGTCTCTGAAGTAGTTGTAGGCCAGCTGCGTATCAGCATCCAGCTGCTGGCCTGGGAAGCGAGCATTGAACTCATAGCGGCTCCCGGTCCCTTTCGGGTCCTCATTAGGCATTTGGCTACCGAATGCCTCGCTCTTGGCACTCCATTCCCAAACGCTCTGATTGGTTGGCCCCTCGATTACAACACGCGGCGTACCCAGGTGATCTGGCTGGATATAGGCGAGGCTTCCACTCGTCTGCGCTTCGTCAACCAGGGCAACTGGATAGTTTTCCAACCAGACTACTTGCCTTCCCGCATGCCCATTGCTCGAGTAGCCACCCAGTCGCCGTCCTGCCTCATCGTACACGGTGAACTCCGAGCCACCTGCAGTGCCCGCCCGCTCGACCCTCTCACCGCGATGGTTGTATACGAACCTCACCGCCACTACTCCGTCCTGCCTGACTTGAGCCATCCGATTTGAGTCGCCGTACTCGAACTCGACCGAGCCGATGTTCAGCCCATTTCCCGCAGCATCGTAGGAGCGCACCTCACCGTCAACGGACATCAGGCGATGACTGCCAGCCGAGTAGGTAAGCACGTGGGTCTCGGATGAGCTGGTCAGCGACGTCCGATTTCCCGTAGCATCATAGCCATACGTCTCAATCGGCGTCCCAGTGGGCCCATCCTTGGTCTGCGTCAGCCTCCCCAACGCGTCATAGCTGTACTGCGCCAGCACTTCCGTGCCATCGCCATTGGTCAGCTCAGTAATCCCACCCACTGCGTCATACCCATACCCCACCGACAAACCACCCGGTGCCGCATCGTGCACCGCAATGGTCCGGTAGTCCTGATCCACCGGCCGCTGCAGGGTCCGCCCATTCCCATACGTCCAGCCCGTCGCCGGGCCAAACGGCGCATAGGTCACGTTGGTCACCACCACCTGCCGGGCCTGCCCCGGGCCGGTGACGCCCACCTCGTTGATGCGGCCCAGGCTGTCGCGCAAGTAGTCGGCCACGGTGCCGTCCGGGTAGGTCAGCGTGGCCAGCCGGCCGCCGGCGGTGTACCCATAGCGCACGGTAGTGGCCACGCCATTGACCGTCTGCACCTTGCGGGTGAGCTGTCCGAAGCGGTCATGGCAGTACTGGGTGCTGCCGCCGGCATGGATCACGGTGCCCACCCTGCCCCGGCTGAACTGCTCATTCGCCGCGCACACTGCCGGGGCGATGTCGTAGGTGTAGGCCACATCCAACGTGGGGTCCGGGTAGCTGATGTGGGTGACGCGGCCCAGCACGTCGTACTGGTAGGTGGCGGTAACGCCACGCGCGTCGGTGCGGGTGGTGCGGTTGCCGGCGGCGTCTACCGTGAAGGTGGTGGTGCCGGTGTCCGGGCTTACCTGCTGCAGCAGGTCACCGAAGCCGTTGTAGGCGTAGGTGGTGGCCAGGCCCTTGGGATCGACCACCCGCTCCAGCTGCCCATTGGCGGCGTAGTCGTAGCCGACCTGGGCATTGATGCCGCCCGGGTCCTGGGTCTGCAGCTTCGGCCGGCTGGCCCCATCAAAGGTATTGCGGGAGATGTGGCCCAACGGGGACTCGGACTCCAGCAGATTTCCCACCGGGTCGTAGCGGAACTGGGTGGGATGGCCGTCCGCACCGGACAGGCGGGTCATGCGGCTGGCGGTGTCGAAGGTGCGGTCAAGCACGCGGGTGAGCGTGCCATTGGCATCGCGCACCTCCTCGCGGGTACGATTGCCGGCTCCGTCGAGCGTGTAGTTGATGCGGTTGCCGGCTGCATCTTCCACGGCCACCAGGCGATCGGCCGTGTCGTAGTGCATGCGGGTCCAGACGCCATCCGGCCCGGTGCGGCGAGTGAGCCTGCCGAAGGAGTTGTACTCGAACAAGCTGATGCGGTCGTTTGCCGGGGCGTCGCCTTTGATCGTTTCGGCCAGAACGCGGCTGCCGTGGTCGTACAGGCGCTCGATGACCACGCCGTCGATGCCGCGGATCTGGATGGCATTGCCGAGTGCGTCGTACTCAAGGTACTCGGTGCGTTGGCCGAGAGCGTTGATCTGTGCGCGCAGGTCGCCCTTGCGGTGGCTGCACGCGCCGCCGCTGTCGCAGCCGGTGTCGTTGGCGGCGTAGTACTCGAAGGTGGTGGTGTTGCCGGCGGCGTCGCTGTAGGAACGCTGCAGGCCGGGAATCGGGCAGAGCGTGGGATTGGCGGCTACGTCGGCATCCGTGCAGTACAGGTTGGCGGATTGGCGAACGTTGGAAGGCGCGATCGCCAACGAGCCGCAGACGTAGTCTGTGGGTTGGGTGACGTCGTACTGGCAGGAGAACAGAGTGCGGCCCTGGGCATCTGCCACCTTGCGGGTGAGGGAGGCGAGTTCTTCGGGGGCAGTGCCGAGCTTGCGGCTCTCGCGCTCTTCTGCGATCTGGTTGTTGGCGTCGCGGGTGGTGCGGGTAATGCGACCGATGGATTCCTCAGTGCGCGTGACAACCTGCGACACCGCTCCCGAGGAGTCCGTGTAGTCAATGGTAGTCCTGTTACCCAACGCATCAATCTTCGAGGTCAGACGACCCGATGTGTTGAAATTGAATGAGCGAGAGCCCTGTGCATCGGTGGTCTTGGTGATGGCACTGAACTGCCCACCCGAGATCACATGCTGGCGCACGTCCCCCAGGTTGTTCACAGACGTTGCAACCCCATCCGCACCGTAGGAAATGGTGGTCACATCAACGGGCTGACTCTCCGCATCAAGCTGGCTTCCCGTCACCATTCCATTCTGGTCGAACGAGAAGGTCGCATAGCGCGCCCCATTCTCCAGGATCCCGGTCAGCAGATTGGGAAGTGCCGCAGGCGCATACCCCGCCTCTCCGTACACGTAGGTTCGGGTCGTCCCATCCGGCCGGATGACCTGCGTGAGGTTCCCCGTGGCGTCGTATGCGTACGTCGCCTGGGACCCATCAGGTAGCGTAATGGATGAAAGCCGGTTGTTCTCATAAGCGAACACCAGCGACCGCCCCTTTCCGTCGGTTATGGACGTGAGCCTGGACCCGTCATAGGACAGCACAACACGGGTGGCAGACTCACCGGAGGCGATCTGGATGAGCTGGCCGTTGTTTCCGTAGATGCGCTGCGCACCGTCAGCTCCCGTCAGCACCATCGTGGATGCGGGACCGGCGCGCAGTGTCTCACCGGATGCCTGAGTGCCCCGCCCACCCGAGTATGTTTGCAGGTACCCCTTCTCATCCACGCGAGTCTGGTTGGAAGACCCGGTGAGGATGAAGTCCGCGTAGGTATGCGTCCAGCCCGTGCCGAGCTCTCTCGCCGCCTGCAGCTGGTTCAAGGAGTGGTAGTAGCGTACGAACTCGCGCCCCGCAAAGGTAAAGTCAACCTCGGCACGCGATTTGTCGCCAGTGGCGGGATGGCACGGGTTGCCATTGATGGGGCAGCTGTTGGTCTGCTTGATGTTCCTTCCGGTAATGACCCGGGGAATGGTGTTGGGGCGGCAGATGTTGGGCCACCCGATATTGCTTGCACCTTGGATGTACGCCGGATTGCTTCCTTCCTTGACCAGAAAACCCTCAGCACACTCTACTTCGTACTGCTTTGGAACCCAGACCTTGTCGATCCGGGGAGGGCTCGGTGGCGACCATGCTGCGCACCAGGTCTGAATCTGGACATATCGGTTGGGCTGCGGGTCATTCCCCACCATCGAGAAGTTCAGAACCGTTCCCTTCCGCCCGCTCGCCCGGACATGTACGTACGGTTCGCCGTGAACTCCCAACATTCCCACGCGCTCGTGCTCGCATTGGGGGTTGGAGGCCTGAGCGCCCGCCAAATAGGCAGCGATGCCGGCCTCCTCGCTTGGGTAAGCCACGCCACCTCCAACGGCGTAACCAATAGGCCCCTTCGCAGCCGGCGGTTCGTCATCAATCCAGTAGCGATAATCCAAGACCACCCCTAAGGGGCCCGATCCCGTCTGAGTCACCCCATCAAGGTGCCAAAGCGCTCCGTAGATCCCGGTACTCGCCCGCAGGTCCGCTTCCGCCTGGGCAAGTGTTCGATAGCACCTGCCGTCGTAGCAGTACTGAGGGGGAATGGGGGACTGCTGTGCGGCAGCAAACTCAACATTGAAGAACACCGCGATCAGCAGCAGGCAACCTGCCAGGAATCGTGCAGCCACAGCCGCCTCCTTGTGGGTATGTTGGCGCAGCCACACGGGTACACATCCCTGTGGTCTGGTTACCGAGAGTGTTGCCGAATGGCCCATCGCGAAATGGGCACGGCGTCGCAGAACGTGAAGGCTTGGTGAAAACAGCGACTGAAGGGCGTGGAGGTCAGCCAGTCGGGCGTATGCGGCGTCTGGCAGCGCCACGATCTGCTGACCCGCCATTGGCGACTGTTGCGGCTGGAAGCCAAGGCCGCTGATATCACCTTCGTCCTGAGCGACGAACAAATGCGCCTGCTGGAGAGAGCCGGCAGCGAGGTGATGCCGCAGCACGTTGGATCCAGCGCGCCCGGAGGGCTCTTGATTCGGGACACGTTCTACTGGAGGACGCTCAAGGGTGTTGGCAAGGTCTTTGTCCAGTTGGTCGTGGACACGTTCTGGTCGTTGGCCTTTGCCAAGGTTGACACCAGCAAGATGCCGGTCACCGCTGCGGATACGCTATACGACCGCGCACTGCCCTTCTACGAGGCCCTGGGCATCCAAGTACAAGCCGTGTTGACCAATAACGGACGGGAGTTCTGCGGGATCAAGCAACAGCACCCGTACGAGCTGCTGCTGGCGATGGAGAGCATTGAGCACCGCACCACCAAGATCGCCACGCCACGCACCAACGGCTTCGTGGAGCGAATGAATCGCACGCTACTCGATGGGTGCTTCCGTGTTGCCGGACGCCAGACCTGGCACATCACGCCGGCTGAAATCCAGCGCGACCAGGACGTCTTCCTGCGCTACTAGAACCTCGAAAGAAGCCACCAAGGCTATCGCCTGAAGGGCCGAACGCCGGCGCAAGCGCTTGCCGAAACGCTGCAACTTCAGACCCTGCCACCGATCGTTCCCGAGCCTGAAGAGGAGGCCTCCGACCCAGCAGATGCACTCGTCGCGTAGCCCTGCTGCCGGGAACCCGGTGACGCCGCACGCGGTGCGATACGACAGGTGTGCAGGGCCCGCAGGACCATCGGCGGCCTCCCCCTCGACATTGACCCAGACATTTCAGGAAAGGCATGCAAAGTCAGTCCATAGCTCTACTAGCCTTGTCCCTCATCTCTTTCGGGGCATTGGCACAAAGTGATGCCCGACCGACCTGGAGCCTGAAGACCTCGGTGCCGAGCGGCGAGCTTGTCGGGGAGTGGGAACCCTCGAAGCCGACAATGCCAACAGCCTCATCGACAGATGCCCCTCCGGCCCACGGCGGTTCGTCACCACGGTGTCCTGTACGCCACGCAGATCACCCACGCCTAGGCGGACCAGATCGGCCGCCAACAGCGATCGTCAGTGAGCTCCTGCGGAATGCACTGGTAAAGCTCGGTACTGAACTGCGAAGCAGTGCTCGCCATCCATGGGTTGCACGGCTCCGAGGTGACCTTATGGACGCCCGGGCCCACCAGCACTCCGCATGAGGTCATCAACCGCGAGGCTCTTCGACCTGACCCAGAGTTTTCATAATCTCGCCAGGGACAAAAGACACTTCTTACTTAGACAAGTTGCCTACTCAGGACGATGGCCAAACCCATCATCAGAAAGGCAAACATCGTTGCCCAAGCAGCGGCACATGGGAGGATCAGCGCCTTTAGCGGCCATTTCGCTCCCGACTTCAGGACCGAGCGTGCAGCTTTGTAAGTCTTCCCTGCCTCTCCGGGCGTGCTAAGGGGCAGAGGATCGAGTTGCGCAAATCCCACCTCCACCTCGCCAGGGGGAAAGGGCGCTTTATAGCAATTGAAGTTAAGCACTCGCCCAGTCGAAGTTCGCAATCTCAACGATCGCCATAAGCAGGAATACACCCGCAAGCGCCACCCATAGCGAAACGTGAAGAAGGGCGAGAGCACCGGCCGGTCGCCATACCCCTCCGTCCCGCATAGCCAAATAGCAAGCCTGAATTGTATCCACCTGCACAGAGACGTCCCTGTAGGGGAGGATGGGCAGCTTCGCGAGCGCCTCCTCGCCGGGCGTCTTCTGTGACTGACACCGAGCTACCAGAACGACAATTGATCGACTCAATATTGCCGCGAACAGGATGTAAACGACGTACGGAACTAGTTCGAACATACGATTACGGCTCACATCCGCATTTGATGATGCGTGGTTTCCCGTCGATAAGAGACCGACCAACAGGGTAGGCATACAGAGATGCGTCCCATCCACCTTGGCCGCTCCAGGACAAATCTGACCTTCCAGAACCAAGCACAAGCTCAGAGTAGCTTGCGCCTCCGCCGGCCGCGAATCCACCACCAAACAGTACCGCCGGGCCCGTCAGATTATTGGGGTCAACCTGCGACGCGCCGTCATCGAGCGTCACGTTGGAGACTGTATAAGTAACCGGAGCCCCAAGACCGCCACCACCCCAGATAACGTCGAGATCGACGATGGCCATCCGTCCACCCACACACTCGGATGTCAGGTGAAAGTTGTAAAAGGCTAATGCCAAACCACCGCCACCGCCAGCGATTCCATGGGCATAGCCTGTCCACTTCACCAGACCAAGCGGATCGACGTAACGGAGTGGCGAAGACCCCACATAGGAGAAAGTGGAGGATCCGCCGCGCAGGCCAATAGGATCACTTTGTGAATAGCGCCCCGTAGTCGGGTCGTACTCGCGTTGGTGGTTGTAGTACAACGCGCTGGCCACGGTTGCCTGTTGCCCAGGGAAGCGCAACGCCAACTCCATAGATGCCCCGTTCCCGGCAGGGTCAATGTTCGGGGCCTGACTGCCGAACACCTCACCTTTGCTACTCCACTCCCACAAGGAGGCACCTGTCATCGGATCAATGAGCAAACGTGGAGCTCCCAAGTGATCGGACTGAACATACGCGAGTTTTGACGTACCTTCGGGCAGCTCACCAATAAGAGCCACAGGGATGCGATCCAGCCAAATAACCTGCTGGGCCACTTGACCGGAGCTGCTGAAGTCTCCGAGCCATTGGCCAACCTCGTCGTAGGCCGAATACCGTTCGGGCGCTCCCGACGGCGACCGCCCAACCCGCTCGCCTCGATGATTGTAGACGTAGCTCTCCGCCACTGCCCCGCCCTGCTTCACCTGAGTGAGCCGGTTCGCAGCGCTGTACACATACTCTCTTGAACCAATATTTAGCGTGTTTCCCGAAGCGTCGTATTCGCGAGTCTCGCCGTCAACAGCCGCGAGGCGATGACTATTGGCTGGGTAGCTGTACGCGTGAGTACCAGCATTCGTGGTCAGCTCGGTACGGTTTCCGGTCGCATCGTAGCCATACGTCTCAATCGGCGTCCCAGTAGCCCCATCCTTGGTCTGCGTCAGCCTCCCCAACGCGTCATAGCTGTACTGCGCCAGCACTTCCGTGCCATCGCCATTAGTCAGCTCAGTAATCCCACCCACCGCGTCATACCCGTACCCCACCGACAACCCACCCGGTGCCGGGTCATGCACCGCAATGGTCCGGTAGTCCTTATCCACCGGCCGCTGCAGGGTCCGCCCATTCCCATACGTCCACCCCGTTGCCGGGCCAAACGGCGCATAGGTCACATTGGTCACCACCACCTGCCGGGCCTGCCCCGGGCGGGTGACGCCCACCTCGTTGATGCGGCCCAGGCTGTCCCGCAGGTAGTCGGCCACGGTGCCGTCCGGGTAGGTCAGCGTGGCCAGCCGGCCGCCGGCGGTGTAGCCATAGCGCACGGTAGTGGCCACCCCATTGACCGTCTGCACCTTGCGGGTGAGCTGGCCGAAGCGGTCATGGCAGTATTGGGTGCTGCCGCCGGCATGAATCACCGTGCCCACCCTGCCCCGGCTGAATTGCTCGTTCGCTGCGCACACCGCCGGGGCAATGTCGTAGGTGTAGACCACATCCAGCGTGGGGTCCGGATAGCTGATGTGGGTGACGCGGCCCAGCACGTCGTACTGGTAGGTGGCGGTAACGCCGCGCGCGTCGGTACGGGTGGTGTGGTTGCCGGCGGCGTCTACCGTGAAGGTGGTAGTGCCGGTGTCCGGGCTCACCTGCTGCAGCAGGTCACCGAAGCCGTTGTAGGCGTAGGTGGTGGGCAGCTGCTTGGGGTCGATGATCTGGGTCTGGTTGTCGTCGCTGTCATAGGCCATCGCAACGGTGGCGGCGATGCCGCCTTCGTCGTCCACCTGACGGGTCAGGCGGCCAAAGGCATCATGCTCGCGCCGGGAAACGCGGCCGAGCGCATCGATCACCGAGCTCACGTTGCCCTCGGTGTCGTAGGTGAAGTCGGTGGGGTTGGCCAGTCCATCAGCCGAGGTGACCAGTTGGCTCAGGCGGTTGTACACGCGTGACAGCGTGCGCTTCACCTCACCGCCTGCCCCCTTGTACTTCTCCTGCACGCGGTTACCGGCCGCATCCAGCGTGTACTCAATGCGGTTGCCTGCGCCATCGCCGATCGCGGTGAGGCGCTAGGCGGCATCGTAGGTGTAGGTGACCACGGTGCCGTCCGGGGCGGTGGCCTTGCTGAGCTGACCGGTGGGCAGATACTCCATGGTGGTGACGCGGTCGCCGGTACCGCTGGCATCGTCGTCGCCGCGCACCGTAGCCGAGGCCATCCAGCCGCGCGGGGTGTACTGGTACTCGGTGACGACGCCATTGGCGTCCATCACCAAGTGCGGGCGGCCAGCGCCGTCATAGGCCAGTACCTCGGTTACCAGACCCAGCGGCTGGATGGTCTTCCAAAGGTCGCCCTTGCGGTAGGTACAGGCGGCGTCGCTGGTGGCGCAGCCGGGGGCGTCTTCTAGGTAGTGGGCGTAGGAAACGATGTCGCCAGGGCCGGACAGCGGGCCGTCGACCGACAGCAACAGGCCGAGCACCGGGCAGCCGGCTTGTGCGTTTACGGCTTCGCAGTAGCTGTAGGTGGT
The DNA here is from genome assembly GCA_002387845.1 of Stenotrophomonas maltophilia. Lineage (GTDB taxonomy): Bacteria > Pseudomonadota > Gammaproteobacteria > Xanthomonadales > Xanthomonadaceae > Stenotrophomonas > Stenotrophomonas maltophilia_AG. Next base: position 43,786 of record DGLB01000001.1, on the reverse strand, counting down.
GGTGCGGCTTTCACCTGCGGGGGTCTGCGTGGTTTCCTGGGTGACTTGGCCGCGGGTATTGCGGAGCCATGTGACGCTGCTGGCCGGGCCGATCTCCTTTACCGCCTGGTTGGTGTCGCGTCGCCTCCATGTCTCAGTGATGCGAGATTCGGGGCGGTTGCTGGCTTCGGTTTTGCGCTTTACCCAAACGCTCCCAAACACCGGGTCCGCCCGATCTTGATAAGTGAACTGATCAATCCGTCCGGACCGATAGGTACGGGACGTGACGCGGCGGCGTGGGTCTGCGACTGAACCCGTGGTGGGTGAATATGTCCACGACTCGGTTCCGCTTTCCCTGGTGATCGAAGCGGTCTTGCGGTAAGGCTCCGCCCCAGTGAATGTCACTGTCTCGACGGCACCGAGCGCATTCGTGTATTCAACACTGCCATCCGCTTGATACTGGAATGTTGCACGCTGCGCCCCGCCGGCATGCTCCGAAGACACCGCCATGCCGTCGCCATTGTAGGCGTATGTGGCAAAGCGCTGGCCCGTCTCATCCTCGATACCGGTCAACGCATTTGGCAGCGAAGCATTCTCGTAGAGATAGCGTCGCGCCGAGCCGTCACGGTATGCCGCCTCGATCAGCCTTCCGGCAGCATCATAGGCATAAGTGACCAAGGCACCATCGCGGTCTCCGATGTAGGTCAGCGAGTAGTCGTCGTTGCCGGCAGGATTCTCGTAGCGAAAGTCGAGGCTTCGACCAGAAGAATGTATAACCCGAACGATCCGCTTCCGGCCATCGAGTTGAATATCTACCGCGTCACCGGCATAGCGCTCAATCCGCGTTAGAACACCCGTAGCATTGAAACGATACCGGGCTTCCTCGAGCGACAGCACATAGCCACCATTCTCCTCACGGAGCGTAGCGCCAGAGCCGTCAGCCGCCTCGCCTTGCCGGAAAACAGCCAGATTCCCACCGGGATAGACAACAGCGACAGTTGGACGATTAAGCAGGTACAACCGCATGTTCAGGCTATGCGCCCAATGGGCACCCATCCCATCCTGCGTACGATATGACGAATTGAAGGTGCGGTAGAACTCGAACCAGCTCAGAGAGAGGTCTATTTCTCGCTGCACTTTGCTGCCACTGGTGACGCTGATCGGATTGTCGCGCAGATCACAGGGATCACAGGGAAGAACCTTGGTGCTCAGCTGAGCAATGTTGGTGGCAGTGCATTCCTCCCCGCTGTAACCCATGTATTGAGGGCACGCAAAGCTGCGGCTCATTGAATGCTGGAATGTCCACTTCTGTGCGCAGTTCGTTGTATTTGTCGCCTCGACCTTCAGATCCCTCGTGTATCCAGAGGGCATACCAAAGTTGCTGTTCGAGAGCCACCAGTCCCTCACAACCTCAATCGACTGAAAGCCACATTGAGGGTACTGGGACTTGAGGTTAGCGAGAGCACTGGCCATGGCCGCCTGCTCCGTCGAATAGGGCCCACCGACCACCCATCCCCCTGAATACCTCCACTCAGTTGGCGTCAAGGGCCGTGGCCTTGCCTTGTAGGTGTAGTAAGTCCGCTCGCCATTTGGGGACACTGAGACAGACTCAACTACTTCAGCGAGCGTGTTCCGCCCACCCAATGCGTGGACGGCCGCCAATGCAGCCGATTCACTTGGGAAGGTCTGATTGAACCCATTCGCACTCCATTCCTGCGGAGAATGAGCAAGGGCGGCCGGCACTGGACTCATCACCGACACAGCGAGCAGAGCGCGCCCCACTATCGTCCACTCTGATACGCCCCACAGCATCCTTACCACGCCGATGATCGACTCCCGGATACAGCACACCGCTGCAGATTTCATACCTAGATATCCATTGCACGGCAGCGTCCCGGTGCCGCGATCCGTCGCGTGCTGGCGCGCGCTCTCGCATACTGTGCCACAGGCATAGCCAGAGACATGGCCCATCCTCGCAGAATTTCAGGCTGACTCTGGCCACCCACCCAGTCGCAATCTAGATTCTCAATCAGCCCGAATTTCGCAATACTTTACGCGGAGATGGAGGAAATCAATCACATACCCACCTCCATTCTCGAATCAGCGTACGCAAGCTAACAAGATACTGAGACTTGGCCGCCGCCGAATCACGAACGAAGCTGTCCGCCCGGATCAACAGCTCAGCCGATTAGCCACCCTCCATCTCCAGAGCCCCATCCTCCGAAGCGTTACAGGCCATCAATAACTCGAATTAGATTACCTGCACCGTCAAAGCTGTAGAACTTTTCATCACCTATCGCCCCAAGGCACCTACCGCCATTAGAAGAAAGCCTGGACACGCGGACGGTTGTACCTTCTCGGGTTTTATACACGGAAAAATAGCAACCCGCCTTCGGCGGCCCACAATAGGCGCTCGACTCCTTCGCGGCAAATTCCAGAAGGGCGAGTTCGCGCTTTGAATAGGCCCTGTCCTCCACTTCCCCGCACTGGACCTCTTGGCGTGAACATGCAGCCAGAGAAATCAATATGAGCGGAACCCAGATCGATCTGGCTTTAGCTGTCTCAACGTCATTGCCCATACGTTCCCCCACGAACCTGAGGAAGAATTGCGTTTACGATCTCATTGATTCTTGAACGGATGACTATGTCGCAGTTTCCGCCCTCGCATTTGGCCTCTGCGAGCTTAGCCATTAGACAGCGGAGCTCCGCAGCGTAGGCCCTGAACTCAGTATCCATCCGCTCCTTATGATTATCGAACGTAACCAATCCAATCGGATGAATAAATGGAACCCAGCCGCCATAGCGGCAAACCCCGGAATTTGACCGATTGGCGTCTGCGACGTGCGAGTTTTCGTGCGCAACAAGGCAGTCTCCGAGACAACTCTTCTGCCACGGGGCAAGACGCCCCCAATTAATGTATGGCGACACCACTCCGTCGTTGCAATAGATCGTCCCATAGAACTTCTCTCCAGGAGCAGGAGGAGCACCTCTAACCGCCTTCAAGCCGCTCGGGTCAGCAGATCCGATCGGCGCGCCGCCCGAGTACGAGTAGGTCGAAACACCACCTGACAGGCCAAGAGGATCGCTCTGTACGTACCTACCCGTTTCAGGCTCGTAGTCACGCTGATAGTTGTAGAACAACCTAGCTGCTCCGGTTGCACTCTGCCCCGGAAGGCGCATACGCAGATCGAACTCCATTCCATCTCCATCCGGATCTGCGTCTGGATCCTGATCTCCGAAGGCTTCGCTTGCGCTACTCCACGCCCAGATCACAGTGCCACTGTCGGGATCAATCACAGCACGCGGAGTACCAAGGTGGTCAGCCTGGATGTACGTCAACTCGGGGCGTCCAGATTTTTGCGCACTGATGAGCGCCACCGGAAAACTATCTAGCCATACAGCTTCTTGAACGAACTCCCCGGTGCCCCCGACACTTCCCAACCAACGGCCGGCCTCATCGTAGAAGGTGAATTCAGACTCATCTGACACCGGTGCGCGCTCGACTCTCTCACCGCGGTGGTTGTAAACGTAGTTCTCCACCGCCGCGCCGCTCTGCTTGAATTGATTCATGCGATTGGCGTCGCCGTACACAAACTCTCGAGTTCCGATGGCCAGAGTGTTGCCCGATGCGTCATAGTTGCGTCCCTCCCCGTTAACCGTGGAGAGGTGGTGATTGTTCGCTGCATACGTGTAGGTCCGCGCCCCTGCATTTGTCGTCGACGCCGTCCGATTTCCCGTAGCATCGTATTTGTACGTCTCAATCGGCGTCCCAGTAGCCCCATCCTTCGTCTGCGTAAGCCGCCCCAACGCGTCATAGCTGTACTGCGCCAGCACTTCCGTGCCATCGCCATTAGTCAGCTCAGTAATCCCACCCACCGCGTCATACCCATACCCCACCGACAACCCACCCGGTGCCGCATCGTGCACCGCAATGGTCCGGTAATCCTGATCCACAGGCCGCTGCAGGGTCCGCCCATTCCCATACGTCCACCCCGTTGCCGGGCCAAACGGCGCATAGGTCACATTGGTCACCACCACCTGCCGGGCCTGCCCCGGGCGGGTGACGCCCACCTCGCTGATGCGGCCCAGGCTGTCGCGCAGGTAGTCGGCCACGGTGCCGTCCGGGTAGGTCAGCGTGGCCAGCCGGCCGCCGGCGGTGTAGCCGTAGCGCACGGTAGTGGCCACGCCATTGACCGTCTGCACCTTGCGGGTGAGCTGTCCGAAGCGGTCATGGCAGTACTGGGTGCTGCCGCCAGCATGGATCACGGTACCCACCCTTCCCCGGCTGAACTGCTCGTTCGCCGCGCACACCGCCGGGGCGACGTCGTAGGTGTAGGCCACATCCAGTGTGGGGTCCGGATAGCTGATGTCGGTGACGCGGTTCAGTGCGTCGTACTGGTAGGTGGCGGTAACGCCACGCGCGTCGGTCCGGGTGGCCATGTTGCCGGCCGTATCGTAGGTCATGGTGGTAACGCCGGTATCCGGGCTGGTCTGAGTGACCACCTCGCCAAAGGCGTTGCGCGCGTACTGCGTCTTCAAGCCCTTGGGATCGGTGACTTCCACCAGGTTGTCCAGCGCGTCATAGCGGTACTGCACCTCCGCCTCGATGCCGCCCACGTCCTGCAGGCTGCGCTTGAGGCGGTTGAGCGGATCGTAATCACTGCGACTCACCCGGCCCAGCGCGTCGGTCACGGTGGTGGCGTTGCCGTTGCTGTCGTAGGTGTAGTCGGTGGGATTGGCGGATGCGTCGGCCTGGGTAACCAGCTCACCCAAGGTGTTGTACAGGCGGCTCAGGGTGCGCTTCAGGGCACCGCCGGGATCACGGGTGTTCTCGGCCACGCGGTTGCCGGCGTTATCCAGCACGTACTGGATGTGGTTGCCGGTGTTGTCACTGACCTCCACCAGACGGTGCGCACTGTCATAGCGATGGCTGATGGAACTGCCATCAGGCTCCACGATGCGTTTGGTCAGGCCGGTGGGCCAGTACTCGATCTGGGTCAGCCGGTCATCGGTGGCCGAGGCACCGTGCACGCGCCGACTGGCCAGCCAGCCGCGCGGGTGATACGTGAAGCTGGTCAGCACGCCGTTGGCGTCTTTCTGCTGGGTTACCCGGCCGGCGTTGTCATAGGAGAGGTACTCCACGGTGTGACCCAGCGCGTTGGTCACCTTCCACAGGTCACCCTTGCGGTGGCTGCATGCCGCGCCCGGCGTTGTGCAGGCACTGTCGTCAGACGGGTAGTAGCTATAATTGGTGGGCAGCGTGCCGCCCGGGGCCACTTCCGCCTTCACCAAGCCCACCCACGGACAGGTGCCGGCGGCGACGTCGGCCTGCTCGCAGTAGCGGGTGGTGGCGGTGCGCGACTGACCGGTGACCGGGTCGGTTTCGGTGGTGGAAAGCGCTTGGCCGCGGGTGTTGTAGGCCTGCGTAGTCGTGCTGATCAGCACGTTGCCCGCATCGATGACGCGGCGCTCGACGGGAACGCGGAAAACCGGGTGCCAGTCGGTTTCAATCGTTCGCCGGTTTCCGCCTGCATCGTTCGCAGCGGCCACCTCACGTACCAGCAGGCCGCGCGCATCGTGCTGAACAGCGGTGGTGGAACCTCGGAAATCGGCACGCTGGCTGGGATAGCCATTGGCATCGTAGGTGATGGACTGTGCAGAGCGTCCGCCACAGGTGCTGCATGCTTTGTCGGTGGAGGTCACCTTGCCACGCAGTTGCTGGAAAACGTGCCCGTAAGACACCGTGTCTCCCAACGCACTGGTTACCAGCGTCTTGCCGGGCTGATAGCTCAGCGTCACCAGGTCGATGGGCGAATCTACACCGCCGTGCCGGCTGGTCAGCGCACGGCCGTAGGCATCGTATGTCCAGCTCGCATACAGATTGCCCGACTCATCCACAATGCCGGTCAGCAGCTCCGGGCGGATCGGGTCTTCATACAGATAGCCGGTGGATCCCGTCATCGATAGCTGGGGCGACCAGTGCTGAACTGCAGTGAGCAACTCATCCTGGTGCACGAAGCGGATGGATGCGCCATCAGGCAGCGTCACCGAATCCATTTTCCCGCCGACGTAGCTGAACATCAGCGCGCGCGAACGACGGTCAGTTACCTGCACCAACTGCTGATCGGTGTTGTAGCTCAGGGTAAGTACGTCGCCGTCTTTGAACTCCATGCGCGTCAGCAGGCCCTGCGCATTGAAGTACTCCACCGTGTCATCGGTGGACAGCACCCGCCAGCCAGTATGCTGGCCGTTCTCGGTGAGCACCGTGATCTGTTCGGCGACGTCGGAGGCAAAGACACCCTGGTCGCCCTGTTGCTGGAAGGGATAGCTGTTCCCGGATGGACGGATCAAGCGGGGATCACGGTTGAGATAGAACACCACCGCGCTCTGAAACCCGTGCCGCCAGCCGAAACCAAGTGCGCCCGACGGGTTATAGACCGTCTGCGCGCTGGTGTAATAACGGCTGAAATCAAGATGGCCGGCCGGGTCGGAGAAGTCGGTGGCCGACTGGACCTTGTAGCCCGTCACCAAATTGATCGGGTTGCCCTGCATGTTGGGGCCCGTGGTGATGTTGCACTGGTTGTTCTTGCCAGGATCGAATGGCTGACTGCCGGCATCCGGCGGGGTGGTGGCATCGGGCTTGAACTGCGCGCGGAAGACCGGGTTGATATAACCACTGGCCTGTTCCGTACAGGGGGTAGTCTCGGGAGGTACAGAAGCCACCCAGACGTAAGGACCGTTATATCGAGTCTTGATGGTCGGGCACAGCTTGTTCTTGTCCCCATATGCATCCCGCGGATTGGCTGCAAAGTATCTACGCGCGTCCTCGGAGGCACGCTGGTATGCGGCCATTTCGCTGGCACATTCCGGCACATAGGTATTGGGTACATCTGCGGGCTCGCAGGCCTCTTCAGCCTGCGCGAACGAGCTCCAAAGCAGCCCCAGCGTCATCAGCGCGAACAGACGAATCAGCCGACCAGCATCCATGCGTCATCTCACTTCCGGATTGAGTGAGCCGATTCTCGCCGATCTGGGTCTCAGGAGTGGAGACCCACAGAGAGAATCAATCAAATATGGGAGCTACCGCACAGATCCCCCGGCTGGCAGATGCCCCGCCCCTAGGGCGCTGCCTGCGGCTCCACCCGCGAAGCCAACAACGCCAGCAGCCTCATCGAACCACTCGCCTGCACCTGCCGATCCATTTGCGTCCAATAACGCTCCACCAGCCCCTGCGCCACCTCCGGCTGGCGGGCCGAAAGCGCGGCGTACTGCATGGCCCCCATCACATAGAACGCGGCTTCGCCTTCCTGCAGCACGGCAGCGCCGTGCTCGCCCTCCAGCAGCTCCTGGCCAATGCGTACCACGTCGGCATGGCGGTCTTCAGCCACCGCTGCCACCAGTGCCAGCGCATTGTCCACCGTCGGTTCACCGGCGGCGCAGTTCAGCCACTCCGGCTTGCCCCACATCCGCTGCAGCCGTGCCGGGTCCAGGTAGGCGGTGGTCTTGCTGGCCAGCGAGAAAATCATGGTGGCGTTTCGCTGCGGGCGCTGCCCCAGCTGGCAGGACGCGGCCAGGCCACGCAGCGCGTCCACCTGCAGGGCATCCAGTTCCGACATGGCTGCAGGCGCTGCCTTGCTGCCTTCCACCAGCGCGGCAAACAGCTCGCCAGCTGCTTGGTCCTGCCTCACTTTGCCCAGCGTCAACCGGTTGGTATCGCCTTCCTGGCCGGTGCGGGGGGCTGGGCCACCGAAATAGCGCACCAGCGGCCAGGGCGCGGTGCCCAATGCATGGAAATCCGACACCTGGGCACGCTCGAAACGGGCACGCGGTGCCTCAAGCTTCAGCACCGGGTACATATCCGAGTTCATCCGGTGCGGGTACAGCGCCAGATAGCCCTCCAGCCCCTGCCGGTTCATCACCACGGTGTCCTGCAGGCCACGCAGGTCGCCTACCCCGATACGGGCCAGGTCGGCCGCCAACAGCGGCTGCTTGAACACATTGCCACCCAGCTCCGGCACCTTGCCGTGCGGCGAGGCCACCAGAATCAAGTCCCCCGTATCGGCCAGGTAGGCGCGCGCGTCGCTGAAGTTGGCCAGCAACGCTGACAGCACCGAGTTGACCAGTTCCGGAGTGATTTCATACAGCTGCAGCCACTGCACAAACAGGCCATCCTGATTGAGCTGCTGCGGGATGTACTGGTAGAACTCGGTACTGAACAACGAGGCGGTGCCCCCCATCCACGGGTTGGATGGCTCGGAGATGATCAGGTCGTACTTGTTCGGCACCGAGGCGAAGTACGCCTTGGCATCGTCGATGATCAGGTGCGAACGGGGGTCGGTGAACGCGCGCGCCACATGCGGGCCGAAGTGGCGCGCGCCTTCAATCATGGCCGGCTCGATCTCCACCGTGTCCACCCGGCCCACCTTGGCGTGGCCCATCAGCGTATGGGTGGTCATGCCCGAGCCAAAGCCGATCACGCCTACACGGTCGAACTGCTCGCGCATGGAAAGCGGCAACGCCGCCAGCAGCACCATGGTGGATTCGTCCGGCGTTGCCGGCTGGTTGGCATGCATGGCGATGGCCGCATCCACCTTGCCGTTGGTGGCAATACGACGCACCTCCTGGCCCTTGGCACCGAAGTCGAACACGGCGACGGTGGCGGTCTTGCCGTCCTGGTGATACACCACCTGCGCGCTGCCGCCCAGCGTGGTGGCTCCGCTGCGGTACACGGAGGAATTCAATACGGCCGGATCGAAGCTGACCAGCACGGCTGCGCCCACCACGGCCACCGCTGAAACCGCCACCGCCGGCACCCAGGGCGCGGCGCGACGCGCCTGCGCCGGGCTGTAGCGGGCCAGCAGTACCAGGCCCAGGCCGATATCCACCACCGCGGCAGTCAGCAGGGCGTACTTCAGCCCCAGCAGCGGCATCAGCAGGTGCACGGCGGCCAGCACGCCTACAATCGCGCCGACGGTGTTGAACGCGTAGGCCTGGCCAATGGCCTTTTCGCCATGCCCCTGACGCAGCAGCGCCAGGGTCAGCAGCGGCAGGGTCATGCCGGCGAAGAACGCGGCCGGGAACATCACCAGCAGCGCGATGGCAGCGCTGGCCACATTGAACAGCCCATAGCCTTCGGCGCTGTGGCTGATCACTCGCATCAGCCAGCCCACCCACTCGAAGGCGTTGGCGTAGACAAACATCGAACCCAACGCGGCAATGCCCATCCATACCTGGATCCAGCCGGCGGTGGCCAGCGGCGACACCAGGCGATCAGCGCGGTTCTTCAGCCACAGGCCGCCCAGGGCAATGCCAAGAATGAAAGCGGCCAGCATCAGCTCGAACGAGTGGATGGTGGTGCCCAGTGCCAGCGACAGCATGCGGATCCAGGTGATCTCGTACACGAACGAGGCCGCCCCGGTCAGCCCCGCCACCAGCAGAACCAGCACCGGGCGCGGCAGCGCCAGCGTGGCGGAGGCAGTGGCCGATGCCGGCGACACAACGCCCTCATCCCCCTCTTCGCGCTTGCTCAGCGGGTACACCAGGAAGGCCACCACAATGTTGATCAGGCCGGCCGAGAACACCGTGCCAGGCAGGCCAATGGCGGGCAGCAGCAGGTAGGTGGAAGCCAGCGCGCCGATGGCCGCGCCCAGGCTGTTGGAGAAGTACAGCCCGGCCAGCACCCGCCCTTCGGCGTGTTCCTGCAGGCGGATGTAGCCGGCGCTCATCAGCGGGAAGGTCGCCCCCAGCAGAATGCACTGCGGCAGCACCAGTACGGCGGCCAGCAGCCAACGCACCAGTTGCAGCTGCCCGGCCGGCAGCATGGGCAGCAACTGCGCATAGGCCCAGCCGGTCAGGCCCTGGTAGATGCCATCAAAGCACAGGCCCAGCAGGCCAATCACCACCTCGATCAGCGCATAGGCCAGCAGCGGCCGGCGCACTTTTGCACTCCAACGGCTGACCAGCCACGCGCCCACGGCCATGCCGCCCATGAACAGAATGAGCACCAGCGACTGCGCGTGTGAGGAATGCCCCAGGAACAGACCCAGATACTGGGTCCATATGGACTGGTAGATCAGCCCTGAGAAGCCGGAAAGGATGAAAATCCACAGCAACCACGTTCCCGTCCTGCTCTTCCCCTGCGTCATGCCGGTCTACTCCGTTCTAAGTTGAATGGTGCGCCATCACCGGCCGGTCCCCACCGGCCGATGCGGTTGCGCGGGCCGCAACGGCCCGCACGGGTCAATCCTTGGTCACACGGTTGATTTCGGCCAGGCTGGTGGTGCCAGCAGCCGCCTTGACCAGGGCCGATTGGCGCAGGTCATTGATGCCCGCCTTCTGCGCGGCCTCGGCAATCTGGATGGCGTTGCCGCCGGCCAGCACGATCACCGAGATCTCATCGCTCATCGGCATCACCTGGTAAATACCGGTACGGCCCTTGTAGCCTTCCGTGCATTCGTCGCAGCCCACCGGCTCATACAACGTGATGCCGGCATCGATCTGGGCCTGGGTGAAGCCTTCGGCCAGCAGCGCATTGGCCGGCAGGTCCACCGGGCGCTTGCAGTTGTTGCACAGGCGGCGCGCCAGGCGCTGGGCGATCACCAGGGTGACCGAGCTGGTGATGTTGTAAGGCGCGATACCCATGTTCATCAGACGCGCAATGGTCTGCGGGGCGTCGTTGGTGTGCAGGGTGGACAGCACCATGTGGCCGGTCTGCGCGGCCTTGATGGCGATTTCCGCGGTTTCCAGGTCGCGGATTTCGCCGACCATGATGATGTCAGGATCCTGTCGCAGGAACGAGCGCAGCGCGGCGGCGAAGGTCATGCCGCGCTTGGTGTTCTGCTGCACCTGGTTGACGCCGGGCAGACGGATTTCCACCGGGTCTTCGGCGGTGGAGATGTTGCGCGTTTCGTCGTTCAGGATGCCCAGCGCGGTATACAGCGACACGGTTTTACCCGAGCCGGTGGGGCCGGTGACCAGCACCATGCCGTAGGGCTTGTGAATGGCTTCCAGGAACAGCTGCTGCTGCACCGCTTCGTAACCCAGCTTGTCGATACCCAGCTTGGCCGCGCTGCCGTCCAGAATACGCAGCACGATCTTTTCGCCGAACAGCGTGGGCAGCGTACTGACGCGGAAGTCGATCTGCTTGGTCTTGGACAGGTTGAGCTTGATGCGTCCGTCCTGCGGCACGCGCTTTTCAGCGATATCCAGCTGCGACATCACCTTCAGGCGCGCGGCAATGCGCTGGTTGAGCTTGACCGGGGCCTTGGCCACGTTCTTGAGCAGGCCGTCGATGCGGAAACGCACCCGGTAGTCGTCTTCATAGGGTTCGAAGTGGATGTCCGAGGCCCCTTTGCGAATGGCGTCCACCAGCACCTTGTTGACGAACTTCACCACCGGGGTGTCGTCGCCCTTGGCGTCCACACCGGACTCCGTGCCGCCGCCATCTTCGTCGCCACCGGCCACATCCAGGTCGCCCATGCCGTCGTCGTCGCCACCGCCCAGGCCGGCACCCAGCGTGTCGTGCTTGGATTGCCACTGTTCCAGCGTGCGGCGGATCTGCTCTTCGTCCACCAGAATGGGTTCCACCACCAGATTGGTGTGGAACTTGATCTCATCCAGCGAATGGGTGGGGTCGCTGGTACCCACGAACAGCTTGCCGCCGCGCTTGAACAGCGGCAGCACATGGTGTTTGCGCAGCAGCTCTTCGCTGATCAGGCTGATGGCGCTCTGGGCGGCGTCGAACACGCTCACGTCCAGCAGCGGCATGCCAAATTCCAGCGCATTGGCCGAGGCCAACTGTGCCGAAGTCACCAGCTTCTTGTCGGCGAAATACTGCGGCAGCGGCTGCTTGGCCGCCGCCGCCTTGGACATGGCGTCGCGCGCGGCGGCCTCGTCCAGCGCGCCGTCCTGCACCAGGCGGCGGGCAATGCCGGTGATACCTACGAGATTGACGGTTGCGGCAGTGGTATTCATCGGCATTCGGGTAACAGGTGGAGTGGACATGGTACATGGCCGTTGCCGGCCGCCGTTGGCATTACCTTCGCAGGGCCAGCTTCAGCCAGCGCCGGGCACCGAGGCTGAACGGCTCCCACAACTGGTAGACGAAGGAATCGTGGCCCGGCCCCGGCAGGCCGATGGGCACGTTGCAGGCCGAAGGGACGTACCAGGTGCCGAAGCACTGGTCGAACACCGAAAACACGGTGGCGAAGTTGGTGCCCACGCCCTCGCCCTGGCGCACGTGGTGCCAGCGATGCATGGCCGGCGAGACGAACACCCGCCCCAGCCAGCCGTACGTCCACGGCACGTCGGCATGGATGAACAGCCCGTAGTAGTGGCGGATGATGGCGTTGACATACAACGCCCACGGCGGGAAGCCCAACAGCAGCAACATGCCCATGTCGATGAGCACGGTGCTCAGCCGGTTCAGCGGGTGAAAGCGGTACAGCGTGAACCAGGTCATTTCGCGGTCGCTGTGGTGCATGGCATGGAACGGCCACAACCAGCGCGAATGCTCCAGGCGATGCCGGAAGTAGGCAATGCCGTCGCCGAGGAACAGCACCGCCACAATCACCAACCACGGCGGCAGGTCATGCCAGAAAGCCCCAAGCCAGTTGTTCGCCGGCTGGTACAGCGCGCCCTGCATCCACATAATGATCAAGGCCATCAATGGGCCGACCAGCAGCACGTCCAGCACACATGACAATACATTGACGTGCACGCCCGGCGGCAGCAGCCGCTTCAGCATGCCCACCAGGTTGCGCCGGTGCAGAAGGGCGGCCAGCAGCAGGAACGCGCCCACTTCCGGCATCACCGTGGACAGGCCGGTGATGGCCTGTTGGGTCAGGTTGTAACTGGTACTGGACGGAATCATCCCCGATCGCCTCTGTTGCCACCCGCGCACTGGCGGGCACGCCTTCCCCAAGGCGCGACCGGCAGCTTAGCACTCTGCGCACTGCCGGTGCGGCACAGGGGCCCGCATCAACCGTGCGGACAGGCCTTGGGAGCCACTTCGGCCGGGGCGCTGGTTTTGCACTCCCACACGCCAGCGGCAGGAGCATAGGTAATGGTTACAGTGCTGCTGGCTATCTTGCTGTTAACCCCGGTGGCCTTCATGGTCGCCACGATGACGCAGGGCGTGCCAGCCGTGGGCAGAACCGATGTCACGTACTTCCCAGTGGTGACTGCGGTCGCAGGCAGCGAGCAGGAGCTGCCGCTGTTGTCATTGGCGAACTGCTCCGCCACCGAGGTTTTCAGGCCACCCAGCAACGTGACCGCTTCGGAAAGCTGGCTGCGCGCGGTGTAGTCGTTGTACTGCGGGATGGCGATGGCGGCCAGGATGGCGATGATGGCCACCACGATCATCAGTTCAATCAGGGTGAAGCCGTTCTGCTTGTTCATGGGTGCGCTCCCCGGCGCGACGGAAGGATGTACGGGAATGAGTTACAAGTTTCGTGCCAAAAAAAAAGCCCCGGCGCTGCCGGGGCCTTTTTCATCACGCCGTTCCCGTTACGGGGTGCCGGACGCGGTGGAGCAGGCCTTCGGCTGCACTTCGGTCGGAGCCGTGGTGGAGCAGGTCCAGGCACCCGAGGTCGGGTTGAAGGTCAGGGCCACGGCCTTGCCAGCAACCTTCGAGTTGACGCCGGTCGACTTCATGGTGGCGGTAACCACGCAGGCACCCGAGGTGGCGACGGAGGCAACGTACTTGCCGGTGGTCACGGCGCTGCCCGGAACCGCGCACGAAGTTGCGCCGTTGTCCTGGGCATAGGCTTCAGCGATCGGGGTCTTCAGGCCGCTGGCCAGGGTGTAGGCTTCCGACATCTGCGCACGAGCGGTGTAGTCGTTGTACTGCGGGATCGCAATGGCGGCCAGGATGGCGATGATGGCCACAACGATCATCAGTTCGATCAGGGTAAAGCCCTGCTGCTTCTTCATGAGTACATCCCCTAGAGGTAGGTAAATAAAGTGAACACTGGATCAGGGCCTGGCCGGCGGACCGGCTGAGCAAGGCGACTGCCCGTGCGGGTGGATCAAAGCAGGTTGCGTGCCAACTTCTCAGCAATGCTCCCCAGCATTCCCCGGGCGCAATGATGGCAGCAATCTGGCGGATTGGAACCCCCCAACGGGCAAAATGCGACACAACCGGCATTGTGACGCCCTGCGTCACCTTGTGACCGTCACGGTCCTGGACTCCGGTCACGGATTGTCCCGCCCCCAGGGATGCCATGATGGCCCGGAACCAGCTACCATGCGGCGCAGAAGCCCGCCTGGGGATGGCGTGGCTGGGGAGCCCTGTATGTCCGTTAGCCGTAGTGCGATCAAGAAGGAACCCGTGGCGCGTAGCACCATGGAGCTGCAACCGTTTGTCTGGGAGGGGACCGACAAGCGTGGCGTGAAGATGAAGGGCGAGCAGACGGCCAAGAACGCCAACATGCTGCGCGCCGAGCTGCGCCGCCAGGGGATCACCCCCAATGTGGTGAAGCCCAAGAAGAAGCCGATGTTCGGGGCCGCCGGCAGTACGGTAACGCCGAAGGACATTGCCTTCTTCAGCCGCCAGATGGCCACGATGATGAAGTCCGGCGTGCCGATCGTCAGCGCGCTGGAAATCATTGCCAGCGGGCACAAGAACGTCCGCATGAAGAACATGATCAACTCGATCCGGGCCGACATCGAGGGCGGCTCGTCGCTGTACGAGTCGATCAGCAAGCACCCGGTGCAGTTCGACGAGTTGTACCGCAACCTGGTGCGGGCCGGTGAAGGTGCCGGTGTGCTGGAAACCGTGCTGGACACGGTGGCCACATACAAGGAAAACATCGAGGCCCTGAAGCGCAAGATCAAGAAGGCGCTGTTCTACCCCGCCATGGTGGTGGTGGTGGCCATTCTGGTCAGCTGCATCATGCTGATCTATGTGGTGCCGCAGTTCGAAGACGTGTTCAAGGGCTTCGGCGCGGAACTGCCGGCCTTCACCCAGATGATCGTGAACGCCTCACGGTTCATGGTGTCCTACTGGTGGCTGATGCTCATCATCAGTATCGGCACGGTGGTGGGCCTGCTGTTCGCTTACAAGCGTTCGCCGAAGATGCAGCACACCCTGGACCGCCTGGTCCTGAAGGTGCCGGTCATCGGCGCGATCATGAACAACAGCGCCGTGGCCCGCTTCGCGCGTACCACCGCAGTGACCTTCAAGGCCGGTGTGCCGCTGGTGGAAGCGCTGGGCATCGTGGCCGGGGCCACCGGCAACAAGGTGTACGAGGAAGCCGTGCTGCGCATGCGCGACGACGTCTCGGTGGGTTACCCGGTGAACATGGCGATGAAGCAGGTGAACCTGTTCCCGCACATGGTGATCCAGATGACCGCCATCGGCGAAGAGGCCGGCGCGCTGGACACCATGCTGTTCAAGGTGGCCGAGTACTTCGAGCAGGAAGTGAACAACGCTGTGGATGCCTTGAGCAGCCTGCTGGAACCGTTGATCATGGTGTTCATTGGTACCATTGTCGGTGGCATGGTCATCGGCATGTACCTGCCCATCTTCAAACTCGGCGCCGTCGTCGGCTAAAAGGTAACAATGGCATTTCTTGACCAGCACCCCGGCCTCGGCTATCCCGCCGCGGCCGGACTGGGACTGCTGATTGGCAGTTTCCTGAACGTTGTGATCCTGCGCCTGCCCAAGCGGCTGGACTGGCAGTGGCGGCGTGACGCCCGCGAGGTGCTGGAAGAGGAAGACATCTACGAGCCGCCACCGCCGGGCATCGTGGTGGAGCCATCGCACTGCCCGAACTGCAAGCACAAGCTGAGCTGGTTCGAGAACATTCCGCTGTTCAGCTGGCTGGCCCTGCGCGGCAAGTGCCGCCATTGCCATGCACCCATCTCCATCCAGTACCCGCTGGTGGAGCTGATCACCTGCCTGCTGGTGGTGGCCAGCGTGTGGCAGTTTGGCTTTGGCTGGCAGGGCTTCGGGGCGATTGTGCTCAGCTGCTTCCTGGTGGCGCTGTCCGGCATTGACCTGCGTACCCAACTGCTACCCGACCAGCTCACCCTGCCGTTGATGTGGCTGGGGCTGATCGCCAGCGTGGACAATCTGTATATGCCGGCCAAGCCGGCCCTGCTGGGTGCCCTGCTGGGTTACCTGTCGCTGTGGTCGGTGTGGTGGCTGTTCAAGCAGATCACCGGCAAGGAAGGCATGGGCCACGGCGACTTCAAGTTGCTGGCGGCGCTGGGGGCCTGGTGCGGGTTGAAGGGCATCCTGCCCATCATCCTGCTGTCGTCGGTGGTGGGAGCCATTGTCGGTTCGGCCTGGCTGTACGCACGCGGCCGCGACAAGGCCACGCCCATCCCATTCGGCCCTTACCTGGCCATTGCCGGCTGGATCGTGTTCATGTGGGGCGACCCGCTGATCAACGGCTATTTGAGAATGTCCGGCCTGCGTTGAGGACCTGCCGATGAGCCGGTTCGTGATTGGGTTGACCGGCGGCGTGGCCGCCGGCAAAAGTGAAGTCAGCCGGCGCTTCGAGGCCCTGGGCGTTACCGTGGCCGACGCCGATGTGGCGGCCCGCGCGGTGGTGGCCCCCGGTAGCGAGGGGCTGCAGCGCATCGTTTCGCATTTCGGGGCGGGTGTGCTGCTGGCGGATGGCCAGCTGAACCGCCCTGCCCTGCGTGAGCGGATCTTTGCCTCGCCGCAGGAACGGCAGGCGCTGGAGGCGATTACCCACCCGGCTATCCGGCAGATGCTGCGTGAGATCTGTGAGGCCGCGCCTGGGCCGTATGCAATTGCGGCGATTCCGCTGTTGACCGAGGCCGGGGGGCGGCAGCAATACCCGTGGCTGGACCGGATTCTGGTGGTGGATGCACCGCTGGCGGTGCAGCATGCGCGGTTGATGCTGCGCGATGGGGTGACGGCCGAGCTGGCGGATCGGATGATTGCGGCGCAGGCGAGCCGGGAGGCGCGGTTGGCGCTGGCTGATGATGTGGTGGTGAATGACGGGCAGCCGGATGTGTTGCAGGCCGAGGTGCTTAGATTGGATGAGGTTTATCGGGGGTTGGCGTCAGGCCGCCGGTGAGAACTTCAGGGTGGCAACCACGCCACGCGCTTCACCCGGGCGCACGCTCACCTGCCAGCCGTACAGGTCGCACAGCCGGCTGACGATGGAAAGACCGATACCCCCGCCCTGCGAATGCCCGGCATGGGTACCGCGGTAGCCGCGCTGGAACAGCTTGGCGGCATCTTCAGCGCTCAGCCCGGGGCCGCTGTCGGTCACTTCCACCTGGTCGCCGGTCACGTTGACCCGCACCGAGCCTTCCTGCGAATACTTCACCGCATTGCCGATCAGGTTGCCCAGCGCCACGGAAAGCGCGGATTCCGGGGCATCCACCACCAGCTCGCGATCACCTTCCAGCACCAGCTCCAGCGGCTTGCCGCCGAGCTGCGCGCGATGCGCTTCCAGCAACTGCTCGGCTACGCGCGACACGTTGCTGCTGCCCTGCCCGCGCTCGTTGCGCGACAGCAGCAGCAGCGAGCCGATCAGGTCGGTGCACTGCTGTTCGGCCCGCTGGATGCGCTGCAGGCGCTGCAACACCTTGGGGTCCAGGTCGGGACGGGTCAGCAGCAGCTCGGTAGCGCCACGGATCACTGCCAGCGGGGTGCGCAGCTCGTGGCTGACGTCGGCGTTGAATTCGCGGTCGCGCTGGACGACCTCGGTCAGCCGCGCGGAATAGTCATCCAGCGCCTGTGCCAACTGCCCAACCTCGTCGTCGGGGAAGCGCGGAGCCAACGGCTCGGGGTCACTGGTGCCGCCGCGGTAGGCGCGCAGGCGTGCGGCCAGGTCCGAAACAGGCTTCATCACCTTCGAGGCCGACCACCAGCCCAGCACCAGCGAGAGCACGCTGAACACCAACACCGAAATGAACAGCGCGCGCTTGAGCTGCTGCTCGACGCGGATGCTCTCGGTCATGTCATAGGCGAGGAAGAACCAGGCCTCGGGGGTCTTGCGCACGGCCAGCTTGTAAGAGAACGCCTGCCCGTTTTCCTCAAGGCCGCTCACGTTGTGATTGCCGTTGGGCAGCTCGGCCCACTCGGGGCGCTCCTCGCGCACCCGGTCAAACTTGTCCGGCGTATACACGAACGCGCGGATCTGCTGCACCGGCAGGTCGGGGCTGCGCGAGGGGTCGAACTGGAATCGACGCGCATACTCGTCGATGTTCCGATTCATCACATCTTCGACCAGCTGGTTCTCCACCCGGGCGCGGGCCCAGTTGGTGGCGAACGCAAACAGCGTGGTCAGGCAGAAGCCCAACAGCACGAACGAGACGATGATGCGGCTGCGCAGCCGGCGCCGGTATGGCGCGCGGCGACGGCCCCCTGTGGCCGGCATTGAATCAGACTTCCGGCGCGGCGATGCGGTATCCGATGCCATGGCGGGTCTGGATCAGCGGCACTTCGAACGGCTTGTCCACCACCGCACGCAGGCCGTGGATATGTACCCGCAGCGAATCCGAGTCGGGCAGTTCTTCGCCCCACACGCGGGTTTCCAGTTCCTGGCGGGTCACCACGGCCGGGGCCGCTTCCATCAGCGCCTGCAGAATCTTCAGCGCGGTGGGGTTGAGCTGCAGCAGCTTGCCCTGGCGGCGGACCTCCAGGGTGTCCAGGTTGTATTCCAGGTCGCCGGTTTCCAGCACCCGGGTCTGCACGCCCTTGCCGCGACGCGACAGGGCGTTCAGACGCACTTCCACTTCCTGCAGCGCAAACGGCTTGATCAGGTAGTCGTCGGCACCGGAGTCGAAGCCGGCCAGCTTGTTGTCCAGCGAATCCCGTGCGGTGAGCATCAGCACCGGGGTCTGCTTGCGCGCTTCATTGCGAAGCTTGCGGCAGACTTCGATGCCGTCCATCCCCGGCAGATTGAGGTCCAGCACAATCGCATCAAACTCGTGCACAACCGCCAGATGCAGGCCGGTCACGCCATCGGCGGCGAAGTCCACGGTGTGGCCGCGGTCTTCAAGGTAGTCGCCCAGGTTGGCGGCGATGTCGCTGTTGTCTTCAATTACGAGAATTCGCATGTGACCTCTAGTTGAAAATGGCGTGGCCCGTGCGCTGCGCTTCGTTCATGCGCTTCTGCGCGTCCTGCTTGGCACGTTCGCGCTGGGCCACCGTCATGCATTGGGTGGTGGTGCGATTGGAGCCAGTGGACTTTTCACGCTTGCAGACCATACGGCTATCTTCGCGCGCCTGGGTCAAGATCGTGTTCACGCGGGCCTGGTCGTTGAACTGCGCCACCTTGACCTCTTCCGGCACGGAAGCCTGGTCCGGGTAGCGCTCGGTGATGCCGCGCAGGCGTGCCAGGGTCTCACGGACCTCGCTGCGGAACTCGGGCTTGAGTTCGGAATAGGTTTCGCCGTCGTTGAGCTGCAGCTCGATCCGCTCGATCTGCGCGATCAGCGGCTTGCCGCGTTCAAACACGGTGTCGCCGTCTGCGGCCTGCGCCGCGCCCACTACCAGCATGAGGGCTGCGGTCCCGGCAGCCAGAATCATTCGCTTCATTACAACCAATCCCTAGTTAGATGAACAGAATGCCGAATGTATGCCGGACGCGAAGACGCAGCAAGTGAGTTATGGCCTAAGCAGCTCGGGGAAGAAAAAGGCCCAGACGGAAGCCGCCTGGGCCTGAAGTCATTCCCGATTACCGTTTTCTGCTGAGGAGGGCAGAGCTGCGGTCCGTTGAAGACTACGCCGGGGGCGATTAAACCCATGTTAAAACCGGCCGGCTTCCGCGATATTTTTTCAAGACCTTGATTTATTTGACTTTTTTGCAGCAACCTGAGCCGCAACATGGTCCACGATGCGCCCGGCCAGGTCGCCCTGGCAGATGCCCTCGATGCCCTCCAGCCCCGGGGTGGAGTTCACCTCCAGCACCAGCGGGCCCCGGTCGGAGCGGATCAGGTCCACCCCGGCCACCCCCAGCCCCAGCGCGCGCGCCGAGCGGATCGCCACCTGCTGCTCGGCGCGGGTGGCTTTGACGGCTTCGGCACTGCCGCCAGCATGCAGGTTGGAGCGGAAGTCACCTTCCTGGGCCTGCCGGCGCATCGCCCCCACCACCTGGTCACCCACCACCAGGCAGCGCAGGTCGGCCCCCTGGGCCTCGCCGATAAACTCCTGCATCAGGAAGTTGGCATACAGCCCACGCAGGGCTTCAACGATGCCGCGCGAGGCGCTGGCCTTCTCGGTCAGGATCACCCCCCTGCCTTGGGTGCCCTCGTTGAGCTTCACCACGTGCGGCGGCGGGCCCAGCATGGACAGCAGGTCCACGGTGTCGTCGGGGTTGTCGCCAAACACGGTGACCGGCATGTCGATGCCCTTGGAGGCCAGAATCTGGTGCGCACGCAGCTTGTCGCGCGCCCGCAGGATGGCGTCGGACGGATTGGGCGTAACCGCCCCCATCATTTCGAACTGGCGCAGCACAGCGGTGCCATAGCGGGTGATCGACGCGCCGATACGCGGGATCACCGCATCCACGCCAGTGATCGGACGCCCCTTGTAGTGCATGGTGAAACCATCGGCGGCGATGCGCATGTAGCAGCGCAGCGGGTCCAGCACCCGTACGGTGTGCCCCCGCGACCGAGCCGCCTCCACCAACCGCCGCGTGGAGTACAGCTTGCTGTTGCGGGAAAGGATGGCGAGTTTCATGGGGGCACATTGGGGAGGAAAGCGCGAAGCATAGCGCGGCGGCCGTACGCCCGGATGACGGGGTGTGCGCAAGCTATGGGAACGTCAGGTCAGGGCTCAATCACGAACGCACGCAGCGACGCCAGCTTGCCATCGCGCAGGTGCCAGACATCGCTGTAGGCGAAGGTAGTGGGCTTCCCGTCTTTGCCCGGTCCTTCAATAGTGCCCAATGCGATCACGACATCGCCTTCCGCCACGATCTGCTCGACCTTGAACTGCGGGGGAGTGGCGTAAGCGTCCTTCATCCACTCGCGCACGGCCTGTTTTCCCTCCAGCGTGGAGACCCCCACGGTGGTCCAGCGAGGGTAAGGCCGGATGACGACATGTCTCGCAAGCGCCCGGCCCGCATAACGCGGGCCGGGCTGTTTACTGCTACTGCGTTACATCGCCGCCAGCGTCAGCGGGTTCTGCTGCGCCAACGGTGCCAGCGGAGCCGGCGACGACGCGCTACCGGTCTGCGCCATCGCGGCGATCAGGCTGTTCAGCTCAGCGTTGCCGACATTGCGACCATCGGCAAACTTCAGGTTTTCCACCTGCGCACCGCTAGAGGCGAACCAGCCCTGGAAGGTGAGCGTGTCCTCTTCGTACCCGAAGCCCAGCTTCAGGTCGTTGCCCGAGCGGTGGAACAGCGCATCGGTGGACAACAGGCCCTCGCCGAAGATGACCTCGTCGCGGGACGACGTGCTGTACTGACTGGTTTCAACCACGGTGTCGTGGCCGTCCCCCTTGTTGAACAGGTAGGTATCACTCTTGTCGCTTCCCTTAAGTACGTCATTCCCCGTACCACCTGCCAGCACGTTGTTGTCCGAGCTGTAGTGAACACTGAGCGTGTCGTCGCCATCGCCGCCGTACAGGTGATTGCTGCCCTGTCCCGCATCGATGACGTCATTGCCGGCACCGCCCAGGATGCGATCATTGCCGTACCAGCCAGTGATCTCATCGTCCCCGTCTGTTCCGATCGTGGTGAGCTGCGCTCGGAGATTCGCGGCGGTCCACTCGGTGCCGTCGGCAAACTGCAGCTTCTCGATGGAAGCGGAGCTGTTCTCGGTCAGGGAGGTGGTCAGCCAGTCCTTGATCCTCACCGAGTCGCTGCCGTCGCCGAAGCTGAGTACCACGTCACGACCTTCACGCAACACCTGCACGTCCGCCGCCTCCAGCCCGGCACCGAACACCAGGGTGTCGATGGAGGAGGTGCTGTACTGGCTGAGCTCGATGATGGTGTCGTGACCATCGCCCTTGTTGAACAGGTAGGTGTCGCTCTTGTGGCTGCCGGTGAGCACGTCATCGCCGGTGCCGCCAGCCAGCACGTTGCCGTCAGCGTTGTAGTGGACGCTGAGCGTGTCGTTGCCGTCGCCACCGTACAGGTGATTGCGGCCCTGCCCGCCGTCAATGATGTCATTGCCGCCACCGCCCTGGATCAGGTCGTTGCCGTACCACCCGGTGAGGGTGTCATCACCGTCGGTGCCCAGCGTGGTCAGCTGCGCACGCAGGTTTGCGGCAGTCCACTCGGTACCGTCGGCAAACTGCAGCTTCTCGATGGAGGCCGAGCTGTTCTCGGTCAGGGTGGCGGTCAGCCAGTCCTTGATCCGTACCGAATCGGTGCCATCGCCGAAGCTGAGCACCACATCAAAGCCCTCGCGCAGCACCTGCACATCCGCCGCCTCAAGGCCGGCACCGAACACAAGGGTGTCGATGGAGGAGGTGCTGTACTGACTGAGCTCGATGATGGTGTCGTGGCCGTCGCCCTTGTTGAACAGGTAGGTGTCACTTTTGTGGCTGCCGGTGAGCACGTCATCACCCGCACCACCGGCCAGCACATTGCCGTCGGCGTTGTAGTGGACGCCGAGCGTGTCGTTGCCGTCGCCGCCGTACAGCACGTTGCGGCCCTGACCGCCGTCGATCACGTCGTCGCCGTCTCCGCCCAGGATGAGGTCGTTGCCGTTCCAGCCGGTGATGGCGTCGTTACCGTCGGTGCCGAGCGTGGTCAGCTGCGCGCGGATTTCGGCCGCGCTCCACTTCTGACCCGCGGCAAAGACAATCTTCTCGATGCCGGCTCCGTAGTTCTCGGCCAGGCCCTTGGTCAGCCAGTCCTTGATGCGGATCGAATCGCTGCCATCACCGAAGCTGAGCACCACGTCCTGGCCTTCACGCAGCACGCGCAGATCAGCCACGTCCAACCCCTCGCCCAGCACCAGGGTGTCGATGGACGTGGTGCTGTACTGGCTGAGCTCCACGATGGTGTCGCGGCCATCCCCCTTGTTGAACAGGTAGGTGTCGCTCTTGTCGCTGCCGTGCAGCACATCGTCGCCGGTACCGCCCACAAACACATTGCGGTCAGACAGGTTGTGAACCCGCAGCGTATCGTTGCCTGCGCCGCCGTGCAGTTCGTTGCGCCCCATACCGCCGTCGATGACGTCGCTGCCGGTACCGCCCAGGATCAGGTCGTCGCCGTACCAGCCGGTCATAACGTCGTCCCCCTCGGTGCCCAGCGTGGTCAGCTGTGCCCGGATATCGGCGGCGCTCCACTCCTGACCTGCGGCAAAGACGATTTTCTCGATACCGGCCCCGTAGTTCTCGGTAAGCGTCGCGGTCAACCAGTCTTTCAGTCGAACCGCATCGGCTCCGTCACCGAAACTGAGTACCACGTCCCGACCCTCACGGATCACGCGCAGGTCGGCGACATTCAACCCTTCGCCCAGCACCAGGGTGTCGATGGACGTGGTGCTGTACTGGCTGAGCTCCACAATGGTGTCGCGGCCGTCACCCTTGTTGAAGCGGTAGGTGTCGCTCTTGTCGCTGCCGTACAGCATGTCGTCACCGGTGCCGCCGACAAACACGTTGCCGTCGGACAGGTTATGGACCCGCAGGATGTCGTTACCTGCACCTCCGTGCAGTTCGTTGCTGCCCAGACCACCGTTGATGGCGTCGTTGCCTGCACCGGCCAGGATCAGGTCATTTCCCTGCCAGCCGGTCAGGTCATCGCCGCCCTCGGTACCGAAGGTGGTCAGACGTGCGCGCAGCGTGGCGGCCGTCCATTCAGTACCATCGGCGAACTGCAGCTTTTCGATCGAGGTCAGGCTGTTCTCGGCCAAGCTGGAGGTCAGCCAGTCCTTGAAGCGGACCGAATCGGTGCCGTTGGCGAAGCGCAGCACCACATCCAGACCCTCACGCACGATCTGGATATCGGCCGGGTTCAACCCCGCCCCGAACACGATGGTGTCGACCGACGTGGTGCTGTACTGGCTCAGCTCGATGATGGTGTCGTGGCCGTCACCGAGGTTGAACAGGTACGTGTCGCTCTTGTGGCTGCCGATCAGCGTGTCGTTGCCGGTACCGCCAATGAGGACGTTCTGGTCGGAGTAGATATGAACGCTCAGGGTGTCGTTGCCCGCCCCGCCGTGCAACTCGTTGCGACCCAGGCCGCCATCGACGATATCGTCGCCGGCACCGGCCAGGATCAGGTCGTTACCCTGCCAGCCCACGAGCGTGTCGGCTTCATCGGTGCCCAGCGTGGTGAGCTGCGCGCGCAGGTTGGCTGCGGTCCACACGGTACCGTCACCGAAGCGGATCATCTCCATGCTGCTGTGGCTGTTCTCGGCCAGCGATGCAGTCAGCCAGTCCTTGAGACGCACCGAATCGGAGCCGTCGCCGAAGCGCAGCACGACATCGAAGCCTTCACGCAGAACCTGCACATCGGCGGCATTCAAGTCGGCACCGAACTCCAGTGTATCGATGGACGTCGTGCTGTACTGGCTCAGTTCCAAGATGGTGTCGCGGCCGTCGCCCTTGTTGAAGCGGTAGGTGTCGCTCTTGTCGCTGCCGTACAGCAGGTCATCGCCGGTGCCGCCGACAAACACGTTTCCGTCGGACAGGTTATGGACGCGCAGGATGTCGTTACCCGCACCACCGTGCAGTTCGTTGCTGCCCAGACCGCCGTTGACGGTGTCGTTGCCGGCCCCGGCCAGGATGACGTCATTGCCCTGCCAGCCGACGATCTCATCGTTGCCTTCCGTACCCACGGTGGTCAGGCGTGCGCGCAGATTGGCCGCGGTCCACTCGGTGCCATCGGCGAAGCGGATCACTTCCATGCTGCTGAGGCTGTTTTCGGCCAGCGAGCTGGTCAGCCAGTCCTTCAGGCGAACCGAGTGGGCACCGTCGGCGAAGCGCAGGACCACATCGAGGCCTTCGCGGAACACGGTGATGTCAGCCGCCTCCAGCCCGGCACCAAATACCAGCGTGTCGATCGACGTGGTGCTGTACTGGCTCAGCTCGATGATGGTGTCGTGACCGTCCCCCTTGTTGAACAGGTAGGTGTCGCTCTTGTGGCTGCCGGTCATGGTGTCGTTGCCGGTACCGCCGACAAAGATGTTGTTGCTGGCGCTGGAATGCACACTGAGCACGTCGTCGCCGCCACCGCCGTGCAACTCGTTGCTGCCGTAGCTGCCGTCGATGACGTCGTTGCCGGCCCCGCCGTAGATCAGGTCATCGCCCTGCCAGCCCAGTACGGTGCCGCCGTCATCGCCGATTTCGGTGGTGAGGCGGGAACGGATGCGGGCGGATGACCACTCGGTGCCATTGGCAAAGACCAGGCGATCGATGCCGGCGTGGACATTCTCGTTCAGCGAGAGGGTCAGCCAGTCTTTGAGGCGAATGGTGTCCGCGCCGTCGCCGAACTGCAGCAGCACGTCCAGGCCGTCGCGCAGCACCTTCATGTCGGAGGCATTCAGCCCCTCACCCAGCTTCAGCGTGTCGTTGCTGCTGGCCGAATAGGTGCTGGTCTCCACGATGGTGTCGTGGCCGTCGCCCTTGTTGAAGATGTAGGTGTCGTCCTTGTAGCTGCCGATGAGGATGTCGTCGCCGGTGCCACCGGCCAGAATGTTCTGGCTGGAGTTGGAATGCACCATGAGCGTGTCGTTGCCGGCTTCGCCATAGAGCTCGTTGGTGCCGAAGCCGCCATCGATAATGTCGTTGCCCGCCCCACCCTTGATCAGGTCGTTGCCGGTCCAGCCGGTGATGACGTCATCGCCGTCGGTACCAATGGTCGTGATCTGCGCTCGGACGTCCTCGGGGGTCCACTCTGTGCCGTCGGCAAACAGGATCCGCTCGATGGAGGCATGGAAGTTCTCCTGCAGATTCAGGTGCAGCCAGTCCTTCAACCGTACCGTATCGTGTCCGTCACCGAACACCAGCAGCACGTCATTTCCATCGCGCAGGATCTGCACGTCTTCGGCGCGCAGTCCTACACCGAACACCAGCGTGTCGATGGAGATGGTGCTGTAACGTGCGGTCTCCACGATGGTGTCGTGGCCGTCGCCCTTGTTGAACAGATAGGTATCGCTCTTGTGGCTGCCGATCAGGATGTCGTCACCGGTGCCGCCCGCCAGGAAGTTCTCGTCGGCATACTGGTGAACACTCAGGACATCATTGCCTGCGCCACCCCACAGCGTGTTGCTGCCCTGGCCACCTTCGATGAGGTCGTCGCCAGCACCGCCGCGGATCTCGTCGTTGCCCAGCCCGCCATCCAGCACGTCGTTGCCGGCCGTGCCCACGATGACGTCGTCGGCCGTGCCGCCCACGGCGGTACCCCCCCCTAGAACGCCCATCAGGCGATAGGTGGCAGCGGCGAACTCATCCAGGTCGGTCGCATGGGCACCTATATCTTCCAGAATATCGATCCAGCTCCAGTCCAGGGGCAGGACTTCGCCGAGGGTGCGCAGGTCGGCCAGATCCTCCACGGCCGCCGTGGTGCCTTCTTCCTGCTGCGTGCGCAGGATACGGGCAATGGCTGCATCCATATGAACAATGAACTCGGCATTTTCATTAAAGCCCAGGCGGAAGTCACCTGCGTAGTCCTCCATCCGCGTATCCAGCATCACGGCGGTGTACAGACCCATCTTCAGCGCTTCGTAGCTCTTGAACAGGTGTTCGGTCTGCTGCGGCGACAGCACCACGTCGAACTCCATCCATTCGTAATAGTCGATCGGACTCCACTGATCGTTACCGGCGGTCAGCTTGCCGTCGGCGTTGCCGAAGAAAAGTTCACCATTGAACTTCTCCAGAATGGAGAGCATCTGCGAGATGTCCACGATCTCGCCCTGCAGCCGGTTACCCTTCGGATGCAGGATCACGCGGTTGACGCCACGCTCGTAGAATTCGACGCTGGAGGTCATGGTCGAGGTCTTCGACCAGGCCAGGAGCACGTCGTCCAGCGCCTTCAGCGCCTCGTCGCGCGAGTAGCTGCCATCGATGCGATTGAGCAGTTCGTAGATCGTCGGGTCCAGGCTCACGGCTTCCTGAAGATCGCGCACCATGCCCGAACCCTCTACATCGGCGACTTGCAGCGCGAGCTCTGTCAGCGGAATCTTGTCTACGAACTCGCGATGGAAGTTGTTGCTGGCCAGCAGCAGGTCGGCGGTGACGCCCTTGGTGCCGTCTTCGCGCTCGAAGCTGCCGTAGCTGTCAACGGTATTGCCGTTTCCAAGCGCGACGTTGCGACGGTCGGTCGCCTCCACCGTAAGGCTGCGGATGCCCAGTTCGGACAGTGTAAACAACTCACCGGCCTGGCTCACACCGTCCTGATTGAGATCGCGCCATACCTGCAACGAGGCAAAGCCTTCATCGGACGCATCGACCTTGCCATCTCCGTTCAGATCCAGAGTGGAGAGCGCACGCAGGCCCGCCGAGTGGATCGAGGACTGGCCCGTTGCCAGTTCCGCGCCGGGGGTATGGTCACCGAACAATTCGGAACCGTCATCGATGGTGCCATTGCCGTTGCGGTCCAGCACCAGGATGCCGTCATCGGCACTGATCCAGCCGGTACCTTCGCGGACGGCGTTCCCCTCGTGGTCGAACACCACCTTGCCGTTGGCACCCACGGTCTCGATGCCGTCGCCATCCAGGTCGAGCACCAGCGGGTCAACCGGACGCGTCCAGCCCTTGGCGTCCTGGAAGTTCTCGCCGGTGGCTTCGCGGTACTGGTCGTTGATGTCGCGGTCGCGGTGGCGCAGGAAGTTATAGGCATTGCCGAGCAGACCCTTCGACGCGATACCGCCGAGTTCCGGGTCGAACCATCGATCAGGATTGGTTTCGTCGGTCAGCGGAATGTCGATACTGCCGAGCTTTTCGTGGCCCAGGGTAAAGTCCGCCGTGGCGTTGGGAATGGGCGCGGCAAACGGGTCGGTCGGATGAGGCACCGTCTTGCCAGTCGGAGTCAGCTTTACGCCCAGCTCCACTCCGCCCGGCGTTTTGAAGCCCAACGTCATCGAGGGGCCTGAAAGCGAAATGCTGCCGTCCTGCTCTACGGCGAAGTCCGAAGACACGCCGATGGATCCCCTGCCATGCGTCAATGTCGCCGAGGTGCCGTCCGGGCCGATCTCATACTTCCCCCCTGTGTTACCCGGTCGGTACGTCAACGTGAGCGTGCCGCCGTCCTCTTTGAAGCTTAAACCGTTGAGCACTCCTGCCATCACTGCGTTCCTTTGGTAGATTCATCGTCCTGGTTGATGCAGCGGAGCTCTCAGCGCCGGCCCGGGTCATTCATGACCCATGGCCCACGGATTCGGAGACAGCCCAACGGCCCGAACCGGGGTTCGAGCCATGGACGGACGGTTCTGCTTGACGGCCCTTTTCCCCTGGACCGCGTGCGTGAGACATCTCCGATGCCGGGCGAGCGTGGCAGAGCAAAAAAATGCTGTCAACGCGCGGCGAGGATCCAATCGGAATGCGCGAACACGATCACATTGCCGACAGGTGCAGGCAGCCGTTTCAGGATCGAATGGGGAGGATGCAGGCGTGAGCTGTGCTCGAACGCTGGAGCGGGTGAAGGGAATCGAACCCTCGTCAGTAGCTTGGGAAGCTACAGCTCTACCATTGAGCTACACCCGCTTGGTGCCGGGGAATTCTATGCGCCCGGGCGGCCAAAAGGCAACGGGCGGCGTTGCGCCGCCCGTGCCGGTACATCAGAAGCTGCCGCTGAACTGCGCGAAGATCGTGGCGTCACGGGCGCTGTTCTGCGCGGCCGTGGTGCTGATACCGATGTTGCTGTTCAGGCCGAACATCTCCATGCGCACGCCCATGATGGCGGTCACGTAGTCCTCGTCGAACTCCAGGCCGGGCACCTTGTACATGCCCACGTCCGGCATGGTCTGCAGCCAGGCGCTGGCCTGCTGGCCGTCCTCGAACTCGTGGTCCCAGGTGACCTGGGCGTACGGCTTGACGCTGCCGCCGTCGAAGCGCATCTGCCAGCCCAGGCGACCCACGGTGGAGTCGACGTCCTGGTTGCCGTAGCCCAGCGCGGTGGCGCTCAGGTTGGACTCGGTGTACGCGTCCAGCTTGACCTTCTGCCAGATCACCGAGGCGATCGGGCCGTGGCGCAGGCCGCCTTCGGTGCCGAACTCGTAGCCGGCGTTCAGTGCGGCGGTGAGGTTGCTACCTTCCGGCTTGCCGGTGTGGGTGCGCTCGGCCGGGCCCAGCTGGACGCGACGGGTAACGTCGTAATCGAGCCAGCTGTAGCTGACCTGGCCGTTCACCCACACCTTGTCACCGTACCAGCCGGCGAACAGGCCCAGGGTGGTGTCGGACTGGGTGAAATCACCCTTGCGGTTGCCGAAGTCGGCGTCCATGCGGCCGTAGCCGGCGAAGCCACCGAGCACCATGCCGTCCTTCGCCCAGTCCATGCCGAACAGGCCGGCCGGGGCCAGGCCGTCGTACAGGTCGGCGTGGTCGTAGCGCTGCATGTCGCCGCGCACGCCACCCCACCAGCTCATGCCATCGGCCGGACGGCCGCCCACGTGCAGGCTGACCTGGTCCGCGCGCGAACGACCGATGGTCTGCGCCGAATGGGTCAGGATCTGCTGGTTGCGCGGGGCTTCCAGGATGGACAGGGTGTACTGGCCCAGCATGGCGTGGGTGGCAGTGGTCGGGTGCACGCCGTCAGCGAACACGTAGTTGTTGGCCGCGTTCGGGTTGGCGTAGGCGGTCGGGTTGCAGGTCAGCGACGAGGCCGTGGTGCAGGCCGGGCTGGTGACGTTGACGAAGCCGTAGGTGGCCGGGCTGGCAACGATTTCCTGCAGGATGTGGAAGGTATCCACCGGAATCACCTGCAGGCCGGCACTCTTCAGGCCGGCGAACAGCGCGTCGTTGTAGGCCTTGGCCAGCGCGGTGCCCTGCGCCATGCCCACGGCACCGCCGGCACGTGCGGCCGGGGTCAGGCCGATGTCCGGCAGGGTCGGCACCACGATGTACTGCGCGCCTGCGCCCTTCAGGGTACCGACGATGCCGACCTGGTCGGTCACCGCCGCGCCCAGGGTGGCCTGCAGCGGTGCGCCGGCCTGGATGGCGAACAGGTCATTGGCACCGCCCCACACGGTGTACAGGGCATTGGCGTCGGCCTTGCCGCCGTTGGCGGCCAGGTACTGCTGGGTCTGGGTCTTCAGCGAGTACACCGGAATGGCCGGGGTACCGGCAGCCAGCACCTGGGTGGTGTCCACGCCGACGCGGGCACCGCCGATGGCGTAGTTGTCACCGTTCTGGCCGTTGCCGTGGGCGGTGGCGTTGGTGCCGTAGTAGTCAGCCACGTACTGGGCCCACACCCAACCCGGGTTGGTGGTGAACTGGCCGGTGACCGGCTGGACCGAAGCCGGCAGCAGCGGGCGGAAGTAGCCCTGGTCGGTGAGGCTGTCGCCGATGAACACGGTCTTGGAATACGGGGACTGCGCCATCGCCGGCACGGCGGCCAGGGCGATGGCCACGGCCATCAGGGAACGCAGGGGACGCTTGCTCAACTGCATGAAAAACTCCTTGGGGGTGGAAACGGCCGACGTACGCCGGCGCACGGTGCCATGGTCCTACTGCATCCCGGCTGATACACGCTGCGCTGCGGCATGGACCCGCACGGAAAACGGCGGAACCGAGCCAACGCAGGGCGTTACCGCCGCCGACGGGGGCGGCAAGGGTACGCGGAAGCGCGGCGTTTAGGGGACAATGACGTCATGAACATCCAGCTCAACGGCGCTCCCCGCCAGCTTCCGCACAGCACCACCGTCCAGCAGTTGCTGGATCTGGAACAGTTGACCCAGCGCCGCGTCGCGGTGGAGGTCAATGGTGAGATCGTGACCCGCAGTCTGCATGGGAGTCATGCACTGGCTGATGGGGATGTGGTGGAGATCGTGCACGCGTTGGGTGGGGGTTGAGGGGATTGTTGGCGTTCCGCGTAGAGCAGCCGGGCAAGCCCGGCTCTACGGGACGGGTTACGTGGACGGGTTACTTGGACGGAATGCCCGGCGGTGCAATCGGACAGACGGGCAGAAAGCGTCGGCTTGGGCGATAATTGCCCGCATGACTGCTCATGCCTCCCCCGATTCGCTGGTGATCGCCGGCAAGACCTATACGTCCCGGCTGCTGACCGGAACCGGCAAGTTCAAAGACCTGGAAGAAACGCGCATCGCCACCGAGGCGGCCGCGGCCCAGATCGTGACGGTGGCCATCCGCCGCACCAACATCGGCCAGAACCCGGGCGAACCGAATCTGCTGGACGTGCTGCCGCCAGACCGCTACACCATTCTGCCCAACACGGCCGGCTGCTACACCGCGGAAGACGCGGTGCGCACCTGCCGGCTGGCGCGTGAGCTGCTGGACGGCCACAACCTGACCAAGCTGGAAGTGCTGGGCGACCAGAAAACGCTGTACCCGGACGTGGTGCAGACGCTGAAGGCGGCCGAGCAGCTGGTCAAGGACGGCTTCGAGGTCATGGTCTACACCTCCGACGACCCGATACTGGCCAAGCGCCTGGAAGAGATCGGCTGCGTGGCGGTGATGCCGCTGGCCGCGCCGATCGGCTCGGGGCTGGGCATCCAGAACAAGTACAACCTGCTGGAAATCATCGAGAACGCCAAGGTGCCGATCATCGTCGACGCCGGCGTCGGCACCGCGTCCGATGCCGCCATTGCGATGGAACTGGGCTGCGACGGCGTGCTGATGAACACCGCCATTGCCGGTGCGCGCAATCCGGTGCTGATGGCCAGCGCGATGCGCAAGGCGGTGGAGGCCGGCCGTGAAGCGTTCCTGGCCGGGCGCATCGCGCGCAAGCGCTATGCCAGTGCGTCGTCTCCGGTGGAAGGAGTGATCGGCTGATGACCGACCCGTTCTCGAGCAGCGGTGCCAAGGCTCCGCCGAAACCGTTCACGGTCACCGAAGGCCGCCGCGAAGTCCGCAGCTTCGTGCTGCGCCAGGGCCGTTTCACCCCGGCCCAGCAGCGCGCGTTCGACGAGCGCTGGCCGCGCTTCGGCCTGGATTACACCGGCGAACCGCGCGATCTGAACGCCACCTTCGGCCGTGATGCGCACAAGGTGCTGGAAATCGGCTTCGGCAACGGGGCCGCGCTGCGTTTCGCCGCCCAGCAGGACCCCAGCCGCGACTACATCGGCATTGAAGTGCACGCCCCGGGCGTGGGCCGGCTGCTGAACGCGCTGGCCGACGACAACGCCGACCACGTGCGCCTGTACCACCACGACGCCGTGGAAGTGCTTGAAAAGGAAATCGCCGACGGTGCGCTGGATGAAGTGCGCATCTACTTCCCGGACCCGTGGCACAAGAAGCGCCACAACAAGCGCCGCCTGCTGCAGCCGGCGTTCGCCGCGCTGCTGGTGCGCAAGCTGCGCCCCGGTGGCCGCCTGCACTGCGCCACCGACTGGGAAGACTACGCCGAACAGATGTGGGAGGTGCTGGAGACCACCGAAGGGCTGGTCAACCGGGCCGGTCCGCGCGGCCAGGTGGAACGCCCGGAGTGGCGGCCCCAGACCCACTTCGAGACCCGCGGCCAGAAACTCGGCCACGGTGTGTGGGACCTGCTGTACGACCGCACCTGACCTGAGGCAAGGACCGCCCCGCCATGGAAACCGCGCTGACGCTGACCAACGACATGAAGCTCGTGCTCGGGCTGGTCGGCTTCACGATGGCGATGTTCCTGTTCGAGCGCATCCGCGCCGACGTGGTGGCGCTGGTGGTGCTGGTGGTGCTGGGCGTGACCGGCCTGATCGCCCCGGAAGAGATCTTCGGCGGCTTCTCCGGTAACGCGGTGATGAGCATCATCGCCACCACCATCCTCGGCGCGGGCCTGGACCGCACCGGGGCGCTGAACCGGCTGGCGGCGTGGCTGCTGCGGCGTGGGCACGGGGTGGAAACCCGCCTGCTGATGATGACCACGGCCATTGCCGGCTTGAACTCGTCCTTCATGCAGAACCCGTCGGTGATGGCGCTGTATCTGCCGGTGGCCTCGCGGCTGGCGGCACGTACCGGACTGACCCTGCAGCGCCTGCTGCTGCCGATTGCCGCCGCCATCGTGATGGGCGGCGCGCTGACCATGGTCGGCAATTCCCCGCTGATCCTGTTGAACGACCTGCTGGCCTCGGCCAACAACAACCTGCCTTCCGGCCTGGCCACGATTGAGCCGCTGCGCATGTTCGCGCCGTTGCCGATCGGTGTGGCGCTGGTGATCGCCTCGCTGCTGTACTTCCGCTTCTACGGCGACCGCAAGCTGGTGGAAGAGGAAACCCTGGCCAACGACGGTGTCACCCCGGCGCGCACCGAAAGCTACTTCGCCAAGACCTACGGCATTGAAGGCGACGTGTTCGAACTGGTGGTCAGCGCCGAAAGCCCGCTGGTCGGCATGACCCTGGGCGAGGCCGAGACCGTGCACGACGCGCCGCTGATGCTGGCGCTGAAGACCGGCAACGACACCCGCCTGGCCCCGCCGGCGGAAATGCGCATCTGGGTGGGCAGCGTGCTCGGCGTGATGGGCAGCCGCCAGCAGGTCAGCGACTTCGCGCAGAACCAGTTCCTGCGCATGTCCTCGCGGCTGAAGCACCTGGGCGACCTGTTCAACCCCAGCCGCGCGGGTATTTCCGAAGCGGTGGTGCCGCCCACCTCGGAGGTGATCGGCAAGAGCGCTTCGCAGCTGCGGCTGCGCAAACAGCGCGGCATCAGCCTGCTGGCGATCAACCGCGACAAGCAGGTCATCCGCGAGGACGTGCGCAACGTGCCACTGCGCGCCGGTGACATGCTGGTGTTCCACAGCATCTGGACCGATCTGGCGCAGGCCGCCAAAAGCCGCGACTTCGTGGTGGTTACCGACTACCCCAAGGGCGAGCAGCGGCCGCACAAGTTCAAGATTGCGATGACCATCTTCGCCATCACCATCCTGATCGCGCTGACCTCCAAGCTGCCGGTGGCGCTGACCCTGATGACCGGCGTGGCCGGGATGCTGCTGACCGGCGTGCTGCGCATGGACGAGGCCTATGCCTCGATCAACTGGAAAACCATCTTCATGATGGCCGGGCTGATTCCGCTGGGCTGGGCGATGGACAGCAGCGGCGCAGCAGCGTGGGTGGCCGGGCACACCATCGACCGCCTGCCTACCGGCATTCCGGTGTGGACGCTGGAAATCGCCTTGGCGTTGCTGACCACGGTGTTCTCACTGGTGATCAGCCATGTCGGGGCGACCATCGTGATGGTGCCCATTGCGGTGAACCTGGCACTGGCGGCGGGTGGCAACCCGACGGCGTTCGCGTTGATCGTGGCGCTGTCGGCGTCGAACAACCTGATGACCGCCTCCAACCCGGTGATCTCGATGATCACCGGTCCGGCCAACTACACGCCGCGCGAACTGTGGCGCGTGGGGGCACCGTTGTCGTTGATCTACACGGTGGTGGTCGTGTTGATGATCAACCTGATGTTCTGACCGGCCCTGGCAATGTGTGGGCTGGCCAACGGCCGGCGCTACCGGGTCACGCGAGGTAGACCTGCCCTTCCCGCACCTGCAACGCCACGGTGCGCAGCGCGTCGCCCTTGCACGGGCCCGCCACGCATTCGCCGTCCTCCAGCGAGAACGAAGCACCATGTGCGGCGCACACCAGGTGCCCTTCGCGGCTTTTCAGGAACTGCCCCGGGGCCCAGTCCAGACGGCGACCGGCATGCGGGCAGATGTTGAGCCAGCCACGGACACTGCCGCCGTCGCGGTACAGCACTGCCGATTCGTAGTCGCCGTCCAGGCACACCTCGACCTCGGCGAACGCACCGTCGGCAATAGCGTCCACGGCGATCAGGGGCGATGGGGAGTCGGCGACAGACATGGCATTCCACAGCAACGTAGCGAGGGCTGGAATTGTCGCATGCCTGACCCGCGGCTGGCTGGAAAATGAACGCAAGCCATTGATTTGAAATGACAGATTGTCACAGTTAACGTATTTTTCACTCATGCGGCCAAGTGACCCCGGATACTGGCCTCCTGCTGACTTCAGCCGAATGACCACCATGCTTCGATTCCAGTTCAACCAGTTCCGCACCCTGTTCGCGCCGCGCAAGCCGCGCCATCCGTTGGTGCGCGTTGCGGTGGGCCTGCTGGGCCTGGCCATTCTGGCCGCGCTGGTGTTCGTGGGCGTGTTCGTGGGTGCGGCGATGATCATTGCCGGCGTGGCGTGGAAGCTGCTGGCCAGCCGCAAGGCAGCGGCGCGCGCGGGCGACCCGAAGATCGTCGAAGGCGAGTACCGCGTCGTGCGCAAGCCGGCGTTGCCGTTGTCGCGTTGAGGTCATTGGCGGTTTGAGGTTGTTGCGGACCGGCGGTCCGCCCTACCATCGCGTGAACCCCTGCAACAGGACACGCGCGCATGACCGATGTAATCCCCACTCCTGAAACGCCCCGCATTCCGGTCGCCGGCGGCGGCACCTTCCCGGTGCGCCGGATCTACTGTGTGGGGCGGAACTTCGCCGACCATGCGCGCGAAATGGGGGCGGCGGTGCCGGCGGCGGATGACCGCGGTCGCCCGATGTTCTTTGCCAAGCCCGCCGATGCGATCGTGGTCGGCCATGACGATGTGATCCCCTACCCGCCCGCCACCCAGGACCTGCACCACGAAGTGGAGCTGGTGGTGGCGATTGGCCGTGATGCGCCGGCAGGCGAGCTTCCGGTGGATCAGGCCGAAGCGCTGGTGTTTGCTTACGGCGTGGGCCTGGACCTCACCCGCCGCGACCTGCAGGCGGCCGCCAAGGCGAAGGGCCATCCGTGGGACACCGCCAAGGGCTTTGACTATTCCGCACCGGTCAGCGAACTGGTGCCGGCGGGTGAAGTGGGTGACCTGGCCGCGCTGAACCTGTCGCTGGAGATCAACGGCGAAGTGCGCCAGCAGTCGCTGCTGGACCAGATGATCTGGAACGTGCCGGAAATCCTGCACGAGCTGTCCAAGCTGTGGGCCCTGCGCGCCGGCGACCTGGTGTTCATGGGCACGCCCAGTGGCGTGGCCGCGCTGAAGCCGGGGGATCGCTTCAGCGCGCGCCTGGAAAACGTGGCCGAGCGCCACGGCATCATCGGCGGATGACATCGGCTGGGCTACCCTGCCTTGCCTTTTGAATGCACGACAACAGGAGAACCCGATGGGGATGCTGACTGAGTTCAAGGAATTTGCCATGCGTGGCAACGTCATCGACCTGGCGGTCGGTGTCGTGATTGGTGCCGCCTTCGGCAAGATCGTCACCGCACTGGTCGACAAGATCATCATGCCGCCATTGGGCTATCTGATCGGCCGCGTGGACTTCTCGGAACTGGCGTGGACCTTGTCGCCGGCGCGGGTGGCGGCGGACGGCACCGAGATCCCGGCCGTGGTGATCGGCTACGGTGATTTCCTCAACACGCTGGTGCAGTTCATCATCGTGGCATTCGCGATCTTCATGGTGGTGAAGGTCATCAACCGCCTGGCCAAGAAGAAGGAAGCCGCGCCGGCGGCTCCGAAGGAAGAAATCCTGCTGTTGCGCGAGATCCGCGACAACCTGAAGAAATGATCCCGAAAACCCCGCTCCGGCGGGGTTTTCGCATTTTGGAAAACAGCGTCCGCCCCACCATGACCTCCCGCCCATGTGCCCCGCGCACAGGCTGCTAAGCTCGGACGCTTCCGCCCTGTTCTGTGGAGTTCGTCCATGCGTCGCCGCGTTCTTGCCATCGCCTCCACCCTTGCACTGCTGGCCTCGCCGGCGTTCGCAGCCCCTTCCGCCACCACCCTGCCGCCGGCCTCGCTGGGCACTGCCGCGCAGCTGCGCGATCAGGCGTTGAAGGACAACACCGGCTGGGACGTGGTGGAATCGCTGACCACCGAGATCGGCCCGCGCATCGCCGGCAGCGAAGCCGACGCGCGCGCCGTGGCTTGGGCAGTGGCCAAGTTCAAGGCGTTGGGCTTCGACAAGGTCTGGACCGAGCCGGTGGAGTTCCCGAAGTGGGAACGCCGCAGTGAAAGCGCGCAGGTGACTGGCAAGCATGCGCAGCCGCTGGCCATCACCGCGCTGGGCGGCAGCCCGGGCGGTACGGTGGAAGCGGAGGTGGTGCGCTTTGCCGACCTGGCCGCCCTGCAGGCCGCGCCGGAAGGTTCGCTGAAGGGCAAAATCGCCTTCGTTGATTACCAGATGACCGCCTACCGCGACGGCCGCGACTACGGCAAGGGCGGCGCGGTGCGCAGCAAGGGCCCGTCCGAAGCGATCCGCAAGGGCGCGGTTGGCTTCGTGATGCGTTCGGCCGGCACCGATTCACACCGCGTGCCGCACACCGGCATCACCCGGTTCGACGAGGGCCTGACTCCGGTTCCGGCCGCGGCGCTGTCGGTGCCCGATGCCAACCAGCTGGCACGCCTGGTCGCGCTGGGCCCCACCCGCATCAAGCTCGACCTGGATTGCGGCTGGGATGGCAAAGCCACGTCGTACAACGTCATCGGCGAAATCACCGGGCGCAGCCTGCCCAAGGAAGTGGTGGTGATCGGCGGGCACCTGGATTCGTGGGACCTGGGCACCGGCGCAGTGGATGACGGTGCCGGCGTGGCCATCACCATGGCCGCTGGCCACCTGATCGGCCAGCTCAAGCAGGCGCCCAAGCGCACCATCCGCGTGGTGGCATTCGCCAACGAGGAACAGGGTCTGTATGGCGGCAAGGCCTACGCCGAAGCGCACGCCAAGGACATTGCCCTGCACCAGCTGGCCGCCGAGAGCGACTTCGGTGCCGGTCGCATCTATGCCTTCAACACGGGCTCGCCGAATCCGGAAGGCTCGCGCGAAGCGACCCGACAGATTGCGGAAGTGATGAAGCCGCTCGGTATCGAGTACGTGGCGGACAAGGGCGGCCCGGGACCGGATATCGGCCCGCTGGCCGCCAAGGGCGGTGCCTGGGCGTGGCTGGCGCAGGACGGCAGCGACTACTTCCACCTGCACCACACCGCCGACGACACGCTGGACAAGATCGACCCGGCGGCCCTGGCACAGAACGTGGCCGCTTACACGGTGTTCGCGTACCTGGCCGCCGAGGCCGATGGTTCGTTCGGCAGCGAGGCCAAGCCGACCACGCCGCCGAACGAATGATCGATCACGACCGGGCGGTTTCCCACACACCGGGGGCCGCCCGGGTCGGTGTTTCCGGCCTGTACACCGGGTCTTTGCCGATACCTCGGGTGGCCTCGTAGTCGCGCAGCGCGGCCAACGCCGGCTTCTGCAGCAGCAACAACGCAATGATGTTCAGCCAGCACATCATGCCCACGCCAATGTCGCCCAGCGTCCACGCCACGGTCGCGGTATTGAGTGCCGAGTAGCTCATGGCCGCCAGGAAGGCCAGCCGGAACATGGTCAGCAGCACCGGTGAAGGCCGGTTGCGGCTGAGGTACACCACGTTGGTTTCGGCCGTGTAGTACAGCGCCAGAATGGTGGTGAACGCGAACGGCAGAATGGCCAGAGCAATGAACGCGCGACCAAACCCGGGCAAGGCCGATTCCACCGCCTGCTGCACGTAGCGCGGCCCGGCTTCCAGCGCCGGCACCTGCGACAGCAGGAACTGCCCGCTGCTGGAAAGCGGGTCGTACACGTTGTACGCGCCGGTGGACAGGATCAGGAAGGCGGTGGCACTGCACACCACCATGGTGTCGATGTAGACCGAGAACGCCTGCACCAGCCCCTGCTTGACCGGATGCGAGACTTCCGCGGCGGCCGCCGGGTGCGCCCCGCTGCCCATGCCGGCTTCGTTGGACAGCACGCCACGGCGCACGCCCCACTGGATGGCCGTGCCGATCAGGGCACCAAACGCCGCGTCGGTTCCGAACGCGCTGCGCACGATCAGCAGGAACATCTCGGGCACGGCGTCAGCATTGAGCACCATCACCACGCCGGCCACCAGCAGGTAGCCCAGCGCCATGAACGGCACCACCACCTGCACCACCTGGGCGATCCGGCGCACCCCGCCAAAGATGACCAGGCCCGCTGCGGTCACGATCACCGCCGCCACCACACCGCCGGGAATGGCCCAGGCCTCATCCACCGCACTGACGATGGCGTTGGACTGGGTACCGGGCAGGAACAGCCCGCATGCAACCACGGTGCTGAGCGCGAACAGCGCGGCATACCAGCGTTTGCCCAGGCCGCGTTCGATGTAGTACGCCGGACCGCCGCGGAACTGGCCGTTGCTGTCACGCTCCTTGTAGATCTGCGCCAGGGTGGACTCCACGAAGGCGCTGGCCGCGCCGAGGAAGGCCACCAGCCACATCCAGAAGATGGCACCCGGGCCGCCATAGGCGATGGCCATGGCGACACCGGCGATGTTGCCCACGCCGACCCGGCTGGACAAGGACATGCTCAGCGCTTGGAACGAGGACACCCCCGAGCCGGAGCTGCGCCCCTGGAACATCAGCCGGACCATGTCCGGCAAGGCGCGCAGCTGGATGAAACGGGTGCGCAGGCTGAAGTACAGCCCTACCAGCAGGCACAACCCCACCAGCAGCGGACTCCAGACCACGCCCACCACCGCGGTGACGATGTCTTCAATGTTCATTGCGTGCCCCCGCGGTCAGAAGAACATGCCCAGTGCAATCTGCGGGCTGATGTAGCTGCCGGTATTGCGGCCGGCGACGGTGAACTCCACGCCGGCGATCAGGCCGACGCTGGGCGAGAAGTGGTACTCCACTGCCGGAGCGAGGCTGACCACCCGGGTGGCCGGCAGACGCAGTTCCACCCGCTGTGCGCTGCCGTCGGCACCGGGGGCATAGCCGCTCAGGCGGCGATCGGACTGGCGGCTGGCGGCCACTTCGAACACGCCGACCCAGCGCGCATTGAAGCTGTATTCGGCCGCCGCCGAAACGCCCAGCAGCGAGCCCGGTGCGTAATTGCCACGGAAGCCATCGGGGGTGCCGTACACGCTGTTGTCATTCAACGCGACGCGGGCGGGAGCCGGGCTGGCGGTGAGCTGGGCACGCCAGCGCAGCGGCCGCTCGTTGGGCATCCACAGCACCTGCTGCATGCCCAGGCCGAAGCTGGTGCGCTGCACGCCATCGCCCTGGGCGTTGAGCGGGTTGCCGCCAATGCGGTCATAGCTGCCGGTGGCATAGCGCTGGGTGACCGACACCGAGATGGCCGGGCGGGTACCGTCTTCGTTGGACTTCTGCAGCGCGTACTGGACCATGGCGGTGGTATCGCCGGCGCGGAAGCCGCGACTGCGTGCGCCAGCGGCTTCCACCCGGGCTGCGCTGAGGTTGACCTGGGCAGTGACCCGTTCGCCCAGACCGTAGGCGATGGGCAGCACGGTCAGCCACACGCTGCTGTCGGGGCTGTCGTGGCGACGCCCCTCGCCGTCATAGAAGTGGTCGCTGTCGATGCGGACCAGGTAGGGCTCGACGTAGGCGTTGCCCTTGGGCATGCCGGCCGGATTGGGGGTGATCAGCGGACCGGTGAAGTTCACGCCATCGAGCGTGCGGCCGCTGGCCGAGGCCATTGCCGGAACGAACATCAGGGTGGCCAGGGCCAGGGGAATCAGTCGCGACATGGGTGCTTCCTGTGGTGTTGGAAGCTGCAATCTGCCGAGCGCCGTCGCGGCGAAAAATCATTAAATGTTCAAAGTTGGCCGTTTGTTGAAAATTGAACGCATGTTGGTCCGAACGCGACATCTGGTGTCGCATATGACCAGTGGCGTCGTGCCTAAAAAAAAAGCCCGGTCGCAAAGCGACCGGGCCACCGGGATTCATCACACCCCACGCGGTGAGCGACACGGATGGTCCGTGTTCCGGACAACGGTGCCGCACTGCGTGGGTGTCTCTCCTCACCTACGCAATACGGTACCGCTGTTCACAATGGCGCATCCTATGGCCGCACCACCATCCGAAAACTCTGAATCGTCCGTAGTCACTGCTGAATTGCAGCAGTTGGTCACACCGCGCAGGGCAGCGCAGACGCGCCGCCCCGGTCAATCACATCAGCGCGACGACCCACGGTCGCCACCGGCCTGCGCATACCAATGCGACAGCAGCACCGCCGTCGCCGAGGCCACGTTGAGGCTTTCCACCGCACCGCTGCCGGGAATGGACACCTGCACATCGCAGTCCTGTGCCAGCGTGCGGTCCATACCCTCGCCTTCGGCTCCCATCACGTACACCAGCCGCGCCGGCAACGTGCTGGCGAACAGATTGTCGCCGCCCTCGACCAGCGTCGCAGCCAGGCCGAAACCGGCCTGCCGCAGCTGCGCCATGGCCTGCGGCAGCGCGGGCAGGCGCACCAGTGGCACGGCTTCGGCGCCGCCTTCGGCCACCCGCGCTGCCGCGCCGGACAGCGCCAGCGTCGCACCCGGCGGCAACAGCAACCCGGCCACGCCGAAATGTGCGGCCGAGCGCAGGATGGCCCCGAAATTGTGCGGATTGCCGACGCCATCCAGCCACAGCGCCAGCACCGGCTTGCCGGCCGGCAGGCTTTCCAGCCATTCGCCAAGTTCCAGCATCGGCGCGCGCAGCACGTCGGCCACGACACCTTCATGATGGGTGGTGGCGGCCAGCTTGTTCAGGTCACCCTCTTCCACCACGCGATAGCCGACACGGTTGGCGACGCACCACTTCAGCAACGGCTGCAGGCGCGGAATCAACGCCTCGGCCAGGTACAGCTTGCGCAGCGCCTGCGGGCGTTTGTCGAACAGGGCCTGCACGGCATTCCAGCCGTACAGGCGCAGCTCGTCGTTGCCCCGCCCCGGCGGTGGCGGCGTGCCACCCTCGCGCGGGGGCAGCGGGGTGGCCCGCGGCGGCCGCGAAGACGGGCGGCGGGCATTCTTCCAGGGATCATTCACTACGGGACAACTCCAGCTTGCGTTGACGCCAGAAATCGGCGTTCTTGATGCCCAATGCATCGGGGTCGAAGGTCGGATCCAGGCCGAGCTTCTTCTGTCGTTCGTAATCGCGCAGCGCCAGCATCGCCGGCTTCTGCACGATCAGGATGGCAATGATGTTCAACCAGGCCATCAGGCCCACGCCGATGTCGCCCAGCGCCCACGCCAGGGTGGCGTTGTGGAACGCACCGAACACCACCATGCCGATGATGCCCAGGCGCAGTACCAGCACGGTGAGCGGGCGCTTGCGGTTGTGGTTGATGTAGCTGAGGTTGGTTTCGGCCATGTAGTAATAGGCCATGATCGTGGTGAAGGCGAAGAAGAAGATCGCCAGCGACACGAACGAGGCGCCCCACCCCGGCAGCACCGCTTCCACGCCCGCCTGTGCGTAACCGGCGCCTTCGGGGATACCGGCCAGGCCCTGGAAGATCGGGGCGGCATTTTCCACCGGCGAGTACACGTTGTAGGTGCCGCTGGCCAGGATCAGGAAGGCGGTGGCGGTGCACACCATCATGGTGTCGAAGTAGATCGCGAAGGCCTGCACGTAGCCCTGCTTGGCCGGGTGCGAGACCTCCGAGGCCGCCGCGGCGTGCGGGCCCGAGCCCTGGCCGGCTTCATTGGCATAGATGCCGCGCTTGATGCCCCACTCCACCGCCAGGCCCATCATGGCGCCGAACGCAGCGTGCGTGCCGAAGGCGCTGTCGAAGATGATGCCGAACATTTCCGGCACGCGGTCGTAGTTGATGATCATGATGACGATGGCCATCAGGATGAACGCGGCGGCCATGAACGGCACCACCACCTCGGCGAAGTTGGCGATGCGCTTGACCCCGCCGAAGATGACCACGCCCAGCAGCAGCGCCACCACGATGCCGATGCCCAGCTTCAGCGCCTGGACCGATCCCATGCCCATCACCTGGCCATCCAGCGGGCCGCACAGGGCGCCGCCACGGCAGGCGTTGATGATGCTGTCGGCGATGGCATTGGCCTGCACGCCGGGCATCAGGAAGCCGGCGGCGATGATGGTGGCCACGGCGAACGCCAGGGCGTACCACTTCATGCCCATCGCTTTTTCGATGTAGTACGCCGGGCCACCGCGGTAGCGGCCTTCGGCGTCCTTGGTCTTGTAAATCTGCGCCAGGGTGCATTCCACGTACGAGGTGGAGGCACCGAGGAAGCCCATGACCCACATCCAGAAGATCGCACCGGGGCCGCCGAAGGCGATGGCGGTGGCCACGCCGGCGATATTGCCGATGCCCATGCGGCCGGCCATCGACATGGCCAGGGCCTGGAAGGAGGACACGCCGGCATCGGACTTCTCGCCCTGCACGGTGAGGCGGCACATCTCGAAGAACCCGCGGATCTGCATGAACCGGGTACGGATGCTGAAGAAAAGCCCGGCGCCCAGGCACACGGCGATCAGCGCCTTGCTCCAGATGATGCTGTTGACAAAATGTACGGCTGCTTCCACGCGCTCTCTCCAGTCGGCGGAAAAAAAGGACGTCCCGTCGGCTGGAGGGGACCGGGTCGATTCTCCACCATCACGGCCGCCACGGGTAGCGCCGGGTGGGGGCGTGCGTCGCGGCGCGGCAGAGCAGCCGGGCAGAGCCCGGCTCTACGGCGCTGGATTCTCGTTGCCCGGGCGCGTGGCGCGCATTCAGCCCCGCCCGCCCCACGGGCCCCGGGTCAGGCGTGCCCGCCCACCGACGGCGTTTCCGCCTCCTGCTTCTCCAGCTCACGGGCCACCGCTTCGGGCGAACGCGTGTACGGGGCCAGCAGCGAGTAGAACGCCGGCACCACGAACAGAGACAGGAAGGTGGACACGGTGACGCCGAAGATCACCACGATGCCGATGGTGCCGCGGCTGGCCGACCCCGGGCCGCCAGCCACGACCAGCGGGATCGCGCCCACCACCGTGGCGATGGAGGTCATCAGGATCGGGCGCA
>DGLB01000054.1 GCA_002387845.1 Stenotrophomonas maltophilia | reverse complement strand
CAGGCGCCGGCGCTGGAGGCGCGGCTGGCCGGCACGCTGCGCGGCGCACGCACCGGGGAGCGTCAGCTGCGCGAAGCGGCTGCGCACTGGCCCACGCTGTCGCTGGCCCGGGTCGAAGATGCCGGAGAAGCGCTGGTGGTTCGCGTGGACGAGGCCTGGCATCGGTTCGACCTGGATGCACGGCGTCCCTTCGGCGCGGCACTGTCGCTGGACGACAACGGGCTGCGCGTGGCCGACGAGATCGCACCCGGCTTTGCCCTGGACGGCCCGCTGCGCGGCGACGATGCCGTGCATGCGTTCGAGACCGGCACGGTCTGCGCGCGGGTACGCCGACAGGTGAATGTGCCGGCCCTGTGTTCGACCGAAGCGATCACCCTGTTCGACTTCGCCGCGTCACCGGTATTCGACACTCCGGGCGACGTGGGCTGGTTTGCCGGCATGCAGGTGGTGTCTGACGAACCCTTCACCGCCGCCGGACGCAGGTTCGTGTTCGATGGTGAGGTCTGGCAGCAGACGCGAGCAGGCAGTGGCTACCGCTTCGCGCGTGCGCCGGAGCACGCAGCGCCGGTTCCCCGGGCGCGCATCCGTGC
The DNA here is from genome assembly GCA_002387845.1 of Stenotrophomonas maltophilia. GTDB lineage: Bacteria > Pseudomonadota > Gammaproteobacteria > Xanthomonadales > Xanthomonadaceae > Stenotrophomonas > Stenotrophomonas maltophilia_AG. The sequence goes on along the minus strand of DGLB01000054.1, from coordinate 125,922 downwards.
CACCGTGCGCGGCGGTGAATCGCAGCTGCTGCGCGTGGAACTGCACAACCCCTATGTCGACCACCTGAGCCAGGTGACCCAGGGTGCGGTGGTCGGGCGCGCCGCCGACGGCGGCCGCGCCGTGATCACCCGGGTCGCGCCCGGACGCTTCCATGTGGCCCTGCTGGAGGACAACGCGGATACCGCAGCGGGGCGGGTGCTCGATTTCCAGCCACTGGAAACGCTGGGCTTCACGGCAGCCCAGAACGACGCGGTGAAGACCGCCTGGTGGGGCGCGTTCCATTACAGCCAGCAGTGCCGGCTGAGCGGCGTGCAGCTGGTGGAGCGTTTCGGGAGCCAGCTGCAGCGACAGCTGGACCAGCTGGACGAACTGGGGCGACAACTGGAAGAGGTGCGCGCCGGCAGCCCGTACCGCTTCGAAAACCTGCCCGCGCAGAGGGTGATGTCGTGTGCGCAGTCCAACTGCCGGTACGTGCAGGAACTGCGACGGCAGATAGGCCCCGCATCGTGGCGGGTGCCGCGTGCCGAGGACCAGTGGCTGGACAGCGCGCTGCGCGACCTGCTCAGCCCGCCGACCGCCGCGGCGTCCGGCACCCCGTTCACCACCCTGGACGACACCCTGGAAGCGCGATACCTCACGCCCCGGCGCGGACCGGCCAAGACGCTGGCCGTGCTGGAACTGACCCTGCGCGATGATCCGGTGCCCCGCGTGTTCCACTCCACCTCCGGCCAGCGCAAGGGCAGAAGCCTGCTGCCCATCGCGAATCTGGACAGCGCCTCGGTCCCCGCCGGATGGCGCGTTGACGGCAAAGAGGTGATCACGCCGACGGCGCGCTACATCGACGCGCAGCCCAGCCAGGTGTCGATCTCCAGTGGGCAGGTCGCCGGCACCGTGCCCAACCACTCGCTGCATGCCGAGGACCTGGACGGCCCGTTGTTCAATGAACGCAACGCGCGGTCCTACGATGCCGAACGCAACGTCTACTACCGCGTCGAGCGCTACATCGCCGACAACCGGCTGGACCCGTCGCAGGTCACCGGCGCGCGGCTGTTCTCCTCGCGGAAAATCTGCGCTTCCTGCCACATCTCGGTGGGCAGCCTGCGCGCCCGCCTCCCGAACGCGCGATTCGAGGTGATCGAGCGCGCCGTGCCGGGACCGTCCGCGGCACTTGACACCCGGCCCGGAACGGGGACATAGTTAATTAACGAATTAGTTAACAGACAGCCGTGGACCGTATCTTCGAAGCCCTAGCCTCCAGTGCCCGCCGCCAGATCCTGGCCTACCTCAGTGGAGGCGAGCTGAGCGCGGGCGAGCTGGGCGAACGCTTTGATTTCAGCAAGCCGGCGCTGTCCAGCCACCTGCGCATCCTCGAGGAAGCCGGGCTGATCGAGCGCGAGAAGCGCGGTCAGTTCGTGTACTTCCGCCAGGTGCCCGAGCGCCTGACCAACACGCTGTTCAGCTGGGCCGCGGAAGTGTGCCCGGTGGGCGGCCCCCTGCAGCGCGAAAGCCGCGCCCGCGCCCGTTCCCGCAAGACCCCCGCCGAAGGCTGAGGAGGCCAGCATGCCCGGAGTGACCCGCATGGACCGTTCATTCCCCGGCATCAGTCTGCCCTCCCACGGGGGTGGCAGCCCGGTCGAGGTCACCCTGATCACCCAGCTCGGAATCGGTGCCGGCGACCAGCTGGTTCGCGACGCCGGGGTGCGCCAGTCCGCACACCCGCGTTTCATTGATGCGCTGGACGAGCCCTCGGCGCGGCTGGGCGGCATGCACATGGCGCAGCAGGACCCGTCCTCGTTGTACTCGTTCGCGGTGGGACCGCAGGGCCATCCCTTCCACCGCCATGCCGGTCCGCGCATGTTCACCGCCGTGTCCGGCAGCGGCGGCGCGCAGCTGCGCTTCTGCACCGCGTCGGACGCGCAGCTGGAAGCCGATCCCGCTGCGTTCCTGCATGCCCTGCGCTTCATCGATGTTCCGCCGGACTGCCTGTTCACGGTGCGCTTCGGCAGCGGCACCTGGCATCAGTTCCTGTCAAAGCGTGCACCGCATCCGGCCTTGTTCGCCTTGTCGTGTCATGCCAATGATCACACCGGTCCGCTCAGCGACGCCCAGCGCGCGCGGGTGGAGGCCGACACCGCCGACATTCCCAGCCTGACCGATACGCTGCCGCCGCACCTGCAGGCGCTGCTGGCGCAGACCGACCCGCACAGCGTGCCCAGCGTGAGCCTGTCACTGCATGCACCGGCGCGCTCCTGGGCGGGCCGGCTGTGCGCCGCAACCCGCGACCCGATCGGTCGGCTGCGCACGGCGCTGCATGGGCTGCGCCCGATCCGTGGTTATGTCAGCCGCCAGCCCACGGGCTATGCGGTCACCCACCATCCCGCAGCACCGCAGGATTCACTGCAGCAGCAGACGCTGCCTGAGGGCAGCCATCAGCAGGACTACGTGTCACTGACCCTGCCGGCCCACGCCCTGCCTGGCCACTCCGCGCGCCGCACGCTGGAGACGGTGCTGGACGGTTTCCTGCTCAATCCGCCGGCCGGCGTCGGCCAGTTGATGGCCCTTCGCAACGTACTGGTGGCCCCGTTACGGCTGCGCACGTCGCCGCTGGGGTGCCCGGTGTCCTCACTGCTCTCCGACGACCGCAGCCGGCTGTTCGCAGGCCGCTTCCCGGTGCTGGGGCAACAGGTGGATGCAGATGACAGCAGCGCCGAAGTGCTGCTGGGTGCCGATGACCGCCACCTGCGCTTCCGTTCCTGCGTGCGGGTAGAGCGGCTGCACGATGGCAAGGTGCGGGTTTCGCTGGGCACCCGGGTACGCACGCACAATGCGTTCGGGCGCTTCTACATGGCGATGATCGACCGCACCCACCGCCGTTACATCAGCCCTGCCCTGCTGCGCATGGCCGTGGCGCATGCGCTGGCACCGGAGTTGAGTAGAGCCGGGCTCTGCCTGGCTCCGCCAGCCGCGCAGAGCGCGGCCCTGCAGTAACCGTCACTCGCCCGCAGGGGCCACAAGCCGCCGCAGGGTAAACACGGTGATCTCCGACGGCACACCAATGCGCGCCGCAAACCCCGGCCACAACCCCGCGCCGTTACTCACATACAGGGACATGCCGTCCACGGCATACCCGCCCGATACAAAGCCACCATTGGCACGCTTCACCAGCTGGTCCATGCCCACGATGTGCCCGCCATGGGTATGCCCGGACAGCTGCAGCGCGACACCCTTGGCGGCGTTGGCACGCGCCAGGGTCGGACGGTGGTCGAGCAGGATCACCGGTGCGGCCGGATCGGCACCGGCCAGTGCCTTGTCCAGATCGGGCATGGGCAAGCCATAGCGCGCGGCGACCGGGTCGGTGACGCCGGCGATGGTCAGTTGCGCAGCGTCGCGACGGATCACGGTGTGACTGTTTTCCAGCACCGTCATGCCCAGCTTGCGGAAGGCCGGCATCCACTGCGCATACTGGCCGTAGTACTCATGGTTGCCGGTAATGGCGATGACGCCGTCGGGAGCCTTGAGCTCACCCAGCGGTCGCACGTCATTGGCGCGTGCGGCCACGCTGCCATCCACCAGGTCGCCGGTGATCACCACCAGGTCTGGCTGCTGCGCGTTGCTTTCCGCCACCACTTTGGCCACCCACTCGCCGGTGAGCAGGCGGCTGGCATGGATATCCGTGAGCTGCAGCACGCGGTAACCATCAAACGCAGCGGGCAGGTCCTCAATGGCTACATCGATGTGGCGCACCTTCGGCACGGCCATGCCCTGGCTGATGCCATAGGCCGACAGCAACAGCGCAAACAGGCCCACCGACGGACGCAGCCACGGCCGCCGCAAGGCGCTGGCCGCACGTGGGGCGCGCAGCAGGCGCGCCGCCAGCAGGGCGACGTCGAGCACGATCAGGAACAGGGCAAGCAGCAACAAGGCGGTGAAGCCGGTGGCCAGCACCGCGATGGCCGCCTTGGGAATCTCCGGCGAGGCCATGGTGCCGGCAAAGCGCGCCACGATCCGGTGATGCAGGGCCAGCGCGATGACCAGCAGGCCTAACGGGCCGCGCAGCGACAGGGACAGTTTCAGGGGCCAGATGACACGCCACACCACATACAACGCAAGCAGCAAACCGACAACACTCAGCACAGGCAGTTCCAGATCCGGGGGGAGGATGGCCCATGAATGGGCCAGCCTGCATGTTTAGCGGAATCTGGTCGCTGGCGCCACCTTGGGCACCTTTACTTCTGGTTGTTCTTTACGGCTGCACGGATCAGCGCCTTGAACGCGGTGGCATCCAGCGTGTCGCCTTCATGCAGGTCGATGGCGCGGCGGGTGTTGCCGTCCAGGCTGGCGTTGAACAGACCCTTGGGGTCCGGCAGCGAAGCGCCCTTGGCAAAGGTCAGTTTCACCGCCGCCTTGTAGGTCTCGCCGGTACACAGAATGCCGTCGTGCGACCACACCGGCACGCCGCGCCATTTGACCTCTTCCAGCACATCGGGGTCGGCGACATGGATGAGGTCACGCACATGGGCCAGGGTGGTGCCGCGCCAGTCGTTCAGCTCGGCGATTTTCTCGTCGATCTCGGGAATACGGGTGCCCATCAGGTAATCCTCCTGCTGGCCTGTTTGATCCAGGCCACGAACTGCGCCTCGTCCAGCGGTTCATCCTCGAACACGTGCAGGTAGCGCACCTCCTGCTGTTTCGACTCCACCGGTGGCATGGGCTGCAACGATGTGCCCTTGAAGAACGCCACCTTCAAATACCTGCTGATGCAGTGAAACGACAGGAACCATTCCTGTCCCTCCACGCCATACCACGGTGAGTTCCACTTCACCGCCTTGCGCAGCTGCGGCACGTTCGCCGTGATCAGCGCATCCAACTGTCGCGCACGCTCCTGCTTCCAGCCGGGGATCGCATCCAGATAGGTCTGGACAGGACCTTCGCCCTCCCCCTTGGGAATCTGCGGGTTGTCACCCGCCAGCAGGCGCACCTTGCCGGAAGCGGGTGCAGAACCGGATGAACGCGGGGCCTTGCGGGTGCCGCTGGTTGCCATGTCTGTTCTGCCAGGGAGGTCCGTTGGCGTTATAGACCGCCCGGTGCCCGAACACAACGCAGGGCCACCTTGCGGCCCGGGATCATCTGGCCCTGGCACCGAAAAAATACTGGGAAAATCACCGGGGTTTACCGATGCGCCAGCGGTAACGTGCCGCCAGCATGGCAGCACTCACCCCGCGACGAAGGCAGATCCTCATGGCAACCAAAGCGGCCAAAACCGCCAAACCGGCCAAGGCCACCCGGCCGAACATTCTGGTCATCTTCGGTGACGACATCGGCATACCGCAGATCAGCGCCTACACGCGCGGGCTGATGGGCTACCAGACCCCCAACATCGACCGCATTGCCGACGAAGGCGCACTGTTCACGGACTCGTACGGCCAGCAGAGCTGCACCGCTGGCCGCGCCTCGTTCATTCTGGGCCAGGAGCCGTTCCGCACCGGCCTGCTCACCATCGGCATGCCAGGCGACCCGCACGGTATTGCTGACTGGATGCCGACCATCGCCGATGTGCTGGGGGCGGAGGGCTACGCCACCGGCCAGTTCGGCAAGAACCACCTGGGCGACCAGGACCAGCACCTGCCGACCAATCACGGCTTCGACGAATTCTTCGGCAACCTGTATCACCTCAACGCCGAAGAGGAACCAGAAGGCTACTTCTATCCGAAGGATCCTGCGTTCAAGAAGAAGTTCGGTCCGCGAGGGGTGATCCATTCCAAAGCGGGCGGCAAGATCCAGGATACGGGGCCGCTGAACAAGGCACGCATGCCGACGGTGGACGAGGAGTTCCTCGAGGCTGCGCAGACCTTCATCAGCGACGCGGTGGAGGACGACAAGCCGTTCTTCGTCTGGTTCAACACCACGCGCATGCACGTGTTCACCCACCTCAAACCGGAATCGGACGGACAGACCGGCAAAGGCCTGCACGCCGACGGCATGGTCGAGCATGACGGCCACGTCGGGCAGCTGCTCGACCAGCTGGATGAACTGGGCATCGCCGACAACACGATCGTCCTTTACACCACCGACAACGGCGCGGAGATCGCGCTGTGGCCGGATGGTGCGATGACCCCGTTCCGCGGCGAGAAAGGCACCACCTGGGAAGGCGGCATGCGCATTCCGATGATGGTGCGCTGGCCGGGCGTGGTTGAACCGGGTACGGCCTACAACGACATCATCTCGTTGATCGACTGGTTCCCCACCTTGTGCGGTGCCGCCGGTGTCGACGACGTGGTCGGCAAGATGAAGAAGGGCTACAAGGTCGGCAAGAAGACCTTCAAGGTGCACCTGGATGGGTACGACTTTGGCCCGTACTTCAAGGGCAAGGTCGATGCAGGCCCGCGCCAGGCGCTGTATTACTTCGACCAGGGCGGCAACCTCAACGCGGTGCGTTACGCGGACTGGAAGGTCAGCTTCGCGGTGGCCAGCCATGGCAACATCGCCACCGCCTCGCGCAAGGTGACCTCGTGGGCCACGATCTCCAACCTGCGCATAGACCCGTACGAGCGCGGCATGGAGGAAGGCGGTGGGGCCACCGGCTTCCTGGCCCAGCAGATGTGGCTGCTGGTCCCCATCCAGGCGCAGATCAAGGCGTTCTTCTCGGATTTCACCGACTACCCCTACCAGGCCGGCAGCTCGCTCAATCCCAGCGGGATCAACTACAGCCTGCTGCAACAGCAGGACGCGTTGAAGCGGCTGAAGGAGCTGGAAACCCTGCGCACCAATTGAGGGTGGATATCCGCCGGGCTGCCTGAACGGTGGCCCGGCGATGGGAGTCTGGTGGGTTGTGATGGGATCGGGAGGGGGGTATAAATGAGTTCGTACTCATTTATTTGGTGAAAGCAGCGGGGCAAGCCCCGCTCTACGGGACCCATGGCTCGACCTCTCAGTGAAGTGAAACGCGATGCGATCCTGACGGCGGCCGGGAAACTGGTGGCCATGCACGGCGTGGCCGCCTCCACCGCGCAGATCGCGAGGGCCGCCAAGGTCGCCGAAGGCACCGTGTTCACCTACTTCGAGACCAAGGACGCGCTGCTCAACGCGCTGTTCGTGAAGCTGGAAATGCGCTTGGCGCTGACCTTGGGCGATGCGTTCCCCATCGAGGCAGATGCCCGCACCCAGTTGCAGTACGCGTGGAACACGCTGATCCAGTGGGGATCGCAGCATCCGGACGACCAGAAGGCCCTGCGCCAGCTGAAGGTCTCCGATCGCATCAGCGATGCCACCCGTCTGCACTGCGAAGGGCTGTTCGGCGGCATGATGCAGTCGCTCCAGGCCAACCTGGCTGCGCATATCGACCCCGAACGCCTGTCGTTCTATCTCGGCCGCGTCTTCATCACTCTGCTTGAAGCCACGCTGGAGGCCATCGCCGCCCAGCCGGAGCAGCGCCAGACGCTGCAGCAGGCCGGTTTCGACTTGTTCTGGAAGGGGATCCAACGCTGATGTTTTCCGGAGTTATTAAATGAGTGCCTACACACTCACCAATCGGTCACGATCGCGTCGCCGCCTGCTCGTTGCCGTTGTTGTCGTGCTGTCTTTCTCCATTCTGATCGGGATGATTACTGCCGTGCCCATTGCCACCTACCCCACCTCGCCGCACTACAGCGACGACCAGTTCCGCAATGCCGCGCCCAAGCCGAAAGAATCGCTGGGCACCACCCTCAAGCTGTTCTGGGATTTCTTCTTCAACCGCCCGGACGGCACCGTGCCGGTCAGTTCGCCACCGGTACGCGTGCTGACCCCGGAGGCGCTGGCCAAGGCCCCGGACCGCAGCGTCTACCGCCTGGGTCACTCCACCCTGCTGATCAAGCTGCGCGGCGGCTGGTGGCTGACCGACCCGGTGTTTTCCGAACGCGCCTCGCCGTTCCAGTGGATCGGGCCGAAACGCTTCCATGCCCCGCCGATTGCGCTGAAGGATCTGCCGCCGATCCGCGGCGTGCTGCTCTCGCACGACCATTACGACCATCTTGACCGCGCCACGGTGAAGTACCTGGCCAACCGCGCCGAGGTGTTTCTGGTGCCGCTGGGCGTCGGCGACCGCCTGACCCACTGGGGTGTGCCGGCAGACAAGGTGCGCCAGTTCGACTGGTGGCAGGAAACCGAGGTGGATGGCCTGCGCCTGGCGTTCACCCCCACCCAGCATTTCTCCGGGCGCGGCCTGCGCGACAGCAACCGCACCCTGTGGGGCTCGTGGGTGATCATCGATGACGCGCTGCGCGTGTACTTCAGCGGCGACACCGGGTACTTCGCCGGTTTCAAGGACATCGGTGAGCGCTACGGGCCATTCGATGTCGCCTTCATCGAAACCGGTGCCTACGACGCCAAGTGGCCTTACGTGCACATGCAGCCCACCCAGACCGTGCAGGCGCATCAGGACCTGCGTGCGCGCTGGCTGGTGCCGATCCACAACGGCACCTTCGACCTGGCCATGCACACCTGGGATGACCCGTTCGAACAGGTCAGCGCGCTGGCGGCGCAGCGTGGCATCGCGCTGTCCACGCCGGAAATGGGCGAGCGGTTGGACCTGAACGCACCGCACCCCGGCCGGCCGTGGTGGCGCACGATGAAGGCGACGGCACCCGCCCCGCTGAAGCCCGTGAGCCAGCGCTGAGCACCCGCCTCCAAAGCGCTGGCAGCGCCGGAGGGCCTGCTGGCGCTGCGTTATCATGTGCAGTCCAGGAACGTTCGTTCCCACAAAGACGCCTGAGCCTTTACTGATGTCTTCGCGCCCGTCTGCTACCTACGTGCTGCCGCTTTCACAGGAGGCGGTGGCGTCGTACCTGGAAGACGGATCGATTCCGGCCAGCGCACTGGAACGCGCGGGGCTGTTCGCCGCGGCCTTGTGCCTGCGCGGCCGACAGCCCGAAGGTGCCTTGAACGCCATGCTGGAACAGGCCTGCGTACTGTTCGCCGCCGAACCCGGACCGGTGCCCGCGCAGCTGGCCGGACTGCGCGCCGGCCTGCCTGCCACGCTGCCGGCGTGGCAGCAGGCATTGGCGGCGCAGGACCGCGTACTGGCACCGGCATCCATCCTCGAGCAGCATGCGGCGGCCGAGGTATTCGACGCAGTGGCCTTTCAACAGGCCTGCGACAGCACCCTGGCCCCGCACACGGTGCGCTTCTACACCGAGGCGGCCTATCAGGACACCAGCGAGACGATCGCCGGCGGCGAGCACGCACCGATCTACATCGAGCGCGACCACGACTACACCGACGACCAGGCCCGTGCCTTGCGCGCTATCGTCGCCAACGATGACGAGCACATCGACCTGGATGCCTACGCCGGGGCCGGCAAAACGCATCTGGTGCTGCAGCTGCTGGCCGGGGCGACCCGGCATTTCACCTATCTCGCGCCGCGCCCCAGCCAGGTGCAGGCGTTCCGCGAGCGGCTGGGCACGCAGGCATCGGTGGCACTGCTGTCGCAGATCGCGTTCGCCAACCAGGTGGCGGCCGACGCACATCGTCGTGGCGTGCTCAGCACCGACTTCGCGCCGGCTTACCAGGTCAGCCGGTTGTCGTTTGCCGAGATCGTGAGCCGTATCGGCCTGCAGCCGATTGGCCGCACCCCGGCCACCAGCGTACTTCGCATCGCCTTCGACGGAATTGCCAGCTGGTGCCGTTCCACCGCCGCACACCTCCAGGCACGTCACTTCCTGCGTGCGGTGCCCTACGCCCTGCTCGACGCGGCCCCCTTCATCGCGGCCGCCGAGCACGTGTGGCGCTGCATGTTCGACCCGGCCCTGCAGAAGGGGGGCCTGCTCAGCCTGACGCCCGACCACATCGGCAAGTGGCTGGCACTGCACGATGCACGCATTCCCGCACGCTGGGGCACGCTGTTGATCGACGAGGCGCACGACCTCAGCCCGGCCTGGAAGCAGCTGCTCTCCGGTTACGAAGGTGCGGTGATCAGCCTGGGCGACCCCCATCAGCGCCTGGTCGGACGTGCGCCGCGGTTTACCACCGGCATGGCACTGGAGATCAACCAGTCGGTGCGCCAGGGCCGCTACGTCGAGCAACTGGTCAACGACACGCTGGCTCTGGACGCAACGGGCGGGTACCAGCAGCCCTTCAGTGGGGCCAGCGCCCATGCCACCGTGGCGACCCCTTACACGCGCTGGGACGACGTACCCACTGAAGGCACGCAGGTGTACGGCAGCCCCTGGCGGCTGCTGGAAGAAGCACAGCGGCTTTCCGCTGCCGGAGCTGCGTTCGGCATTCATCCCGAGTCGCTGCGCCAGCTGACGCGCGAGGTGGACCGCGCCGCAGATGCGTACCGTGAGCTGACCACCCAGGGCGGCAGCAGCCGACGCTGGGAGGACCTGCTTGCCGAATGGGACGAGCAGCAGCTGCCCCAGGTGCCGCGCCTGTTCATGCGCGGCTACAACCGTGCGCATTTCGATGCGCTGTGCGAACGCCTGCAGCCGCACACGCAGACGCCGCTGTTGTTGATGCTCATCGAACACACCAAGAACACCGAGTTCGCCCAGGTGGCGATGGCCCCCTGCTGTTTCCGCACCGGCTTCGCCCGACGCTTCGCCCACAACCCGGTGCGTGCGGCATATACCGCGATAACCCGTGGCTCACGCCAGCTATGGCTGCCGGAAGGCGCGCTGGAAGACCTGCAGCAGAGCGTCGCGCGCTATCACGACCGGCGCGGGTCCACTCAGTAGAGCCGGGCTCTGCCCGGCTGCGCGGCGTCCGAACAGCGCGTAGGGACACGCCATGCGTGTCCGCGGAATCGCCGGCATTTCGAGGACACGCATGGCGTGTCCCTACACAGGTCAGAATCGCCTATCTCGCCGTCATTCAGTCGTTGGACGACATCGCACTCATCTTCGCCAGGGCATCGTCGATGGTGAAGCTGCCCGGTGCCTGCACGCGCGGGAACTCCACCAGCGTCTGCGCGAACCTGTCGGCAATGCCGAAGGCCGCGAACAGCAGGTAGTCGTGGTACAGGAACCACTCGTAGTAGCTGTTCGAGGTGATGTCCGCATACTCGTAGGGATCCGTGCGCAGGTTGAACAGCTTGGGAAGGCGCAGCGCGGTGAACGGCTCGGCCCAGATCTGCATGGTGCCCTGGCAGCGCTGTTCCATGAACACCACCTTCCAGTTGTCGTAGCGCATCGCCAGCACGTCACCGTCGTCGCTGAAGTACATGAACAGATTGCGCGGACTCTCTTTCTGCTTGCCGGTGATGTATCCCAGCAGACTGATGCCATCGATATGGTTGCGGAAGGTCTTCCCGTTGGTGGTGTAACCGGTCTTGAGCTGCTCCACCACCTTGGGCGCACCCGCCATTTCCAGGAAGGTGGGCAGCCAGTCATGGTGCTGCACGATACCGTTGGCGATGGAGCCGGCTTCGACATGACCGGGCCAGCGCACCAGCAGCGGAATACGGAAGGCACCTTCCCAGTTGGTGTTCTTTTCGCTGCGGAACGGCGTGGTGCCGGCATCCGGCCACGAATTGCGGTGTGGCCCATTGTCGGTGGAGTAGATGACCAGCGTGTCCTCGGCAATACCCAGTTCATCCAGCAGGTCCAGCATCTCGCCCACATTGCGGTCGTGGTCGATCATCGTGTCGTGGTACGGCGACTGCCAGCGACCCGCCTGGCCCAGGCTGGCCTTCTTGGTATGCGTGAACATGTGCATGTGCGTGGTGTTCAGCCAGACGAAGAACGGCTGGTCATCGGCATGGTTGCGCTTGATGAACTTCTTTGCCTCGGCGACAAACTCGTCATCGCAGGTTTCCATGCGCTTCTTCGTCAACGCGCCGGTGTCCTTGATCTTCTGTTTGCCCACCCTGCCCCAGCGCGGCTGCTCCGTGGCGTCGTCCTTGTCGCTCGCCCAGCAGTGCAGCACGCCGCGCGGACCGTTCTGCTTGCGGAAGTCCGGATAATCCTTCTCGGGGAAGTAGTCGTACATCTCCGGCTCTTCCTCGGCATTCAAGTGGTACAGATTGCCGAAGAACTCATCGAAGCCATGCACCGTGGGCAGGTACTTGTTGAGATCGCCCAGGTGATTCTTGCCGAACTGGCCGGTGGCATACCCCTGGTCCTTGAGCAGCTCGGCAATGGTCACGCTCTCCGGCTGCAGGCCCTCCTTGCCGCCGGGGCGACCGACCTTGGAGAGGCCGGTGCGGTAAACGCTCTGCCCGGTGATGAATGACGAGCGCCCGGCGGTGCACGACTGCTCGCCGTAGGCGTCGGTGAACAGCATGCCTTCCTGCGCGATGCGGTCGATGTTCGGCGTCTGGTAGCCCATCAGCCCGTGGCTGTAACAGCTCAGGTTGCTGATGCCGATGTCGTCGCCCCAGATGACCAGGATGTTGGGCTTCCTGGCCGAGCGGCCCGTGGACTTCGCCCCGCTGCTGCGGCCGCGCGCGGGCTTTGCGGTGGCGGACCTGGAAGATGCAGCTTTCTTTGCGCGTGCCGTTGCCATGGAACACTCCTGTGAACGTGGGGATCGATCAGCTCACGACCTCGGCGGCCGGGAACGTCCAGCTGCCGTCAAGAACGGCCTGTTGCGGGCGGTACATCCGCACCGTGTAGTTCCAGCCGGGGACCGTGGGCAGGCAGTTGGGTACCTTGCCGTCGCAGCCACCGAACTGGATCGTGAATCCGCCGTCGTCGTCCTTCTTCGCGGTCAGGTTGTTGAGGGAGTACGCGTTCTGCGCGTTCTTCTGGAAATAGCCCTTTGCGTCATAGACCGTCACCGACCAGAACGCCTCCACCGGCACGTCCTTGACGCGCAGGCGGTAGACCGTCTTTCCATCGTTCTTCGGCGGGGTGACGCTTACGTACTTGGCGTCCTTGTCGGCGTTCCCCCCCCAGCCGGCGGCGGTGCCGATCAGGTGGTTCACCGGATCAACTTCGCCCTTGGGCCCGAACGCGCGATCAAACGTCGGCGTGGTAGCCCCCAGCGCGAGCAATGCATCGCGCACCTTCTTCTGGCTCTCTGCGTCATAGGTGGGCAGGTCCAGGGTTCCGGGGCCTCCGGCCTGCTCGACCACGATCGCGTCCTGCAGCCGGTGCACGATCTCCATGTCGGCCGGATCGTTCGGGTCGGCCAGCGTGCGCACGCCCACCACCACATAGCGTGTGCCGGCCTTGTCACGGCTGACCTCGTGTTTGCCGGCCCCGTACTCGGTCCAGCTGTCGTGGTCCTGGGTGATGAACATCAATGACTGGAAGCGGTCCCCGGCGTCCGGCAACGTCACCGTGACCGGACCGGCATCGAGGTCGTATACCGCCGAGCTGTACAGCGTGTCGCGGTTGAGGCGGATCACGGTCTGGTTGTCGATGGACGCCGGTTCGCGGCGGTGCAGCAGCTTGCCCAGGCCACCGGATTCCTTCGCCAGGTTGGCGATGTAGGTATCCGACTCCGCCCGGATGAAGTTGGCCGGCGTCACGATGATCGCGCCCGTGGCCGTGCGCGCGACCGGTGCCGGGGGCGCGGGCGATGCCGCCGGCGGGGGCGGAGGATTGACCGCAGCCGGCGTCGCGGCGGGCGCTTCTGCAGGGGCCGCAGGCGCAGTGGCCGTGTCGTCCGGCTGCTTCCGGCATCCAGCACAGGCAACGGCGATCAACACAGGCACGATCCAGAAACGCATGGCAGCGCTCCAGCGGGGGCAATGCTGGCAGGCTACCTGCGTGCGTGCGGCACGGTCTTCGGTACTTCTACGGGGTGGTGCATGCGAACTTCTACCGGTTGTCGGTCATGCGTTCGCCGCACGTACGCCGCGCATTCACTTCATCGACGATTGGTAGGCCTTCACGTCGGTGAGCAACAGGCGCGCCTGCGTGCCCCAGCCGCCCACCAGCACATCGGTGCGTCCGTCGCCATCAAGGTCGCCCTGCCCCATGCTCCAGCTGCGGCCGACGGTGATGCCGGGCACCGCCTCCAGCGTCACGTCCGTGAAGTTGCCTGCACCGTCGTTCTGCCAGGCCCGCAGTTGCTGCGGCACGAAGCCCGGCACCTGGATCGCGCCCACCAGCAGGTCCGGTGCGCCGTCGTCGTTGAAATCGACCACCGTGCCGGCCCAGCTGGAGAAGGTGTGCTTGGGCAGGCGCTTTTCTGTTTCATCCACGAAGCGACCGTTGCCGTCGTTGACCAGCAGGCGGGTCTGCGGATCTTTCTCCCAGCCGCCGTTGTTGCTGGTGATGTTGAAGAACAGGATGTCCGGTTTGCCGTCGCCGTTCACATCGGCGACGTGCACTTCGCGGGTTTCCATGGGCACGCGCAGATCCAGGCGGTCGGAGGCGTCGGTGAAACGCCCTTGCCCGTCGTTGAGCAACAACCGATTGGGATGGGTCGGGCTGGCCAGCACCACGTCGAGGTGGCCGTCATCGTTCATGTCCGCGAGTGCGACGCCTTCGGTCTGGTCGTCGGCGTCGGGAAGGTGCGAGGCCGTCGCATCGATGAAATGGCCGGGACGCGCCGGATCATTGAAGAACAGCAGGTTCCGCGCACGCTCGGTGCCGCCCTCAACTTCACCGGTGCTGCCGACGAAGATATCCGGCAGGCCATCGCCATTGAGGTCGCCCACCGCCAGCCCGTTGCCCTGGCTGTGCGCGGGCAACCGGTCGCTGGCGTCGGTGAAGCCACCCTTGCCATCGCCGAGGAACAGCTGGTGGCGACGGTCGGCCTCGGCCACGAACACCACATCGATGTTGCCATCGCCATTGACGTCGGCGGCGCGCACGTGCTCGTTGTCGTGTGACGTGGTACCAAAGGCATCCGGTACATAGCGGAGTTTGCCGCCACCCTCGTTGAGATACAGGCGATTCACCCCGTGTTCGACGGACACCACCACGTCAAGATGGCCGTCGTTGTCCACGTCCACGAATACCGAGTCGGTGGCGTGGAGCTGGGGAGCCATGGGCACATGGGTCGCGGTGGCGTCCACGAAATACGTCGAGGGCGCTTCGTGGATCAGGTGAAACGCATGGGTGGCGGGGTTCTCAGTGGCATCCGGGATGCCACTGGTGACAGCGGGTGCCGGGGCTTCCGCGCAGCCGGCAAGCAGGACGGCGGCAGTAAGTGCCGCGATACGAAGGGGCGGGGTCATGGGGGGCTCCGGCGGTTCGTGATGAACCCACCCTAACATTGTTGCCGCTGTGCTGGCGCTTCCTCAGGGTTCGGGAATCTCGCCCGGTCGGTAGTCCGGCAATCGGCTGGCAGGAAAAATCGCGAGCAACGCCACCCCGGCCATCAGCAGCAATGCACGCTTGAGCGCCAGCAAGCGGGATTCGGTGTTGATGCGCAGTGCTTCGGCCTGTTGCTCGTACGTCGCGGTGGTGGCTGCCAGCACCACTTCCAGTCGATCATTGCTGACGAAGGTGATCGAATCCAGGTTTACCTGCGAAAGCAGGGCCGGCGGCAGCGTGGGGTTGTCGGTGATCTGTCGGGTGACCGCTGTGCTCAACAGTGCCACCAGCAGCGCGCCGGCCAGCGCGGTTCCCACCGCCGTGGCCAGGTTGTTGGTCACCCCACGCAGCGAACCCACGTCCCCCGCCAGTGATTTGGGCGATGCGGTCACCAGCACGTTGAACACCAGCGTGGCCAGTGCCCCCTGCCCGATGCCGAACACCACCATGCCCAGCATCACCTTGAATTCGCGCCAGTCGTTCCGCACCACGAAGGCCAGCCACAACAACGCCGCCGCGCAGAGCGCGAAGCAGACCCGGCCGATCTGTCGAGGGCTGTAACGGCTGTAGTACCGCACCACCAGCACGGCCACGAACAGCACCGTCAGCTTGAACGGCAGGGTCGCCACCATGGTGGCGAACGCGCTTCGTCCCTGCACGATCTGGATGTAGAGCGGCACCGAAAAGTTCAGTGCCGCCTCCAATGCGCCGATCGCGAACATCGCCTGCACTGCTGCGCGCTCACCGCGCGATTCAATCACCTGCAGCGCCACCAGCGGCGTTCTCCCCAACGCCACCCGCCGCCGGGTCCACACGAAAAAACCCTGGCCCAGCAGGACGCCGCACAGGATCATCAACGACGCCGGTGATATGCCCAGCACGCTGAAGGGGGCCGCAGCGCGCGCCATGCCCACGCCCCAGCTCCCCAGCTGATTGAAGCCGAGGCTGACAAGCGCGATGGCCGCGGCGGCCAGCAGCGCGCCGAACAGATCGAACTTCACGTCCGGTCGTGGCTGGTCCGGCTCCAGGCGGAAGCTCAGTATCAGGGCCGCTACCCCCACGAAGACAGAGACCGCGAACACCGGACGCCAGCCGACCCAGGTACCCAGAATGCCACCCAGCAGGAACGCCGCCACCCCGGCCGCCGCACGCGCCGACCCCAGCACCCCCAGCGCCGTGGCCTGTCGGGGTCCCTCGAAGTTTTCCGCGATCAGCGCCACCAGGGCCGGCACGATGAGCGCGGCCGCGCCGCCACAGACCATCTGCGCCGCGATCATGACCGCGGCCGAGGGGCTGGCCATCATCAGCGCCTGCCCCGCCCCGAAGATCACAATCGCGGCACGGAACATGCGCAGCGTGGCAAATCGCTGCACCAGCTTTGCACCCAGCATGACCAGACCGGCAAGCACCATGGTGTAGACCACGATGCCCGTGGCCACCGCAGTCGCAGGCACGCCGAAGCTCTCGACCATGCCGCCCATCACCACCGGCAGTGCGGCGACGTTGTAGGACACGATGACCTGGCCGAGTGCGATGGCGGCCATCGGCACCCACCGGGCACCCGGCTCCTGCTGTGGATCGACATCGGCCATGCGAGCAAGCGTAGTCGACAGTCTGCTCAGGGTCGTCAGTAGTTCTACGTAGGTCCCGACGCAACGACGTGCGCCGGGACCCGAAACAGCGACGCTTCTAGAAAGTGCTCGAGGGCGGAGTCCCGATCACCGTGTCTCGCGGGAACGCGAGGCGAACCTTAGTGACGACGCCTCTTCCAGCCCCGCCACGCAGCGACGGCCGCCCAGATGACGGCCGTATAAAAGAGCGCGGTGAGTACCCGCCCTGCAGGCAATACGAAGAACAACACCTCGGAGTCGGGCCTGAAGAAGGGCTCCTTTATCCATGTCCCGAGGGGCAGATAGTAGATCTGGTGGAGTACGAACACGTGCAGGCTATCCAGAGCTTTCGTAGCCCACCACAGCAGAGCCGGCAGTGCCAGCCATAATGAAAGGAAGAGCCAAACCGACCTGACTAAAGCGCTCATCACTTACCCGCCTTCTTCTGGGCCTTCTCCAGGCGATTGTACTCCTGGCGCAGCGCATCGGCGTACGTCTGGCAGTTGCTACCGAGCACGCAGTATGTCTTGTTCGACCACTTCTTGTTCACCGTTTCGGCAGCTTGGCGCATGCGCGCGTCATCGTACTTGGGACCATGCATGGAGTACTGCGCACGAGTGTGCCCCGTGTCCGCGCGGATCACACCCTTCTTTCCACAGGTTCCGTTGTCACCGAAGAAACCAGTACTCCCGCCGGCCTTGTCGTCATACCACAACTGTTCGTGCGCCAAGTGGTTGTTGCGCTTCCCACTCGGCACTTCGTTCTTCTTGAACGTCTCGGTTCCTTCGCCTAGCGGTCGGAAACCGAACTGTGCCAGCCCGAACGGATCGGAGAAGCTGATCGGATTTCCGCGCACGTAAGCATAGACGTTTGGGCCGTCTGCGAATCTACCCGGGTCCTCACTAATGAAGCGCGCCAGCCTAGGGTGATAGTACCGGGCCCGGAAATAGTGCAGACCTGAAGCATCACGCTCCCTGCCGGCGAAGCGATACCCTGTATCGGACGACGAGCTCCCTCCGTAGGGCTCGTAATCGAAGCGTTCCAAGACCGCCCCCTGTCCATCGGTGACGGCGAGCGTGCTGTTCAACGGGTCGACCATGAAGAAGCGACGCTGCGCTCCTTCACCGCGAGCCAGTCGCTCGTCCACCTGCAGCCCATTCAGCAGCGACACCGTTCCACCTGCCCCGCCCTCCTGCACGACGTTGTGCCCGTCGTACAGATACGTGGTCTCCAGGCCCTCTTCCGTTCTCGCGATGCGACGCCCCAATGCATCATAGACGAAGCGTGCGATCACCGTTCCCGCTGCCTCGACGCGCTCCAGTTCGTTTCGAGCATTCCAATGGTAGGTTCGCCCGTCCCCGGCCGTCATGTTGCCGTTGGCGTCATACGCAAACGCTTCGCCATCGCGCGAGGTTTGCTGGTTGTTGTCATTGAACGCCGACGACAACGAAGCGACCGGGAGCGCTTGCGGAGCAAGGGTTCCAGTATGAGAGCGGATCCGTCCGCCCTGGTCATAGGCGTAGGTCGACGTCCCGAGGGTCTCGCCGGCACCGTTTTTCCAGGTCAACCCCACGAGCTGGTTCGCGCCATCGAACCCGTAGTCGGCCCGGGTTGCCTTGGGCAGCACCACGCGCGTCTGCCGCCCGGTGTCGTCGTACTGATACTGGACAACTTCTCCACCACTGAGGATGGATACAAGACGACTGGCATTGTCGTACTGGTATTCGACGGCCGCCTGGCCCGATACCTGCATACCGGTACGATTACCCAGCTTGTCATAGGAGTAAGCGATGGTACCGCGCGAAGTGACTGATTCGACAACCTGATCCATCAGGTCATAGGTCCACGCCAACGTGCCGGACACAGAGTCGGTCAGGCTCAGCAATCGGCTACCTGCATCGTAGGTCGCGGTGGTGGTACTCCCATCCGCGTAGGTGATGGTCTTGCCGCGCCCCAGCGCATCGTAGTCAAACCGGGTCGTCTGCTGGCGCCGGTCGGTGTGGGTCAGCAGTCGATTCATACCGTCATATGTCCACCGCTCAACGTGCCCGAAGCTGTCCTGGCGCGAGATCAGGCGATCCCGGCTGTCATACTCGTATGTGACACCCGCCTGGTGGGGCAGCAGTACCGCCGTGAGATTGCCATTGGCATCGTATCCGAGCTCCGTTGTGCCGCCGTCCGGATCGACCGTCTTTATGATCCGGCCGGATGGATCGTACTCGCTTCGGGTGAGTGCGCCATCTGGCGCTTCGGATACAACGGTTCTGCCCAACGCATCATGACGGAACGTGGTTGTGCGATTGAGCGGATCGCTGAGCGCGGCGATTTCACCTCCCAGATAGTAGGCAACAGAGGTATCGGACAGCGCAGTGGTCATGGAGTCCGGCTGCCCGGAGCCGTTACAGGTGAATCCTGCAGATACGCCCAGCGTGTTGGTGAGCTTGACAAGGCACCCTTCGCTGTACTCCAGCCGCGTCGTGCGATTCATCGGATCCACCAGACTCTCGACCTGCCCATCCGTGGTGTATGTCGCTCGCTCCGTCACCTAGTCTGCCGTGCCAGCGAGCCACGTTGTACTGAGCACCTGCCCATGGCTGTCATATTCGTACTCGGTGCGGCGTCCCATGGGG
The DNA here is from genome assembly GCA_002387845.1 of Stenotrophomonas maltophilia. GTDB lineage: Bacteria > Pseudomonadota > Gammaproteobacteria > Xanthomonadales > Xanthomonadaceae > Stenotrophomonas > Stenotrophomonas maltophilia_AG. The sequence goes on along the minus strand of DGLB01000054.1, from coordinate 106,493 downwards.
TCGATGCTGGCAGTCAGCCTGCTCTCTGAATCGCGCTCAAAGCGATACTGCTGCGCCAACGCCGTGCCGTAGGCCAGGGTGTCCGACGCCGGATACATTCCGCCCTGGAACTGTACGCGACGCTGACTTCCATCCGGATGGGTGACCAGCGTTCCGAGCGTATTTCCGTCAAGGTGGTCGTACTGGATCTGATAGACGGCACCATCGGCGAGGATCTGCTTCACCACCCGCCCGGTGGTCTGGACGTAGCCAAGCCCTGCGTCAAGCTCCTCGTACTCGTTGTAGATCAGCCGGTTACCGCGCTGGTCGTGGATTTCATTCAGATAGGCGTGCTTGGCCAGCTGCGTCCCGTAGCTCTTGTACCCGTAGCGGCGCGTCGTCGTGTCCGGATGTATGACCGTGGACAGCATCCCCTGCGCGTTGTACTCGTAGCGCCACGTGGTGCCCAGCGGATCCACCGCGGAAGTGATGCGGCTCTGTGTGTCGTAGTTCAGATCGATGGTGCGGCCATTGGGCGACACGATGCGGCTGACCCGGCCGGCATCGTACTGATACTCGATGAGGTTGCCATAACGATCCTGGACGGACGTGATCCGGTTGGGGCTGTGCGCCTCAAACGTCATCTGGCTACCGTCGCGCAGTGTCAGCCGGTACTTCCAGCCTCCCGTGCTTTCCGAGGCAATCGTCGCACCGGCGAACGCATGCCTGCCGTTGTAACGCCAAGTGCCGTAGCCGCCCGACCCTGAGGATTGGGTGAAGATCAGGGGCGTGCCGTTGGGCAGCACCAGCTGCATCTGCGCGTAGCTGTTGCGCTGTGCCAGCCGATACATGAATCCGGCACTCGTACCGATGCCGAATTCGCGTTTCACGAGGTCGCTGGGACGGTAATTGCGGCCCAGGGTAATGGGCAGCACATCGGTAATGGCGATATCCGTCTCGGCATAGGTGAACCGACCCGTTCGGAGATCGATCGGATCGCCTGCCGTCGCATTGCCGCCCCGACCGGCGTTGCACTCACCACATTCCTGGTCATCCGGCGGCATGTCTTCTTCGGGTGCCGGATCGTTCGGACTCACCGCCGCACCAAACGTCACCACCTCATGAAGGGCGATGCCAGGTTCGGGGATGAACTGGGTTTCTTCCTTGTTGACCCGCCCCTGCCCATAGACGCGCCAGCCTTCCATTGCGTCATACAGCCAGAAGTCGGCCGGAGTGCCTTCTGGATGACGGTCGTAGTTCGGGTAGATCACCCGTGCGCCCTTGCCCGCTTCCGGGGTGAGGCCCTGCAGCACCGCACCGCCCGGCTGCAGGGTGAAATACATCGGGAAGTTGGTCGGCAGGGGGTACGGGGAGCGGTTTACCGGCGTCGGCACGATGGCCACTTCGGTGACGATCTTGCCCTTCTGGTCGCGGATCACCGTGCCGGCCGGAATGCGCAGCTCCATGCCGGGCATGTCCGGGTGGGTCAGCACGGTTTCGCGGAGCGTGGGCGACGGAATCCGGATCTTGTCGCGCGCGGCAATGCGCGGCAGCCACATCGTGAACGGTACCTGGGTCAGGCCCTTGGCCGCCACGTCGACACCCACCACGAACTGGCCGTACTCCTGGCCTGGCGCATTGGCCGCCGTACCGTCCACGTATACCCGCTGGCGGCCCTGCGGCACGTCGTACAGCAGGAACTGGCCTTGGGCGTCGGTGTGGCCGATGATGCCGCCCACGCTGACCGCCACACCGGCCACCGGCACGCCGTCGGCACGCAGGACGCTACCGGTCAGGGCGCTGCGGCCCCAGGCTTTGAAGATGTCCGGCATCAGCCCGAGATAGCGCGGCTCCGGCTGGCGACCGGCCAGACGCCAGTTTTCACCGGCGTTGTCCTGGCCGGGGTCCAGATACCCTCCTCCATCGCCCCCCGCGACTGGCACAGGTCCAGCCCGCGGCTACGGCCCTGACACCAGGTGGTGGGCGCGGTGGTACCCATGCTGCCAGCGCTGGGCGTGGGCGCATTCGGCGAAGCCAGCGCCGCAGTGCGGAAGTCCACGCTCATCAACGGTAGCGGCTCGCCCTTACGGGTCGCCACGCCCCTCACCATCAGGGTGTAGGGCGCATCCGGGAACAACTGCCGCGTGGGGTGGACGAACGCCAGGCGACCGTCTTCGGCAGCCGTGACACGCACCGGCGTACCGCCGCCCGGCCCGAACAGGGTCACGTTGGCGGGATTCAGATCCTCCAGGCGCACGAGGTCGGAAAAGCGCAGCCCCAGCGTTGCGTCGACGGTGACATTGACGCTGCCGTGTTCAGGCCACGCACCGGCCAGGCCTTCGGCAACGGCCGATGCGTGCGGTTCCTGCTCGCGTGGGGCAAGGGTGTTGTTGACCGGGTCGAACAGCAGGCCCCGCCGTGAGGCCAGGTCCGCGCCGGCCATTGCGATGAGCACCTCGCCGTCGGCACGCAGCACTGCGCGGTGCCCCGGGTCGATGCTCGCCCCATCCAGCGCGGTCCACTTTCCGGTGGCGGGCGTCCACACCTCGCCGCCGCTGCGCTCGGCGCGACCACCGACAAACAATACGCGACCGTCGGTGAGCACGGTGGCAGTATGACCGCTGCGCGCGCTCATCGGCAGACCCAGCGCGGGTTCGATCATGCGAAGGTCGGGGTCGAACCAGACGCCGTCGCGCTGCACGCTGCCGGCGGCATCCTGGCCACCCCACAGCAGCACCCGTCCGTCCGGAAGCGCGGTCAGGCTGGCGTTGCGGCGCGCGGGGACGAGCGGCCAGTCGCGCGAGCTCTCCGGTGCGCCTGCGCTCCGCAACTGCAGTTGGCGACCATCAGCCGATACCACCAGCCGCTGTCCACCGGTCAGGCGCAGCGCCTGTTCCCTGCCCGGCTGCACCGTGCCACCAGCACCCGCGCCCGCTGTGGCCGCCGACACCGGAGCCGCTCCCGAGGCGAACAAACGATCGGACGGTGCTGCTGCAGCCACCAGGCCGAGCAGCACCCCACCCATGACGGACATCCACTGATTGCGATTGCTGCCCATGCCCTGCTCCAGTCCACTGCGCCAGTCGTCCGCGAGCGGACGGTTGAGGTGATTCCTTACTTCAGCGTCAAACCCACGTCGAGCGGAACGCCATATGTCGGGCTCAGTGATATGCGATAGGTACCACTGGTCGGCAATGCCGCGAACTGCACCACCCGCGCTGCGTTGATGTTGATGGCGGTCAGCGACGTGCCATCAGGCTTGTAGACCACGTAGTACGTGTTACCACCTACAGGCTGGGTCACGGGATTCGTCACGTGCAGCGAGAGGCTTTCGCCGGCCGTGCCGTCAAACTGAAGCCAGGCGTTCTGGCCATGCCGCGGCAGCGACAACTGCAGTGGGGTATCGCGCTCCAGTGTGCCCCCCACATCGGTGGAGACTGTCGCCGTGAACTGGATCGTCTGGGCAGCCTGCACGGGCGACGCATACAGCTGGTACAGGCCGGTGGCGTTGGCGACGAGGTTCATCTCGCAGCTGCCGTACTGCACGTAGCAGGTGGCGCTGGCCGTGTTGCCGTCCGGGCGGTAGACCACGGTGGAGAAGTAGGTTCCGTTCGATACGCCCAGGTTGGACAGGCCAATGCCCAGGCGCTGTCCCGCCTCCGCGTTGAACGCCAGGTACACCTCCTGGCCACCGACCTCGGTGGATGCACTGGCGGTGGCACCATCAACCTGCAACGCGCTGCTCCCGGAAGCGACCGTCAGGTGGGCCTGCACGGTTTCACCATAGTTGGAGTCAACCAGCACGGTGTAGGTACCGTCCACCGGGAGTGCGGGCAACCGCAGCCCGGTGTAGGTGCTGGTACCGGTACTGGTCAACTGCGTGCCATCCGGGCGATAAACGCGGTAGTAGATGGTCCGCGCGGCGGGTACCGTGGCCTGTCCCGCAATCTGCAGCGACAGTCGCTGCCCCGTCGATCCGTTGAAGGTGAAGCGGGCATTCTGACCGCGCCGCGACAGCACCACGTCCAGCGGCTCGTCCAGCGTCATCGCGCCGGTCACGTCATGGCTCACCGCCACCTTGTAGGTGAAGGTCTGGGTAGCCGACTGCGGCGTCACCACCAGGCTGTAGACCCCGGTCTGGGCCGCCGCCAGCGTGAGCTTGCACCCCTGGTAGGAGGTGTAGCACGTGGTGGACGTTGAGCTGGTGCCGTCCGGCCGGTACAGCGAAACGCTCACGTAGGAGCCGGAAGACACGGCCAGATCATACAGACCGATGCCCACCTGCTGCCCCGCCGTTACCTGGAACGTATTCCGCACGGCCTGGCCGCCGTAGTCGGTCGCCACCGTTGACGGTGTACCGTCGACCGGCACGGCCGCACCTGCCGTCAGCATGAGCCGGCTGTTCACCGTTTCGCCGTAACTGGTTTCCACCAGCACCTGGTAGGTGCCCGAAACCGGCAGGCGCAGTTCCTGTGCCGCAAACGCGGTGGCACTGAACGAGGTCAACGACGTGCCGTCCGGCTTGTAGACACGGTAGTAGACACTTCGCGATGCAGGGAAGGTCGCCTGGCCCGCCACCTGCAGCGCCAGCGACTCACCGGCTTCACCACTGAAGCTCAGGCGTGCCTTCTGCCCACGACGCGGCAGCGCAAGCTCAAACGGCTGCTCGCGCGGCAGGCTCAGCCGCAGGTCGCGCGACAGTGTGGCCTTGAACTGCGCGGTCTGCGTGGCGTTCTGCGGCGATGTGACCACGCTGTAGGTACCGCCTTCCGTGGCGTTGATGTTCAACACGCAGCCACCATAAGACACGTAGCAGGGGGTGCTGGTCAGCGACGCGCCACCGGGTCGATATACATACACGCTGACGTAGCTGCCACTGGAGACCGCCAGGTCGCTGATGCCCAGGCCCAGCTGCTCACCGGCAGCGGCCTGGAAAGTCAGGTAGGTCGGCTGCCCGGGTTGGGTGGTGGCGAACGCACCGGAGTCTCCGTCGATCACGGTTCCGCTGTCATCCCCGCTCGTCAGCCGCAGCTGGGCCGTCGCTGCGGCCCCCTGGTCCGGGTCCACGAACAGCAGGTACTCGCCGCTGACCGGCAACGTCGGCAGATTCAATGTGTCGGAGCTTGTCACGCTGCGACTGGCCAGCGACGTTCCGTCCGGCTTGAACACCTGGTAGGACACCGTGGTGCCCACCGGGTTGGCGACCTGCCCGACAACCTGCAGGCCCAACGTTTCGCCGGCCTGCGCGGTGAAGCCCAGGCGCGCGTTCTGACCCCGCTGCGGAATATCCAGCATTGTCGTCGTTTCGCGCGGCAGCAGGCGACGCAGATCGTTGCTCACGGTGACGCCGTAGCGCAGGGTCTGGGTCGCGCTCGCGGGCGTGACCACGATGGCGTAGGTTCCGACCTCCGGTGCGCGCAGATTGAGACCGCAGCCCTTGTAGCTCTGGTAGCAGGTCGCGCTCGCCACCGATGCGCCATTGGGGCGGTACACATAGACCGACGCGTAGCTGCCGCTGCTGACCAGAAGGTCGCTGATGCCGATGCCGATGCGCTGGTCGACCTCCTCCACCTCGAAGGTGGCGAAGGTCGCCTGCCCACCCACCGTGGTTTCCACCTGCTGCACGCCTTCATCGATGACCGGATCACCGCCATTGCCGGCGGTGAGCAGGACGCTGGCCTGCGCGGTTGCTCCATTGGCGGGATCCACGAAGATCACGTACTCCCCTGCGACCGGGGCCTTCATGATCCGCATCTCACCGTGGGTCGTGGCGTTCACGCTGGTCAGTGACGCGCCATCCGGCTTGTACACCGTGTACGAGACACTGGCGTTGCCAGTACTGGACTGCCCGGTGATCTGGACCGCAAGGGCTTCGTCCGCTTCCGCGTTGAACCGCAGGCGCGCGTTCTGGCCAAACCGGTCGAGGCTCAACGCACGGGGCTGCTCCCGTACCAGCGCGGCACGTTGGTCATTCGACAGCGTGGCGCTGAACTGCACCGTCTGGGCGGCGGACTGCGGCGTCGCCACCACGCTGTAGGTCCCTACCAGCGTGGCACGGAGATTCAACGCGCAGCGCTGCTGGCTGACGTAGCACGTCGTGCTGTCAACGTGCGTACCGTTGGGTCCGTACACGTAGAGACTGAAGTACGTCCCGGTGCTTACCTGGATGTCGCTCAGTGCCAATCCCAGCCGCTGATCGGGCTCGGTGGTGGCAAACGTGAGCAATGCCGGGTGTCCCGGAATCGGCGCGATCACCTCACCCTGCGCACCGTCCAGCACCATGCCGCTCTGCTGTCCGGTGGTCAGCGTGATCCGTGCAACCGCTTCGGCACCGTCCACCGGATCCACGAACAGCAGGTAGCGGCCCGTTGCGGCCAGCGTTGGCAGGCGCAGCGTCTCCGAACTGGTGGGATACACGGACGTCAGCAGCGTGCCATCCGGCTTGTACACCTGGTAGTACACCTGCCTGCCTGCAGGCGTCGTGGTCTGCCCCGCCACCTGCACGGCCAGCGTCTCGCCCGCCTGCGCGTCAAAGAACAGGCGCGCGTTCTGGCCGCGGCGGTTGATGGCCAGCTGCACAGGCGTTTCGCGTGCAATGTCGCCCTGCAGATCGCTGGACACCCAGGCGCGCAGCTGCATGGTCTGGCTGGCGTTCATGGGCTGCACGATCACGCTGTACCGGCCAACCACGGTTGCACGGACATTGATCCCACACCCGCCACTGGACGCATAACAGGTGCTGCTGCCCACGCTGGTGCCATCGGGGCGGTACACCGTGGCGTTCACGTAAGCACCACTGCTCAGCACCAGGTCGCTGATGCCGACGCCGATACGCTGATCCGCCTCGGTGGCGGTGAAGTTGAAGTACACCGACTGCCCACCGGCCGTTGTAGCGAATGCCGCCGCGTCGCCGTCCACCTGGCCACCGCCGCCGCTGCCGCTGCCATCGCTCACCATCACGCGCGCGGACACGGCCGCGCCATACTCCGCGTCGACGAACACCGTGTAGCGTCCGCTCTGCGGCAGGTTCGGCAGATTGAGCAGCAGATGGCTGGTGGCATTGGCGCTGGTCAGCAAGGTGCCGTCCGGCTTGTACAGCGCGTAGTTCACGCTGCGGCCCGCGGGAAGCGTGGCCTGACCGGTCATCTGGAACGCCAGCGGCTCGCCGGCCTGCGCGTCGAAGAACACGCGTGCGTTCTGGCCGCGCCGGGCGAGCGTCAGGTCCAGCGGAACCTCACGTTGCAGCGTGTGCGGCAGGTCCGGGCTGAGCGTCACCCGGGTGCTGAAGGTCTGCAGCGTGCCACTCGGCGTGAAGGTTAGCGTGTGCGGTGCCTGGCGGGCGCGCAGATTCAGGTGGCAGCCGCCGATGCTGGCGTAGCAGGTCGCGCTGCCCAGGTTGGCGTCGCGCGCCATCGCCGTCACGATCATCACGCTGCCACTGGACAGGGTGATGTCTTCCAGGCCCAGGCCGAACACCTGGTCTGCAGCCGCCGAGAACACCAGTCGTTTGCGCTGGTTGCCCACGGTGGTGGTCAGCTGCAGCGGATCACCGCCGGGCACGATGACCCGGCTGCGCTCCACGCCGAGGTTCCAGCTGGCCGGTGCCTGGGTCGGCTTGACCAGCAGCAGATAGCTGCCCGCGCGGGTCGCCGGCGGCAGCAGTGCGGTAGGCTCGTTGATACTGGCGGTGCCCGACGCCACCAGCCGGTTGGTCGGGTCGTACAACGACCAGCCCAGGTTGCCGGCCGTGATGCCGGAGAACTGCACGTCCAGGTGCTCGCCCATCGCAGCCTCCACCAGGATCGCCGCCTGCTGCCCAGGGGTGGCCACGGTGAACCCGGTGGCGGGTGCGTCCGGCACCACGCGGCGGAAGGTCGCCACGCTTTCGGGGGTAACACCGGGCGGCAGCACCAGCAGGTCCTGCGTGCTGAGCGCCAGACCATACGGCGTGGACACCGAGACCTTGCCGCTGGCCGACAGCGGGGGAACGACAAAATCGAGCTGCACGTTCTGCGCGGTGCCGACCTGACCGGTGCGTGCGCCGATGCGGACCGTGGTCTGGTGGGCGATGGGATACAGCGACTCGCCTTCCACCGTGACGCGCGTCCCGGCACTGGCGATCTGGGGAGAGAAGGTGTCGATACGCGGAAGCCGCGCATTCTGGTCAACGATGAAGTCGGTCGCGCTGGTGACCGTCTGGCCGCCGACACTGACCGAGATCGGACCGGTCACCGCGCCCGCAGGAACCAGCACCGCCAGCTCGCTGGCGGTTGCGCGCAGCACGCTGGCCGGCGTGCCTGCGAAGCGCACGGTGTTGGCGGTGGGTTCAGTGGCGAAAGCATGCCCCTGCAACGTCACCTGGGTGCCGCTGACGCCCCGACCGGGTGCGAACGCGAACAATGCCAGCTCGTCGGCCGCGAGGCGGTCGACTTTCTGGATGTTGCCCATCACGTCGTATACATAGCGCGCGGCTTCCCCGGCATCGTTGGTAACCGCGATGACCCGTCCGTTCGCATCGTAGACATAGCTGGTGGCAGACGCCGGCCCGACCAGCACCAGCGCTAGAAGGCACAGCGCCCACGCCGCGATGCGGCTCCCTCGCCGCAGCAGACTGTCTTCAGCCGGATCCAGGCGCCGGCCAGCGCCGGGACTGCGACGTGCGTTGATTTCCATACAGCTCACCCCTGAGCGCGCGGCCTTCCGGCCGCTCCGTGGAATTGCAGGCGCCTTCATGGCGCGTCCCGATGCGACGATACACTGCCGCGACTACTTCAAGGTCAAGCCCACCGCGTACGGCGATGCGTAACTGGGATTGACCCGGATCCGATACGTGCCACTGGCAGGCAGCACGGGCAGCTGGAGCACGCGCGCGCCGGTGACATTGGTCGACGTCAGCGAGGTCCCGTCCGGCTTGTAGATCAAGTAGTTCACGGTGCCGCCCGCAGGCTGCATCGTGTGATCGGTGATCTCCAGGCTCGGCCGCCCACCGCTGACACCGGCGAAGCTCAGCCAGCCGTTCTGCCCGGGTCGGTCCAGCGTCAGCGCCAGCAGCGTGTCCGGCACCAGCGTGGCCTCGCGATCGGTCGACGCCGTGGCGGTGAACTGGATCTGCTGCGTGGCCGACTGCGGCTTCACATACAGTCGGTACACGCCGGTGGCGTTCGCGGTGATGTCCAGTTCGCAGCCGCCGTACTGCACGGTGCACGTGGCCGAAGCCGAGGTGCCGTCAGGCCGATACAGCATCGCCGAGACGTTGGTACCCGTGGAGACCTGCAGGTCGCGCAGGCCCACGCCCAGCCGTTGCCCGTCGGTCGCGGCAAACGTCAGGAACACTTCCTGCCCGCCGATGTCGGTCGCCACCATGGCGGACGCGCCGTCCAGCACCATCGCGCTGCTCCCTGTCGCAAGGGTCAGCCGCGCCTGCAGCGTTTCCCCCTGCCCCGAGTCGACCAGCACCGTGTAGGTACCGGCCACGGGCAACGCAGCCAGACGCAGCGCGTCGGCGCTGGTATTGCTCAGACTGGTCAGCAGCGTCCCGTCCGGGCGGTACACGCGGTAGTAAACCGTGCGCGCTGCCGGTTCCGTCACCTGGCCGGCGACCTGCAGCGACAGCCACTGGCCGGCTTGGCCAGTGAAACTCAATCGCGCGTTCTGGCCACGCCGCGACACAACCAGATCCACCGGCTCGTCGGGAGTGAGAACACCCGTGCTGTCCTGCGAGACCGCCATGCGGTACGACACGGTCTGGGGGGCGGATTGCGGCGTGGTCACCACCACGTAGGTGCCGGTCTGGGTCGCTGTCAGGCTCAGCTTGCAGCCGTTGTTGGCCGCGCTGCACGTCGCACTGGCCGCACTCGTGCCGTCGGGCCGGAATACCCCGACCGAGACAGAGGTGCCGGTAGACACTGCCAGGTCATACACGCCCACGCCCAGTCTGTCCCCGGCAACGGCGCTGAACGTGGCACGTACCGGCTGCCCGCCCTGTTCGGTGGCGATGCTGCCCGACACGCCATCCACCGCGAAGGCCTGGCCGGCGGTCAATGTGACCCGGCTGCTCACGGTTTCGCCGTAGTTCGGGTCCACCAGAATCTGGTAGTTCCCGTCCGTGGGCAGACGCAGTTCCTGCGTGGTGAAAGCCGTCGTGCTTACGCTGCTCAGCAGGGTGCCGTCCGGCTTGTAGACGCGGTAGTACACCAGGCGTGCCGCTGGAACCGTGGACTGCCCGGCCACCTGCAGCGCCAGTACCTCACCCGCCACACCGCTGAAGTTCAACCGGGCCCGCTGGCCACGGCGTGTGATGGCGGGATCGGTAGGCGTATCGCGTGCCAGCTCGCTGACGATATCGCGCGACAGCGTGACCGTGAAGCTGGCGGTCTGGGTAGCGCTTTGCGGCATGACGACCACGCTGTAAGTGCCGGTATCGGCTGCAGTGAAGCCGAGCGCGCACCCCTGGGTGCTCACGTTGCAGGTCACCGTCCCGCCACTGGCTCCGCCGGGCCGATACACGGTCACGCCCACCTGGCTGCCCGTGGACACCAGCAGGTCGCTGATGCCCAGACCCAACTGCTCGCCCGCGACCGCCTGGAACGTGAAGTAGGTGGGCTGGCCCGGCTGCGTAGTGGCGAACGTCACCGGGTCGCCTTCCACCCGCGTGCCCCCATCGGTGCCGTCGGTCAGACGCAGCTGTGCGCTGAGCCTGGCACCATAACGCGGATCGACGAACAGCTGGTAGGTGCCCGACACCGGCAAGGTCGGCAGGTTGATCAGGTCATGCGACGTCAGCGTGCGGCTGGCCAGCTGCACACCATCGGGTCGCAGGATCTGATACGAAACGATGGTAGACGCCGGCACCGTCGCCTGGCCAGCAATGCGCAGCCCCAACGTCTCGCCGGCCTGGGCATCGAACGCCAGCCACGCGTTCTGGCCATGCCGTGCGATGTCCAGCATCACGTCGGTATCGCGCGGCAGGCTCCGTCGCAAGTCGTTACTGACTGAAATGCGGTAATTCAGGACCTGCGAGCCGTTCTGCGGATCGACCACGATCCCGTACACGCCGGTCTCCGGTGCGCGCAGGTTGAATTCGCAGCCCTTGTTGCTCTGCTGGCAGGTGATGTTGCCCACCGAGGCGCCGCTGGGACGGTACACGATCAACGACGCCGAGCTGCCGCTGTTCAACACCAGTTCGCTGAGGCCGATGCCGATCCGTTGATCGACCTCGGTTACCTCGAAGGTGGCGAAGGTTGCCTGGCCTGCGGCGGGGCTCAGCACCACGCCCTCCTCGCCATCCAGCTCGGGGGCTCCGCCATTGCCGGCGGTGAGCACCACCTGTGCCTGCAGAGTGGCACCATAGGTCGGATCGACCAGGATCATGTATCGACCACTGGCCGGCAGGTTCATCATGCGCTGCTGACCAAATCCCGTCACCGTAACGCTGGTCAGCGACGTGCCGTCGGGCTTGTAGACTGCATAGCTTGCACTTGAACCGGTCGGGGTTGCCTGGTCACTGACCTGCAACGCCAGGTTGTCGCCGGCCTCGGCATCGAACATCAACCGCGCGTTCTGCCCGTAGCGCGGCAGATCCAGCGCCAGCGGGGTTTCACGCGCGAGATTGATCACCACGTCGTTGGACAGGGTGGCCGTGAAACGCATTGACTGCGTGGCCGTCGGTCGCACCACGAGGCTGTAGCTGCCCGGCACCGCCGCCCGCACGTTCAGCTCGCAACCGCGTGCAGCGTTGCAGCTGGTGTTGCCGAGCGATTGACCGGCAGGTCCGTACACGGTCACGCTCACCGAGGTGCCGGAACTGAGCTCCATCCCATGCAGGGCCAGGCCCAGGCGCTGTTCCGGCTCGGTCGTGGCGAACGCGAAGAACGCCGGGTGTCCGGGCGTGGGCGCGACGTGCTCCACCGACGGCCCATCGACCGCAAGACCCGCCGGCAGACCGGTGGTCAGGGTGACGCGGCCCTGCGCCTGCGCGCCATCGGCCGGATCGATGAACAGGTAGTAGCGACCGGCCGCGAGGTTGGTCAAACGCAGTATCTCCAGATCGGAGACGCTGGCGCTGGTGACCAGCACGTTGTCCATCGTATACACCGCCAAGGTCACGGCCTTCCCGGTGGGCAAGGTCGATACCCCCGACACCAGGAACGCGAGCGTCTGTGCTTCGGTGGTCTCGAAGAACAGGCGCGCGTTCTGACCGCGGCGATCCAGGTCGAACTGCACCGGCAGCTCCGGTTCCACCTCCACCTGCAGGTCGCGCGTCACCGTGGCCTTCAGGCGCATCGTCTGCGAAGCGCTTGTCGGCTGCAGCAGCACGGTATGCCGCCCGACCTGGGACGAGCGCAGGTTCAGGCCGCAACCGCCCCGCGCTGCGTAGCACGTGGTACTGCTGGACGTGCTGCCGTCGGGACGGTACAGCGTCATCGACACGGTGGTGCCGCTGCTCAGTACCAGGTCGCTGATGCCGATGCCGACCAGCTCGTCCAGACGGTCCACCTCGAAGTCGAAATACACCGACGCGCCGCCGACCTCGGTGGCGTGCTCCGCAGGTTCACCGTCGAGCTGCCCACCACTGTCCGCGCCGACGCGCAGGACGATCTGCGCAGCCACGCTTGCGCCATACTCGCCATCGACGAACACCGAATAGGTGCCGGTCTGCGGCAGCGAGGGCAGCGTGTAGATGTTGTGCGTGACGGTGTTGGCGCTCTTGATCAGCGTGCCGTCCGGACGATAGATCGCGTAGTTGACGTTGTAGCCCGCCGGCAGGGTCTGCTGGGACAGCACCTGCAGGGCCAGCGACTCCCCTGCCTGCGCCGTGAAGTACAGGCGTGCGTTCTGGCCGCGTCGGGGCAGGCCCAGGTGCAACGGCACCTCGCGCACCAGAGTGGCGACCAGATCAGCGCTGAGCGTGATCAGCGTCTGGAAGGTCTGCGTGCTCCCCGGGGTGAGTGTCAGGGTGTGGATACCGCGCTGGCTGGCGCGGACATTGAGTTGGCATCCGCCCCGGCCGCCCAGGCAGGAGGCATTGGTGACACTGACGTCGCCGCGGTGCACGGCGGTGGACATCGACGAGCCGGTCGACAGCGCCAACTCGGCCACGCCGATGCCGAGGTGTTGTTCCGGGCCTGCTTCGAAATAGAACCGCTTCCTCTGCCCGGACACGGCGGTGGCAACCGCCAGGGCCTCGGCACCGACGGTGATCTTCCGACTGCGGTCGATGGCGAGGTTCCAGCTGGCCGGTGCCTGTGCCGGCTTGATCAGCAGCAGGTGGGTGCCCGCGCGCGCCGCGGCGGGCAACAGGATCGTGGGATTGGCCGTCGTCGCGGTGCCGGTGAGCAGCCGGCGATTGGTCGGGTCGTACAGCGACCAGGCCAGATTGCCGCCGGTGATCGCCGACAGCTGGACGTCCAGCAGTTCGCCCACCGTTGCATCCACCAGCAGCGCAAACTGCTGACCCGGTGTCGCCACGGTGTCGGTAGCCGCCGGCGCATCCGGGATGACCCGTCGAACCCCGGCGATGTCGGCGGCAGCGATGCCGCTGGGCAGGACCACCAGGTCCTGCGTGCTGACGGCCATGCCGTACGGCGTGGAGACGGACACCTTGCCGCTGGCCGCCAGCGTGGGCACCGCGAATGTCAGCTGCGCATCATCCACGCTGCCGACCACACCGGCACGGGTGCCGATGCGCGCGGTCGTCTGATGGGCGATGGGGTACAACGAGCCGCCCGTGACCGTGACCTTGGCTCCCGTCGTAACCACCTGTGGCGCGATCGCATCGATACGCGGCTGCTGCGCATTCTGGTCGACAACGAAGTCGGTGCTGCTGGCCACAGTCTGGCTGCCGGTCGTCACCGAGATCGGACCGGTGACGGCCCCGGCGGGCACCAGTACCACCAGTTCGCTGGCGGTACCGCTGAGCACCGTGGCGGACGTGCCGGCAAAACGCACCGCGTTGGCGGTGGGCTGGGCGTTGAAGCCGTGACCCTGCAGCCGCACCTGCATGCCGCTGACGCCTCGTCCGGGCGTGAATGCGAACAAGGCCAGCTCTTCGACAGCCAGGCGCTCGACGCGGGCGATGTTGCCCATCACGTCGTAGACGTAGCGGGCTGACTCGCCGGCATCGTTGGTCACCGCGATGACGCGGCCGTTGACGTCATAGACGTAGCTGGTGGCCGCAGCGGGTGCCGCGATCAAAAGCGCAAACAACCAAAGCACAGACGCTGCGACACGTGACGACAGCCTTGGGCCCCGGCGCGTAGCGGGATCACGACATACGACTGCATTCATGAAAGTTCACCTTGGCGCACGACCTGCTGGCCGCTGCATGAGAGGGTGGGTGCCGTTACTCGGCACCCACCTGGACAACACCCTGTAATGCCCACGCTGCCTGCCGGCAGGGATTCGAATCAGGGCACCTGCATCGGTTTCAGGACGCAGACGCAGGACGGGTTGTCGCGTGGCATCGGACCGATCTGCGGCATCTGGCCATCTCCATAGGGGTTCTTTTCGCAGAACATCTGCTGCGGACAGGTGCAGACATACACCGGCGTCGTGCAGTGACCGTTGATCGGGCTGCAGTTCAGCTTCTGGGGATCAGGGAAGTTCGACATGGCATCGAAGTTCTGCTGGTTGAAGCCCCGCGCTTCCGGTGGTGCCCCACGCGGGCGCGCCCCTTGCTGGGCCTGCTGCGGTGCCCGCGGGGGCGCGACGGGCGCACTCTGATGACCGTCCGGATCACGGTAGCCCAGCGGATTGCCATCCACGTACGCGTACAGGTTGGGCCCGGCGTCCAGACCGATCGGATCCTCGCTGATGAAGCGCGCCATGCCGGGGTGGTAATACCGGGCACGGTAGTAGTAGAGCCCTGAATCATCGTGCTCGCGGCCGGTGTACTGATACGGATTGCCGGCGTCTGCCCCGTCCTGCTGGGTGCTGCCGTAGGGATCGTACTGGTACTGCTGCACCGCATCCCCCGCCGCATCGGTCAATGCCCGTGTGCTGCCGAGGTGGTCGAGGACGAAATAGCGGCGGTCGGTTCCCGCACCGCGGCTCACACGGGCGTCGACGTCCAGACCGGGGAGTACCGGAACGACGTTCCCATCCACGACTTCTTCCACCGCATCCTTGCCGTCATACAGGTAGGTCCGGGCAACGCCGGACTCGACCTTGCTGATGCGACGACCGAAGGCGTCGTAGGCAAAGCGGGCGATATCCACTCCACCCTGCCTGATCGTCGCAAGCTGCCCACGGGCGTCCCACTCATAGGTGCGACTGCCGTCGGCAATCAGGTTGCCGTTGGCGTCATAGCTCAGCGCTGCCCCGTCATAGGCGTTCATCCGGTTGTTGTCGTCGAAGCCGACGGGCGCACGGGCCTCGGGCAGTGCCTGCGCGGCGAAGGTACCGCTCTGGGCGGCCAACCGGCCCGCACGGTCGTACGCATACCCGACCGCACCGAGTGGCGTGCCATCCGCCTTCTTCCACGCCATGCCGGTCAGCTTGCCGGCCGGACTATACGCATAGCCTGCCTGTACGCCGTTGGGAAGCGTGGCGCTCAGCAGCCGGTCCATCGGGTCGTAGGTGTAGTCGACCACCTCGCTGCCCTGCACGATCCGGTCGATGCGATCCGCCCCGTCGTAGCGGTAATCGATCACCGGCTGGCCGTTGACCCGCATCGCGGTGCGACGACCGGCAGCATCGTAGGCATATTCGATGCGACCCTGCGGACTGACCGCCGCCACGATCTGATCCTGCGCGTCATACTCCCAGGACATCGTGCCGGTGAGGGAGTCCACCACACTCTGCAGGCGTCCGGCGTCGTCGTAGTTTGCCACCACGGTGCTGCCATCGTGGTAGGTCTGCGTCTTCTGTCGACCGAGCACGTCATAGGTGTAGCGCGTGGTGAAACCGCGACGGTCGGTGAAGCGCACCATGCGATTCATGCCGTCATACGCCCACGACTGCTCCTGGCCCAGCGCGTCGGTCTGCTTCACCCGACGATCGCGGGCGTTGTACTCGTAGGTGACACCATTCTGATGCGGCAGCAGCGCTGCGGTGACATTGCCGTTGCCGTCATACTCCAGCTCGGTCACCGCACCGTCCGGTGCCGTGGTGCGGATCAATCGACTACGCGCATCGTAAACGCTGTTGAAGATGCCGCCGTCTGCAGCCTCCATCGCGATCTCGCGACCCAAGGCATCGTAGCGGTAGGTGAAATCGCGCCCCATCGCGTCGCTGAATGCAACCAGATCGGCACCAAAGTAGTACATGAATGAGGTGTTGTTCGCGATGTCCGTGGCCGAATCCATCAGGCCCGAGCCGTTGCAGGTGAACGTTGCCACACGCCCCAACGAATCGGTGGTGCGCGCAAGACAGCCGTTGGCATACTCGAAGGTGGTGGTGCGGCCGAGGGCGTCCTGGGTGGAGGCCAGCTGACCGTCCGCCGTGTAGGTTCTTCGGGTCGTACGCGCCCCGTCGGTTCCGGCGAACCGGGTTTCCTGGGTTGGCAGGCCATCCGCATTGAAGCCGTACTCGGTGCGGCGTCCGTTCGGGGCGATGGACGCCGTGGTACGTCCGGCGGCGTCACGCTCGAAGCGGAAGGTCTGCGCAAGAGGCGTGCCGTAGCCAAGGGTATCCGTCACCGGGTACATGCCGCCGGCGAAGGTGACCCGGCGCTGGCTGCCGTCCGGGTGCGTGACCAGGGTCCCGACCGTGTTTCCGTCGATATGGTCGTACTGCAGCGTGTACACCGCGCCATCGGCAAGCGTCTGCCTGACCACGCGGCCGGTGGTCTGGAGATACCCCAGTCCCGTTTCCAGCTCCTCGAATTCGTTGTAGATCAGCCGGTTTCCGCGCTGGTCATGGATCGCGGTGAGCGCCTGCTGACGGAAATCGGCCGGCCCGTAGCTCTTGTACTCGTATCGACGGAATGTTCCGTCCGGGTAGGTCACCCGCGCCAGCGAGCCTTGCGCGTTGTACTCATACGCCCAGGTCGAGCCCAGCGGGTCCACCGCCGCGACGATGCGGTTCTGCGTGTCGTAGCTCAGGTCGATCGTGCGGCCGTTCGGCGACAGGATGCGGCTGACCTGACCGGCGTCGTACTGGTACTCGGTGACGTTGCCGAAACGGTCCTGCCAGGTCTTGATGCGGTTCGGGCTGTACTGCTCGAACGTCATCTGACTGCCGTCCCGCAGCGTCAGCCGATACTTCCACCCACCCGCACTTTCCGACGCTAGGAGCGCGCCCGAGAAGGCATGCCGGCCGTTGTAACGCCATGTGCCGTACGCGCCGGACCCGGATGCCTGGGTGAACACCAGCGGGGTGCCATTGGGCAGCACCAGCTGCATCTTCGCGTAGTTGTCGCGCATGGCCAGGCGGTACATGAAGCCGGCCGAGGTGCCCAGGCCGAACTCCCGCTTGACCAGATCACTGGGGCGGTAGTTGCGGCCCAGTTCCAGCGGCATGACATCGTGGATGCTGATGTCGGTCTCGAGGTACGTGAACCGTCCCGTGCGCAGGTCGATCGGATCGCCGGCCGTCGCGTTGTCGCCGGTGCCGGCATTGCACTCGCCGCACTCCTGCTCGTCCGGCGGCATGTCTTCTTCCGGTGCCGGATCGTTCGGGCTCACCGCCGCGCCGAATGTCACTACCTCGTGCAGGGCGACGCCGGGTTCCGGGATGAACTGGGTTTCTTCCTTGTTGACCCGGCCCTTCCCGTAGACACGCCAGCCTTCCATCGCGTCATACAACCAGAAGTCCGCCGGGGTACCTTCCGGATGACGGTCGTAGTTCGGGTAGATGACCCGTGCGCCCTTGCCCGCTTCCGGGGTCAGGCCCTGCAGCACGGCACCGCCGGGCTGCAGCGTGAAGTACATCGGGAAGTTGGTCGGCAGCGGATACGGCGAGCGGTTCACCGGGGTCGGCACGATCGCGACTTCGGTGACGATCTTGCCTTTCTGGTCGCGGATGACCGTGCCGGCCGGAATGCGCAGCTCCATGCCGGGCAGGTCCGGGTGCCTGAGCACCAGTTCCTGGGTGGAGGGCGAGGGAATCTGGATCTTGTCGCGGGCCGCGATGCGCGGCAACCACATGGTGAAGGGAACCTGGGTCAGGCCCTTGGCCTGTACATCCACACCTACCACAAACTGCCCGTATTCTTCGCCCGGTGCATTGGCGCTGGTACCGTCTACATAGACCCGCTGGCGGCCCTGCGGTACGTCGTAGAGCAGGAACTGACCTGCCCGGTTGGTCAAGGCGGACAGCTTGCCCACGCTCACGGCCACGCCGGCCACCGGCACACCATCGGCACGCAGCACGGTACCGGTGAGCGCGCTCCTGCCCCAGGCCTTGAAGATGTCCGGCATCAGGCCCAGGTAGGCCGGCTCCGGCTGGCGGCCGGCCACGCGCCAGTTTTCACCGGCGTTGTCCTGGCCCGGCGTCCACATGCCGTCCTGCATCTGGCCCTTGCCCTGGCACAGCTGCAAGGTACGGAAGCGATCTTCGCAGTAGACCGGTTCAGCCACGGCCGTCGGCGGATTCGCCGCCGTCGTGCCGGCCGTCTGTGGTGAGGCCAGGGCCGCAGTGCGGAAGTCGACCATCATCAGCGGCAACGCCTTGCCCTTCTGCGTGCTTACGCCCTTCACCATCAGCGTGTACGGCGCATCGGGGAACAGCTGACGGCTGGGATGCACGAAGGCCAGGCGACCCGCTTCTGCCGTCGTCACCCGCACCTGGGTGGCACCGCCGGGGCCGAACAGCGTCACTGTGGCGGTATTGAGATCGTCCAGACGCACCAGATCGGAGAAGCGCAGCGCCAACGTGGCGTCCACGGCGACATCCGCACTACCCTGCTCCGGCAGCGAGCCGGCGAGTCCTTCCGTGACGGCAGGCGTGGCCTGACGGGTGTCGCGTGACGTGATGCGGTCGGTTTCCGGATCGAACAGCAGATCGGCGCGCGTTGGCACGGCCGCGCCGTTGCCCCCGGACAGATGCACCTGCCCGTCGGCGCGCAGCACCGCGCGGTGTCCGGCGTCCAGGGTGGCTGCGTCGACCTGCATCCATCTGGCCGATGCCGGATGCCAGAGCTCGTGCCCGCGATGCTCGCCACGTCCGCCGGCGAACAGCACCCGGCCATCGGTCAGCACGGTCGCGGTGTGACCGCTGCGCGGCGACATCGGCAGGCGCAGCGCCGGTTCCACCGTGCGCAGGTCGGGGTCGAACCAGACGCCGTCGCGCTGCAGGGTGCCGCGGGCATCGTGTCCGCCCCAGATCAGCACCCGACCGTCAGGCAGAAGGGTCAGGCTGGCATTCCGGCGCACCTCGGGCAGCGACCACGTGCGTGACGCACTGGCACCGCCGGGCCCCTGCAGGGTCAGCTCGGCACCGCTGGTGGACAGCTGCAGCCATTGGCCTCCGGCCAGGCGCAGCGAGCGTTGCGTGCCGGCCATCGTCGCGCTGGCGGCTTCGTTCACAGTGTCCGCTGCACGCGCCTGCGTGCCTGCGGCAAACAGATGCTCCGAGGGTGCGGCCGAGGCGATCAAGCCCAGCAGCACACCTCCTGCGACGGACATCCAGCGATTTTGACTGCTCACCATGTTCTGCTCCATTCCAGTGCATCCCTCTTCCGGGAGGGGCGGTTGCTTCGCGGTTACTGCAACGTCAAATCGGTACTCAAAGTGCCGCCATACGTGGGATTGACCCAGATGCGATACGTGCCACTGGCCGGCAGCGCCGGCAGTTGCCATTCATAGTCGTCGTAGATGTTCAGCGCAGTGAGCGCATAGCCATCCAGGCCAATGATCGACACGTACGCGCTGCCGTTGACCTGGCCGCTGGCGAAGTTCGAGAACCCCAGTCGCAGCGACTCACCGGCGTGGCCCTCGAAACTGAAAATGCCGTTCTGCCCCGCGCGCGCCAGCGAAACCGGCAGCGGTGTGTTGCGTACGAGCGGGGCCTGCAGATCGGTGGAAACCGCCGCCGTGTAGGTGATCTTCTGCGCGCCTGACACCGGCTGCAGATAGATCCGATACACACCGCTGGCCGTGGCGGTCATTTCCAGATCGCAGCCCCCATACTGCGGGTAACAGATGGCACTGCTGCTGCGCGCATCCGGCGAGTACAGCATCGCCACGAAGTAACTGTCGCTGGAGATCGCGATCGAGGACAGACCGACACCCAGGCGTTGGCCTTGAACGGCATTGAAGGCCAGAAACACCTCCTGCCCGCCAAGCTCCGTGCTTCCCTGCGCCACGGCGCCGTCCACTTCAAGTGCGCTGCTGCCTGACGCCAGGACGAGTCGTGCCTGGAAGGTTTCACCGTAATTGGACTCGTAACTCGTCGCCGACGCCGGGACAACCATGACCAGTGCAAGCAGCCACAGCACGCCGACCGCGAGACGTTGGCGGATGGCATGACCACGACGATCGACTACGACACGACACCGGTCAACGCCGGCCCTGCAACGAGTATGTACGTCCATATCCAGCTCACCCCTGAGCTTGCGGCCTCCTGGCCACTCCGTGAAACTGCGGGCACCGTCAATGGCGCGTTCGATCTGGACGATATACAGTTCCACTTCAGACACTGTCAAGGCAGACAGAGAAGGTGATGCTCAGGACTGGGATGGCCTCCGCAAAATGGATGCTGGTGCTGGCAATCGCCGGATTGCAGCCCGGGTGCACCCCCGAGGAAACGATTACATCACCGCCGCGCAACGCGCTCGTACAGATGGGGGAGACCCTCTTCAACGACGTGCGACTCGGGGCAGATGGCCGGACGAGTTGTGCAACGTGTCACAGTTCCGCACATGCCTTCACCGATGCGCGCGCACGGTCGGTCGGTGCCTTCGGGCGCGAAGGTACCCGCAATTCTCCGAGCCTCATAGGGTTGGCAGCGCACGGCCCACAGTTCTGGGACGGGCGCGAAGACACGCTTTCGCAAGCCGTTCTGCAGCCACTGGGCAACCCCAGGGAAATGGGCCACGACAGCGTGTCTGCGGCCATGCTGCACATAGCCGCGCTGCCCGAGTACCGTCGTTTCTTCGGCCTGCAGATCAGCGAAGCCGACGTGTCAGAAGCGCTTTCCAGCTACCTGCTGCAGCTCGACCCGGGCCCCAGTCCGTACGACAGTGCGCGGGCGGCCGGCGACATGGAGTTGATAGGTGCCCAGGCCCAACGCGGCCTTCAGTTGTTTCAGGGCAAGGCGCAGTGCGCCAGCTGTCATCTGACGGAGGCGCAGAGCCCCTTCAGCGATGGTCTCCATCACCACGCCAGCGTCGGCTTCGAGCGCATCGCCGGCAACATCCGCACCCTGCAGGCGCGTCTCGACCAGACGCGTGCGGCCGGCGAACCGCTGGGCAAGGTCATCCTGGCCGACACAGAAATCGCCGAACTCGGTCGCTTTGCCGTGACGTACGACCCAAAGGACATGGGGGCATTCCGCACGCCCAGCGTGCGCAACGTCGCACGCACTGCGCCCTACATGCACGATGGCAGCATCCCGACGCTGGAAGCCGCCATCGAACACGAACTGTACTACCGCGGCCTGGCCAGCGGCCAGCCGATCAGTCTGACGGTTGAGGAACGTCGCGACCTGCTGGCCTTCCTGCAGTCGCTCAGCACGCCGTAGCGGCTGAGCGCTGCCGGTTACGGCGAGGGTGCCGAAGCGGGTGCCGGTGCCGGTGCGCCGGGGTCGGCGGGGTCGGCGGGGAAGATTTCCAGCTCCTGGCTGCCGGCCAGTTTGCCATTGAGGGTCACCTCGAACAGGTAACGGCCGGTGGCCCAGGCCCCTTCCGGCTTGAATTCCAGCTTCGGCGTGGCTGAGTTGCCTGCATTGAGCCGCAACGTGCGGGTGCCTGCCGTGCTGCCATCCGCCAGCGCGATCATCTTGACCGCCAGATCGGCCCCCTTGGTCCCGCCCTCGGTGCGGATCGCGATCTCCACCGTATCGCCCGGATGCGTGGGGCGCGCGAAGGCACCCGCCGGCTCACCGGCCGGACGTGCCACGACCTCGATGAGGGCGAGGGGCTTATCGGTCGGTGCCTCGGTGGCACCGGCCTGCTTGCCGGTCGGTGTCGGCGTGCACCCTACCAGGACCGAACCGCCTGACAACACCGCCATCAACACGACGGCTTTCCCTGAAAGCTTCATTGACTGTCCTTCCTTTGTGACGGGTTGGGCGATAGTACCTGCAGTTGGTCCCACGCGTCAGGGGCTGAGACGCGCCACGCCATTCGTGTCATCGCGATGCCGGATTACCCATCATCGCCCCACACAACTCAGAAACCCGGTACGCCAACCCTCACTCCAGAAGCTTCCCGTCCTCTCCCGCTCGCCAGAACTCCCACTCCCGGCGCAGGGTTTTCCAGCCATGGTGGCGCAACTGCAGCGCGGCAACCGGACCTTCGGCGGCCAGCTCGTTGTGGTACGGCTGGCTGCTGAACTCCCAGACCAGCGGAAGTTCGCTGTCACCGACCCTCTTCTGGAACGCTCCCACCGCCAGGTGCCTGATCGGAATTTCCCGTCCCTGCGCGTCCAACGGTACCACCGTGGTCCATAGGCCCTCCGCTGGGGCCGGCTGGACCCTGTCTTGCAACAGCGTGATCCGATGGGGTGCCGGCATGGAAATCCGCACGCTGGGATTAAGCCTGGAGGGTTCGCCCGGTTTGATGACCTCCATGCCCACCCAGTGGTGAACTTCAACATCCACCGTCATGCGGATGCGGTGCAGCGCCTGCCGCTGCTGCTCGGTGGTGTTCAAGGGCAGGCGGAACGGGAACGAGGGCGCGCGCTCCGCCACTTGGTGGCGTCCCTCCATCTGCAGCGAAGACAGCGTCCTCACCGCCTCCAGCCCCGGAAGTGGCTGGCCGTCGCGCCCGAGCAGGGTCACGGAGAGAGGACGCACGGTGAGTGCTGGCTCCAGTACGGCGTAATCGCGCGGGTTTACGTCCTTCTTCAGAGGGGCTTCGGCACCGATGGCCAGCGTGGTCCGGCCGGTCTCCTGTTCCGGCAGCAGCGCAAAGCGCAGGCTCTTTTCAAAATCCGGCAACACATCGGCCGGCACCATCCAGCTTTCCAACTCGCCGGCGGCGTCGATCATCGGCGCATAGTCGCTGGGATTTCCGCTTGGCGCACTGTAAGGCGGCAGGGCGAGCTCGCGGGTGAGCTCCTCCACCTGCTGGCGATACTGCCCGGCAGTCATCTGCTCCAGGAACGGTTCGTAGGCCAGGTCGGCGACGTGGCTGGTTTCGGTGGTCGCCGGAAAGCCGAGCGCCGCACCACGATGCAGTGTTGTACGGGTTTCCACCGGCATGCCGTCGCTGCGACGCACCGCCTGCCGCCCGGTGCCCTTCAGCGCCTTTCCACTCACGGTGAAATCCACCACCGCCACCGTCGGGGTCAGTGCAACCACCTTCTGTTCCACTACCACGGTTCCGTGCGCCTGCGACTGCGCGGTTCGACGATGGGTCTGGCCGACCTTCCACTGCCCCGGCCCGTGCTGCGGCAGCATGGCCAGTACATTCTCGCCGGACAGCTGCCACTGTGTTGCGTCCGGCATTTCCGTCACCGCCTGCTCCCAGACGCGCGTGTTCACCGGCTCCAGCACGCTCGCCTCGTCCCTGGCCGACACCGTGGTGCGGAACCCGGATGCCAAGGCGTCCAGCATCGGCTGCACGCCCGGTTCGCGCTGATCGAGGTCGGATACAAGGCGCTTGCCATGCCCCATCACCTGATACTCGGCCCACAACGGCTGAACGGTGACGGTGCGGCCGCCCTTCGCAGCGGCATCCACCTTGATACGTTGAAGGGTCACCGACTCCACGCCGGAGTGCGTGGCATCGTCATGCTGGATCCGCTGCAGCGACGCATACACTGACTCGGCCGCAACGGCGATCACGGGACTGCCCACCAAAGCGGCCGCCAAGACTACAGAAACAGTAAAGCGCATGGGATGTCCTATCCTTTACTCCTCACGATGCCTGACATCATAAGCGCTGCCACTACGCCCCGGCAGCCGCTGCCGTCGAGCCGCGCACCATCAGGTCAAATTCCAGCGTCTGCTGCAGCGGCACGTCCACCCGATCGATGAGCGCCAGCAACAGGTGGACCGCGCGTGCGCCGATCTCCCGCATCGGCTGCCGGACCGTGGTCAGCGGCGGCGTGAGGTAACGGGACGACGCCAGATCATCGAAGCCGACGATGGACAGGTCCTCCGGCACGCGGATGCCCCGCTCGCGGCAGGCGGCGATCGCCCCCAGCGCCATCTGGTCGCTGAAACAGAAGATCGCGGTCGGTGCGGTTGCACCGTCCAGCAACGCAAGCGTTGCCGCGTGGCCCGACTCAAGGGAAAAGTCACCCGGTGCAACGCTGAGACTGCGCAGGCGCTTGCGCGCCCTGGCGGCACCTCGCACCCCTTCCAGGCGCTGCTGATGCAGCGGGTTGTCCGGCGGCCCGCCGACCACGGCGATCCGCTCGTGCCCCAGCCCATACAGGTGCTCCATGACAGCACGCGCAGCGGCGGCATTGTCGATATGCACACTGGGGATACCCACCGCAGGGTCAAACTCGCAGCCATTGACCACCGGCGCAGCGTCCCCGAGCTGCTGGACGATCTCGCGCGCCGTCGGCGGCAGCCGGTGCCCAAGCACGATCAGGCCGTCGGCCTCGTTGCGCCGGAGCATCTGCGCGTAGCGCTCCTCGCGCTCGGGCAGATGCTGGGTGTCCCCCAACAGCACCGCGTAGCCCAGCGCCTGCGCGGCGTCCTCCGCGCCCTGCAGGATCTGCGCGAAGAACGGATTGGCTATATCGGGCACGGTGACCAGGATCTTGCCGCTGCGCTGGGTCTTGAGGTTCCTGGCCACCGCGTTGGGGACGTAGCCCAGCGCGGCAACCGCCTGCTCGATGCGTGCGCGCGTGGCCGGCAGGACCTTGTCCGGCCGCGAGAGCGCCCGGGACACCGTCCCGGCCGAGACGCCGACGTGCTTTGCAATGTCGTAGATGGTTGCCATGCGGTTAGTTCTTCCTGTCGCTGTGCAGTGCACAACAGGTCTTGCGGGAGCCGCTGCTAGGATAATGCAATCGATTGCATCAAGGGCGAAACACGTTGAAGACGCTCAAGGGTCCGGCCCTGTTCCTGGCGCAGTTCATCGGCGACACAGCTCCTTTTGATCGGCTCGACACGCTGGCCGGATGGGCCGCGGGGCTGGGCTATTCTGGCGTACAAGTGCCGACCAGCGCCCCCCACCTGTTCGATCTGGCCGAGGCCGCACGCAGCCAGGCCTACTGCGACGACATCGCCGGCATGCTGGCGGGGCACGGCGTGCAGATCACCGAACTGTCCACCCACCTGCAGGGCCAGCTGGTCGCGGTGCATCCTGCCTATGACAGCCTGTTCGACGGATTCGCGCCGGAAGACAAGCGCGGCGATCCCGCAGCCCGCCAGGCCTGGGCGGTAGAGCAGCTGAAACTGGCCGCCAAGGCCAGCCAGCGCCTCGGCCTGACCGCGCATGCCACCTTCTCCGGCGCGCTGGCCTGGCCCTACTTCTATCCCTGGCCGCAACGCCCGCCGGGCCTGGTGGACGAAGCCTTCGCGGAGCTGGGACGCCGCTGGCGGCCCATTCTGGACACCTTCGACGCGTGCGGCGTGGACCTGTGCTTCGAGATCCATCCGGGCGAGGACCTGCACGACGGCGCGACCTTCGAACGCTTCCTCGACGTGGTCGACCACCACCCGCGCGCCAAGATGCTGTACGACCCCAGCCATCTGCTGCTGCAACAACTCGATTACCTCGGCTTCATCGACCGCTACCACCAGCGCATCGGCATCTTCCACGTCAAGGACGCGGAATACCGTGCCAACGCGCGCAGTGGCGTGTACGGCGGCTACCAGGACTGGATTGATCGCCCGGGGCGCTTCCGCTCGCTGGGCGACGGCCAGATCGACTTCAAGGCGATCTTCTCGAAGTTCGCGCAGTACGACTTCCCCGGCTGGGCGGTCGTGGAGTGGGAGTGCTGCCTGAAACATCCGGAAGACGGTGCACGTGAGGGGGCCGCCTTCGTGCGCGACCACATCATCCGCGTGACCGAACGTGCGTTCGATGATTTTGCCGACAGCGGTGCCGACCGTGAATCACTGCGCCACCTGCTGGGACTCTGAGCCATTACCGCCCTGGGAGGGGTAGCCATGACGCACACCATGTCGCGCTTGGGCGCGATGATGTTTCTGCAGTTCTTCATCTGGGGAGCCTGGTTCGTCACCCTGGGCACCTATCTGGTGCAAGGCCCGCTGCAGGCCAGCGCCAGCCAGGTGGCCACCGCGTTTCTGAGCCAGTCGATCGGTGCGATCGTGGCCCCGTTCCTGGTCGGCCTGATCGCAGATCGCTACTTCGCGGCGCAGCGCATCCTCGGGGTGCTGCACCTGGCCGGTGCCGTGCTGATGTGGTTTGCGTCCACGGCCACCGACTTCAACACGTTCTTCGCCTGCGTCATGGGCTACATGCTGCTGTTCATGCCGACCCTGGCCCTGGCCAACAGCGTGGCGATGCGGCACATGCAATCGCCTGAGAAGCAGTTCCCGCTGGTGCGCGTGGCCGGCAGCGTTGGCTGGATCGTGGCCGGCGTGCTGATCGGCTGGCTGGGCTGGGAGCAGGCGCATCGGCTGGAGCTCACCTTCCAGATGGCAGCGCTGGCGTCGCTGTTGCTGGGCCTGTATGCCTTCTCCCTGCCGCACACGCCACCGCTGGCGCAGCAGCGTGATGCCGGGTTGGGCAGGATCCTCGGGCTGGACTCGCTGCGGCTGCTGAAGTCGCGCTCGTACCTGGTGTTCTTCCTGGCCTCCATCGCCATCTGCATTCCGTTGGCGTTCTACTACAACTTCACCAACCCGTACCTCAACGACCTCGGCGTGCGCGGCGCGGCCGGCCTGCAATCGCTGGGCCAGGTGTCCGAAGTGCTGCTGATGCTGGCGATGCCGTTCCTGTTCGTGCGGCTGGGCGTGAAAACGATGCTGGCCGTGGGCATGGCCGCGTGGGTGGTGCGCTATGTGATGTTCGCCTTCGGCGATGCCGGCGGCGCGTTCTCCCTGCTGGTGATCGGCATCGTGCTGCACGGCATCTGCTACGACTTCTTCTTTGTCACCGGGCAGATCTATACCGACGCACATGCCGGCCCCGATGCGCGCAGCAGTGCACAGGGCTTCATCACCCTGGCCACCTATGGCGTGGGCATGTTGATCGGCACCTTCCTGTCCGGCGCGGTGGTCGAGCACTACACCACCGCCGCTGGTCCGGACTGGGAAAAGATCTGGCTGTTCCCGGCCGGGGTCGCGCTGCTGGTGTTGATCGCCTTCCTGCTGCTGTTCCGCGACCGACCGGTCGTGGCAGCGGCCTCCACGGCCCCCTGAGGACACAGACCGATGCCCAAGCTTGGAATCGCCATCGTCGGCACCGGCATGATCGGTGCGGTGCATCGCCGCGCGGCGTTGCTGGCCGGAGCGGAGGTTCGCGGCGTGGTCGCGTCCTCACCCGAGCGCGCACGCGAAGTGGCGCAGGCGTGGAACGTGCCGCACGGCTATCGGGATATCGCGGAAGTGGTGGCCGATCCACAGGTCCAGGTCGTGCACGTGTGCACGCCCAACCATCTGCACCGCGCGATGGCACAGGCCGCGCTGGAAGCGGGCAAGCACGTGGTCTGCGAGAAGCCACTGGCCACCACCCTCGACGACGCCCAGGCGTTGGCCGCACTGGCCCGCTCGACCGGGTTGGTCGCCACGGTTCCTTTCGTCTACCGCTACCACCCGGTGGTTCGTGAGGCCCGCGCGCGCATCGCGCAGGGCGAACTGGGTCCGCTGCACCTGATCCACGGCAGCTACCTGCAGGACTGGCTGCTGGACCCGGCCAGCAACAACTGGCGGGTGGACCCGACACTGGGCGGTACCTCACGCGTGTTCGCCGATATCGGTTCGCACTGGTGCGACCTGGTGGAATGGGTCGGCGGCGAGCGCTTCGTTGACGTCAGCGCGGCGTTCGCCACGGTGATTGCAGAGCGCGGTGCCATTACCGGGCAGAGTTTCACTACGCCCGCCGCAGGCGGTGCGAAACAGGCGGTCGCCAGCGAGGACGTGGCCGCCGCCATGTTCAAAACCAGCACGGGCACACTGGCCTCGCTCACCGTCAGCCAGGTCTCGGCCGGGCGCCACAACCGGCTCTGGTTCGAGATCGATGGGGCAAGGGCCAGCGTGGCCTTCAACCAGGAAGACGCCGAGCGGTTGTGGATCGGGCACCCCGACCAGCGCGAGGAAACCTTCGTGCGCGGGCCGGGCGCAGGCAGTGCTGAACAACGCCGGCTGGCGGTGTTTCCGCCGGGACACGCGCAGGGCTACGGCACCTGCTTCGAAGCGTTCGTCGCCGACACCTATCGCGCCATTGAGGGCGAACGGCCCGAGGGCCTGCCCACCTTCGAGGACGGCGCGCGCTCGGCGCTGATCGTCGATCGCGTCATTGCCTCGGCCAGGTCCCGCGCCTGGACCGCCATCCGTTGAATTCTGGGAGGAGTGCTTGATGAAGACCCGTACACGCCGGACCCTGCCCCTCGCCTTGCTGCTGCTCGCCGCCCTGCCCGCCTTTGCCGCCGACGTCACCGGTCCGCAGAAGCCCATCGCGGTGCAGATGTACACGCTGCGCAACGCCGGTTCACTTGACCAGCAGTTGAAGATCGTCCACGACGCCGGCGTGCACGCGGTGGAGACCGTGGGCACGCAGAACGTCAGCGCTGCGGAACTCAAGCAGCTGCTGGACCGGTATTCGATCAAGGCGATTTCGTCCCACTCGCAGCTGGCTGACCTGCGCAAGGACCTGGACGGCGTGATCGCCTTCAACCGGGCGATCGGCAACACCACCCTGGTGGTGCCGTATCTGAATGAAAAGGATCGCCCTACCGATGCAGCGGGCTGGACCGCGCTTGGCAAGGAGCTGGGCCAGCTCGCCGCGCGGGTGCAGGCCCAGGGCATGCACCTGGCCTACCACAACCATGACTTCGAGCTGGTCGATTATGACGGCAAGACGGGGTTGGAGCTGCTGTTCGACGCTGCCGGCCCCGATCTGCAGACCGAGCTGGACCTGGCCTGGGCGGCACGCGCAGGCCATGACCCGGCCGCGATGCTGAAGAAATTCAAGGGCCGCATGTTTGCCGTGCACGCGAAGGACAACGCGCCAGCGGGCCAGAACAAGGACGAAGGCGGATTCGCCGCCGTCGGCCAGGGCGTGCTCGACTGGAACGTGATCCTGCCGGCCGCGGCGGATGCCAAGGTGCAGTGGTACATCGTCGAGCACGACCAGCCGCGTGACCCCGCCCGCATCATCCAGACCGGGGCCGAGTACCTGCGTGAACACCTGACTGCCACCCTGCCCGCCCGCGCGAAGCGCTAGCAAGCGAAGGAGTTTGTGTTGTGAAAGTACTACTGATGTCTGCTGTAGCGCTGTGTGGTTCGATGCTGGCACCTGCCGCGTGGTCCAAGGAGGATCCGGCGGCAGGTGAGAAGCTCTACAGCGTGCACTGCGTGGCCTGCCATGGCGCGACCCGGGCGGGGGTGCCGCCGACGTTCCCTGCGCTTACGGATGTTGCCAAGCGGCTGGATGCGGCGCAGATCAAGGAGAAGATCAGGAAGGGCGGCGGGTTGATGCCGCCGTTTGCACAGCTCTCCCAGCAGGAGATTGATGACCTGGCCGCGTATCTGGCCAAGTAGCGGTCAGGCACCGCGAAGCCACGCAGGGCGTGGCTCTACGGGTTTCCCGTTACAGCCTGCGTACCCAGATGTTGCGGAAGCTGACCTTCGAGGCGTGTTCCTGCAGATACAGGGGCGCGCAGTCGTGGGGGGCGTACGACGGCGCACCGATGTACTCGGTCTTGCCGGACACCACGGTGTCGTTCTGTACCAGCACGCCGTTGTGCAGCACGGTGATGCGGGCTGGCGAGAGCAGCCCACCGCCCGGCGAGAAGCGCGGGGCCTTCCAGATCACGTCGTAGGTCTGCCACTCGCCCGGCGCGCGCGAGGCGTTCGCCAGGGGCATCGCCTGTTTGTAGATCGAGCCGGCCTGGCCGTTGGCATAGGTCGGGTTGTGGTAGCTGTCCAGCACCTGCAGCTCATACAGTTCCTGCAGGAAGATGCCGCTGTTGCCGCGATTCTGGCCTTCGAAGCCCCGCGTTTCTGTCGGGCTGCGCCACTCGACGTGCAACTGGATGTCGCAGAATTTCTCGCGGGTGCGGATGCCCTTGCTGCCCGGCACCACCGTCATCGCGCCGTCGGCCACCGTCCAGGGCACGCGACCGCCCTGCTCCGCCTCCCAGGCGGAGGTGTCCTTGCCATCGAACAGCACGATCGCGTCAGACGGCGCACCGCCCGGAGGCGTGGCCACGATTGCAGGTTCGGGCGTCCAGGCTTCGGTCGTCGCGGGATCGCGCGCGGGGTCACCTTTGGGTGCAGCCCATGCAGGGGCGGCCGCCAGCAGGCAGGCCGCCATCAGAAGAGGTCGGGTCATCGTGTTCCTGGTCAAGTAGATGGGCGAATCAGGGTGGGCTGTCAGCTGGTGCCCCAGGCCGGCGTGCCGGCCACATACGCCAGGTCGCCGTCGTAGCGCCCCGGCACGGCGACATACTGCAGCACTTCGGTTGCGCCGGTCTTCGAAGTGAAGAAGCCGAAGATGGTCAGCTGCTTGAGCATGGTGAAGTAGTGCGCCTTCGCCTCCGCCGCCTCCGCGTTGCGCGGGCCGGTGGCTTCAGCGGCGCGCTTCTTCGCCTCCGCGTCCACCGCGCGCAGCAGCTCGGTGCGGGCCTGCGGGGTCAGCGAGACGAAGCGCCCGCCTGCCCGCTTGTCGATGTCGGCCAGGCCGGCACGGAACGTGGCCTGCTGCTGCGCGGTGTAACAGTCGGCAACGAACGTCGCCATGAAGGCACCGATGCCGGTGTCCTTGGCTCCGGGCGTTTTGGTCCGCGGCAGGATGGTGTCGGCAATCTCATCCATCAGCGCGATGTCGGCAGCCGAGAAGACGGTCTTCGCGCCTGCAGCCGGCACCTGCCCGCCGGCCAGCGCCGGCAGGCCGATCATGGCCGCGCCGGTGGCGGCGACGATCATCTTCAGAAGTTCGCGGCGTTCCATCAGAGATTCCCCGCTTTCAGTTCGCGCACCGCATGGTCGGCCGCCCGCGCGGTCAGTGCCATGTAGGTCAATGAAGGATTCACGCAGGCGCTGGAGGTCATGCAGGCCCCATCGGTCACATAGACGTTGGGTGCATCCCAGACCTGGTTGTGCTGGTTCAGCACCGAACTCTTGCGGTCACGCCCCATGCGCGCGGTGCCCATTTCGTGGATGCCCTTGCCCGGCGCGTAGTCGTTGTCGTGCATCTGCACGTCCTTGACCCCGGCGGCCTCGAGCATTTCGGCTGCATCGGCCGCCATGTCCTTGCGCATGGCCAGCTCGTTGGCACGCATCGACACATCCATCGCCAACACCGGCAGGCCCCATTTGTCCTTCTTGTCCTTGTCCAGGCGGATGGTGTTGTCGTGATGCGGCAGCATCTCGCCGAAGCCGGTCATGCCGATACGCCAGTCGCCTGGCAGGGTGAGGGCTTCCTTCAGGTCGGCACCGATGTTCATCTCGGCGATCTCGCGCGACCAGCCATTGCGGCTGGCACCGCCCTGGTAGCCGAAGCCGCGTCGATAGCCGCGTTTGTCGTCGGCAGTGACGTTGCGGAAGCGCGGAACATAGAACCCGCACGGACGACGCCCGAAGTAGTATTTGTCGTCATAGCCTTCGACGCGACCGGAGGCACCGGCCCCGAAGTGATGGTCCATCACATTGTGCCCAAGCTCGCCGGAGGAAGAGCCCAGACCGCCTTCCCAGACATCGGTGGCCGAGTTCATCAGCATCCAGGTCGAGTTGAACGACGACGCATTGAGGAAGACGACCTTGGCGGTGTACTGGTAGGTCTGCCCGGTCTCAGCATCGATGACTTCCACGCCACGCGCGCGCTTGCGGTCCTTGTCGTACAGCACTTCCTTGACGATCGAGAACGGACGCAAAGTCAGGTTGCCGGTCTTCATCGCCGCCGGCAGCGTTGCCGCCTGGGTCGAGAAGTAGGCACCAAAGGGACAGCCCAGAATGCACTTGTTGCGATACTGGCAGTTGACCCGCCCCTGCTCCGGCATCGGCTGGGTGATGTTCGCCGTGCGCGCGTGGATCATGTGCCGGGTGCCACCAAAGGCCTTCTTGATCCGTGCGGCCACGTCTTTCTCGACGATGTTCAGCGGAATGGGCGGCAGGAACTCGCCATCGGGCAGCACGTCCAGCCCTTCGCGGGTACCGGCGATGCCGGCGAACTTCTCCACGTGGTCGTACCAGGGGGCGATGTCGGCGTAGCGGATCGGCCAGTCGGTGGCGATGCCCTCCTTCTGGTTGGCCTCGAAATCCAGGTCCGAGAAGCGATAGCTCTGCCGCCCCCACAACAACGAACGGCCACCGACGTGGTAGCCGCGGAACCAGTCGAAGCGCTTGGTCTCGACATAGGGCGAGTCCTTTTCATCGGCCCACATGCCCTCGAGATTCTCGACCAGCCCGTAGTCGCGCATCAGCACCGGGAAGTCGGCTTTCATCGCCTGGGTGGGTCGATTGCGGTGCGGGAAATCCCACGCCTCCTTCATCGCGTTGACGTAGTCCTTGACGTGCTCGATGTTGCGGCCGCGTTCCAGCATCAACACTTTGAGACCTTTTTCGGTCAGTTCCTTTGCCGCCCAACCGCCACTGATTCCCGAGCCAACAACAATGGCGTCGTAATGATTGTCTGCCATGGGTCTACTTCACCTGGGTGGATATCATTTCAAACATCGCAAAGGCGGATCGCCTCGCGCAGCGAACCGACGGGATCGGGCGCAGTGGGGATGAACTCCTGCGCCAGATACCCATCGAAACCGGTGTCGCGGATCGCGCGACAGATGGCGGGGTAGTTCAGTTCCTGCTGGTCGCCGATCTCGTGTCGGCCCGGCACGCCCGCGGTGTGATAGTGCTTGAAGCAGGCGTGGTGCCTGCCAATGGTGGCGATGATGTCGCCCTCCATGATCTGCATGTGGTAGATGTCGTACAGCAGACCGAAGTTGTTCGAGCCGAGCCGCTGGCACAGCTCCACGCCCCACGCCGAGTGGTCGCACAGATAGTCGGGGTGGTCGACCCGCGAGTTCAGAAGCTCCATCACCAGCACCACGCCGCGCTTTTCGGCATGCCCAAGGATGCGCTTGAGGCCAGCTTCGGCGTTGGCCATGCCGACTTGCGGATCCATGCCGTTGCGGTTGCCGGAGAAGCAGATCAGGTTTCGGTAGCCGGCGTCGGCGACCAGGTCGATGTGGCGCGTGTAACGCTCTACCAGCGGGTCGTGGAATTCGCGGCCGGCGAAGCCCTTGGTCAGGCCCAGCTCCGCGCCGTTGCACATCGAGCTGTCCACGCCGTGCGCTTTCAGGGTGGGCCAGTCTTCCGGCCCGACCAGATCGATGGCGGCGAAGCCGATGCTCTTGACCGTCTGGCAGAGCTCGGCGACGGACAGCTTCGGGAAGGTCCAGCGGGCGACGGAGTGCTTCAGATTGGCCCTCAGGGGGGCATCGGCCGCAGACGCGGGCAGCACTTTGGCAGTGCCAAGGCCTATACCTCCGGCGACCGCCATGCGCAGCGCCTCGCGCCGCGTGAACCCGGGTGTCGCCGTTGGCCCGCTCGAATCAATGGACATTCGCCCACCGGCCTCCCAACCGGTATCAAACGCAACGATTCACTGCAATGCAATCGATTGCACCATACGGCACTAAATCGATCCAATGAAAGACGCAGCGCACAAAAATGGATGCTGAGAGGCACCAAGCAGCCGGTCGGAATGCATCCCCCGCGTAGAGCCACGCCCTGCGTGGCTGCGACGGCCATCCACCTCAGATCGGAAAATGCTCGCTTTCGTACACCGCGACCCGCATCAGCAACCTCTCAAACGCGTTGCCCTCATCGCTTCCATACTCCGGCGGATCATCGAACCAGACCGATAGCCGCCGTATCGCCTCGTTGTAATCATCAACGGTCCTGATAGGCACGTTACCCCCTGAACGTAGCGCTGGCATCAGCCTGATGTTCCAGCAGCTGAAGGATCTTCAGCAAGTTTTCCAACGTCATCCATGTCCCCTACGACGAGAAGCTTCGGCTTGGAGAGCAACTCGCGTGCAAACGTGTCGCCTGCGTGCAGCCTTCGCATGAATTCCTCCCGAGCGTACAAGACTGGATTGACCTCCCGTTGCAGAAGTTCCTGGACCGGATGGACAGCCCGCACCAGATCAGCGAATCCCACCTCTCCTAGCACCAGCAGGTCTATGTCGCTGCCGGACACTTCTGCGCCACGTGCCACCGAACCGAAGATCCAAGCCACGGAAACACCCGCACTCAACGTCGCCAGCGCGGCTCGCAAAGCAGGCACAGCTCCATGGGTCTTGCGGAAGATGGCTACCAGATCATCAAACAGGAAGCAGTCGCGATTGGCGCGATAGTGCACCTGGTTGCCAACCTCACTGCGTTGCAGGAGTCCGGAGCTAGTGAGCCTGTCCAACTCCCGCGCAAGCGTTCCGGCGTGACTGCCGGTAATTCGAGCCAACTCGCGAAGGTGGAAGCTCTGTTCCGGCTGGAGCAGCAGCACGGCAAGCACCCGCTGGCGACCCACCGGGAAGAGGATGTCCATCAGGTGCGAAGTGTTGCTCATTTGGCGACATTCGTTGCTGTTCAGGCAACGATATTCCAACGGGACACTCGACTCAAGCGCATGAAACTTAACGAAAACGGGCATTACGTTGACTGTTTAACGTGTTTAATTCATTGTGGCCAAGCGGAGTCCTGCTGGATCGCCGATCCAGCCCCTACCCCCGCGGAGGGCGTCATGGCCTTGGCCTACCTTGAACTGACCGAAATCGCCGCCGGCAGCGTCCTGCAGAGGAGCGGCGTTTCCACGGCTGAGCAGTTGGTGGGAAGCGAACCCATGCTCCCAGATGCGATCAACCGCATCAGGGTCTTCGCCCAGGCGCACGAGAGCACCGGCGGAGCGCCAGGTACCACCATGGTGAACCTCTATCTAGCGGCGTTGCGAAGCCTGGATCCCTTGGAAAGGCTTGTTGCGCGAAATCGCCAAAGCGGAACCAGCTATCGGCATGCCCCGCTGTTCGCCCTTTGGAGCATGCATGCGCCCCTGAAGGAACTGCACAACCAGAGTCTCGCCGATGCCTTTGAGATGTTGCGTGGCGGTGGCATCGAAAATGATTGCGTGCTGGTTGAGTTGGATGATCCAGCACCCGATGCCATTCGTGCTGCCAAACAGACCATTGCCCGCTACTACGATTCGTTCCAAGCAGCGCTGTCTAGTTCGCAACCTGTGCTGAAGGCGTCACACGCAACCTTTGCCGATGCACGGGTTGATGAAGCACCCGCCCGCCGACGCGCCGAGCTCGCCTCGACATGGCCAACCGCTGCAGAAGTCAGCCGCAAGCTGGGCTCCAGCGCAGATAACGCCAGCCACCTCGCCAGCAGTCTGCGCCGTGACGGCAGGCTTCTTGGCGTCTATCTACCCATCCCGTCACCCAGCTATCGATATCCCAGTTGGCAGTTCGGCGATGATGGACTTCCGATTCGTCTCATACCGGAAATTCTCGCAGTGCTTCGCGAAAAAGGCCCCTTCAAGATGGATGACCACCGCCGCACCAGCGGTTGGGGAGAGGTGGAGTGGTTCCGCACTCGCCACGCCCTGCTCAACGGAGAGCGGCCGGCCGACATGCTCGCCACAGATCCTGGCGCAGTACTGCGTGCCGCGCAGATCGAGTTCGGCGAGGATGGTTGATGGCTCCGCCCCTGCCCTGGTTTACAAGGCCGCCGCCACTCTTTGAAGCCCCAACAGACCAACCGCTCTACAGGGTTTACGAAGGTGGGCATCCTTGGGGGCCACTGGATGCGAATCCCGCCAGCAATGCGCGGTTTGCACTTCGGGATGACGCCCACGGCATGTTCTACGTGTCCGATCGACCTGAAGGTGCCCTGTGGGAGGCCTTGCTGCGGTACGTCGTTCCACGGCCTGGTGAAGACGTTGAAATACCCGCCGCAAAACTCACCAACCAGCGCCTGGCCACCGTGCAGTTGCATAACCCCAACGTTGGAGTAGTTCGTTTGTATCCGCCCGCAGTGCACCACCTGTTCGGCGACGAGCATCAACCTCACTCCAAGGCAATCATCGATTTCCTCAGCTCGACCCAGCACGCACCGACGCACGCCGAGGCTGCCGCAATGCTTGCTGGCCTCAGGGCACTCGATCCACCTATCGATTACATGCCGATCCTGCATTGGAAGTCAAAGCAGTTCCCGGATGCCAATGTCTACCTAGCCTACGACCCGCCACTTGCTTCCGGAGATTGGTCGGTGATTGAGGAGTTGGCTTTGGACACGCTCGAAGGCCACGTTCTTGTCCATGATGCACTCGAGCGAGAAGGCTACCGATGGGCTCAATTGACCTCCCTTGGTGAGCCGCAACCGCCCGAATCGGATCCTGATTGACGGGTCCCTACCAGCGCCAATCCGCCACCACCCCCACCGTCCTGGGCGCGTTGATACCCGCATACCAGGTGCCGTCGTAGCCGAACAATGAGTTCGTGTAAGCACTCGTGACAAAGGCCCGGCGGTCCGTGATGTTGTCCGCGTACAGCCGCACGCTCCAGGATGTGGATTCCCAACCGACCTGCAGATTGCCGGTCCAGTAGGCTGGCTGTCGAGCGATGTTCTGCGCATGCAGGGCCATGTCGCCAACGCCCTGCAGTTCGCCGCGCAGCAGCAGGCCACGCCAGGGACGCCAACCGACCGCCAGCGACGCATCCCAGTCGGGTACCAGCTTCACCGGGCCGCCGGCCAGATTGACCAGGCCATAGGTGTAGTCGGTGTACTCGGCATCAACCACCCCAAGGCTGGCGGTGATGTCCCAGCCCTCCGCCGGCCGTGCGCTGAACTCGACCTCCACACCCCGCGTGCGGATGGACGCATCGGTGGTGATGAGCGTGGTGGACACCACCTGGCCCTGAGCGTTGTACAGAATGCTGTAGTCCTGCCACTGGTCCGCCTCGGTCTGGAACAGCGCAACGCCCAGCATCACGCGTCCGTCGAGCCATACCGCCTTCGCGCCCGTCTCGTAGGTCCACAGCGATTCGGCGTCGTAACGCGAATAGTCCCTGTCGACCGACGCACTGGCGGCGGCCAGGTTGAAGCCGCCTGGGATCCAGCCTTTTGCGGCCGAGGCGTAAAGCATCCAGTGATCGGACGGCTTCCAGTCGATCCACACGCGTGGCAGCACATCGTCGTAGGTCTCGCGCAGCTGTTCCTGCGGAAACGCGAAGACGCCCAACGCGCCCAGGTCCAGTGCGCCGGCCTGCTGCGACTTGCTGCGCTCGGCGCGCTCGTAACGCACGCCAGCGCCCACGCGCACGCGTTCGGCCACCGGCACGGCCAGCTGCGCGAACACCGCATGGTCGCGTGCCTCGGCCGCCTGCGCAGGCGCGTAGCGGTAGTCATCCAGCCCACCGGGGCCGACCAGCGTGGACAGCCGCTTCTCCCGCTCGTCGCGGTAGTGGTTGTAGCCCAGCACCCAGCGCAGGGTGGCATCGTCGCCCGACGACCAGCGGGTCTCCAGATTCAGATAGCGCTCGTCGTCGGCATGCCCGCCCGCCGACATCGGGGTGGCAGTCATGTCCAGGTCGGTGCCGAAGGAGCGTTCCTCGACGTCCCGCCATGAGAGCGCCACATCCAGGACGGATGCGTTGAACGCATGCCGCAGACTGGCCCCGATGGCCACCTCGTCTTCCTCGGTGCGCTTGGGCGCGTCGTGCAGCAACTCGCTGCGGCCAATGCGGCGTCCACCATTGAAGGCTTCTGCGTAGTTCGCGTCGTACACCGCGCGATCCATCGGCAGGAACTCCTGTTCGTACAGGCCCGGCGCACGCAGGGACGAGACGTAGGCGAGCAGATCGACACGCGTGTTCTCGCCCGGCTGCCAGCGCAGCTTGCCCTGGGAGAACACGTCGCGGATCTCGCCGGCTTCGCCGATCGACGACACCGGATTGCCCACGTAGCTGTCCGTCTGTCCCCGCGCCACCACCAGCGACCCGCCGAGCGTCGAGGTCAGCGGGCCGGACACACGCACACGGCCATCCAGCCCGGTACCGTGCCCGAAGCGCTGGGCATCCAGCACGGCCTCGGCCTCGAGCACGTCGCCCGGGGCACGGGTCTGGATCAGCACCAGCCCGGACTCGGTGTTCGCGCCGTACAACGTGCCCTGCGGGCCGCGCAGCACTTCCACCTGCTCGGCAAAGCCCAGCGCCTGGTCGGCCGGCTGGCGGAACGGAATACCGTCGATGTAGACCGCTGCGCGATTGGCGATGAAGGGATTGGACTCGATGCCACGAATGGTGACGTAAGTGCCGCCCACCTGCCCGATCTGGTTGAAGTGCACGTTGGGCACGTAATCATCGATGTCGCGCAGGGAATCGATCCGCGCATCACGGATGAAGGCTTCGGTCAGCACGGTGGCCGCCACCGGGGCGTCGGCCAGCGTGTCCTGTGTCCGGGTGGCCGTCACCACCACCTTGTCGAGCGATGTCGCACTTGCTGCGGGACCGTCCTCGGCCCAAGCCGCCGGACTGCCCATCGTTGCCATCACCATCCCGATCGATACCGCCAGCACGCCGCGTTGCACTCGACATTTCTCCTGTTGAAAGCCAGGCCTGCATTATTGGAGTGCGCCTGCGCCTGCGACTCACGCGTCCCTTGCGCTATCCGGCATTTCGCATGCGCCAGTGGGCATGGCGCGCACGAACGCCTGCGGACGGATGCCGAACTGACGCTGGAATGCATTGGAGAAATGGGCGGGGGCATATCCCACGCGGTGCGCCGCGGCACTGACGCTGAGGCCTTCCAGCAGGTGGTCACGAGCGACCTGCAGGCGGCGTCGCGTCACGTAGGAGGCGATCGACATGCCGAACTGCTCGCGGAACACGTCGGTCAGGGTGCGCACGTTGACGCCGACCTGGCGCGCAAGCCGGGCCAGCGACGGCGGTGCCGCCAACTGCGTCTCCAGCAGTTCGCGGGCACGGTGCGCGTGCACGATGTGCCGTGATGGCGGTGCCACGTGCCCGGCCTCACCGTTGAGCCAGGTCCAGACGACGGCCATCAGCTCGAGCGAGCGCGCCTCGAGTGCCATCGCCCGGGCATGGCCCTGGAACCACGGATCAAGAGGTGCGCAGAGGCGGGCCAGTACAGCGGCGGGCACGCAGGACGTCGCCCGCATGGCAGGCCCCTCACCCAGGCGACGGATCAGCTGACGGATGTGGTCCTCCTGCGTGTCGCCGGTTGGCAACATGAGGCCGCAGGAACGATTGGGACCGGCCGCCAGCCGGGTCGTGGCCTGGACATCCTCTGCACAGTAGACGGCAGTCAGGCCCATGCCGGGCAGCGTGAACTCGCCCCGTTGGCCCGCCGACGTCTGCAGCGTCGCCACGCCTACCGCCAGATGCAGGCCTGCGGGCAGCACCACGTCGTAGACCACCGGCTGGTCGAGGTGCTGTGCCGAGTGCCAGCACACGCCGCTGCTCACTTCATCCGTGAGCAATACGCTGTCGCTGCTCGCCGCACGGGATATCGCTTCGAGTGTGTCCGCCATCATGTCGTCTCCGCCTGCAAGGACTGCTGGCGGAACGGCTGGCAGGCGTAAAGAATACCGTGCCTGAAGGGACAAGTCCCGGAAAGCACAAAGCCCCGGAATGCGCGGGGCATTCCGGGGCTCTGCAGGGTGTCACGTTACACGCCGGATATCAGAACGGAATATCGTCGTCGGCGAAGTCGTCCATCGGCGGAGCCTGCTGCGGCTGCTGCTGCGGGCGCTGCTGCTGGCCGTAGCCACCACCGCCGCCGCCGCGCTGGTTGCCGCCGCCACCGCCGCCGTACTCCTGGCGCGGAGCCTGCTGGCGCTGCGGACGGTCGCCGCCGTAGTTGCCGCCACCGCCACCACCACCACCACCACCACCACCGCCTTCACCGCGGCCGCCCAGCATCTGCATTTCGTCGGCGATGATGTCGGTGGAGTACTTCTCCACGCCGTCCTGGCCGGTGTACTTGTCGTAGCGCAGGCTGCCTTCGACGTAGACCGAGCTGCCCTTGCGCAGGTATTCGCCGGCGATTTCGCCGAGCTTGCCGAAGAACACAACGCGGTGCCATTCGGTGCGTTCCTGCTGGTTGCCATCCTTGTCCTTGCGGACGCTGGTGGTGGCCAGGCTGATACGGGTGATGGCCATGCCGCCCTGGGTGTACTTCACGTCCGGGTCGTTGCCGAGGTTGCCGACCAGGATGACTTTATTGATGCCGCGCGCCATAGGGTGTGCTCTTCCGTTGTTCGAGGGCAGACCAGAGAGATTACACACTCCGGGAGGTACCGGAGCCTCGGCTGCCCTTGGGAATCTGGGTGGGATGACTGAACGGCCAATTCTAACATCGTTGCCCTCGTCGGCTCTGTCAGCCTGAGGCGCGCTACGGGATCGGAATCCGCCCTATCGGAGCCCGGCGGGGTCGCATCCCTATCGACTGCCTGTGCCGGTGGGACGCCGGTGGGGCATGGGCCTCGAACCAAGGCATGCCTCCGATTTCCGGTCATGCGTTCGCCGGCCGTTGCATTGCCATCGGCGGTCGTTTGGGAACCGACCCGATCCCCTCGATCATGGACATGCACTGGAATGTTACGTTATAACATCCGATCTTCTTCAGCCACGGATGACGCATGTCAAACCCAACCACCCTCTCGGCGGGCATCGCCTTCGCCCTCCTCGCCTCTACGCTTGCCGCCACCACCGCCCACGCCGAGGCCGCCCCGCCCATCACCACCTCCCTCGATGCCATCCATGTCACCGGCATGGCCGAAGACGCCAGCAAGATCGCCTCGCCGGTCAGCGTGATCAGTGCTGAGCGCATCCAGCAATCCGGCGGCAACCTCGGCGAAGTCCTGGATAACCTGCCCGGCGTGCGCGTCGATTCCTTCGGGGCCGGGGCGGGTCGCCCGGTGATCCGCGGCCAGACCGCCCCGCGCGTGAAGGTGCTGTCCGACAGTTCGGCGGTGCTGGACGCCTCCGACATCTCCCCCGACCACGCCGTCACCGTCGATCCCCTGCTGGGCGAGCGCATCGAAGTGCTGCGCGGACCGGCTACCCTGCTCTACGGCGGCGGTGCCATCGGCGGCGTGGTCAACGTGCTGGACAACAAGATTCCCAGCCGCCTGCCAGAAAACGGCCTGGAAGGCCGCCTGCTGCTGCGCGGCAACTCGGTGGCCGATGAACGAGTGGGCGCGGCGTCCATCACCGGCCAGCTTGGCAACAACTTGGTGCTGCACGCCGAAGGCTCCTACAAAGACGCCGACAACTACCGCGCGCCAGGCCAGGCCGAATCCCACGTGGATGCCACGTTCAGCCGCTCGAAGAACGGCAGCGTCGGCGCGAGCTGGGTGACCGAAAAGGGTTACGTTGGCCTGGCGTACTC
The DNA here is from genome assembly GCA_002387845.1 of Stenotrophomonas maltophilia. Lineage (GTDB taxonomy): Bacteria > Pseudomonadota > Gammaproteobacteria > Xanthomonadales > Xanthomonadaceae > Stenotrophomonas > Stenotrophomonas maltophilia_AG. Next base: position 64,910 of record DGLB01000054.1, on the reverse strand, counting down.
CTACCGCGATGATCACTACGGCCTGCCCGGCCACAGCCATGAGTACGAGGGCTGCCACCCGCACGGAAGCGCGCTGCATTGCGGCTCGCACGATCATGGGGCCGAGGACAGCCATGACCACGATCATGACCACGATCATGACCACGAGCACGACCATGACCATGTGGCTGCGATCAACCTGATCAGCAAGCGCGTGGACCTGCGCGGTGAGTATGCCGATCCCTTCCCCGGCATCAGCCGCATCCGGTTCCGCGCCAACCATACCGACTACAGCCACGACGAAGTGGACGGCGAAGCGGTCACCACCACCTTCGCCAACAAGGGCTACGACAGCCGCGTGGAGCTGGAGCACGTGCCGCTGGGCGCGTTTACCGGCGTGTTCGGCGTGCAGCATTCGGATACCACCTTCAGCGCCACCGGTGTGGAAGCGTTCCTGCCCACCGTGGACACCCGCTCCACCGGCGTGTTCCTGGTGGAGCATGTGGAAGTGAATGACGCCTGGCACTTCGAGCTCGGTGCCCGCCATGAGTGGCTCAAGCACCAGCCGCGTAACGATGCCCGCAACCGCCCGGCCTTCGACGACACCGCCAGCTCGTTCTCCGGCGCGGCGATCTGGTCGTTCACCCCGGACACCTCGCTGACCTTCTCGCTGTCGCGCTCGCAGCGCCTGCCACATGCGCAGGAGCTGTATGCACGTGGCATCCACATGGCCACCAACACCTACGAATGCGGCCTGCTGCCGCATGCGCTCACCTGTGGCGGTGCGGGCAACAACGCCGAGTACGGCAAGGAGACCTCGAAGAACGCCGAGCTCACCCTGCGCAAGACCGAAGGGGCGCTCACCTACAGCGTGGGCGCGTTCGCCAACAATGTGGACAACTACATCTACGCCCGCACACTTGACCAGTACGAAGCGTTCCGCCTGATCAAGTACACGCAGGCTGACGTGGAGTTCCGCGGCGTCGAGGCCGAGCTGGGCTACCAGTTCACCGATGCGCTCTCGGTCACCCTGTTCGGCGACCGCACCCGCGCCCGCTTCGCTGATGGCGGTGGCAACGTGCCACGCATACCGGCCGCACGCTTCGGCTGGCGCGCCAACCTGACGCTGGGCCAGCTGGATACCGAGCTGGAGCTGTACCGGGTGAATCGCCAGCGCGACATCGCCGAGTACGAAGTGGAATCGCCCTCCTACGACATGCTCAACCTCACCCTGGCGTACAACCTGCCGAATCACAACAGCCAGGTGTTCGTGCGCGGCAGCAACCTGCTCAATGAAGAGGTCTGGAACCATGCCTCGTTCCTGGCCAGCACCGTGCCGCAGCCGGGTCGCAACGTGACCGTTGGCTTCAGCTACCGCTTCTGAGCATGACCCTGACCCTGTATGACCGGGTTGCAGCGCTCCACGGCCATCGGCCGTGGGGCACTGTGCTGGATGCCGGCACCGGGCCGGCGTCGATCCGTTGGCTGGAGTCGCTGGACAGCGCAAGCTGGACAGCGGTGACCGGTTCGGAGCGGATGCGCGAGAAGACCCACACCGCCCTGCAGCAGCCGATGCGTGAGCAGGATCGCCTGCTCACCGGCAACTGGATGGATCCTGCGCTGCTGCAGGACGAGCAGTTTGACGTGGTGCTGGCGGACTACCTGCTGGGCGCGATTGAAGGCTTTGCGCCCTATTGGCAGGACAAGCTGTTTCCCCGGTTGCGCCCGCTGGTGCGCAGCCGGCTGTACCTGATCGGCCTGCAACCGTATGTGCATGGCCTGCCCGATACTGATAGCGGCCGCCTGATCAACGAGATCGGCCGCCTGCGTGACGCGTGCCTGCTGATGGCCGGCGACAGCCCGTATCGCGAATACCCGCTGGACTGGACGCTGCGGCATCTGGAAGCCGCCAGCTTCCGCGTTGTCGATGCGCATGTGCTCCCCATCACCTACGGCGCACGCTTCATCCAGAGCCAGCTGGCAATGTGCACGCAGGCGGCGAACAAACTTCAGGATCGTCGGCTGGCGGTGGCGTTGCTGCAGCACGTGGCCGAACTGGAGGCGCGGGCGTTGGCGGCCAGCCATCAGCTCGGGGGCCTGACCCATGGCAATGACTACATCGTGGTTGCCGAGCCGGCCTGAGGAGGCCATCGTTCATGCACAGTACGCCGCCGCCTTCACCGCCTCCACGTCCACGTGTTCACGCTGAAGCCGTGGCAGGCGATGGCCTGCAGACGATACGGACGCTTTGCGAACAGCGCGGGTTCGTATTCACCGCCATGCGCCAACGCGTGTTGCAGGTGCTGGCGGATACGGGCGTGCCAATGAAGGCATACGCGGTGCTGGAGGAAGTTCGCCGCACCCAGCCGAATGCCGCCCCCACCAGTGTGTACCGGGCGCTGGACTTTCTGCTGGACCAGGGTTGGGCGGTACGGTTGAACTCGATCAACGCGCATGTGTATGTGCCGCCGGGATCGTCTGCGCGGTGCACGTACCTGGTGTGCGAGGCATGTTGCAGCGTGCAGGTCGTGCATGGGCCCGACACTGGCGCGAACTGGATGGACCAGGCGCGCATCACAGGTTTCGTGCCCGCATCACACAGCGTGGAGATTTCGGGCCGCTGCGCGCGGTGCCGGCCAACCCCGCCCCCCGGAACATGTGGGTCCCCGTAGAGCCGGGCTTGCCCGGCTGCTGTTCGCGGGGAACCCTGGCCGCCTACGCTTCTGGCCACACCGCGCCAAAAGCAGCCGGGCAAGCCCGGCTCTACATCATCGTTCCCGCACCGCAACGGTGGCCATTCGCACCCCGCGCATCAACGGCCCGCACCGCAACGGTGGCCATTCGCCTTCGCATCAACGGCCCGCACCACGACCGTCACTCCATCACGGTGCCTCAATCACCTCACGCACCACCCGCGCCACATCGGTGTTGTCGACATACCGCCCGTCATTCAACTGCACATGCTCGCGGTACCCGGCATCCACACCTTGCACCCGCGCAGCAAACCGATCTGCCCCAACGCCCCTCGCCCACAACGGCACCAGCGCATTGGAGTGATTCCCGGTCGGCCGGAAGCTGAAACCCGGCATCTTCCCGCGCCCGTTGTTCTTCACTGGCGCAAACGCCACCTGCTGGGCCTCTACCCCCATCGGCAGGCTGTTGTCGTGGTCGGTGGTGACAATCAGCAGGTTCCGCTCCCAGCCGCCGTTCGCCTCGATCCATGCCACCACTGCAGCGACCGCGTTGTTGAAGTCCACGGTCTCTTCAATCAGGCGGCCATACTGCGGCTGGTCCCCACACTCCCCGTAATGCCATTCGGTGCCGCACGAGCTGGTATGGGCGGACCAGTCGGTTGCCCCGCCCTCCACCATCAGGAACAGGCCCTTGTCCGAACGGCGCTTGAGGAAATCCAGCGCTCCTCGGGTCATGGTGGCCAGGTCCGGCACGGAGTCGATGGCCCGGGTGCCGGAGGGCAGGCTGGCATCCGTGCCCACCACCTTCTCCTGCCGCGCCTGCTGCAGCGTGTTGGCCACCTCGGCCACGCCGATCAACGGCCGGTCGGCCGGCAGCTCGCCCTCGGCGAGGCGATTGAAGTCTTCGCGGCTACGAATCATCCGCCACGGACCGGCCGGGTTGTTACCGATGGTCGTGCCGGCCTGCAGCTGCTGCCAGTCCTCTTCCGACACGTACTGCCACTGGGTATCGCAGCCGTCCAGCCTGTTGGGCACCGGTACCTGCGGGCACCGCTTGCCGTTGACGTCATAACCCGGGCCACCCGCGCCCATCACCAGGTCCATGTGGCCCTGCGACAGCATCTGGTGCGCCAGCGCGTGGTAGTTGTTACGCGACTCGTTCTGCGCGGCGAATGCGGCCGGCGTGGCATGCGAGAACGGTACTGTGGTCACCACCCCGGTCGCCATGCCGCGCCGCTTGGCCCACAGCGCGCTGTAGTCCACCGGCCGGCCGTGATTGTTGTAGTTGATGGCGTTGTTGTAAGTCTTCACGCCTGAAGACAGCGCGGTACCGGCAGCGGCGCTGTCGGTGGCCACGGACGCCAGATACTGGTAGCCCACGAATGGCAGGTCCGCCGCTGGCACCTCGGCGGCATCCCAGGCGCGCACAGGGTCGTAACTGATCGACTGGGTCTGTTCGCCGGTGGGCTGGCTGCTGCTGTTGAGCGGGAAGGTGGTCACCCCGAAGCGCTGCGGGAAATCCGCGTACGGCGCGCCTTCGCGGCTGCCGTACTGCCAGTACGCGGCCGCGTCCCAGGCGCCCCACCCGGCCCCGTCATTGATCATCACGATGATGTTCTTCGGTGCGGGCGTCGCTGCGGCTGAATCGACTGCTTGCACGGACTGGCAGCCCGCCAATGCAGTGGCAAGCAGGATGACGGACGCACACCTCAGCGGCGTGCGCGCGGAACGAAGGGGCTTGATCAGGGACATGGGCAGATCGGGTATGGAAACGGAGATATCCACATATGTTATACAGTTACATTGTGACAGTGCTGCGCCAACGGTACTGGCTAGAATGCGCGGCATGACCAAACAACTGACCGAGACCAGCAAGTACCTCAGCTACATCCTCCGCCATGAACCACAGTCCATCGGGCTGGAGCTGGACAGCGAAGGCTGGGTGGATATCGATACCTTGATCAGCGCGGCAGGCAAAACCGGGACCGCGCTGGACCGCGAACGCATCCAGCGCGTGGTCGACACCAGCGAGAAAAAGCGGTTTACGGTTTCAGCGGACGGGCAGCGCATCCGCGCCGCGCAGGGTCACACCACCGCTGTAGTGAACATCCAGCATTTGGCCAAGACGCCGCCGGACGTGCTGTATCACGGAACCGCCACGCGGTTTCTGGAGTCGATTCTGGCCGAGGGCCTGCGCCCCGGGCAGCGGCATCATGTGCATCTGTCTGAGAACGTGGCAACCGCGACCGAAGTGGGCAAGCGTTATGGCACGCCGGTGATTCTGCAGGTAGACGCAGCGCGCCTGCAGCAGCAGGGCGTGGTGTTCTTCCAGGCGGACAACGGGGTGTGGCTGGTTGAGCAGGTGCCCGCCGAGTTTCTGGCACCGGTGAACAGCTGAGGAACCCATATGGCTCAGGAAGAGATCTACCTCAGCACCGACGTCGAGGCCGACGGCCCCATTCCCGGCCCGCACTCAATGCTCAGCTTCGCCTCGGCGGCCTACCGGGCTGACAAGACCCTGATCGGGACCTTCACCGCAAATCTGGAGACACTGCCGGATGCCAGCGGCTACCCGGACACGATGGCCTGGTGGGCCACCCAGCCGACGGCGTGGGCGGCGTGCCGTACCGATTGCGAAACGCCCGAAGCCGCCATGCAGCGGTACGTGGCATGGATAGGAACACTGCCGGGCAAGCCCGTCTTCGTCGGCTACCCGGCCGGCTACGACTTCCTGTTCGTGTACTGGTACCTGATGCGCTTTGTCGGAGAAAGCCCGTTCTCGCACTCCGCACTGGACATCAAGACCTTCGCGATGGCGCTGATGAAATCCGACTACCGGGCCGCGACCAAGCGCAACATGCCCAAGCGCTGGTTCGACAAGCTGCCACACACCCACGTGGCGCTGGATGACGCCATCGAACAGGGCGCACTGTTCTGCAACATGCTGAAGGAACGGTAGAGCCATGTGCTGCGTGGCGAGTCGCAAAAAGCAGAACGCCTCCTTTCGGAGGCGTTCTGTTTGAATCAAAGTTCTCGGTCTGACCTTTGGGTGCGAAGCACCTATCCTGCTCTTGGGGCTAGGGGTAGATTGCTCTACCGGTGTCGCCACCCCCTTGCGGGTTCCGGTCTGTGGCGATGAGGATATTGGAGTCTTGCACTCGCGGATTGTCAAGCTCCGTAAAACGTTGAGTATCGATAATCTCATCCAAGCTGGAGGATACAACTGCATCGCATGCTGGACGATGGGCATTGCCCAGCCCGGCGTGCTATGCAGATCTTCGGGTGACGCTGGGAACGCAATGACGCCCTGGTACAGGTTCAGGACCAGCTTCAAACTACGGGCACCCTCCTCCGTGGAGGCGGAGTTATCGTAGACGCGAAGCGCTGTCAGCCCGTCCATCAAAGAGATCAGGTTCTCCCTGGATCGATCAAATCGATGGCGTATCAGATCGGCCGATACGTGATGCCCACCCGCAGCGACTCGCTGCGCAACCCGCTCAATATGCAGCTCAGCACTCTCCAGTCCGCAGAACCACACCGCCACGTCATGACTGCCCATCGCTTTTCGTAGCAGCGCAGTGAGGGTTGTTCCGCCGAGTGTCGTCTCGAAGGCGTGATCCCTCGCCGCGTCTATGGCATGCACGAGGCGCGCCTTCCCCATTTCCCATGCGTTGGAGTTGGCCGCGTCCTGCTCATGCCCGATCTGCACCAGCCGCAGAGCGCACGCATCAGGATTGAACCAGTCTTTTCCCAGCTCATGGAGGATGCCGCCTAGCAGTGAACTCTTTCCCGCTCCGTTCACTCCGGCCAATACGGTTATTGTCGGCATCGTTCAGAACGCCGGACCGAGCTTTACTTTCCCCCGATGCGGGGCTTTTTTGATCACTTCGGCAAGTGATTCCCCTTCATTCAGCACAGCAAGGCGCTCATCCCATTCCGCCTGCACGCTCGCCGATGCAATCGCGTTCGCAAACGCTTCGGGGGGGATATCGCCAATGTGGCGAAGGAGAAGCTCATACATGGCCGCCGAGAGGATAACGGCCTCGTTTCGCTGATCACCCTGAACAACAACCGCCGGTAGCTTGCTGACCTTGTCGAGGACAGCCGCCCAACCGTGCTGCTCGACTTTTTCTCTCGTCATGACCGTCAGATCGGAGATCCCGATCTTGACCTCTGGCGTGGTCGGTTGCGCTCTCGGACTCCTGGCCTTCTTGAGAGACGAGGAGGTTCCAGACTTCGCGCTTCGCCCAACGGGATCGATCGGCTTCATGGCGGGGAGCCCCCGTTCAATGATTTGGTTCATCGTACACCTGTGGTAGTGAGATGGGGTTCTGGCTTCAATTCCATTGTTGTTGCGGCAAACCACCGCAGTAATCACTTTTGAGCCATCTGATCTGTAGGAAACATCCGATTTGTTGCAAATCGATCTGCATCCTCGCCGCGTGCACTCGGCGAGGCGCAGACGTGTGCGTCAGGTCGAACGTTTCACTGTCTGGCGGGTGACTACTACCGGCATCGGGCGCACGGTGAGACCGATGCCGCCGGGGATCGGATGCGGGATCAGCACATCGCCGATGCGGAAGCCGGCGACATGCAGCCACATGCCGCGCAGCTTGATGCAGGGGATACGGATGGCATCGGGGTCATCGCCATCGCCACGGGGAGCGAGCGATTCGACGCGGATGCTCTTGGGACGCTGGACGTGCAGGGGCCGCTTGGGTTGCTTTTCTTCGGACATGGCATTGCTCCTCGGGAAGTCACCCCTCGCCAGGATGGCGAGGGGGTCGGGAGGCTGAAACCCGTCAGTCAATCTCAAGTACGGTGTGACGTATTTCCACAAGGGTGTTGCATTTCGTCACCCTCCCGACGGAGGGCGTTGAACAAGAGATTGGCTGACGGAGGTTTCAGACTCCACGGCTTCACCATGCGCAATACAGCGAGCGATTGGAAACGGCCCGCGGGCAAGGATAGGTCGAGTGCAACGGAGGCGTGCGATCGGATGACGCGGATGCCATATTTTTTCCGTCTTCCGTGCCGATTGCGTACGTTTTCACGACGGTTTATTGACGAATCGGCGTGTGGATTTTTTTGCAGCCCGTTAGACGCGTGCGTCGTGAATGGCGCGGAACGCGTGACGGGGTCCGCCGGGCATGCGCCCGGCGAACAGCGCGATCGTCCTGTGCACGTAACAATTCGTAGTGACACGCCATGCGTGTCAACCGCGCAAGGCGCGGCGCAAGCATCCGAAGGCGAATCAATTCGGTTCCCCGTGCCTGTCCCCGGCGTTTAGTCCGAACCGAAGCCATGCGTCGGGCGGTCATGACGCCGGAACGGAGAGCAGCCGGGCAAGCCCGACTCTACGGAGTTTCTGGAATTCAGACGGGCCTGGCCGCCTCATGGCATCATTTACCCTGTCGTCCCTGCCCTGCCCGCCATGACCATTCGCGGCAAAGCCACTTCACTGGATATCGCCCATCTGGCCGGGGTCTCGCAGCCGACCGTGTCGCGGGCGCTGCGCGGTAGCCCGATGGTCAATCCGGAGACACGGGAGCGCATTCTGCGCATTGCCCGCGAGCTGAACTACAAGGTGGACAAGAACGCCTCCAGCCTGCGCCTGCGCAACGCCGGCACGCTGGCGCTGCTGTTCTTCGAAGACCCCACCAACGACGATTCGCTGATCAACCCGTTCTTCCACGCCATGCTGGGGTCGATCACCCGGGCCTGCGCGCTGCGCGGCAACGACCTGCTGGTGTCGTTCCAGCAGCTGTCCACCGACTGGCAGGCCGATTACGAGGACAGCAACAAGGCCGACGGCATCATCCTGCTGGGCTATGGCGACTACCACGAGTCCCGCGAGCGCCTGCAACGGCTGGTGGAACAGGGCACGCACTTCGTGCGCTGGGGCGCGGCCCTGCCGGACCAGCCGGGGGTGTCGATCGGCTGTGACAACTTCCAGGGCGGCCATGACATCACCGCGCACCTGCTTGACCAGGGCTGCCGGCGGATTGCCTTCATCGGGCATGCCTCCAGCCATTATCCGGAGTTCGAGGAGCGCCATCGCGGCTATGTGGCGGCGATGACCGCCCGGGGCGTGGCTGCGGTGCCTGCCCTGCAGCGCGATGCGATCACCACCGAGCAGTCCGGTTACGAGGCCTGCCAGGCGTTGTTGGCCAGTGGGGACCGGTTCGATGCGTTGTTCGGGGCCAGCGATCTGATTGCGATTGGCGCGATGCGGGCATTGCGCGAGGCCGGGCTGCGGGTGCCGCAGGATGTGGCGCTGGTGGGGTTTGATGACATTCCGCTGGCCGCTTCGGTGTCGCCGACGCTTTCTACCGTGCAGCAGGATACGAAGCAGGCCGGGCAGCTACTGGTGGAGAAGCTGCTGGCGCTGATCCAGGGTGAGAAGGTGGAAAGCCAGACGATTCCGGTGAAGCTGGTGGTGCGGGAGTCGTCGCTGGCGGGGCACCCGTAGAGCCACGCCCTGCATGACTCTACCGCCGCGCGTAGCTGGCAAGCAGGGACTGCATGTAGAGGACGAAAAAGACCGGCAGTGCGGTGGCAGTCCAGATAGCGGCAAAACCGCCATACAGCCAGCCTCTGCGCCCCATGGCACGGGCAGCAAGGCCGAGATGGCGCGCGGTGTTGAGATTGATTACCCACATGACCAGCAGCAGCCAATCAGTCTCATAGCCACGCTCCGCGAGGACCAGAGACGCGGCCAGGAATGCACAGAACGAACCCAGCCCACAGACCATTGCGGCCGCCAGATGCCGCCGCGCGAGGGCAATCCCATCCGCGCCAACTACAGAACGCTGTTCCACCCATCCCCCTGATGTCCATGTGGCACTCCCACAACCCACAACACTAGCGCAGTACCGGCTCCACATCCACGATCTCCACGCCGGCCAGGCGCCCCAGCCACTGGTCGAACCAGGGCTTGTGCGAGGCCCCCACCACGGACAGCACGCGCACGCCCGGGCGCTCGCGGAAGGTCTGCGCCACGTTGGCGACCATGCGCAGATTGCGGATCTCCCAGCCTTTCACCCACTTCTGCGGTGACTGCAGCGGCGAATGCGCCTTCAATGCGGCGGAGACATTGACCTCGGCCAGCGTGTTCAAACGTTCCGGATCATTGAGGTAGCGGTACAGCGGCAACAGGTCCCTGCCCTTGGCCATCGCGTCTTCCTCGGCGATGTGCTTGTCGAGCTCGGCACTGCCGGCCTTCCACGCCGCTTCCAGTTCACGCGCGAACGCCTTGCGGTCGGTCAGCGTGAGGTTGTCGCCGGTGTGGTCATCCACCGGGTAGACGCGGGCGTGGCCGAGGCGCGCGGCCAGCTGCGATGCGATCTGGTAGCTCTCGTTCTGGCGGGTGGCAATGCCGTCCAGCAGGGTCACCAGCGCCGGGGTGAGGCCGTCGCCGGGCTGGCGCTCGCCGGCGGGCAGCTGCAGCCATTGCACGTACGCGGAGGGACGGTCGTTGGCGGCGAGGAACCAGGCGGCCAGTTGGCGGCGCTGAGCGGGTGTGGGCCTGGCCGGCCAGTCCGCCAATGCGGCGTTCACCCGTTCCAGCGCGGCAGGCACCTGCAGGCCGGTGGCGGCGCGGGCGTCGTCGGTGTCGGCGCAGTAGTCGTCGCCGTACACGGTGGGGTGGCGTGCGGCCAGGTCACACTGCTCGCCGTCGATGTTCTCGATGGTGATGATGTCGGGCTTGTAGGCGGCCAGCCGGGCCAGCAGCGGCTCGAGTGCGCCGGGCTGGATGCCGCCCTCGATCTCGCTGAGGTGGACGCTGCCCAGCACCAGCACCTGGGTGCGTGGTCCGGTCATCTCGCGGTCGAGGGTGGTCAGGTCGACCGGGGTGGCGGCGACCGCCGGAAGTGCAAGGGCCAGCGCCATGCCCAGCCAAGCGTTGCGTACCTGCATGCCCTGCCCTCTTCTTTCCGTGGAGATCTGCAGTGTGGGGTGGCAGGGAACGGCTGGGCGCGTGGCGTTGGTCACGGTGCCTGTCGTGGGGTATCTAAACCCTACGGACGGAACGGATCGGCGAAGTCTTCAAGCAGATGGCCAACGCCTTCGGGCGAAATGGTCAGCTGCAGCGGCGTAGCCGGGTTGACCACCACGCCGTATCCTCCGGCAATACGCCCGAGCACCTCGATCATCCGCATCTGCCCGACGTGCGGTGCGGTCTGGCCATAGCCACCCAGGCGGCACAGGTCGGTGAACACCGCCACCCGCGTCACCCCGTCGTCGTCGAACAGCAGCGGGTCGAAACCGCTGCCATCCGGGGTTACCAGGCTGCCATTGAGCAGGATGACCTCTGACGCCACGAACGCCTTCATGAAGCCACCGATCGAGGTCTGCCCGTCCATGGCGGATTTGAGCAGGGATTCAAGCGGGTTCTGCGGAGGCAGGTCGGTCATGGGCCGGTCCGGGCGTAAGCGGGAATGGCCATTGTAACGGGGGTCGGGTGAGAGGCCGGCCAACGGCCGCCTCAGGCCGCCGGTTCGGCCAGGGACGCGCGGACGGCATCGCTGAAGGCATCCAGCAGGAACGGCTTGGCAATCATGCTCATGCCGGGCTCAAGGAACGCGGCACGGTCCTGGGCCTTCTCTGCGTAGCCGGTCATGAACAGCACCGGCAGACCCGGCCGTGACTGGCGTGCGATCTCGGCCAGCTGGCGGCCGTTGAGTCCGGGCAGGCCGACATCGGTGACCAGCAGGTCGATCGGCCGCGCCGAGCCCAGCACCGGAATCGCCCCATCCGCGTCGCCCACCACCTCCACCTGGTAGCCAAGCTCCTCCAGCACCACGGTGACCAGTGCCCGCACCTGCGGGTCGTCCTCCACCACCAGGATCGACTGCCCCGCGCCCAGCGCGACCGGCACCGAGGGCACGGCTGCCACTTCGTCCGCAGTGTCTTCCACCAGCGGAATGAACAAGGAGATGGTGGTGCCCTGCCCCGGTGTGGAATCGATCACGATATGCCCACCGGACTGCTGCATGAAGCCATACACCATCGACATGCCCAACCCGGTGCCCTTGCCGATCGGCTTGGTGGTGAAGAACGGCTCGAACGCGCGTTCCACCACCTCCGGCGGCATGCCGGTGCCGGTGTCGGCGACAGCAACCTCGGCATAATGCCCGCCCGGCACCGGTGCGCGTTCCCCATCGTTCAGCCGGACCTCGCGCGCGCTCAGGTGCAGATCACCGCCATCAGGCATGGCATCACGGGCATTGATGGCAAGATTGAGCAGCGCGCTCTCAAACTGGTTCGCGTCCAGCCTCGCGTGCAGGGGCGCTTGCGCCGTCTCGATGCGGATGCGCACGGACTCCCCGAGGGTACTGCGCAGCAGGTGCTGCATCGACCCCATCAGGTCATTGAGCTCAACCGGGCGCGCGTCCAGCGACTGCCGCCGCGAAAACGCCAGCAGCCGCTGGGTCAGCCCGGCGGCGCGCTGGCTGGAATCGGTGGCGATGTCCAGGAACCGTTCCAGATCGTCCACGCGTCCCATCTCCACGCGCATGCGCACGATATCCAGCGCGGACAGGATGCCGGTGAGCATGTTGTTGAAATCATGGGCGATGCCGCCGGTGAGCTGGCCGATGGCATCCATCTTCTGCGATTGCCGCAGCGCCGCTTCGCTGGCCTCGCGCGCGAGCATCTGCGCTTCCAGTTCACGGGTGCGCTCGGCCACCACGCGTTCCAGTTCCTGCGCATGCCCGCGGCTGGCCTCGAGGGCGACCTTGGCAGCAGTGATGTCGGTGACGAAGACATGGAAACCATCCACCTCCCCGTTTCCGGAAACACGCGGCGTGTAGCGCACTTCACATTCGCGTCGACGGCCGTCGCGTGCCGGCCAGCTGATCTCGAACACACGGGATTCGCCCGCCAACACCTGTTCGATGACCGGCTGGCGCGCCTCCCACACGTCACGGCCGACGATCTCGCTGATATGCCGTCCAATAACGTCGCCCACCGGCAGTTCGAACCAGTGTTCGTACGCTTTGTTGGCAAACCGGTAATGCAGGGTGTTGTCCACGAATGCAATCAGTACCGGCATTGCATCGGCAATCAGCCGGAGTTCGGACTCACTTCGTTCCAGCGCGGCACGTCCTTCGGCCAACGCGCGCATCTGGTCACGCACCAGGAACTGCTTCTGTCGCGCCCGCAGCGCGCCCTGCACGGAGCTGAGCAGCGCCACCCGCCCGAGCGGTCGATCAAGCTCCACCATGTTCATGGTGCGCGGGGTAAGGTGCTGGAACGGTGCGCGCCGGTTGACCCGCGGCGAACGCAGCACCAGCAATGGCAGGTCGGACCAGGCCGGCTGCCCGAACAGCCAGTTCATCAGCGACTCCGCGCCGCTGTGCAAGGCTTCTTCGGTGAACAGCACCAGGCCGGCCTGCTCATCCAGGGCGGCGGTGAGCACGTCCAGAGAGGCGGCGATCCGGGTGCTCAGCCCAGCTTCGCCGAGCACCGCGGCGATGGCACCGGCATCGCGCCCGAAGGGGGCAACCACGTGCACGATGCCGCCGGTGCAACCCTCATCCGGCATGGGTAGCGCCCAGTAATGCAGCGCTGTCGCCCACGAACTCCGGCGTGCCGGTCAGAATGCCCTTGAACTCGTTCAGCGGTCCGCTGAGCGAGATGCCCTTGTCGCTGACCTTGAGCTCGCGGATGGTGTCCTCGTGTGCGCCGCCGCGGTTCTTGATGACCGAAACCGCCTTGCGGATACGCCCCTGTGCTTCGAAGAAGCGGAACAGGATGACCGCATCGGCAATGTAGGACACATTGAGACTGCCGGTCGACATGGTGCCCACCAGACCGTGCTGCGGGTTCACCAGGAAGGTGGCCACACCGCGCTGGTTGAGATAGGACAGCAGTTCGTGAAGCTGCAGCATCAGCTGTTTTTCCTGCGGCATGGCCGCAACATACCCGTTCAGGCTGTCGATCACCAGCACGCTGCAGCCGCGCTTTTCCACCGCGTTCTGCACGTTCCAGGAGAATTCGCCAGGCGAGATCTCCGCCGGGTCCATCTGCATGATTTCGAGCAGGCCCGAATCGACGTGCGACTGCAGGTCGATATCCAGCGCCTTGGCGCGGCTCAACAGGGTGCCGATGCGTTCGTCGAACTCGAAGATGCAGCAGCGTTCACCGCGCTCGCAGGCGGCCCACACGTACTGCAAAGCGACATTGGTTTTGCCGCTCCCGGCCGGACCGGTCAGCAAGGTGCTGGTTCCACGCAGCGGACCACCGCCGAGCAGCTTGTCGATCTCGATCACGCCGCTGGCCAGGCACTCATCGCCGAACATCTGATGGTGCTGCGAGGCGATCAGGCGCGGAAACACCTGCAGGCCACCAGTGCGGATGGTCAGGTCGTGGTAGCCGGCGATGAAGTCCACGCCGCGCAGCTTCTGTACCTGCAAGCGGCGGCGGGCGGCACCAAAGTCGAGGGTCAATCGCTCCAGTGACACCACGCCATGACAAAGGCTGTGCAGCTGGCCATCGCGGTCTTCGCCGGTGGAAGTCAGGTCGTCCACCAGGATGACGGTGGCGCTCTTCGGCGCAAAGAACTGCTTGAGCGCCAGGATCTGGCGGCGGTAGCGCAGCGAGTCCTGGGCCAGCAGGCGCAGCTCGGACAGGGAGTCGAACACCACCCGGGTGGGACCGATGCGGTCGACCTCGGTCTGGATCAGCTTGACCGTTTCATCCAGCTCGATTTCCCACGAATGCAGCACCGACTGCAGGCGGCCATCGCCGAGCGCGGCTTCGGCCGAGCCCAGCTCGAACAGGTGCAGGCCGTCCAGCGACCAGCCGTGCGCGGCGGCGACCTCACGCAGCTCCTCGGCGGTTTCGGACAGGGTGATGTACAGGCACTGCTCGCCCTGCTTCAGCCCCAGCAGGAGGAACTGCAGCGAGAGGGTGGTCTTGCCGGAACCGGGAGGCCCCTCGAGCAGGTACAGCCGTCCCTGCGGGAAACCGCCCGCCAGGACGGTATCCAGACCGTGGATACCGGTGGTAACACGTGAACTCTGTGTCTGCATGTACGGCCCCTGTTCTTGAACCGTGGCGAGTCTAGCAACGGGTTCTGTGTAGGGATCGTGTGATCAGAGGCTGCAGAGAATGTGGAGTTCGCGCGCATTCAAACACGTGATGCCGGCGTTATCGGGCGAGGCGGCGGGTTCTTTCTTCCTGGTCTGCCATGGCCTTGTCCAGCTCGACCTGCAGGGCCTTCTGCTTCACCGGGGCGTCCAGCAGGTACACCTTCACCCCGTGGGCGGGCACGTCGGCCTTCAGGCTGCCGGCCACCTTGATGCTGCCGCTGCCGAGCGCGTCGCGCCAGGTGCCGGGCTGCAGGAAACGGGTCACTTCGAAAGTGCTGGCCGCGTCGCCCTTGTTCAACAGCACCAGTGCGGTCTGGGCAGTGTCGCCGTGCTGCAGCACGCGGTAGAACACGGCCTGGTCGCCCTGCAGGCGTTCGTTCACCTGTAGCCCGCGCTGCAGCGCCGGGGTGTCCTGGCGCAGCAGCGAGATGCGCTGAAGCGGCCCGAAGATCGGGCTCTGCGGCGCGGCATCCACCCGCGCCTGGCCGAAGTAGGCACGGTTGCCTGCGTGTTCGGCGCGGCTGCGCATGAAGCCGGTTTCCGAGCCGTAGTACAGCACCGGAATGCCGCGCGCGGTGAACAGCCAGTTGTGCGCGTCGATGAAGCCGGCATCGCTGGCGTCCAGGCGGGCCATGTCGTGGTTGTCGTAGAAGCTCATCAGCTCATACGGGTTGGCGTACGGGCCGCCAACCAGGTGGAGCGGCTCGGCCAGGGTTTCAAAGCCCTTCTGCTCCTTGCCGAACACGCTGGACAGCGCGCCACGCAGCGGGAAGTCGAGCACGCTGACATTGGCATTGGAAGGCCAGGTGTGCTCGGCAATGGTGGCGGCGTTGTAGTCGAACGCCTCGCCGAACATGAACATGCCCGGGTGCTCGGCGCGGATGCGCTTCACGAACTCGTTCCACCACGGGTGCGGCAGCCAGCCGATGGTGTCGATACGCAGCGCGTCCACGCCCTGCGCGGTCCACTGCAGGTACGCGCCCACCAGGTAATCCATCACTGCCGGATTGTTCTGGTTGAAGTCGCCCAGCTCGGCCAGGTTGCCGTCGAAGATGGAGCCCTTGTCGGCGTCCACCGGACCGATGTTGTTGTAGAACGCGTGCAGCGGGTTGTGCTGCGGGTCCAACTGCTGCGGCGGCAGGTTCTGGTGGTCGGCAATGAGCTTGCCGTCCTTGTCGAAGATCTGGCCGAACTGCGGCTGCTTCACCGGCATGGTCCAGGCCGGCGAGCCATGGTTGCCGACGATGTCCAGCACCACTTTCAGGTTGGCATCGTGCAGGCCCTTGGTGAGTCCGGCGAAGTCCAGGTCGGCGCTGGGCAGGTGCTCGTCCAGCGTGTAGAAGTTCACACCCCAGTAGCCGTGGTAACCGGTCTTGCCGCGATCGGTCAGGGTGCTGGTGCAGCTGATCGGCTTGCTGCCGGTGAACGCCTCATCGGGGTTGTCGACGATGGGGGTGATCCACACCGCGCCAAAGCCGAGCTTGCGGATGTAGTCGGCGTTGTCGAGCACGCCCTTGAAGTCACCGCCGAGGTAGCCGATGTTGCCGTCCACCTTGTCCGGGCACGGGACGGGAATATCGAAGGTGCGGTGCTTGCCGCCCTGGTCGCGATGGTCGTTGGACGGGTCGCCGTTGACGAAGCGGTCGGTGACCACGAAGTACACCGCATCGCTGGCGAACGGCTCCAGCGTGCCCACGTAATCCGGGCGCGGCGCGGCCTGCGCGGCAGTGGCAACCAGGGCCAGCGAAACACCCACGGACAACTTGGCAAACGAACGCATCACGCACCCTCCTGATGGGCCGGCACGCGCAGCACGCACAGCCCGGCAACGAACAGACTCACTCCGCCCAGCACCAGCACGTGCATGGGGTTGCCGCCCAGCCACGCGCGCAGCGCGAAGCCCAGCGCGCTGGCGGCGACCAGCTGCGGAATGACGATGAAGAAATTGAACAGGCCCATGTAGATGCCCATCTTGGCGGCCGGCACGCTGTCAGACAGCAGCGCGTACGGCAGCGACAGGATCGAGGCCCAGGCAAAGCCGACGCCCACCATCGACAGCAGCAGCCAGGTCGGGTCCTTGATGAACATCAGCGAGATCAGGCCCAGCCCACCCAGCCACAGGTTGACCAGATGGCTCCAGCGCAGGCCGAGCGCGCGCACCATCAGCGGAATCAACAGCGCAGCCAGCGCGGCGAAGCCGTTGTAGGCACCGAACAGCACGCCCACCCAGTTCGCGCCTTCGTTGTAGGCGGCCGAGGCGGGATCGGTGGAACCGAAGTGGGTGCCGGCCACGGCGGCGGTGGTGTAGATCCACATCGCAAACAAGGCGAACCATGAGAAGAACTGCAACCAGGCCAGCCGGCGCATGGTCGAGGGCATGCTGCGCAGGTCGTCGACAATGGTGGCCAGCATGTGCGGCCCGGGCACCACGCGCGCCACGCCAAGCAGCACGCCGTAGGCGGCGCACAAACCGGCCAGCACATACAGCATCTTGTCGCCCTGCTGCCACGCAATGGCCACTGCCAGCACGACGCCAGCGGCGATCCAGCCCACCACCTGCGCCAACGGCGGCGGACCGGCCAGCGGTGCGCTCTGCTGCGCGGCCGGCGGCTCGGCGTCATCAAACGCGGCCAGTTCGGCCGGCGAATACTCACGGGTGCTGAACACGGTCCAGGCAATCGCCGACAGCAGCACCGCTGCGCCGAAGTAGAACGCGTAGCGCACGGTGGGCGGCACCTCGCCCGGGGCGGCGGTGTTGGCGACGCCGAAATGGGCCAGGATGAAGGGCAGGAAGCTGGCAACGATGGCACCGATGCCGATGAAGAAGCTCTGCATGGCGTAGCCGGTGGGCCGCTGGCGCGGGGCCAGCTTGTCACCCACGAACGCGCGGAACGGCTCCATCGACACGTTGATGCTGGCGTCCAGCACCCACAAGGTACCGGCGGCGATCCACAGCGTGGGCGAGTTGGGCATCACCAGCAATGCCAGGGTGGTGAACACCGCACCAAACATGAAGTACGGGCGGCGGCGGCCCCAGCGGGTCCAGGTGCGGTCGGACAGATAGCCGATCACCGGCTGCACCAGCAGGCCGGTCAGCGGCGCGGCGATCCACAGCCCGGGCACGGCGTCCATCGGTGCGCCGAGGGTTTCGAAGATGCGGCTGGCGTTGGCGTTCTGCAGGGCAAACCCGAACTGGATGCCGAGGAAGCCGAAGCACATGTTCCATATCTGCCAGAACGACAGCGTCGGCTTGGACGGCCGCGTCACGGGGCAGCCTCCACGGTGGCTACCGGCGACAGCAGCAGCGCGCTGACCTTGGCGCTGTTGAGCACGCCGTCGCGCCCGCCCTTGCCGCCGTTGTACTGGGCGAAGTGTTCCAGCGCGCTCATGTTGAAGCCCTGTTCCAGGCTGAAGCGGCAGCTGCCCTTGGGCACGTCGAATTCAGCGGCCGTGGAATCCTGCTGGCCAACGCTGTGTGGCATCACCACGGTGGCACGCTGCACCGGCTTGCCCGCGCAGGTCACCACCAGCTGCTTCACTGCTGCAGTGACGCCGGTGTTGATCGGGCCATTCGGGTTGTCATAGCGCAGGCGCACGCGCACGCGGGTGGGCGCGGTGGCGTTCCAGCTCCACTTGCTGGCCCCGGCCAGGCGCTGCTGCGGGCCCAGGCAGGTCATCGGGCTGTGCAGCGATTCCAGCTGCGGGCCGCGCAGGGTGAGGCTGAGGCAGTGCTGCAGGCCGTCTTCGCGCACGGTCAGCGCGCCTCTGGCGGTGGTGGCCTTGCCGTCCAGCCACAGCACATGACCGGCTGGAACGGTGACACTCCAGCCCTTGCCGCGCTTCTCGGCCCTGGGTGCCGCCGGCGTTGCCGGTGCGAAGCCATCGGTCGGGGCATCGGCCAGCAGCGCCGGGGCGGTGACCGGGGCCGGACCGGGCACGGCCTTCAGCTGCACGGTCACCACATTGCCCTTGCGGGTGGTCTTGTCGGCCACCAGCAGCGCACCGTCCAGCTTGCGCGGGCGCTTCAGCACGTAGCGGGTGCGCCCGTCGTTGAGTTCAATGCTCTTTTCCTTCCCGAACAGCTGCGGCACCAACGCCACCGGCAGCTTGGGCGCGACCTTGCCGTCGGCTTCAACGCCGAACACGCCTTCCAGCACCATCGACAGGTAACCGGCCACCGACCACAGCTGGCGCGGCGAATTCACCACCGGGCCGCTGAGCGCGCCCTCGTCGACATGCACGGCAAGGCGGCGCATCTCGAAGTTCTCCATGTTGGAACCGGCCAGCGCGCTGCCACGCATCAGCGATTCGATCTCGCGCTGGATGCGCGCCACATCGTCCACATGCCGTGCGGCGCGCAGCGAATAGGCGCTGACAAACGGCCACACCGCGCGGTTGTGGTAGATCGGCTGCTGCGCCTCCTGCGGCCATACCACCGGGCTCCCCCCTTCCACGGCCGGGTAGTTGGCCATGGCACGGCGCGCGCGTTCCTGCGGGAACACGTCGGCCAGCACGCCCAGCGAAATCGCCAGCAGGTCGTACTTGGCGTAGTCCACCGGGTGGGCGGCTTCGCCGATGTAACTCATGTACTGGCCGGCATCCTCGCGCCAGAAGCGGGCGTCAATCTGCGCGGCCAGTGCCGTGGCCCACTTCGCGTACTCGTCGGCGCGGGCATCGCCGCGCTGGCGGGCCTGCTTTTCAGCCAGGCGCAGCGCCTGGTAGTGCAGCACGTTGGTGGACAACGAATAGCTTTCACCAATGAAGCGCACGTCCTTGCGGGTCCAGTCCGGATAGGTCTGCTCACGCCAGTCCAGGAACGAGGTCTCGCCCTTGTACAGGCCGATGCGTTCGTCGAAGACCATCGCACGGTCCTGCGCCAGCGTGCCCTGCAGTGCCTGCCAGGTCTGCTCGGCAAAGGTGGTGTCGTCAAGCAGATGGCGGGCGGCCAGGAACCACACCACGCGGTCGCTGCTGATCGGCCAGCTGCCGCCGGAGCCGGTGTCCTGGGCTACGAACAGGCCGGGGGTACGGCCGTCGCGGGCCTTGGAAAGCTTGAACTGCAGCGACTGGCGGGTGCGCTGCGGGTCCAGCCGGGCCAGCGCGAGGTCGGCGGCGAAGCTGACGTCGCGGGTCCATACGTAGGGCCAGCGCTCGCCGGTCTGGAAGCAGTTGCACGGCACCGGCTTGCCGAAGTTGAAGGACGGGTCGCGGATCGCATCGACGCGGTCGGCGTCCATCTCCTGCTGGGCCAGCGCGAACAGCGCGTCGAACATCACGCTGCCGGTCTGGCTGCGCATCGGCTGGGCGGCGATGGCCACGGGCTTGCCGTCGGCACTGAGGGTGAAGCTGCCATCGGCAGCGGTGGCGGCACGCGCGGTGCGGCCATCGAAGGTGAGGTCTTCCGCGGCGGCGGTGGACGTCAGCGCTGCCCCAAGGGCAGCGGTCAGGCAGATCATCTTCAGCATCGAAAGCGGCGGACCGGCTTGCGCCCGTCGGCCTCCCTCCCTCATTGCGCGCGTTGTGGGTCAGCCGCGGATAGCGCGGCCGTCGCGGCCCCCTCCCAGGGTGCCTGCCTGCATGGTAGGCGACGACCGTCGGTCGTCGCACCTGCATGCGGCCATGCCGCTGCATTTGCATACGTATTCATGGCGGTCGGGCGAGTGCATGCGGCCGCGCTGGCTATAGTCCAAAGCGGATTTCAGGCGGCCCTGGGAGGGGAAATGCCACAGTTTGTGCTGTTCTCGCGCGTCATCACCGGCGCGTCGATGCTGCTTCTCGCCGCACTGGCCCACGCCGAACCGGTCACCGTGGCCAGCGCCACCTCGCCGGACAAGGTGCTCAAGGTCTCCCTGCAGCTGGATGGCGGCATGCCCAGCTACCGGGTGGAGCGCTTCGGCCAGGAGGTGGCGGGCAACTCGAAGCTCGGCTTCCAGCTGCGCGACGGCCGCCTCGACCGCGACCTGGCCGTGCTCGGCCAGGCCAGCCGCAGCGTGGATGAGACCTGGGAACAGCCCTGGGGCGAGCGCCGCGTCACCCGCAACCACTACAACGAATTCACCGTGCAGCTGGGTGAGACCACCGGTGCGAAGCGCCGGCTGGACGTGGTGTTCCGGGTCTACGACGACGGCCTGGGCTTCCGCTACCAGTTCCCGGAACAGCCGAACCTGCGTGAGGCGATCATCGATGACGAGCTGACCGAGTTCGCCATCACCCCGGCGTCCACGGCATGGTGGATTCCGGCCGGCGAGCCGATCCACTACGAATACCTGTACCAGCGTACCCCGCTGGATCAGCTGCCGCTGGCGCATACGCCAATGACCCTGCGCAGCAGCGAAGGCCTGCATGTGTCCATCCACGAAGCCGCACTGGTGGACTACGCCGGCATGTGGCTGCGCCGCACCGATGGACAGCGCCTGCGCGCACAGCTTTCGCCGTCTGCCGAAGGCTGGAAGGTGCGCCGCGCCCTGCCCTTCAACACGCCCTGGCGCACGTTGCAGATCAGCGACACCGCCGGCGGGCTGGTGGAATCGAGCCTGATCCTCAACCTCAACGACCCCAATGTGCTGGGCGATGTGAGCTGGGTGAAGCCGTCCAAGTACCTGGGCGTGTGGTGGTCGATGCACCTGGACGAGGAAAGCTGGGCGACCGGGCCGAAGCATGCCGCCACAACGGCGAAAACGAAGAAGGTGATCGACTTTGCGGCCAGGCACGGCTTCCGTGGCGTGCTGGTGGAAGGCTGGAATCCCGGCTGGGACGGTATGTGGGTGGGCAACGGCTACGACTTCGACTTCACCCGCCCCACCGCCGACTTCGACATTGAAGCGCTGTCTGCATACGGTGCAAAGAAGGGCGTGCACCTGATCGGCCACCACGAGACCGGTTGTGCCATCGAGCACTACGAAGACCAGCTGGGCGCTGCGCTGGACCTGTATGCGCGGCTGGGGGTCGACTCGTTCAAGAGCGGCTACGTGTGCGACGACGGCCAGGTCGACCGGCGCAATCCGGCCGGCGGCCCACTGTGGCGCGAGTGGCACGACGGCCAGTTCATGGCCCGCCACCATCTGAAGGTGGTGCAGGAAGCGGCCAAACGGCATATCGCGGTGAACCCGCATGAGCCGATCAAGGACACCGGACTGCGCCGCACCTACCCGAACTGGATCACCCGTGAAGGCGCGCGTGGCATGGAATACAACGCCTGGGGCCAGCCGCCGAATCCGCCGGAGCACGAGGTCAACTTGGTGTTCACCCGCATGCTGTCCGGGCCGATGGACTACACCCCGGGCATCCTCAGCTTGAAGGGGCGGCACGGCCAGGCCATTCCGAGCACGCTGGCGCGCCAGCTGGCGCTGTATGTGGTGCTGTACAGCCCGATCCAGATGGCCGCGGATCTTCCTGAACATTATGAACAGCACCGCGAGGCGTTCCGCTTCATCGAGGACGTGGCGGTGGACTGGGACGACACCCGGGTGCTGGATGGCGAGGTCGGCGACTACGTGACCATCGCGCGCAAAGACCGCAACAGCCGCGACTGGTTCCTGGGCAGCATCACCGACGAATCCGGCCGCGTGCTGCCGGTGTCGCTGGGCTTCCTTGAGCCCGGCGTGCTTTACCGCGCCGAGATCTACCGCGACGGCGACGGGGCCGATTTCCGCAGCAACCCGTTCGCGTTCAAGCGTGAAGTGCGTGAAGTGACCAGTGCCGATGTGATGAACATCGTGCTGGCACCGGGCGGTGGCCAGGCGATCCGGTTCAGCCCGATGTAATCGCTTACACACCCTGCAACGGCATTGAATACGTATGCAGGGTGATTCGCTTCAAAGGCGCGCTGCCTACCATAGCGGCGCAGTCAACGGCCACCGTGCCGTGACACCTGTCTCAATTCATCGGGCAGCTCACAATCCGTTTGGCAACATTGCCTGGGAGGGGAAAATGTTGAACCGCAAGCGCAGCGCGCTGAGTATCGCGCTGGCCGTCGCCCTGTCGCCGTCACTGGCGCTGGCTCAAAGCACCACCGAAACCACCGCCACCGGTAGCCAGGCAGTTGACCTGGACACCGTGCAGGTCACCGGCATCCGCCGTGGCATCGAGAACGCCATTGCGATCAAGCAGGACGCGACCTCGGTGGTGGAAGCCATTTCCGCCGAAGACATCGGCAAGCTGCCGGACGTGAGCATTGCCGAATCGCTGGGCCGCCTGCCCGGCCTGGCCGCGCAGCGCGTGGCCGGTCGCGCCCAGGTGATCAGCGTGCGCGGCCTGTCCCCGGACTTCGCCACCACCCTGCTCAACGGGCGTGAAGTGGTCAGCACCGGTGACAACCGCAGCGTTGAGTTCGACCAGTACCCGTCGGAACTGGTGAACGGCGTGACCGTGTACAAGACTCCGGACGCCGCACTGGTCGGCCAGGGCCTGTCCGGCACCATCGACATGCAGACCGTGCGTCCGCTGTCGTTCGCCGAGCGCGTGATCGCGGTCAGCGGCCGCTACCAGAAGAACTCGCTGGGCAAGGCGGCGAACGTGGATGCCTACGGCAACCGCTTCAGCGCCAGCTACATCGACCAGTTCGCCGACAACACCTGGGGCATCTCGCTGGGCTACGCCCACAGCGACATGCCGATCCAGGAAAACCAGGTCGGCCTGTACGAGCCGTGGACCACCGAGCAGACCAACCAGGGCAACCGCCCGGGCGTGGCCGCAGGCACGTACTTCTCGGACGGCATCAAGGCGCTGCGCCGTACCGGCAACAACAAGCGTGACGGCTACATGGCCACGATCCAGTTCCGCCCGTCCAACACCTGGACGAGCACGCTGGACGCGTTCCACACCGAAGCCGAGCAGATCGACACCGCCAACCAGTTCGAGGTCAACCTCAGCAACTACAACGGCGGCTACGATCCGGGCCTGTTCATCAGCAATCCGCAGGTGAACGGCAACGGCAGCTTCACCGGTGGCATCGCCAGCGGCGTGTACCCGCTGGTGCGCGGCATGTACAACAAGCGCAAGGACAAGATCGACGCGTTCGGCTGGAACAACGAGCTGACCTTCGACAGCTTCAAGATCACCGCCGATGTGAACTACTCCAAGGCGACGCGCGACGAGCTGAACCTGGAAAACAACCTGCAGCTCACCCCGATGCCGCAGCTGGATACCATCGGGCTGACCGTCAACCCGAATGGCTTCTCGCAGATCCGCCCGGGCCTGGATTATTCCAATCCGGAAGCGCTGTACCTGACCAACACGATCTACGGCTCGGGTTACGGCAAGGTGCCGCAGGTGGAAGACCGCCTGAAGGGTGCGCGCCTGCAGGGCACGTTCAACATGCCGGAGGCGCTGTCGTCCTGGTTCCAGGATATCGACGTGGGCGTGAACTACGCCGACCGCCGCAAGGAAAAGACCCAGGCCGAAGGCAACATCCTGCTGGGTGAGCAGGGCGACGCCAACGTGGGCGGCGACCTGCAGTATTCCCCGGTGAACCTGGGCTTTGCCGGCATCGGCTACATTCCGGCCTGGAACGTACCGGCGGCGGTGGACCGTTACATGGTCTTCAACCCGGTCACCAACCTGGATTACCTGATTCCGAAGTCGTGGGTGGTGCAGGAAAAGACCACCACCGCGTGGCTGCGCGCCAACATCAACACCGACATCGGTGAAGTGGGCCTGCGCGGCAACATCGGCGTGCAGATGATCCGCACCGACCAGAGCTCGCAGTCGAACTACTTCGACCGTTCGCGTCCGGTGGGCCAGGAAGTGCTGCCGATCGACGAAGGCAAGACCTACACCGACTGGCTGCCGAGCTTGAACCTGGCCTTCATGTTCCCGCACCAGCAGACCCTGCGCTTCGCGGTGGCCAAGCAGGTGGCGCGTCCGCGCGTGGACCAGATGCGTGCCGGCCTGGAGTTCGGCGTGGACACGGCTACCGGCAAGCCGGGCGGCAGTGGCGGCAACCCGCTGCTGGATCCGTGGCGCGCCAACGCGATCGACCTGTCGTACGAAAAGTACTTCGGTGAGAAGGCGTACGTGGCGGCGGCGGTGTTCTACAAGGACCTGAAGAGCTACGTCTACACCCAGTCGGTGGACGACTACGACTTCAGCAACCTGCTGGCCAGCTATGTGATTCCGCCGGGCATGACCGCCCCGCTGCTGACCACGGGCACGTTCTCGGCCCCGCAGAACGGCGAAGGTGGCACGCTGAAGGGCCTGGAGCTGACCGCTTCGTTCCCGCTGGACATGCTGACCGACGCACTGCGTGGCTTCGGCGTGCAGGCGAGCGCGACGTTCAACGACAGCGACATCAAGATCATGGATCCGGAAAGCGCGTCGTCGGTGGGTACCGATCCGATCAGCCTGCCGGGCCTGTCCGAGCGCGTGTACAACTTCACCGCGTACTACGAGCGCAATGGGTTTGAAGCGCGCGTAAGCCAGCGTCGTCGTTCGGACTTCATTGGTGAGATCGGCAACTTCAACGGCAACCGCACGCTGCGTTACGTGGTGGGCGAGAACGTGACGGACGCGCAGATCAGCTACACGTTCAGCGACAGCAGCGCGATGAAGGGCCTGACCCTGCTACTGCAGGGCAGCAACCTGACCAACGAGCCGTACCGCACCTATGCAGGCACGAAGGACCGCCCGCTGGAGTACATCGAGTGGGGCCGCACCTACATGCTGGGCGTGAACTACAAGTTCTGATTCCTGGTGTGATGGCTTGAGCAAAGAACCCGCTGCTTCCTGCAGCGGGTTTTTTGTTGCCCCGTGCACAAAAAAAGGGCGAGGTCTCCGCCTCGCCCTTGAAAAATGCACCACCGGAAATCTTCGCGTGTCACCCCAACCGCAGGCACACCATCGCATGCGCGGGCAACACCACCTGGTCACCGTCAATGCCACCGGCATCCGGGCCCGGCACGTGCAATACCGTCCACTCCCCCGCCGGCAACGGTGCAGACACCGCATCACCCGACAGGTTGAACGCCAGCAACAAGGTCTCACCCGCATGCCGGCGCTCGAACATCAACACCGGCTCGGCGCTGTCCAGGAACTGGATGTCACCCAGCAGCAGCGTCGGCATGGTGTGCCGCCATGCCAGGAACTGGCGGAAGGCATTCAACACCGAATGCGGATCATGCTCCTGCCCGGCCACGGACCGCGCACGATGCTCGTCGGAGATCGGCAGCCACGGCTGGCCGGTGGTGAAGCCGGCCTGCTCGGCGTCGGTCCACGGCAGCGGCGTGCGGCAGCCGTCGCGGCCCTTGAAGTTCGGCCAGAAGGTGATGCCATAGGGGTCCTGCAGCGCCTCGAACGGCACGTCAGCCTCACCCAGGCCCAGTTCTTCGCCCTGGTACAGGCAGATCGAGCCGCGCAGCGAGCACAGCATGCCCACCAGCATGCGCGCCAAACGGGGGTTGGCCGGGTGGCCGCCCCAGCGGGTGACCGCGCGCTCGACGTCGTGGTTGGAGATGGCCCAGCACGGCCAGCCCTCGGTCATCGCCGCTTCCAGGCGCGAGACGGTGCTGCGGATGTACTCCACGCTGTAGTCATCCACCAGCAGCTCGAAGCTGTAGCCCATGTGCAGGCGGCCGGCGCTGGTGTACTCGGCGGTGGTGGCCAGCGAGTCTTCCGAGGAAATCTCGCCCAGTGCCACCGCGCCGGGGAATTCGTCCAGCAGCGCGCGCAGCTTGCCGAGGAACGGCAGGTTCTCCGGCTGTGTGTTGTTGTAGTAGTGGTACTGGTAGGCGTACGGGTTGTCCGGGCTGAAACCACGGCCCACGCGCTTGTCGGCCGGCTTGGGCGGGTTATCGCGCAGCTGGCGGTCGTGATAGCAGAAGTTGATCGCGTCCAGGCGGAAGCCATCGACCCCCCGCTCCAGCCAGAAGCGCACGTTGTCCAGCGTGGCCTGTTCGACGTCGGGGTTGTGGAAGTTCAGGTCCGGCTGGTCGGCCAGGAAGTTGTGCAGGAAGTACTGCTCGCGGCGCGGCTCCCACTGCCAGGCGACGCCGCCGAACAGCGACATCCAGTTGTTCGGCGGGGTGCCGTCTTCACGCGGATCGGCCCAGACGTACCAGTCGGCCTTGGGATTGGTGCGGTCCTGGCGGCTTTCACGGAACCAGTCGTGCTCGATCGAGGTGTGGCTGAGCACCTGGTCGATCATCACCTTCAGGCCCAGGCCATGGGCCTTGGCGAGCAGGCGGTCGAAGTCGTCCAGGTTGCCGAACAGCGGGTCCACATCGCGGTAGTCGGCAATGTCATAGCCGAAATCGGCCATCGGCGACTTGAAGAACGGCGAAATCCAGATCGCGTCCACGCCCAGCGCGGCAATGTAGTCCAGGCGCTCGATGATGCCGGGCAGGTCGCCCACGCCGTCACCGTTCGCGTCCAGGAAGCTGCGCGGGTAAATCTGATAGATGACGGCACCGCGCCACCATGGAGTGTTCGTCATCGTGAGCCCCCCTCCGGGCTTCCATAGGGCACCCGCCAGGGGGTGCCGGATCATGCCCGACAAGCTTAGCGGCGGCCCTTGCGGGGTGGTGCTGCTTGCATACGTATTCACGCCGGGACGGCCTATAATCGGGCTTACGCCTGAAAGTACGACCGCATGACCATCACCGAAGACACCCGCTCCGCGCTGGGCCTGCCCCAGATCCAGACCCTCGCCGCGCCGGACATGGCCGCGGTGGACGCGCTGATCCGCCGCCGCCTGTCCTCCGATGTCGTACTGATCAACCAGATTGCCGACCACATCATCTCCGCCGGCGGCAAACGCCTGCGCCCGATGCTGGTGATGCTGGCCGGCCACGCGGTTGGCCAGGCCGGCCCGGAACACCACCAGCTGGCCGCAATCATCGAGTTCATCCACACCTCGACCCTGCTGCACGACGACGTGGTCGATGAATCCAGCCTGCGGCGCGGCCGCAGCACCGCCAATGCGCTGTGGGGCAACGCGCCCAGCGTGCTGGTGGGCGATTTCCTGTATTCGCGCAGCTTCCAGCTGATGGTGGAGCTGGACCGCATGCCAGTCATGCAGATCCTGGCCGACACCACCAACCGCATTGCCGAAGGCGAAGTGCTGCAGCTGCTGCACGTGCACAACCCGGACACCGACGAAGCCGCCTACCTGCGCGTGATCGAGCGCAAGACGGCGGTGCTGTTCGCCGCCGGCACCCGCCTGGGCGCGCTGGCCAGCGGGGTTGATGAAGCCACCCAGCAGGCGCTGTACGACTACGGCATGCACCTGGGCTATGCATTCCAGATTGCCGACGACGTGCTGGATTACTCGGCCAACGCCGACGAGCTGGGCAAGAACCTGGGCGACGACCTCGCCGAGGGCAAGGCCACGCTGCCGTTGATCCATGCCATGGCGCATTCGGATGAGACCACGCGTGAGCGCCTGCGCGAGATCGTGCAGAACGGTGATGCTTCGGCGATGCCGGAGGTGCTGGCGGCGATTCATGCCACCGGTGGGCTGGAGTACAGCCGCCGCCGTGCCGAGGAATACGCCGCTGCGGCCGAGCGTGCGCTGGATGGGCTGGCCGACAATGATGCCGTGGCCGCCCTGCGCGGGCTGGCCCGTTACGCGGTGCAGCGTTCGCATTGACCCGTAGGGCCGGCCTCTGGCCGGCCCAGGCGGTGTCTGCAATCACCGCTTGTCGAACAACCCTTCAAAGAACGAATCGGTGCTCTTCCACGCCCGCTTCGCCGCGCGCTCGTTGTAAACACAACCCGGCGGGTTGTTCGCATCGGCCTCAGCGAAACAATGCACCGCGCCGCTGTAGTTGGTGAACTCCCAATCCACCTTGGCGGCATTCATCTCCTGCGTGAAGCTCGCAATGTCCTCGGCCGTGATGCCCTTGTCGTCCGCGCCATTGAGCACCAGCACCGACGGGTGGGTCCCGCCCGCCTTCGCCGGCAGCGGCGACCCCAGCCCGCCGTGCAGACTCACCACGCCGGCAATCGGGGCACCGGCACGGGCCAGTTCCAGCACGGTGGTGCCACCGAAGCAGAAGCCGACCGCGCCGATCCGGCTGGCGTCCAGCGGGGCCTTGCCGGCTTGTTCCTTCAGTACTTCCACCGCCTTCAGTGCGCGCGCACGCAGCACCGGGCGGTCGTTGCGCAGCTTGGTGGCAACGGGGCCGGCCTCGGCGTCGGTCTTCGGGCGCACGTCTTTGCCGTAGACGTCGGCGACCAGCACCACGTAGTCGTCGCCGGCCAGCTTCTTGGCCTTTTCGATGGCCGAGGCGTTCACGCCCTTCCAGTTCGGCACCATGACCAGGCCGGGGCGTTTGTCGTTGTCTTCGTCGTCATAGACCAGCACCCCGCTGAAGGTGGTGCCGTCGTGCTGCCATTCGACCGGTTTGGCCTGCATGGCCGCCCAGGACGGCATGGCCGCCATGCCCAGTACCAGTGCCGCACCCCACTGCCATTGCTGCTTCATGCGCCTGCTCCTTCGGGGAAAGAATCCCCAATATACGGCGCAATGTGCAGTATCCCGTAGAGCCGGGCTCTGCCCGGCTGCCGTTGGCGCGCGACTGGGATCAGCCGGGCAGCGCCTGGCTCCACGACAGAAGCTGGAGTCAGGCGATCCCAATTCCGGCAATCGCGGTGATTGCATCCGGATCAAACCCCGCCAACTGGGCAAAATGCCGCCCGCGCGCGACGTAATCCTTGTACACCCCATAGCTGGGGGCACCCGGCGACAGCAGCACCACCCCACCCTGCGCGCCCAGCGCGTCACAGGCAATCCGCACCGCCTCGTCCAGATCGCCGGCGGCATGCAGGCCGAACCGTCCTGCTTCAGCCAGCGGCTGCAGCAAAGCATGAATGCGTGGGCCATTGGCCCCCATGGTGACGATCTCCACCGGCGGCACGTCGTGCGCCATGTGCTGCATGAAATCGGTCCAGTCCAGGCCGCGATCATGCCCGCCCACCAGCAGCGCGATGCGCTGGCCGGCAAAGCACTCCAACGCCGCCAGACTGGCGTGCGGGGTGGTGCTGATCGAATCGTTGACGAAGCGCAGGCCGTCGCGCTCGCCAATCACCTGCAGGCGGTTGGGCAACGGGCGGAAGCTCTGCACGGCGGGGGCCAGCGCCACCGCGTCCAAGCCCAGCGCCTCGATGGCGGCCAACACCGCGCACAGGTTGCCACGGTTGTGACGGCCCGGCAGCGGCGTGTTGGCGGTATCGAACACCGCCTGCTCGCCGCGATACACCCACTCGCCGCGCATGTGCCAGCCGTCCGGCTGGTTGAACCACAGGACCTCACTGCGCGGCAGCTGCAGCGCAGACAGGTGCGGATCAGCGGCATTGAGCACGGCGATGCGCGGTTCGGCCGCGGTCACCAGCGACAGTTTGTCTTCGATGTAACGCGCTTCGCTGCCGTGCCAGTCCAGGTGCTCCGGGAACAGGTTCAGCACCACCGCCACCTGCGGGTGCGCGCCACTGCGCGCGACTTCGCCGGTCTGGTAGCTGGACAGCTCCACCGCCCAGTACTGCGGAGCCGGCTGCGGCTCCAGCACTTCCAGCAGCGGCAGGCCGATGTTGCCGACCAGACCGGTGCGCGCGCCGCTGGCACGCAGCAGGTGCGCCAGCAACGAGGTGGTGGTGCTCTTGCCCTTGGTGCCGGTCACGCACACGGTGTCGCGCACGGTGCCATCGGCGTCGGCGTGCTCGGCAAACCACAGCGAAGTGCCGCCAATGAACTGCGTGCCCTGTGCAGCGGCCTGCTGGGCCGCCTCGCCATACGGGCTGATGCCGGGCGACTTGATCACCACCTCGAACGCTGCCAGCGCTTCACCGCTGACATCGCTGCGCACGGTCAGCGCGCCCAGGGTCTCCGCGCGCGCCGCTTCGGCTTCCGCCGCCGGGCAGAACAGGGTCAGCGGCAGGGACGGCAGATGCTGGCGCAGCACGGCAAACGCCGCCCGCCCCTCACGCCCCCAACCCCATAACGCAACCCGCTTGCCGTCAAGCTGCGAAATTCGCACGCAGGCGCTCCCAGATCGCCGCCGGAATACGGTGCTCGCCTTCCAGCACCAGCAGCGGCTCGATGCGCAGCTCGGTCGCATCCAGCTGCGGCTGGATCTCCTGGATGAAACGCTTCACCAGCACGTCTTCGTTCCACTCCGGACGCGATGCCAGCGTGGCCATCGCCGCACGCGATTCGCGGCCTTCGCCCACGCACTCGAACGGCTTGTGGTCCTGGAATTCCAGCAGTGCGTCGAAGCCGCCGGCCTGCTCGGCGTCATCCAGCAGGTTGCGGCCGAAGATGCGCACCAGGCGGGTCTTGGGCATGAACGGAGCCAGCGCCAGGAACACGAAGTGACACTTGGGGCAGACGCCGCACCAGCGGTTCACCGGGCGCTCGCCGAGAATGTGGAAGTTGCGGTTGCAGCTGGAGAAATGCGCGTCGTAGAAATCGCTTTTGGCGAACTGACGTGCCACCGCCAGCTCGGACAGCGGGCGCAGCAGCGAGTAGTAATGCAGGTCCGCAGCGACGTGCTTTTCCAGGTGCTCGCCGAAGGCCTGCTCGAACGCCCAGCCCTTCGACCACTGGTGGTTGACCTCGCCGGTGCCCGGAATCTGGCTGCCATAGCTGGCCGAACGCTCGTTGGAGAACACCACCTGGTCCACGCCCTGCAGCAGCGCCGCCAGCGCCATGATCGCCGAGTTCACTGCGGTGACCGGAATGTGCCCGTTCCACGCGCCCTGGCGGTTCAGTTCGAACAGCTCCGGGGCCAGCACGCGGCCGATGTTCAACGTGGGCAGACCGGTGCGCTCGGCGCAGGCGCGGATCAGCTGCGAGCCGCCGATCCAGGTGACGGTTTCCTCGATACCCAGCGCGCGCAGCGCCTCGATGCTGACCAGCGAGTCCTTGCCGCCGCCAATGGCAACCAGCGCGTGCTCACGCAGACCCGCAACCGCCGCGGTCACCGCCTCACCCTGCACCGGCAGACGGAAGCGCCCGCGCAGGTTCAGGCCATTGCGGTAGGCGAACTCGCCCAGGCCATTGAGGTACACCGCTTCCACCAGCGCAGCGGTGTCGGCGTCGATGGCGTAGCTGTCGATGCGTACATCTTCCGGCACCGCCGCCTTGTAATAGCTGACACCCGCAAACAGGTGCAGCAGGCGCAGGGCCTGCTCCACCGCCTGCGCGCGGGCCCCGTCCAGCACGAACGGCGCGCCGGGAATGGTGACCGTCTCCACCAGCTCCGGGCCGTTGTCGAAGGCATAGACCAGCTGGGCCACGCCGGTATCTGCATCCAATGTGCAGCGGACGAAACGGAACGTGGCAACCTGGTGTTTGTCGAAAGCAGTCATGGCATATCCGGTGAGGCGGGGCGTTTTCGCGGCGGCGCGCGAAGGCGTTCAGGTGAAAAATGCGGCGCGCAGTCAGGGCGTGTCATCAATCACGTCCTCGCGCGGCAGCGCACGCTGGTTGTAGGTATTGGCCATGACGTAACCGTAGGCACCGGCGTCGGCGATCAGCATCACGTCGTCCGGCGCGGTCGACACCGGCAGGCGGCGGCGCTTGCCGAACACGTCGCTGGATTCGCAGATCGGACCGACCACGTCGAACATTGCCTCGGCGTAGCCGCCCAGACGGCTCAGGTTCTCGATGTCGTGCCACGCGTCGTACAGGGCCGGACGCATCAGCGTGTTCATGCCCGCATCCAGTCCCACCCGGCGGATGCCGTCCTTCTCCACCACCTGGGTCGCGGTGGTGAGCAGCACGCCGGCTTCGGCGACCAGATAGCGGCCCGGCTCGATGGCCAGGCGGAACGCCGGGTGCACGGCCTTGACCTCGGCCAGGCCGACCGTCCAGGCCTCGAGATCGAACGGCTCGTCGTCGGCACTGTACGGAATCGGCAGGCCACCGCCGATGTCGATGGTTTCCACGCTGCCGATGCGGCGCGCGAAACCGGCCAGTTCGTCGCACATCAGGCGCCAGTGCTGCGCGGTTTCCACGCCGCTGCCCAGGTGCGCATGCAGGCCGATCACGCGGGTGCCCAGCTCGGTGGCCAGGCGCACGAATTCATCGACGCGGGCGATCGGCAGGCCGAACTTGGAATCCTTGCCGCCGGTGCGGACCTTGGCGTGGTGGCCTTCGCCACGGCCCAGGTCGACGCGCAGCCACAGTTCGCGGTTGCGGAACAGATCCGGCCAGCGCTGCAGCGCTTCCACGTTGTCCAGGGTGACGGTCACGCCCAGCGCGAAGGCGGCTTCATACTC
The DNA here is from genome assembly GCA_002387845.1 of Stenotrophomonas maltophilia. Lineage (GTDB taxonomy): Bacteria > Pseudomonadota > Gammaproteobacteria > Xanthomonadales > Xanthomonadaceae > Stenotrophomonas > Stenotrophomonas maltophilia_AG. Next base: position 31,927 of record DGLB01000054.1, on the reverse strand, counting down.
GGCGCGCGGGGCGAAGCTGGGGGTGAACAGCACGCGGCGCGGCGACAGCGCCGGCAGCGTGTTGAACACGTGCTTCAGTTCGCCATGCGAGACGCACTCCAGGCCGAAGCCTTCCTGCTCCAGCACTTCCAGAATGGCCGGATGGCTGTTGGCCTTGATCGCGTAGTAACGCTGGTCGATCGGCTTGATCGCCGCCAGCGCGCGGGCGCGGGCGCGCACCGTGGGCAGGTTGTACACATAACGCGGGGTGCCGGCCTGGGCCAGCTGCAGCAGGTGCTCGCGCTGGCCCCGCCACCAGGCGGTTTCGCGCGGGCGGATGGTGCCGGCAATTTCGCGCCAGCGCGGGCCAAACACCTCGCCCTCTTCCACCGGCATCGCGCCACTGTCGATCAGCTCGGCGTGCAGGATCGGCAGCAGGCCGTCGGCATCGGCTTCGTCGATGACGAAGGTCAGGTTCAGGTCGTTGGACGACTGCGAGATCATGTGCACGCGCTCGCGGCCGAAGGTGGCCCACACGTCCGACAGCTTGTGCAGCAGCGAACGCATGCCGCGACCGACCAGGGTGATGGCCGCGCACGGCACGATCACCTTGACCTTGCAGATCTGCGACAGGTCGGCCGACAGCGCCGCCAGCACGTCGGTGCTGACCAGGTTTTCAGACGGATCCAGCGACACGGTGACGTTGGTTTCGGCCGAACCAATCAGGTCCACCGACAGCCCATGCTTCTTGAACAGCCCGAACACGTCGGCCAGGAAGCCGACCTGCTGCCACATGCCGATGCCTTCCATCGACACCAGCACGATCCCGTTGCGGCGGCTGATGGCCTTCACCCCCGGCACCGGCGCGGCGTTGCCGTCGATGCTGGTGCCGGGCAGTTCCGGGCGCTCGGTATCCAGGATCGCCATCGGCACGCCGGCGTCGCGGCACGGCTTGATCGATCGCGGGTGCAGCACCTTGGCCCCGGTGGTGGCGATTTCCTGCGCTTCGTAATAATCCAGGCGGGTCAGCAGGCGCGCATCCGGCACATCCTTGGGGTTGGCGCTGAACATGCCCGGCACGTCGGTCCAGATTTCCACCCGGCTGGCACCCAGCAGCGCACCGAAGTACGCCGCCGAGGTGTCCGAACCGCCACGGCCGAGAATGGCGGTACCGCCATCGGCGTGCTGGGAAATGAAGCCCTGGGTGATCAGCATGCGGGTCGGCTGGGCATGGAAGCGCGCGGCCCAGTCGGCATCGGAACGCCACTGGCAGTTCACCGACAGGCGCTGCGACCACTCACTCTGGTTCGGCTGCGGCGGCAGTGCCTGCAGCCATTGGCGGGCATCCATCCAGCCGAAATCCAGGCCGCTGGCGCGCAGGTAGGCCGCGCCCAGCGTCGAGGACAGCAGTTCACCCTGGCCCAGCACGTCGGCCTGCCAGTCCAGCGGACGCGTCGCAGCGCGCGGGTCATCCAGCAGGCCCTGCAGCGCGCCCAGGCGCTCGTCCAGCGCGCTGGCGTCCAGCGACAGTTCGGCCAGGAACTCGCGGTGGCGCGCGACCAGCGCCTCCACACGGGCACGGCTGTCGGCGGCACCGTCGGCAATGGCCGTCAGTTCATTGGTGACCCCGGACAGCGCCGACACCACCACCAGCACGCGCGCGCCGGTTTCTTCCGCACGTTTTTTCGCCAGCTTCCCGATCGTGTCCCAGCGGTGACGACGCGACACGGAGGTGCCGCCGAACTTCAGTACGATCCAGCGATCGACAAGGGGGGAAGCTGACATGGAGGAAGAAATATAGGTAATGGAGGGGGGTTCGCCCGGCACACCGGGACGAACCTCTGATTCTATGCCAAGCCCGGGCCCTGCTGGGCCACCGGCCCCTGCCCCAGCGGCGGCGTGGCGGCTCACTTGTTAAGCTGCCCGCCCGTTCCCCCGATCCTGGCCACCATGTCTTCGCGTCGTTTTCTGCAGTTGGATGTGTTTTCCCCCTACCCCGGTGCCGGCAACCCGCTGGCGGTGGTGCTGGACGCCGAAGGCCTGGACGACGCCCGGATGCAGGCGATTGCACGCTGGACGCGGCTGCCGGAAACGACCTTCGTGTTCGCTCCACAGGCCCCGGGCAGCAGCTACCGGATCCGCATGTTCAGCCCGCAGAAGGAAGTGCCGTTCGCCGGCCACCCCAGTGTCGGCACCGCACATGCCGTGCTTGAGGCGGGTCTGGCCGCGCCGGTGGACGGGGTGCTGGTGCAGGACGGCATTGCGGGCCTGCTGCCGCTGCGGGTGACCGGGGAAGGTGCGCAGCGCAGCATCGCCATCCGCACCCCGCGCGCGACGGTGGCCGAGGTGACCCGCGCCGACGACCCGCGCCTGCTGGCGGCGCTGGGCGGCTGGGCGCTGGGTGACCTGCCACCGGCACGCATGGACGGCGGTCGCAGCTGGTGGGTGGTGGAACTGACCGATGAAGCCACCCTGCGCGGCCTGTCCCCGGATTGGGAGGCCATTGCGCAGCTGGCGGAAGGCACCGGCAGCATGGGGGTGTTCGCCTATGCGCGCAGCACTGATCCGAACCATGACCTGGCGGTGCGCGCCTTTGTCGGCAATGGCCGGCGCTTCGAAGATGCGGCGTCAGGTGCGGCCAATGCGGTGCTGGCCGCGTGGCTGGACAGCCGCGATGCACTGCCGGGGGCCGGCCGGGACTATGTGGTGAGCCAGGGGCGCGAAGTGGGTCACGACGCGCGCCTGCACCTGCATATCGATGCCAACGGCGATGTGTGGTCGGGTGGGCAGGTGCAGACGGTGATTATGGGGACGATTGATTGGTGATCGCCCGGGGCGGGATCGCGTAGGGACACGCCATGCGTGTCCCCCGCGATCCATCATCAACCGGCCAGTTCGGCCTTCAGGCTGATCGGCACCGCACTCAGTGCCTTGGAAACCGGACAGTTCTGCTTGGCGTCATCGGCGACCGCACGGAACTTCGCCTCGTCGATACCTGGCACCACGGCCTTTACCGACAAGCTGATCTGCGACAGCTGCGGCCCGCCCTCCATGGACAGATCCACCTTGGCCTCGGTGTCCAGCGTGGTGGGCGGGAAGCCGGCTTCGGTCAGCTTGGCCGACAGCGCCATGGTGAAGCAGCCCGCATGCGCGGCCGCGATCAGTTCCTCCGGATTGGTGCCCTTTTCATCGCCGAAACGGCTGCTGAAGGCATAGCGGGTGTTGTCCAGCAGGCCACTCTGCGGCGTGCTCAATTGTCCCTTGCCTGTCTTCAGGTCACCTTCCCAGTGCGCTTTGGCGTGACGCGAAATGCCCATTTGATCTGTCCTCTGCGGGGTGAATGGCCGGGCCAGCGTAGACCGTCGCGCGTTAGCGCGGTGTCGGTCCGGCGTGCGTGCGACACCCCTCTAGCGCGGCCCACCCCGGTCGTGCCACCCTGTTTTCAGGGCATGACCTGATGCACTGCAGTAACCGCACATGCAAAAAAACCTGAAATTTGTGCGTTTGCCTATTGGCGGCGCAGGTGACTTGCCCTACATTTCGCTTGCCGACGGGGTTCGGCGCGACCAAACAACCAACCGTTACGGAACAGGAAACCATGGCAAAGACCGCTAAGAAGGCTGCCCCGAAGAAGGCAGCGAAGAAAGTCGCAACGAAGGCAGCCGCCAAGCCGGCCGCTCCGAAGCCGATCAAGGAAGTGCTGACCAAGTCCGGCCTGGTTGCACACATCGCCGAAGCCTCTGGCGTTGTCGCCAAGGACGTCCGCGCCGTGCTGGCCTCGCTGGAAGGCGCAGTGGCTTCCTCGGTGCACAAGAAGGGCGCAGGCAGCTTCACCCTGCCGGGCCTGCTGAAGATCACTGCCGTCGCCGTTCCGGCCAAGCCGAAGCGCAAGGGCATCAACCCGTTCACCAAGGAAGAGCAGTGGTTCGCCGCCAAGCCGGCCACCACCAAGCTGAAGGTTCGCCCGCTCAAGAAGCTCAAGGACGCCGCGCTGTAATCTGCGCGCTTCCAGGCAACACCGGAACGGGACGGCCATGGCCGTCCCGTTTCATTTCCGGCGCGCGGTGCGCAGCGAAACACAGCGTTTCCCAAACCCGGCTGCGGCCGTCAGTTCCCCGCCAAGCCACGGCCTGCGGTGCTCTTGCGCCGCCGCTTCATCGTTGAAACTCACAGGGTGGAACACTGCGTGCAGCCCCGCCTGTCGCTGCCGGGGGGCGCGCCACCTATGGTGGGCATGTCCCCCACCGATGCGTGCCGCCATGACCAGCTCCTCCCAGCGCTACCGCATTACCGTCACCCCGATCGAGAAGGATGGGTTGCAGTGCAGTGGCCGCTGCACCATCGAACTGGAGCATCGTGCCCAGCAGGACTGGATGCGGTTGCTGGAAGCCGCGCGCCGCCAGAGCGGCCTGAGTGGCGATGAGCGCGCCGCCGCCGTGGTGGCCACCCAGCTGCTGCTGGACCTGGCCCGCCGCCATGCGGAGGATCCTGGGCACCCGTTGACCGCACTGCAGCCTCACCTGGATGAAGTGCTGGCGGCACTGGACGCGATCCAGCGCGGCTGACGCCACAGCTGCGGTGCAACGCTCCACGGTACCCGATGCGCACGCTATGCTGCGTGGGTAGCGCCGGCCGTTGGCCGGCCCAGGCGGTGTTTGATCGCCAGCCAGCCGGGCAGAGCCCGGCTCTACCTACGGTCCGGGGAGTGTCTGTGATGCGTCGAGTGCTGATCCTGCTGCCGTTGCTGCTGGGCGGATGTTCCTGCCAACCGGAAAGTGCGCGCACACCGGACGACCGTCCGCCGCCCCGGGATGTTTCCGCCGCAACACCCCCAGCGCAGGGCACCAGCGCCGGCGAAGCTGAGCTCGCCACACCCCCGGTGCTGAGCGCGGTGGCCCCCGGCGCAGCAGACGAAACCACCACCGTCCGCAACTACATCAGCGTGCTGCTGCGACCGGACCGTGCCGCCTCCGATGCGTTCTGGACCGGCGGCAGCGCTGGCAGCCGTCCCGATGACCAGGTGTTGCGCGGCATCCCCAACCTGCGCACGCTGCGGGTGGATGCCGAGCCGCCGATCAGCCGCGACTCCGCTGCACCCTCGCGCCTGCGCGAAGTGCCGGTCCGGGTGCGGGCGGTTACCGCGCAGGACACGTTCTACTACGAGGGCTGGTACCGGGTGCAGCCACGCGCCGACGGCAGTGGCTGGGAGATTGTCGGCGCGTCGATGCGGCCTGTGCTGCGGTGACGTTTCTGCGCCGCCACGCAGGGCGTGGCGGCCATGAAGCCCGGATTCATCCAGAAGCGCTATCGTGGCGCTTCCAACATCACAGCCTTGCCGCCATGACTCTACGCCCCCTGCTCCTCCGCCTGGCCGCCAGCGCCGTACTGATCGCCGCCGCCGTCGGTGCACAGGCCGCCCCGAGCATTTCCGGCAAGGAACTCTCGGTGGGTGCCGCCGATGTCCAGCAGTACCTGGACGGCAGCTTCCCGCGCACGCAGAGTGCATTGGGCGGCCTGATCAACATGACCATGAGCCACCCGCAGTTGAGCCTGCCGCAGGGCAGCCGGCTGGACCTGGGCTTTGATGTCGCGGTGGCCACCGCCGGGGGTGCACCCGCACCGCTGGGCAAGGTAAAGCTGAGCAGCGGCCTGCGCTACGACGCGCAGACCCAGGGCTTCCACCTGGACCAGCCGTCGGTGGATGACTTCACCCCGGCCAGCAACGGCGGCCGGCTGGATTCGAACACCCGCAGCCTGCTCAATGCGTTTCTGGTCGACTATGCCCGCCGCGAGCCGATCTACAAGATCGACCCGACCGTCGCCGCGGTGCTGGGCGCGCTGCAGGTGCAGTCCGCCCAGGTGCGTGACGGCAAGCTGGTGGTGACGTTCAACCAGAGCCTTGGCGGCCTGGTGCCGGAGGGCGTGTTGGGGAACTGATTCCCCAACCGCCCGCGCGGATTACCGCTTGGGTTGCAACATCGTCCCGGTGCACTTCTTCGCACCGCAGCGGCATTCCCAGATCTTCTTCAGGCGGGCGGTGTGGCGCTCGGCCAGCACGATGCCGTAGTTGTAGGTCAGTTCCTCGCCCGGCTTGATGTCGCGCAGGGCCTCGATGAACACCTTGTCCTCGCGACGGTTGTCCCCGTCGGCTTCCTCGATCACCGCTTCGCAGTTGGGGTCGCAGCTGTGGTTCAGCCAACGCGCATCGTTGCCCTTGTAGTTGGCATCGATGACGTAGTCGTCGTTCAGGGTGAACAGGAAGGTGTGACCGCTTTCCACATCCCCGGTATCATCGGCGTCCACATCCGCGTGGCTGCGCAGCAGACCCTTGTACTGGATGACCCGCTCGCCGGCCTTCAGCGGCGCAACGGCGAACACACCGTTACCGTGGATGGCGGACTTGCGGGCTTGGATCTTCTTGGGCATCAGGCTGGCCGTTGCATTTGGGAATGACGATTCTCGCCCGCCCGGCCGATGGTTTCCACCACCTGAACAGGATGGGTTGGATGCCGGGGCATAAAAGCGTACAATTTCAGTCCGCTTTACAACCCCACCCTTCCCATGCTCCGCGTCACCAAGCTCACTGATTACGCCACCGTGGTGCTTTCCGTGCTGGCCGCCCGCCCGGGCGATGTCCTGAGCGCCACCGAACTGGCCGAATACGCCAGCCTGGAACCGCCTACCGTCAGCAAGCTGCTCAAGCCCCTGGCCCAGGCCGGGCTGGTGGAAGGGCTGCGCGGCGTACGCGGTGGCTACCGCCTGACCCGTCCGGCCGACCAGATCAGCCTGTTCGAGGTGGTGGAAGCCATGGAAGGTCCGCTGGGCCTGACCGAATGCGCGCACGACCACAGCCAGTGCGGCCGCGAACTCAAGTGTGGTGCGCGCAGCAGCTGGCGGATGATCAACGACGTGGTGTCTGAAGCACTGCGCAAGGTCAGCCTGGCCCAGATCCTGCCCCCTATTCCCGTTGCTGACGCCCCCCGCCGCATTGCGGCGGATGTCGTCTCCTGATCCACAGGCAGCCCCCATGGCCACCGAAATTGTCGACACCGTCGCCGCCGGCGACACCCCCAACCGCGAGATCCACGAGCAGCTTGGCCGCAAATACTCGGCAGGCTTCATCACGGATATCGAATCGGACTCGTTGCCGCCCGGCCTGGACGAGGACACCATCCGTGCCCTGTCCGCCAAGAAGGACGAGCCGGAATGGATGACCCAGTGGCGCCTGGATGCCTACCGGCACTTCCTGACCATGCCGATGCCGAACTGGGCCAAGCTGCAGATTGCGGCCATCGACCTGCAGGCGCTCAGCTATTACTCCGCGCCGAAGGGCCCGAAGTACGCCTCGCTGGATGAAGTGCCCAAGGAACTGCTGGACACCTACGACAAGCTGGGCGTGCCGCTGCACGAGCGCGCCAAGCTCGCCGGCGTGGCCGTGGATGCGGTGTTCGACTCGGTCTCGGTGGGCACCACCTTCCGCAAGGAACTGGCCGAAAAGGGCGTGATCTTCTGCTCGATGTCCGAGGCCATCAAGGAACACCCGGAGCTGGTCAAGCAGTACCTGGGCAGTGTGGTGCCGGTCGGCGACAACTACTTCGCCGCGCTGAATTCTGCGGTGTTCTCCGACGGCAGCTTTGTGTTCATTCCCAAGGGCGTGCGCTGCCCGATGGAACTGAGCACCTACTTCCGCATCAACGCCGGCCACACCGGCCAGTTCGAGCGCACGCTGATCATCTGCGAAGACAAGGCCTACGTGTCCTACCTGGAAGGCTGCACCGCGCCGATGCGCGATGAGAACCAGCTGCACGCCGCGGTGGTGGAACTGGTGGCACTGGAAGATGCGGAAATCAAGTACTCCACGGTGCAGAACTGGTACCCGGGCGACGAAAACGGCGTCGGCGGCATCTACAACTTCGTCACCAAGCGTGCCGAATGCCGGGGTGCGCGCAGCAAGGTGACCTGGACCCAGGTGGAAACCGGTTCGGCCATCACCTGGAAGTACCCCTCGTGCGTGCTGCTGGGCGACGACTCGGTGGGCGAATTCCACTCGGTGGCGCTCACGCATCATCGCCAGCAGGCCGACACCGGCACCAAGATGATCCACATCGGCAAGCGCACCAAGAGCAAGATCGTCAGCAAGGGCATCAGCGCCGGCCGTGGCCAGAACACCTACCGTGGCCTGGTCAAGGTGGACCGCAACGCCGACGGCGCGCGCAACTACACCCAGTGCGACTCGCTGCTGATCGGCAAGACCTCCGGCGCGCACACCTTCCCGTACATCGAGGTCAAGAACCCGAGTGCGACGGTGGAGCACGAAGCAACCACCTCGAAGATCTCCGACGACCAGCTGTTCTATTGCCGCGCGCGCGGCATCGACCAGGAAAACGCGGTCTCGATGATCGTCGACGGCTTCTGCAAGCAGGTCTTCCGCGAGCTGCCGATGGAGTTTGCGGTGGAAGCCAAGAAGCTGCTGGAAGTTTCGCTGGAAGGGTCGGTCGGTTAAGCAACCGCACGCCTTCATCTGAATTATTGATTGCCACGCGGGGCGTGGCACTACGGGATTTGTCACATGTTGAAGATCGAAAACCTCCACGCCCGCATCGGCGAGAAAGAAATCCTCAAGGGCCTCTCGCTGACCGTGAAGCCCGGCGAAGTGCACGCCATCATGGGCCCGAACGGGGCCGGCAAGTCCACCCTGGGCAATGTGCTCGCGGGTCGTGACGGCTACGAGGTGACCGAAGGCAGCGTGCAGTTCGAAGACGCCGACCTGCTGGACCTGGAACCGGAAGAACGCGCCGCTGCCGGCCTGTTCCTGGCCTTCCAGTACCCGGTGGAGATTCCGGGCGTGAACAACACCTATTTCCTGCGCGCCGCGTTGAATGCACAGCGCAAGGCACGTGGACAGGACGAACTGGATTCCATGCAGTTCCTCAAGCTGGTGCGCCAGAAGCTGGCCGTGCTGCACCTGAAGGACGAGCTGCTGCACCGTGGCGTGAACGAAGGCTTCTCGGGCGGTGAGAAGAAGCGCAACGAGATCTTCCAGCTGGCCGTGCTGGAACCGAAGCTGGCCATCCTGGACGAAACCGATTCCGGCCTGGACATCGACGCGCTCAAGAGCGTGGCCGACGGCGTGAACGCGCTGCGTTCGGCCGACCGTTCGTTCCTGGTCATCACCCACTACCAGCGCCTGCTCGACTACATCAAGCCGGACGTGGTGCACGTGCTGGCCGACGGTAAGATCGTGCAGAGCGGCGGCCCGGAGCTGGCGCTGCAGTTGGAAGCGCACGGGTATGACTTCCTGAAGAACCGGGTGGTGCCGGAGGCGGCCGTCTGATGAGCGCACTGCTCGACTCCCTTGCCAACGGCTTCTGCGGCAGCGATGCGCGCCGCGCCGAGCTGGACGCGGCCCTGCAGGCCGGCCTGCCCGGCCCGCGCAGCGAAGCCTGGAAGTACACCTCGCTGCGCCAGCTGGAACGTCGCAGCTTCAGCCCCGCACCGCTCACCGCCCCGAGCGTGGACACCGCCCTGCTGGCCGACATCGCGTCGCCGCGGTTGGTGTTCGTCAACGGCCGCCCGGTGCAGGCGCTGAGCGACCTGTCCGGCCTGCCGGCTGGCGTGCAGGTCCAGACCCTGTCCACGGCCCTGCAGGATGGCGAAGAAGCCCTGCGCTTCCTCGGCCGCCGCTTCGAGCGCAGCGAAGAAGTGTTCGCCCGCCTCAACGCCGCCCTTGCCGACGAAGGCGTGCTGGTGCGCGTCGAAGACGGTGCGCAGATCGAGACCCCGCTGCAGCTGGTCTTCATCAGCGCCGCCGGCGACACCGACCTGGCCTGGCACCATCGCCACCTGATCGAGCTGCGCGCCGGGGCCAGCCTGGGCGTGGTCGAACACCACCTGCATGTGGGCGACGCCGCGCACCTGGACAACACCCTGGTGCACGTGCACCTGGCGCAGGACGCCGTGCTCTCGCACGCGCGCGTGCAGGCCGACAGCGCCAAGGCCACCACCCTGCTGCGCACCGACGCCGTGCTGGCGCGCAACGCCCAGTACCGCCGTATCGACCTGGAGCTGGGTGCGGCCCTGAGCCGGCATGAGCTCAACGTGCGCCTGGAAGGCGACAACGCCCAGCTCACCGCCAACGGCGTGCTGCTCGGCAACGGTCGCCGCCATGTGGACACCCGCCTGGGCATCGAGCACATCGCGCGCGACACGAATTCGGAAATGAAGTGGCGCGGCGTGGCCGCCAACCGCAGCCGGGTGGTCTTCCACGGTGGCATCCACATCCGTGCCGGTGCCGACGGCACCGATGCAAACCTGTCCAACAAGAACCTGCTGCTCTCCGCCGACGCCGAGATCGACACCCAGCCCACGCTGGTGATCGACGCCGACGAAGTGAAAGCCGCGCACGGCGCGACCGTCGGCCAGCTCGATGCCAATGCACTGTTCTACCTGCGCTCGCGCGGCCTGCCGGCCCCGCAGGCACAGGCCCTGCTCAGCGCCGCGTTCTGCCATGAACCGCTGAACGCGCTGGACGCGCGCCTGACCGAACAACTGCGCCGCCAGCTGGACCTTGCCCTGGCACAGGCAGGCGTGGCATGAACCTGTCCACCCCGCGCCCGTTGGGCGACACCGTCGACGCGCCCGACTGGGACCGCGTCCGGCTGGACTTCCCGCTGCTGATGCGGGAAGTGCACGGCAAGCCGCTGGTGTACTTCGACAACGCCAACACCGGGCAGAAGCCGGTGCAGGTGATCGGTGCGGTGGACGAGTTCTATCGCCGTTACAACGCCAACGTCAGCCGCGCGGTGCATGCGCTCGGCACCGAAGCCACCGATGCCTATGAAGGCGCGCGCAACAAGCTGGCGCGCTTCCTCAACGTGCGTGCCAACGAACTGGTGCTGTGCAGCGGCACCACCTTTGCCATCAACCTGATCGCGTATTCGTGGGCGCTGCCGCGGCTGAAGGCCGGCGACGTGATCCTGGTCTCGCGCATGGAACACCACGCCAACATCGTGCCGTGGCAGCTGGTGGCCCAGCGCACCGGCGCGACCATCCGCGTGGCCGAGATCACCCCCGACGGTGCGCTCGACCTGGACGCGCTGCGCAAGGCGATGACGCCCGAGGTGAAGCTGCTCGCCGTCGCGCACGTTTCCAACGTGCTGGGCACGGTCAACCCGGTGCGCGAGATCTGCCGCGAAGCACGCAAGCGCGGCATCATCACCGTGGTTGACGGCTCGCAGGCCGTACCGCACCGCAAGGTCGACATTCCGGCCATCGGCTGCGACTTCTACGCCATCACCGGCCACAAAATGTGCGGGCCAACCGGCACCGGTGCGCTGTGGGCCAAGCGCGAGCATCTGGATGCGATGCCGCCGTTCCTTGGCGGTGGCGAGATGATCAAGGAAGTCAGCTTCGACGGCACCGTCTTCAACGACGCGCCGCACAAATTCGAAGCCGGCACCCCCAACATCGCCGGTTTCATCGGCCTGGGCGTGGCGGTGGATTACCTCGAATCGCTCGGCCTGGAGCACGTGGAAGCGCGCGAAGGCGAACTGCTGGCGCACTTCACCGAAGAACTGAACAAGATCGAGGGCCTGCGCATCTTCGGCACCACGCCGGACAAGGCGGCGGTGGTGTCGTTCCTGATCGAAGGCGCACACGCGCATGATCTGGCCACGCTGCTCGACCTGGAAGGCGTCGCCGTACGCTCGGGCCAGCACTGCGCGCACCCGCTGCTGCAGTACTACGGCGTCGCCGCGACCTGCCGCGCCTCGTTGGCGTTCTACAATACGCATGCCGAAATCGAGCGCTTCATCACCGCGTTGAACAAGGTACGCAGGCTGCTCGGCTGAGCGCGTCGGAAACGACGCGTTTCACCTCCGGGAGGGTCGGCTCTCAAACGACCACCGATAACAGATCGACACCCGGTAACGCATTGAAACAATCGCCACGGTAGCGCCGGCCGTTGGCCGGCCTTCCCGATCTTTCCGGCGATCATTAGGGCCGGCCAACGGCCGGCGCTACCGGGTACCCGACATGTGCCAGGGATGGTGCGAGAAGAGCCGGGTACCTGACGTATTCCAAGGTCGGTGGAGGACGGGGTGGCCCCCGTGTGCGACAATGCGAATTCTTCTCATTTGAACCACGCCGTGATGTCGTTCACCGAGCGGCATGCCCGCCCTCTCGCAGCCACCCTGACGGTAATGGGCCACATCGCCCTGATCGCCGCGCTGCTCTGGACGGCCTTGCATGCAACCGCCCCACTCCCACCACCGGAGGCCGACCGCACCCAACTGGTGCTGCTGCCGCCGCGTGCGCCGGAAGTCCCCGTGGAAGAGGTGATCGCCCCGACCCCGCGCGAGGCGGCCCGCGTGCAGCAGCAGAAGCCGCAACCTCCGCGCCCGTTGCCGGTGACGCCACCACGCGCCACCGCGAACTGGATCATTCCGCCGCCCACGCCGCCGAAACCGGCCACCGACGCGCCGGCACCGGTGCAGCAGCAGGCCTCGGTAGCCGCTGCACCACCCAGCCCGCCGTTACCACCCGGTCCCAGTGAGACCACGCCCGGGCGTGACAGCTGGGAAGGCCGGGTGATGGCGCGCCTGGAGCGCTTCCGGCGCTACCCGGTGCCGGCGCGCGCGCGCCGCCAGGAAGGGGTGGCCTACGTGCGGGTCAGCCTCTCGCGCGAAGGCAAGCTGCTGGCATTGACGCTGGAGAACGGCAGCGGCCATGCGCTGCTGGACCAGGCCGCGCTTGATACGTTCCGCCGCGCCGAACCGCTGCCGCCGGTGCCGGCCGACCGCAGCGCCCCGGTGGAGCTGTCCTTCCCAGTTGAGTTTTTCATGCGCTGAGCGACGCTCAGTCCACCACCTGCACATCATCGATGTACACATTGACGTCGTACGCAGTGTTGGCACGGTACAACCAGATCGCATCCAGCGTCACCGCAGCCGCACTGATCGCGCCGTCGCCGCCGGACCACGCGCTCCACTGGGCGCTGTCGGCCAGCGGCCAGCTCACGTAGGTCCAGGTGTTGGCCGGCACCGCCTTGCTGCTGGAGCGCTCGGTGCCGTCGCTGTCATCAATCCCCACCGCGACCGACACGCCGGTGCCGCCGGTCCACACCCAGAACCCGATCTGGCCACTGGCGCGGGTCAGGCTGGCGTTGCTGGCCGGGGCGCCCGCGCCGGAGAGCAACCGCACCTGCCAGTCGGTGCTCACCGCCGTGTTGTCCTTGAGCAGCACGCGCAGCGAACAGCTGCCGCTTTTCTGGGTGGTGCAGTCGCGGGTCGCGGTGGAGGTGGTGGCGATGCCCACTGTGGAGCCCGAATAGCTGGGGCTGGTGGTGAAACGTCCGACCGAACTTTCGAAGCGGTCCAGGTAGGTCGTTCCACCTGCCGGTGGCGTACCGGGATTGATCAAGCCGTAGTACCTGCCCCAGTTCCAGTTGATGCCGGGGTCGGTGTGGCTCTGCCCGGGAAAGTGCTGATGGCCTTTGATCTTCACTGAAGCCGCCAGCTCGTTGAGGGCGCTGCTGGCCGGCCCGTTGTAGGCACTGGCGCAGCTGATCCCGCTGTAGCTGGCACAGAAGTGCCGCACCAACGCGGCGGACGCCGAGTACATCGCATCGGTGTACCAGGAGCTGTTGTCGACCCAGCCTTCGTGCTCGATGCCCAGTGTGTAGCTGTTCTGGTTGCGCACATGCCAGGCGGTGTCGGTGTGCCGCACCATCTGCGCGACCTGCCCATCCGAGGAACGGATCACGTAGTGCGCACTGACCCCGGCGGCGGCGTTCTGGAACCAGCTGATGGTGCCCGCGTACGACCCCTGGGTGGTGTGCACGGTCACCGCGCTGATCGCTGCGCTGCGCGCGCTGCCGTAGTTGGAACTGTTGGCCGGGGTCCAGATCGCCGGGCCGTAGTCCGTGGACGCAATGCCAACCTCGGTTGCGGCCGTGGCGTCATCGCGGGCCAGCGTTTCGGATACCCGGTCCACCGCATAACCAGCCACCTCGATGCGATCGTTGGCCACGTCCAGGCGCAGCATCGGCGCACGCAGGCGGATCAGATCGTCCACGGCGAAGGCCTGCTCCCACGCAATGGGGCGCTCGGGCACCACGATGCCACGGTCGTTGACGCCACGATCCTGGGCCAGCAGCACGTCGAAGGCGAAACTGCGGCGAGCGTAGTCATCCACGCGGCTGGGGGCGGCATCCGCCGGCGCGAATCCAGCGTAACGCGCCAGCACGGGTGCCATGTCCTCCGCGCCCAGGGTGCCCGCGCGCGCCGCAGGGGCCGACCGGCGCAGCTGTGCGTCCAACAGCGCGGCGGCGGCCAGGATGTTGGTCTGCGGGTCGCTGCGCACCTGCTCTGCACTCACCCCCAGCAGGTGTGCGCCCGCGCCCACCTGGTCGGCGAACCCCTGGCCGTTGTACAGGCCCATCACGCCCCAGGCCGCCGGCAGGCGGTTGTGCGCTTCATCCTGGGTGGCTGCCTCGGGCTGCAGGTGCAGCCAGCGGCTCTGCACGTAGGCCAGCGCCTCCAGCGTGCCGGCCGGCACTGCAGGGTACTGTCGGTATGCGGCACGGAACATGGGAATGAACGCGGCGCGCAGCGGGGCCATTCGGCGCTCTTCGGCGTTCAGGGTGGCCTGCAGCTGGGCGTCATTGGCGCTGACGCTGTCATCAATCAGGACAGGGCGCGGCGGCGGGGTCTGGGCCAGCGAAGGGGTGGCGAGCAGACTGGCCAAGCAGACCGACAGCACAGTGAAGCGACAGTTCATCGAACCTCTCCTTCCGGTGGGTGTGCCTGCCCTGTCTACCCCAGGAAACCTGCCTTCACGCCAGCAATGGACGGATGTGTGACCGGCCTTCAAATGAAACAGGGATGGAGGTCATTGTTCTAAAATGCGCGGCATGAGCACCCTGACCTTCCGTGCGGCCACGCTGGCCGACATCCCCGCCCTGATCACCCTGGTCACCTCGGCCTACCGCGGCGACGCCAGCCGTGCCGGCTGGACCACCGAAGCGGACATGCTGGACGGTGCGCGCATTGACGCGCACGGCCTGCAGGCCGATATCGAACGCCCGCGCAGCACGGTGCTGCTGGCCGAGCGCGAGGGCGCGCTGGTGGCCTGCGCGCATGTCGCCGATGAAGGCGGCAAGGGCTACTTCGGCATGTTTTCGGTCGACCCGGCGCAGCAGGGCGGCGGCATCGGCAAGCAGCTGATGGACGCCGCCGAAGCGCACGCCGCACGCGAATGGGGCGTGCCGGTCATGCAGATGACCGTGATCGACATCCGCGACGAGCTGATTGCCTTCTACGAGCGCCGTGGCTACGCGCGCACCGGGATCAAGAAGCCCTTCCCCTACGGCGACGAGCGCTTTGGCATTCCCAAGCGCGACGACCTGCGCTTTGAAGTCCTGGAAAAGCCGCTGGTGGCGCAACCATGAGCGAGACCTGGACCTTCGTCTGCGCCACCGCCGAACTGCTGCCGGGCGAGATGAAGAGCACCTTCGACGAGGTCACCGGCACCCCGATCGTGGTGTTCAACCTCGACGGCGAACTGTATGCACTGGAAGACCAGTGCACGCATGAAGAGTTCGAGCTGTCCTCGGGCACGTTCAATACCGAGGAAGGCAGCATCGAATGCGTGCTGCACAGCGCGCGCTTCGATGTGCGCGACGGGCGGGCGCTGTGCGCACCGGCCTACACGCCGGTGCCGAAGTTTCCGGTGAAGCGCGAGCACGACGGGGTCTGGACCCGCGACGACCGCGATTGAGCGCCCCCCCGGGAGTAACCGGGTGTGACGTTCTGTCACTCGCGGTAACGGATGCGAATCATTATCGTTTGTGTTACCTTGGCGATTCTTTCCGCCTGCGCCTGCCTGTCCGATGGCTTCTGCCGCTGACACTGCCCTGCCTGCACGCCTGATCGCGCTGGTCACCAGCGCGATGGTGGCCCTGTGCCTGCTGGTGGCGCTTGGCGGCGGCGGTTCATCGCTGCAGGGAGCGGCGGTCTCGGGTTCGGCCCTGGCCCAGGCTCCTGCGCCCGCGCAGAGCGGCCAACCGGTCCCGGTGGCCATCGACAGCAGTGCGCACGGCAGCCAGCGTGTCGAGGCCGAATCCGAAGCCGGACCCGAGGACGCTGCGCAGGTCAGCCATCTGCGCGGTTGGGACTTGGCGGTGTCGTGCCCGGACCGTGTGGCGAAGACCGATACCGGGGTGACGTTCCCCCCGTGCTTACGCCGCTTGCCGCCGTCCCAGGCCCCGCCCCTCGTGGCCTGATCTGCCGCGCCGCGATCAGCGGCGCTGACCCGGGCCGCGCCCGGCGCTTTCCCTGTTCCCGTTACCGCTGTCCCACGCCCCGCGCGCATGGCCCCCCCGCCCGCGCGCGCGTCCGGGCATCCGTCTCCCTTTCCAGACCACCTACCCATGATCAAGAGCCGCAAGCACGCCTCCCCTTCCCGCAGCGCCACCGGCCTGGCCACCGCCAGCCTGGTCGCCGGCCTGAGCCTGGCCACCCTGCCGCTGGCCGCCCAGGCCGACGCCAACGATCCGGCCAAGACCCTCGACCAGATCGACGTGCACGCGGTGCGCGGCTACAAGGCCGAGAAGCTGTCCTCGCCCAAGTTCACCCAGAGCCTGCAGGACACCCCGCAGACCGTGCAGGTGATCACCAGCGACCTGTTCAACCAGCAGGGTGCGACCACCCTCACCGAAGCGCTGCGCAACAGCCCGGGCGTGGGTACCTTCTACGTCGGTGAGAACGGCAACACCAACACCGGCGACAGCATCTTCATGCGCGGCTTCGACACCTCGAGCAGCATCTTCGTGGACGGCGTGCGCGACCTCGGCTCGATCTCGCGTGATGTGTTCAACACCGATCAGGTGGAAGTGAGCAAGGGTCCGGCCGGCACCGACAACGGCCGTTCCGCGCCGACCGGTGCGATCAACATGGTCAGCAAGCAGGCCAACCTGCACAACGCACTGGCCGGCACCGTCTCGGTCGGTACCGACGACCAGGCCCGCACCACCGCCGACTGGAACCAGACCCTGGGCGCGACCAGCGCGCTGCGCCTGAACGCCATGTGGCAGGACAACGACCAGCCCGGCCGCGACCACGTCAACAACAAGCGCTGGGGCATTGCGCCGTCGCTGGGCTTTGGCCTGGGCACCAGCACGCGCTACTTCCTGAACCTGCTGTACGTGGACCAGGACAACATCCCCGACGGTGGCGTGCCGACCCTGGGCCTGCCCGGCTGGACCCCGCAGCCGACACTGGAACAGCTGGCCGGTCACCCGGTGGATCCCGAGAACTTCTACGGCACCCGCGCCGACCACGACGACGTCACCGCGAAGATGGCCACGTTCCGCTTCGAGCATGACTTCAACGACAACGTGCGCCTGACCAACACCGCACGCTGGGGCCGCACCGAACAGGACTACCTGCTGACCGCGTTCATGGGCACCGGTACCCGCGGCGCGAACGGTGCGCCGACCGGCAACATCCGCTACACCGACCGCAACAACCTGGACACCTACACGATCGCGCGCAGCCTGCCGACCTTCAAGGACCAGGAAAACACCATCCTGACCGACCAGCTCAACCTGCGGGCCGACTTCGCCACCGGCGCGGTGCGCCACACCCTGAGCACCGGCCTGGAATTCACCCGCGAAGAGCTGGAAAGCTTCGGCCAGGCGGCCACCGGCGGCACCACCTGGTCGGCGGCCAACCTGTACCACCCGGACTGGAACGCCACCGGACTGACCTGGGCGCACAACGGCGCGAACAGCTACGGCAAGACCACCACCTCGTCGGTGTATCTGTTCGACACCCTGTCCTTCGGTGACAGCTTCCTGGTCACCGCCGGCCTGCGCGCGGACCACTACAAGACCGAGTACCAGAGCGCATCGGTGTGCGGCGGACGCGGCCCGGCCTGCGGCAGCAACCCGGCCGGCACGGTCATTGCCAACCCCTCGCTGGAGCATTCAGACACGCTGTTCAACTGGAAGCTGGGCGCGGTGTACAAGGTGGGCAGCGTGGTCAGCCTGTACGCCAACTACGCCCTTTCGCAGCAGCCTCCGGGCGGCAGCAACTTCGCCCTGAGCAGCTCGGCCAGCAGCGCCGACAACCCGCGCCTGGACCCGCAGAAGGCCAAGACCTTCGAAGTGGGCACCAAATGGGCGTTCCTGGACGACGCGCTGGCGTTCAACGTGGCACTGTTCAAGACCGAGGTCAGCAACGAGATCAACACCCAGGTGCTGGACGACGCCGGCAACCCGACCCAGACCGGCAAGAAGTCGGTGCAGGGTATCGAGGTCTCCACCGTGGGCCGCATCACCGACAACTGGTCGGTATCGGCCGGCTACAGCCATCTCGACACTGAAGTGGAAGAAGGCGCGAACGTGGCCGCCGACGGCACCCGCAACCTGACCTACACCCCCGGTGACACCTTCACCGGCTGGACCACCTACGCGCTGCCGTTCGGGCTGACCGTGGGCGGTGGCGTGCGCTATGCCGGGCAGATGCACCGTGGCACCGACGGCGCGGTGGGTACCCCGGCGTTCACCAAGTCGTACACGGTGTACGACGCGGTGATCTCGTATGCCTTCAACGACCGTCTGTCGCTGCGTTTGAACGGCTACAACCTGTTCGACAAGGAGTACGTGGCCGCGATCAACAAGAGCGGGTACCGTTACACCCCGGGCGCGCCGCGCAGCTTCCTGCTCAGCGCGGATTACCGCTTCTAAGGGCTCCTGCCATGCTCCTGCACGTTCCGAACGTTCTGCGCCCCGACGAACTGGCCCACCTGCAGCAGGCCCTGGCCGCTGCCGACTGGACCGACGGCCGCGAAACGGTCGGCGTGCAGGGCGCACAGGTCAAACGCAACGACCAGCTGCCCGACGCGTCCCCACTCAAGGCCGAGCTGGGGCGCATCGTGCTGGCGGCGCTGGAACGGCATCCGCTGTTCTTCGCCGCCGCGCTGCCATTGCGGATCCTGCCGCCGCGTTTCAACCGCTACCAGGGCGGCGGCGAGTATGGTTTCCACGTCGATGGCGCGGTGATGCGCCAGCAGCTGGATGGCCAGCTCACCCACTTGCGCTCGGACGTGTCGTGCACGCTGTTCCTGGCGGATCCCGACAGCTACGACGGTGGCGAACTGATCATCAGCGATACCTATGGCGAGCATGAGGTGAAGCTGCCGGCCGGAGACCTGGTGCTGTATCCCTCCAGCAGCCTGCACAAGGTCAGCCCGGTTACCCGCGGCGCGCGGGTGGCCTCGTTCTTCTGGGTGCAGAGCATGGTGCGCGACGACAGCCAGCGCCGAGCGCTGCTGGAGATGGATACGGCGATTGAGAAACTGCGCGTCACCGGGGCGGATGCATCAGCGGTGCTGCAGTTGACCGGGGTGTATCACAACCTGCTGCGACGCTGGAGCGAGACATAACCGGGTGGCCGGCAAGCGGCCGGCACTACCGATGTAAACCATTCCTATTTGCATCTGAGTTTCAATCTCACTACAATCCGCGCCGCATCCTGAAGGGACTCCTGCGTGCGCCATCCTCACCGCCATCGCTGCTTTGCCCCCGCCATGCGCGGGCAGCGCCCGGCGTTGGCGACGGTGCTGGCCTGGCTGGCCCTGTTGTCAATGCTGGTGGCGGGATTGCCGATGCTGGGCCACGGCCCCAACGCTGCCGCGACCACGCTGGAGCAGCCTGCAGAAGAACGACGCGGCGGCGAACTGGCCGAAGAAGCGCCGGCCAAGCTGCGCCGCGCTGCCAGCGCCCGGGCAACTGCCCAGGCCGAACGCGAACCGCATCCACCCACCGTTGAATCTTTTGATGCGCTGATCGCCACCCTGGCCGATCTGCCGCCGCACGTCATTCCCGCCATCGATTCGGCACCGGCTGCTCCGCTGCCTGCGGCTCCAGGACTGCGCGTACAGCGCGGCCAGGCTCCGCCCCAGGGCTGATTGCCCTCCCCGGCGCGCTCGCGCCGGGTTGGCCCGACCACACCGGTCGCGCGCCGCTTCCCCTGCTTCTGTTCCGTGCTGTGGCCGACCGGCCCCGGCCTTACCGCGTTCGCCCCTTTTTCAAGGAACCCTGCCATGGCCCAGCGCCAGCGTCGTCGTAGCTCCCTTTCCCGTTGCTCGTTGAGCATTGCCCTGCTTACCGCCCTCAGCGCACCTGCCTTCGCTGCCGGCAATGCCGCTGGCGACCCCAAGACCCTCGACCAGGTGGTGGTCACCGCGTCGGGCTTCGAACAGAAGATCACCGACGCGCCGGCCAGCATCAGCGTGGTCAGCCGCGAGGAACTGAGCAAGCGCCCGTACACCAGCCTGGTCGACGCGCTGCGCGACGTGGAAGGCATCGACGTCGGTATGGAAACCACCGACAAGAATGGCCGCGCCACCATCTCGATGCGCGGCATGCCGTCCGAGTACACGCTGGTGCTGATCGACGGTCGCCGCCAGAGCAACGTCGGCCAGCTGTACCCGAACAACTTCGGCGGCGGCCAGTTCGCCTATCTGCCGCCGCTGGATGCGATCGAACGCATTGAAGTGGTGCGCGGCCCGATGTCCACCCTGTACGGCTCCGATGCCATGGGCGGCGTCATCAACATCATCACCCGCCGCAACCAGGACAGCTGGCACGGCTCCATCACCCAGGGCTTCACCGTGCAGCAGGACGACCAGTTCGGCGATGCGCGCACCACCGACGTGTACCTGACCGGCCCACTGGTCAAGGAACGCCTGGACCTGGCCGTGCGGGGCAGCTACTACGACGCCAAGGCCTCCAATCCGGAATGGGACGCGCTGACCCTGCCCGACGGCACCCTGTGGGAACGCAGCATCGGCTTCGGCGGCGGCGGCAAGGCCGTGGCCAACACCAACTGGAACACCGGCGTGCGCCTGGCCTTCCACATCAATGACGACCACGACCTGTCGCTGGACTACGACGTCTCGCGGCAGAAGTACGACAACAGCGAAGGCCAGACCGGCACCCTGGACAGCGCCGCCAGCCTGTGGCGGGTGGGCAACGCCACCATTCCCAACCCGAACGGCACCGGCACCATCACCCGCCGCGTGGTGCAGCCGCGCGTGGGTTACACCGCCTACCAGCGTTACGAGCGCGACCAGCTGGCCCTGAGCCACACCGGGCGCTATGGCTTCGGTACCTGGCAGACCACGCTGACCCACACCACCAGCAACAATCTGGGCCGCTCGCTGCCGCTGACCCTGGACGAACGCGATGATCTGCAGACCCTGTGGAACGACGTGTGCCGCCGCACCGGTGCCGCCAACTACTGCGCCGCCGGCCGCGGCAACGCCCTGACCGCGCTCAACGCCGATGAAACCGCGCGTCTGAACGCGTTCCTGCCGCGCCCGCTGCGCACCATGGAACTGGAAGGCTACGTGCTCGACACCATGCTGGACATGAGCTTCGGCGCGCACAAGCTGACCGTCGGCGGCCAGTACAACGACACCGACATGATCGACGGCGTGTTCGGCATGGACGGTGCCGGCTACCGCGACAACGTGAAGCAGCAGCACCGCATGTGGTCGGTGTTCGCCGAGGACAACTGGGCGCTGACCGACGCGCTGACCGCCACCGTCGGCGTGCGCTACGACGACCACAACATCTTCGGCAGCCACGTCAGCCCGCGTGCGTACCTGGTGTGGAACGCCAGCGACGCGTGGACCTTCAAGGGCGGCGTCAGCACCGGCTACAAGACCCCGCGTCCGGACCAGCTGTTCCCGGGCGTGACCGGCTTCGGTGGGCAGGGCGTGCTGCCGCTGGTGGGTTCGCCCAACCTGCAGCCGGAAACCAGCACCAACTATGAAATCGCCTCGTACTACGAGGGTGAGCGCTGGGGCTTCAACGTCACCGGCTTCCTCAACAAGTTCGACGACAAGATCGCCAGCGGCGGCACTTTCCCGAACTGCGAAGTGGCTCCGGCCGGCAGCGGCTACTGCGTGGACGTGGGCCCGGGCTGGGCGGCACTGGGCTACAGCACCTTCAGCCAGAGCGTGAACATCGACAAGGCCGAAACCCGTGGCGTGGAAGCGGCCGCGCACGTGGACCTGCTGGACAGCCTGCAGCTGCGCGGCAACTACACCTACACCAAGTCGGAACAAACCAGTGGCGTGGACAAGGGCAAGCCGGTCGGCGGTACCACGACCCCCGCCAAGCACATGGCCAATGCCAGCCTGAACTGGCAGATCAACGACGCGGTGAGCCTGTCGCTGATCGGCGAAGGCCGCTATGACCGCTACCGCGACACCCTGGTCACCAACGTGGGCGGCGTGAGCACCTCGCAGGTGCGCTACTACGAGGACTACACGATCTTCCACCTGGGTGGCAGCTGGAACATCACCCCGTGGCTGACCGTGAATGCACGGGTGAACAACCTGTTCGACAAGGACTTTGTCTCGCAGTCGTGTGTGCTGATCAGCGACAGCGAGTTCAACTGCGTGGACGACTACGCGACCAAGGACCAGCGTCGCAGTTACTGGATTTCGTTGAACGCGAAATTCTGACGGTGAAGCCGGCAACCGCCCTGCGGGCGGTTGTCGGCGATCCGCACCCCAATCAATTGCGAACCATTCTCAACAATGATCTAATCCGCCTCTGAATTCCCGAGCGCGTCTCCTTGGCCACCCCGTCTTCCAGCGTGCAGCAGCAACAGTCCCGTGGCTTCTGGCTGCGCACCCTGCACCAGTGGCACTGGATCAGCTCGGCGGTATGCCTGATCGGCATGATCCTGTTCGCCGCCACCGGGCTCACCCTGAACCACGCGGCGAAGATCGAAGCCACCCCGCAGGTGGTCAACCAGCAGCTGGAGCTGCCGGCCGACCTGCTGGCGCAGCTCGGCAGCCGTGAAGATGGCACTGCCCCGATTCCGCGCCCGGCCACGCGCTGGTTGGACCGCGAACTGGGCATCTCGATCGGCCGCCGGCCGGCCGAGTGGTCGCCGGAGGAAATCTACCTGTCCCTGCCCCGCCCCGGGGGCGATGCCTGGTTGAGCATCGACCGCGAAACCGGCGCGGTGGAGTACGAATCCACCGCACGCGGCTGGGTGTCGTACTTCAACGACCTGCACAAGGGCCGCAATGCCGGGCCGGCCTGGGGCTGGTTCCTGGACATCTTTGCCGTGGCCTGCCTGGTGTTCTGCATCACCGGCCTGTTCCTGCTGCACCTGCATGCCCGCCAACGCCGCATGACCTGGCCGCTGGTCGGCGTGGGCCTGATGGTGCCGCTGCTGATCGCCTTGATCCTCATCCACTGACCTGCCCTACGGAGCCGCACCATGCGCGTTACCCTGACCATCGCCCTGAGCGGCCTGCTGGCCACCTCGCCTGCCTATGCCACCACCCTGAACATCAACGTCGAGGTGCCCAAGCTCAACGTGGCCGAGTATCACCGCCCGTATGTGGCGGTGTGGCTGGAAGGGGCCGACCAGAAGGTCGCCGCCAATCTGTCCGTGTGGTATCAGCAGTCCGGCAATGCCGAAGGCCATGGCACCAAGTGGCTGCCCGACCTGCGCCAGTGGTGGCGCAAGAGCGGCCGTACGCTGACCGTGCCGGTTGACGGTGTCACCGGGCCGACACGTCCGGCAGGCAACCATGCGCTGTCGTTCTCCTCGCA
Source organism: Stenotrophomonas maltophilia (assembly GCA_002387845.1). GTDB lineage: Bacteria > Pseudomonadota > Gammaproteobacteria > Xanthomonadales > Xanthomonadaceae > Stenotrophomonas > Stenotrophomonas maltophilia_AG. The sequence goes on along the minus strand of DGLB01000054.1, from coordinate 8,301 downwards.
GAAGGCCGACGGACGCGGCCCGTCGCTGCAGTCGCTTGCGCCGGGCAACTACACTCTGGTGGTGGAAGCGGTCCGCGAAGTCGGCGGCCGCGAACTGCTCAAGATCCCCTTCACCTGGCCGGCCACTGCCCCGCAGTCCGGCAAGGCGCAGGGCAGCACCGAACTGGGCCTGGTGACGCTGTCGGTCAAGCCCTGATAGTCCGCCCTTCCCTGATGGGGAGGGCACCCCTCATCCGTACATGGAGTTTTTGATGAAGCGCTCGCTTGTCCTAGCCGCCGCCCTGGCTGCCGCACTTCCGTTCTCCGCCTTGGCCCACAAGGCGTGGCTGCTGCCCTCGCAAACCGTGATCGCCGGCAACAATCCGGCCATCACCGTCGATGCGGCGGTGTCCAACGACCTGTTCTACTTCAACCACGTGCCGCTGCGCCTGGAGAGCATCGTCATCACCGCGCCCGACGGCACCACCGTGCAGCCGCAGAACGGCGCGACCGGCAAGTACCGCAGCGTGTTCGATGTGGAACTGACCCAGCAGGGCACCTACCGCCTGGCCTCGGTCAACAGCGGTCTGTCGGCAACCTGGGAAGAGAACGGTCAACCCAAGCGCTGGCGTGGTACCCCAGCCACGTTCGCCACGGAAGTGCCGAAGAAGGCCAAGAAGCTGCAGGTGGCGCAGTCGGTGAACCGGGTGGAAACCTTCGTCACCAACGGCACCCCGAACGACACTGCGCTGAAGCCGACCAAGCAGGGCATTGAACTGGTCGCCGTCGGTCACCCGAACGACCTGGCCGCCGGTGAAGCGGCGAAGTTCCGCATCCTGGTCGACGGCAAGCCGCGCGCTGGCCTGGCCATTGAAATCGTCCGCGGCGCGACCCGCTACCGCAACGCGCAGGACGAGATCAAGGTCACCACCGACAAGAAGGGCGAGTTCTCGGTGACCTGGCCGGAAGCCGGCATGTACTGGCTGGAAACCAGCAGCGAAGACAAGAAGACCTCGCTGAAGCCGGCGAAGACGCGCAAGTTGAACTACGTCGCGACCCTTGAGGTTCTGCCGCAGTAACCGCGCGCGGACGGAATGCCCGGCTGACGGGGTGCCGACACCCCGTACTGCCCGGCTGACGGGGCCCTGAAACCCCGTAGAGCCGGGCTTGCCCGGCTGCTTTCCGCCGACATTCCGTGCAGCCGGGCAAGCCCGGCTCTACGTTCCCATACCATCCCGAATCACCCCGCACCGCCCCGCACCACGCCCGACCATCCCGAATCATCCCGCATCACGCCGTACCATCTCCAAATCATCCCGCACCACCCCGCACCATCCGGCAACACCCAACTCCACATGACCTTCGCTTCCCCCGACATCGCCCGCCTTGGTGGCCACACCATGGGCACCACCTGGCAGGTCACGCTGGTGGCCGCGCCCAGCCGCGACCTGCACCCGCTGCATGCGGGCATCCAGGCACAGCTGGATACGGTGGTGGCGCAGATGAGCACCTGGGAAGCAGGGAGCGATATCTCCCGATTCAATACCGCGCCGGCCGGCACCGCGTTATCGCTGCCGGAACCGTTTGCCCACGTGCTGCGTGCCGCCTTGGAGATCGCCCAGCGCAGCGAAGGCGCGTTCGATCCCACGGTGGGACCGCTGGTGGCACTGTGGGGCTTCGGCGCGCATGCGCATGCCCGACGCGTGCCCGATGCTTCCGCACTGGACGCCACCCGTGCACGCTGTGGCTGGAAACGACTTTCGCTGGTCGGCAACCAGCTCACCCAACCCGGCGGGTTGGAACTGGATCTTTCTGCCATCGCCAAAGGCTTCGCCGTGGACGCGGTCAGTGCCTGGCTGCGCACGCAGGACATCAGCGCGGCCCTGGTGGAAGTGGGCGGCGAACTGCACGGGTATGGCACCAAGCCCGACGGCCAACCGTGGCGGGTGCTGGTGGAATCAGAACCCGAAGCCGATGCGGCGGCCGATGCTCCCCCCCGCGTGCTGGCGCTGGCTGACCTCGCCGTAGCGACGTCCGGTGACCGCTGGCATCACTATGCCGCCGATGGCGTGCAGTACAGCCACACCCTGGACCCGCGCACGGGTGCACCGGTCACCCGCGCCGCCGCGGCAGTCACCGTGGTGGCCGCCGATGCGATGCATGCCGATGGCTGGGCCACCGCCTTGACCGTGATGGGCCTGGAACAGGGGCTGGCCTTTGCCAACGACCACGACCTGGCCGCACGCTTTGTCACCCGCACGGCAAACGGGATTGAAGAACACCTGAGCCCGGCGTTCCAGCACCTGCTCGACGCACAACAGGCGGCCGCATGAGCCGCGCCATGCTGGGCAATATCGCCGTCGGTGTGGTGCTGGCCGTGTTGGCCCTGCTGTTACTGCAGCTGCACCTGGCCGAGCCATGGTGGCAGGCAGCCCCACTGGCCTCGCACTGGCGCTGGGCCGCCGGCAGTCTGCTTGCCTATGCGGCCTTCTGCGTCGGATTGTGGTGGCGCGGACGCAGCCGCGACGATGCCACCGCCGGCAGCGACGCCCTGCTGCTGGTGTGGGCCAGTCAGACCGGTTTCGCCCAGCAGCTGGCCGAACGCAGCGCCGACGCACTGCGCGCTGCCGGGTTACCGGTGCGGCTGCGCGGCCTGCACCAGGTGGACGCTGAGCTGCTGCAATCCAGCACGCGCGTGCTGTTCATCGCCAGCACCACCGGCGAGGGGGACGCACCGGATCATGCACTGCCGTTCCTGCGCAGGGTGATGCCGCAGTCATTGAAGCTGCCGGATCTGCACTACGGCGTACTGGCGCTGGGTGATCGCAGTTACGGCCACTTCTGCGCGTTCGGCCATCAGCTGGACGCGTGGCTGCGCAAGCACGGCGCACATCCGCTGTTCGATACCGTGGAAGTGGACAACGCCGACCCGGCCGCGCTGCGCCACTGGCAGCAACTGCTCGGCCAGCTCGGCGGCCATCCGACCGAGCTGCCGGACTGGGCACCGGCGCAGTACCAGCACTGGCAACTGCATGCACGTGCGCAGGTCAATGCGGGCAGTCCCGGCGCGGCGACATGGCGGGTGGACCTGGTACCGGCCGATGGCGTGCGCGCGGAGTGGCAAGCCGGTGATGTCGTCGAGATCGGGCCGCAGCACGCGCCGGCCGAGGTCGACGCGTGGTTGATCGCTCACGGCCGGGACGGCGCACGGATGATCGACGGCCAGCCACTGCGCGCGCACCTCGCACGCTCGCATCTTCCCCAGTTGCCCGAATCGGTGCCCGCCGCCGACGACGCGCTGGTTGCGTCATTGCAACCGCTGCCGCATCGCGAATACTCCATCGCCAGCACCGCGGCCGAAGGCCAGGTCACGCTGCTGCTGCGCCGCCTGCTGCGTCCGGACGGCACGCCGGGGCTGGGCAGCGGCTGGTTGTGCGACTACGCCGAACCGGGTGGACGTATTGACCTGCGCTTCCGTTCGAATCCGAACTTCCATGCGCCGCCGCAGGATGCACCGTTGATTCTGATCGGCAACGGCACCGGCATCGCGGGCCTGCGCGCGCACCTGCAGGCGCGGGTGGAAGCCGGTGCGCGACGCACCTGGCTGTTGTTTGGCGAGCGTACGGCGGCACATGATTTCCACTTTGGCGACGACCTGCTGCGCTGGCAGCGCGACGGTTTCATCGCGCCGCTGGATGCGGTGTTCAGTCGTGAGGGCGGCGAGCATCGCTATGTGCAGGATCGACTGGCCGCGCAGGTGGACACGCTGCGGCAGTGGGTGCGCGAGGGGGCGACCATTCTGGTCTGCGGCAGCCTGCAGGGCATGGCTCCCGCCGTGGACGCGGTGATCGAGCAGGCGTTGGGGCACGAGGGCAAAGAGGCCTTGATCATGGCCGGGCGCTATCGGCGCGACGTCTACTAGTAGTGCCGGGCTTGCCCGGCAACCCAGTATCCCGGCTGCGGGGCAGAGCCCCGCTCTACGCTTGTACCCGGATCGCCAGCAGCTCCCCGCCCCCACTCAACGCATACCGCCGGCGTTCCCCGGCCGCCAACCACGCGGTATCCCCGGCCGCCATCGGCGGCAACCCCGGCTCGCCCTCGAACTCCGCCTGCCCGGCCAGCAGATGCACCGCCCACGCGGTACCCGGCTCGGTAAAGAAGAACATGCTGCCGACCAGCGGCCGATGCAGCAGCTCGGCACGTACGGCATCACGCTTCCACATCAGGTTGAAATCGTGGGTCACGCCATCAACCAACTCGCCGGTGATCGCCTCTTCGCCGGCGAAACGCAGCCGATCATGGGGCGGCAGCAGGGTGTGCACGCGTCCGTCGGCAAACCGCAGCCGAACGCCCTCGCCACGCAGCAGCACCAGCTCGCGCTCCACGCCCGGGAACGCGGAGAACGCCGCGTCCTGTTCGATCTCGGCAATCGAAAGGCGTACCTGCCAGTCGTCGTTGTCCGGCACGCGCAGAATCTCCCGCGTCCAGCCCAGGCCATTGCGCCAGCGCTCGCGGCGGTACTCGAAGGAAGGAATGACGCGGGTGCCCGCACCCAGCACGGAAGATTCGCTCATGCGGCCATTGTGCCGCAGCGCGCGCTCAACCGGCGCGGCCGCCGCAATCAGGAGCCAGCAGACGTGAATGCTGCAGCCATTCCTTGTCCGGGTAATAAGCAAACACGAACGCCCCGCCACGCAGGCTGTTGATCAGCGGCTTGGCCACCGTCAACCGCACTGCCGGGCAGCCCAGGCTGCGGCCGAGCCGGCCCTGCAGCTGCGCGACCGAGGGGTTCACGTATGGCGCACCGTGCATGACGATGGCGCGGTCGCGCGCGTTGTCGTTGAAGCCGGGCTCCAACCCGTCCAGGCGCAACGAGTAGCCATTGCCCCCCATGTAGGTTTCGCGGGCGGTGAAGCCGCCGAGGCTGGACATGAAACTGCCATCGCGGTTGGAGAAGCGCTCGGTGCGGTTGCTGCCGCTGTTGCGGCCGTGGGCCACCCACTCCTGGTAGAGCAGCTTCTGCTCGGCCACGTCGAACACCCAAAGGCGTTGTTCCGTGGACGGGCGCGAGTAGTCGATCACCGCCAGGCGGGTGGGGTCAACTGCGGAATTGGGCTGGCGCAGGGCGCATTGCAGGGCGGTCGTCGCCAGCTGCAGCACCTTGCGATCTGCCGCCGGCGCGGCCCGTGCCAAGGCCTCAGCCAGTAGCGCCGGGCTCTGCCCGGCCTTCTGTCCGGCGTTCGGCACCGCCTGGGCCGGCCCACGGCCGGCGTTGCCAGGTTCGGCAGCAGCCGGCCCGGCCCATGCCAGTCCGGTCAGCAACAACGATAAGGGCAGGCGAAAAGACATTCCTACAACGTGGGCGCGCCCGCGTCCGATTCCAACACCGGCTGCAGGTTCTGTTCATCCGCCACCGGGCGGACGGCCGGCAGGCTGGTCACCAGCAGCGTCGTGCCGGGCACCAACGCCTTGTACAACTGCTCGGCAAAGGCCGGCGGCAGCGCCATCGGCAGACTGGGCGTGGCCAGCAGGTCCGGGCTGGCATTGCCGGCGCTCTGGCCCAGCAACGGGTAGGCGGTCCAGCGATGCAGCTTCTGGGTGGCATCCAGCGGACTGGGCGTGTCAGCAAAGCCCTGCTGCATCACGAACAGCGTGGTGCCCTCGAACGCAGGCAGCGCCTTGGCCTGCAGCCGCGATTCGCCGATCAACACGCCATCGCGCAACACATACAGGCGCTGGTCGTGCAGGCTGACCAGAATGCCGACCTGTCCGCTGGGAGCGGCGGCGTCATTCCAGTAGTGGTCGGGGGCATCGGTGGTTTCCGGCAGTGGCTTGCCGATGCTGTTCACCGGGGCCAGCACCGCCGGGTATGCCAGGCTCATCGGAGCGCTCTTGGCGTCGGCCACCACCACGGTGTCGCCGCGCTTGGTTTCACCGAACAGCTTCTGCGCGAAGGCCTGCGGCAGGCGCACGCACCCATGCGAGGCCGGATGACCGGGCAGGTTGCCGCCATGCAGCGCAATGCCGTCCCAGGTCAGCCGCTGCATGTAGGGCATCGGCGCGCTGTTGTAGAGGTTGGACTTGTGGTCCTTGTCCTTCTGCAGAATGGTGAACACCCCGGTAGGCGTTTCATGCCCCGGCTTGCCCGAGCTGATGGTGCTCAAGCCGATGGCGATGCCGTTGCGGTACACGTAGGCACGCTGCTCATCAAGGCTGACCACCAGCACGATCGGACCGGCCGGGGAAATCTCGGGGTGCCAGAGGAATTCGCCCGGCTTGAGGTCGGTGGCACCCCGCGGGGTTTCAGTGGCCGTCGGTGCGGCGGCCAAGGCCGGTACGGCCGCGAGTGCGAGCATTCCCAGCGAAGCGTTGAGGAACGTGCGGCGTGCAATCATCGGTTCGATCCTTGAAGGCTGATGCCACGCTAGCATGCCCACAATCGCAAACAAAATTGCCCGGCCACACATCCTGTGTAGACCGGGCAATCAGGTACATCCGTGTCGGCTTCCCGCCTTCCCCCTGTGCATCCTGCCCAGAATGGGTGCCGGCCATGCTCCCTGCACTCGGCCGTATATCCGCCAATAACCCTTCCCGGGTCTGGAACCACCCTCCGGGTGGAACCGCGCCATTCCCTGGTCGCAGCATCCGTGCGTGCCTCGTCCATGCGGCTGTCGGGGCGATTGCGGCGTCCTGCCGCAACCACCGTTGACGGGCGTCCTGCCTGTCGCGACCAATCCCCTTGTAATCCCCTACGTCAGCGCCTTGGTACGGGTGCCGGCACGTCCTGCCTGGACGGTGCCGCTGTGGGTGCCTGCCTGGTGCCCACCGTCATCCGCTGTCGGTTCCGTTCGACTGTTGCTGTCCCTATCCCCTTCACCCGGGTCAGATCCTCGACCCGCAGGAAGGGTCCGTGTTGGCGCCGGTATGTGACGATCGCCTTGGCCTTGACCGGCCCGACATTCGTCAATCCCTGTTCCAGCGTCACCGCATCGGCGGTATTGATGTTGATCCGTTCTGCCGTCCAGGCAGCCCCGCTCAACATCAGCCCCAGCACGAGTGCGTTACACGACCTCCAAAGCCCCACCGTGTAGCTCCCTGTGGCCCGGCACCGGCAGTAACCGGCTGATCCCGTCGGTCCTGCGAGTGTGCCCCGCCACATGCAGCCATCCTATCGTCCACATTGCCTTCACACAGCCGGCCAAATACCCGATGTGATGTAGGAAAATTCCTACACGGCGGTCAGGCGTAGAATGGGCGGACTAGACCCATGCATTCGGAGCTTCAGATGGACAGCGCCAAGCTCGGCCAATACGTCAGTGACAAGTGGGACAACGAGATCGTCCCGCAGTTGGTCGAATACATCCGCATTCCCAACAAATCGCCGATGTTCGACGCCAATTGGGTGGCCAATGGCTACATGGAACAGGCGGTGAGCCTGATGGAGAACTGGGCCAAGGCCCAGACACTGCCGGGGCTGCAGGTGGAAGTGGTGCGCCTGGAAGGCCGCACCCCGCTGATCCTGCTGGAGATTCCGGCCACCGGTCCGGAAACCGGCGACGACACCATCCTGCTGTACGGCCACCTGGACAAGCAGCCGGAAATGACCGGCTGGGACGACGACCTCGGCCCGTGGGTGCCGGTGCTGCGTGGCGACAAGCTGTACGGTCGTGGCGGCGCGGATGACGGCTATGCCATCTTCGGTTCGCTGGCCGCCGTGCTGGCACTGCAGGAACAGGGCCTGCCGCACGCGCGCTGCGTGGTGCTGATCGAAGCCTGCGAGGAATCGGGCAGCTACGACCTGCCGGCGTACGTGGACCACCTGGCCGACCGCATCGGCAAGCCGTCGCTGGTGGTGTGCCTGGACTCGGGCTGCGCCAACTACGACCAGCTGTGGTGCACCACCTCGCTGCGCGGCCTGACCGGCGGCAACTTCTCGGTGAAGGTGCTCAACGAGGGTGTGCACTCCGGCGACGCGTCCGGTGTGGTGCCGTCCAGTTTCCGCCTGCTTCGCCAGCTGCTGTCGCGCATTGAAGACGAGAACACCGGTCGCATCCTGATCGACGGCATGCACGTGGAGATCCCGGCCGAGCGCCTGGACCAGGCCAAGCGCGCTGCTGAAGTCGTGGACACCGCGATCTTCGACAAATTCCCGCTGGTGGACGGCCTCAAGCCGATGGCCGACGACCTGTCCGAGCTGGTGCTCAACCGCACCTGGCGTCCGGCGCTGTCGGTGACCGGCGTGGACGGCATGCCGCCGCTGGCCTCGGCCGGCAACGTGCTGCGCCCGCATACCGCAGTGAAGCTGTCGCTGCGCCTGCCGCC
>DGLB01000063.1:6787-38663 GCA_002387845.1 Stenotrophomonas maltophilia | reverse complement strand
TCCCGTACCCCCCATCCGATGGTCCAAGCAAGTAGACCAGCGGCTGCGGGCTGTTCGCCGGGAACCAACAGCCTCCACGCTTCCTACAGAACGCGACGGTAAATCCGGACAGGGAAGAGAGCCAAGGAACCGGTAAACTAACCGGATGTCCTCCCGCCCCGCGCACGACCTGCTCAACCGCGTCTTCGGCTACGACGATTTCCGCGGTCCGCAGCAGGCGATCGTCGAACACGTCGCGGCCGGCAATGATGCGCTGGTGCTCATGCCCACCGGCGGCGGCAAGTCGCTGTGCTACCAGGTGCCTTCGCTGCTGCGCGACGGTACCGGCATTGTCATTTCGCCGCTCATCGCGCTGATGCAGGACCAGGTGGAAGCCCTGCGCCAGCTCGGGGTCCGGGCTGAGTACCTCAATTCCACCCTGGATGGCGAAACCGCCGCCCGCGTCGAGCGCGAGCTGGTGTCCGGTGAGCTGGAGCTGCTGTATGTGGCTCCCGAGCGCCTGCTCACCGGCCGCTTCCTGTCCCTGCTTGCGCGCAGCCGCATCGCCTTGTTCGCGATTGACGAGGCTCATTGCGTCTCGCAGTGGGGGCATGACTTCCGCCCCGAGTATCGCCAGCTTACCGTCCTGCATGAGCGCTGGCCGGAGGTGCCGCGGATCGCGCTTACTGCCACCGCCGATCCGCCCACCCAGCGCGAGATTGCCGAACGGCTGGACCTGACCGGTGCGCAGCACTTCGTCAGTTCGTTTGATCGCCCCAACATCCGCTATACCGTCGTCCAGAAAGACAACGCCAAGCGCCAGCTGCTGGATTTCTTGCGCGGGCACCGTGACGAAGCCGGCATTGTCTATTGCATGTCGCGGCGCAAGGTCGAGGAAACCGCCGAATTCCTCTGCGCCCAAGGCATGAACGCGCTGCCCTACCATGCCGGCCTGCCGGCCGAGGTGCGCGCCGAGAACCAGCGCCGCTTCCTGCGCGAAGACGGCATTGTCATGTGCGCCACCATCGCGTTCGGCATGGGCATCGACAAGCCCGATGTGCGCTTTGTCGCCCATACCGACCTGCCCAAGTCGATGGAAGGCTATTACCAGGAAACCGGTCGTGCCGGTCGCGACGGCGAAGCCGCCGACGCCTGGCTGTGCTACGGCCTGGGCGATGTCGTGCTGCTCAAGCAGATGATCGAGCAGTCCGAAGCCGGTGAAGAACGCAAGAACCTCGAGCGCGCCAAGCTCGACCACCTGCTGGGCTACTGCGAATCCATGCAGTGCCGGCGCCAGGTGCTGTTGGCCGGGTTTGGCGAAACCTATCCCAAGCCCTGCGGCAACTGCGACAACTGCCTGCAGCCGCCGGACGCCTGGGACGCCACCATTGCCGCGCAGAAGGCCCTCAGCTGCGTCTACCGCAGTGGCCAGCGCTTCGGCGTTGGCCACCTGATCGACATCCTGCGCGGTGGCGACAACGAGAAGATCCGCCAGTTCGGCCACAACCAGCTCAGTACCTACGGCATCGGCAACGACCTCGACGCCCGCACCTGGCGCAGCGTGTTCCGCCAGCTGGTCGCCGCCAGCCTGCTGGAAGTGGACAGCGAAGCCTATGGCGGCCTGCGGCTCACCGATGCCAGCCGCGACGTGCTTACCGGCCGGCGCAAGGTCATGATGCGCCGCGACCAGGCCCCCAGCCGCGAACGCGACCGCAGCGGCCAGCGCACCGGCCTGTCGGTGCTGCCGCAGGACCTCGCCCTGTTCAACGCCCTGCGCAGCCTGCGTGCCGAACTGGCGCGCGAGCAGAACGTACCCGCCTTCGTGATTTTCCACGACAGCACCCTGCGCAACATCGCCGAGCAGCGCCCGACCAGCATCGATGCGCTGGGACGGGTCGGTGGCATCGGCGGCAGCAAGCTCGCCCGCTACGGCAACCGGCTGATCGAGATCGTGCGCGAGGAAGGCTGATGGCACCTGTCGGATACAGGTCCAGAGTTGAATCGCGCGTTCAGGCGCAGGTGCGCCCGTCCCGGTTTGCTGCCAAGATGCCGTTCATGTCGCCCGGTGGCCTGCTCCTGCGCGTGGTTCTGATGCTCAGCCTGTTGTTCAACTGGCTGAACGTCGGCATGGCCGCGCCCATGGCGCTGGCGCTGTTGCCGGCGGCAGCGCGCACGGCGGATGACGGGCAACCGCCCTGCCATCGTCAGGCCAGCGCAGCGCACAGCGAACATGCGGCTGTGACGACACCCGGACCCGGGCATGAATCCCCGGCACCTCATGACGGCGACCACTGCCGGCTCAAGGATTGCCTGCGCAACTGTGCCCAACAGCCCAGCCTGACCGCACAGGTGCTGTGGCTGCCCACGCCTCCTCCCCTGGCGCAGGCTCCACTGCGCGAAGCGGGTATCGCACTGCCAGCCCCGCCATTGGACCGCATTGCGCGTCCTCCCATTGCCTGATCGTCCTGCTGCAGTCCTCTGCGTGAGCTGACGCCGCCCTGCGCGCGTCGTTCTGGCACCTGCGTGTGTCATTCAGAACCGATCTGGAGTTTCCATGCGTTCCCCCTTTTCCGCCGGTGCCGATGCCCCGGCGCTGCCCTCGCGGCGATTGTTCGTGCAAGGCCTTGCCGCGGGCGGCGTTGTTGCCGGCCTGGGTTCCACCCTTCCCGCGCACGCCCTGGCTGCAGCGCCCTCGCTGGCCACCGTTCCCCAGGTGCTCAGCGGCCAGGCGTTCCAGCTGACCATCGGCGAATCGCTGGCCAATTTCACCGGCCGTACCCGTCCGGCCATCACCGTCAACGGCAGCCTGCCGGCCCCGATCCTGCGCTGGCGCGAAGGCGGCACCGTGCACGTGCGCGTGGCCAATGCGCTGCAGGGCCACGCCACCTCGATCCACTGGCACGGCATTCTGCTGCCCGCCAACATGGATGGCGTACCTGGCCTGAGCTTCAATGGCATCGCCCCGGGCGAGGCTTACGACTATCGCTTCACCCTCAAGCAGTCCGGCACCTACTGGTATCACAGCCACTCGATGTTCCAGGAACAGGCAGGGCTGTATGGGGCGCTGATCGTGGATCCGCTGGCCCCACCGCCCTACCACTTCGACCGCGAGCACGTCGTGCTGCTCTCGGACTGGACCGACATGGACCCGGGTGCGCTGTTCCGGCGCATGAAAAAGCTTGCCGAGCACGACAACTACTACAAGCGCACCCTGCCCGACTTCCTGCGCGATGTGCGCCGCGACGGCTGGGCCGCCGCGACGGCCGACCGCGGCATGTGGGGGCGCATGCGCATGACGCCCACCGACATCTCCGACATCAACGCGCATACCTATACCTACCTGCTCAACGGCACGGCCCCGGCCGGCAACTGGACCGGGCTGTTCCGCAGTGGCGAGAAGGTGCTGCTGCGTTTCATCAACGGCGGTTCGATGACCTATTTCGACGTGCGCATTCCCGGACTGAAGATGACCGTGGTCGCCGCCGACGGCCAGTACATCCACCCGGTCAGCGTGGATGAGTTCCGCATTGCCCCGGCAGAGACGTTTGATGTGATCGTGGAGCCCAGCGGGCAGGACGCCTACACCGTGTTCTGCCAGGACATGGGCCGCACCGGCTACGCCGCCGGTACGCTGGCCGTTCGTCATGGTCTGCAGGCCCCGATTCCAGCGCGCGATCCGCGTCCGCTGCTGACCATGAGTGACATGGGCCATGACATGGGCCCCGGCATGGACCACGGCGCGCATGCCATGAAGGGCATGGAAGGTGGCTGCGGCGCGCACATGGGCCACGCTGCGCACGGTGCCGCAGACAGCAAGGCCCCTCGCCATGCGCCCAGCGAAGACGGCAACCCGCTGGTCGACATGCGCAGCAATGCCACCGAGCCGAAGCTGGATGACCCGGGCATCGGCCTGCGCGACAACGGCCGTACCGTGCTCACCTACGGTGCCATGCACAGCTTGTTCGACGATCCGGATGGGCGCGAACCGGGGCGTGAAGTGGAGCTGCACCTGACCGGTCACATGGAAAAGTTCAGCTGGTCGTTCGACGGCATTCCGTTTGCCAGCGCCGAGCCGCTGCGACTGAACTACGGCGAGCGCATGCGCATCGTGCTGGTCAACGACACCATGATGCAGCACCCCATCCACCTGCATGGGGTGTGGAGCGATCTGGAGAACGCCAACGGCGAGTTCCAGCTGCGCAAGCACACCATCGACATGCCGCCCGGCACCCGCCGAAGCTACCGCGTGCGTGCGGATGCGCTCGGCCGCTGGGCCTACCACTGCCATCTGCTGTATCACATGGAAGCGGGCATGATGCGCGAAGTGAGGATCGAAGAATGAGCCGGAAACTCACGCGCTGCACCTTGGCGATTGCCCTGCTGGCGGCCACCGCCCCCGGCTTGGCACAGTCACATGCCGGCATGGACCATTCGAAGATGGACCATTCGAAGATGGATCACGCGAGCATGGATCATGCCGCGATGGGCCACGGCACCCTCGCTGCCGATCTGCCACGCGAACCAATCCCGGAGGTCACCGAAGCGGACCGTGCCGCCGCCTTTCCCCCGATTGACCACGGTGCGATGGAACACGCACCGGATATCCACAGCCTGCTGCTGATCAACCGGCTGGAAGGATGGGATGGCCAGCACGGCACCGGCCAGGCCTGGGAAGCCAGCGGTTGGCTGGGGAGCAATCTCAACCGGCTTTGGGTGCGCAGCGAAGGCGAACGCAGCGGCGGGCGTACGGAAACAGCTGACCTGGAACTGCTGTACGGTCGCAGCGTGTCGCCATGGTGGGACGTGCTGGTCGGTGTGAAACAGGACCTCCGCCCGGCAGATTCACGCACCTGGGCCGCGTTCGGCGTGCAGGGGCTGGCCCCCTACAAGTTCGAGACTTCGGCCACTGCTTACCTCGGAGAAGGCGGACAGCTGATGGCCACTGCCGAGGTCGAGTACGAGCTGCTGCTGACCAACCGGTTGATTCTTCAACCGCTGGTGGAGGCCACGCTTGCGGCGAAGGACGAGCCGGAGCGTGGCATCGGCAGCGGCCTGAACAAGGTGGAGGCAGGTGTACGCCTGCGTTACGAATTCAACCGCCGCTTCGCGCCGTACATCGGTCTCAGCCACGAGCGGATGTTTGGCGACACCGCTGACTATCAGCGCGCGGCCGGCGAACACCTGCGGGATACGCGCTGGGTGGCCGGCGTGCGGGTGTGGTTCTAGACCGTAGAGCCGGGCTCTGCCCGGCTCACTCCATCAGAAATCAAAGATGTCAGAAAGGAAGCTCTCTTTCTTTTTCTTCCGATACCCGCCGTGCTGATCGCCGTAATGCTGCTGACCCAGGTGACGGGTGTCGCGGTGCCGCACCTCCGGGGGCGGCGGCGGCGCGGCACGGACCGGAGCCGGCGCAGCCGCAGTGGCCGACCGCTCGATGATCTTGTCCAGCTCACCCCGGTCCAGCCAGACGCCACGGCACTGCGGGCAATAGTCGATTTCAATGCCCTGGCGCTCGGACATCACCAGCGCCTGGGTGGTGCAGACGGGACACTGCATGTGTGGACTCCTCTATTCAATTTCTGTTCAAGCCCTGACTGTACCTGTCCACAGCTGACCGGGGGACAACAGCCGTCGTCCGCGTAACGACGGCGTAATGAGGTCTCCTGCACGATTTCCTCACTGGCGCAGCGGCGATACTTGCGCGCCTTTTGACCTTCGGCCTGCAGGAAACCCGTTCCATGTTGCTGTCCAAGCACCACCCCGTACCCCGAATCCTGCTGGTTGAAGACAGCGAGGACACCCGTGAACTGAGCCGGCTCACCCTGGAAAGCCAGGCCTGCGAGGTGGCGGCGGTCAGCACCGCCGAGGCGGCGCTGGGCCTGCTGCGCGCCGGCGAACGCTACGACCTGGTGTTCACCGATGTCTGCCTGGGCGGCGTGAGCGGACTGGAAGCGGCCCATCTCATCCAGCAGTACCAGCCGGGGTTGCCGGTGCTGGTGACCTCGGGGCTGCAAGCGGCGCAGGTCCTGCCGCAACTGACAGCGAGCATGCGCTTCCTGCCCAAGCCCTACAGCATGAGCGAGTTGCTGGACGCCATCCGCGATACCCTGCAGCCGCCGTTGGCGGCCTGATGCCGCAACCGCCAGACGCGGTCTGAGTCTATGCCGGCTTGCGGCAGCTCAGACGGGTGCCATAGAACGCCAGCGTGACCTCACCCTGGTGCTCCCAGAATTCCACCCCCTCACGGGTGTAGCGTGCGCCACTCGCGGCAGGAGCCAGGAACGCGATCGCCTGGTCCTGCCCCAGCCGGATCAACGCGGCGTTCGGCTCGATGTCGTTGTAGTACGTCACTGCCAACGGCTTGTCGCTACCCTCGCAGACGAAGTTCACCGCGGCGGGTGCCGGACCGGGCGTGGTCGCGATCTGCAGTTCAACGATGCGCGTCTGGTAGGCCTCCAGCAGACAACGGCGTGCATCGACTGCCTGCCAGCATGCATCACGCCCTTTGATCCAGCCACGCTGTTCGGCCGCGATATCCAACTCGTCCGGGCTGGTCTGCGCGGCCTTGTAAAGCTCGGCCTGCCGTCGATCCAGGGCTGACAGTTCCGCATCGTTGCAGACCTGGGTTTCCGCGTCGGAACGGGCCTGGTTGCAGTCGAACGAAGGACCTTGCACGGGGGCAGGCGCGGGCGCAGGCACAGCTGGAGCCGTCGTTTCCGCAGTCGCGGGTGGCTGCGCCGGCGATTCAGCCGGCGTGGGTTCGGGCTTGGAGCAGGCCCCCAATGCAAGTGCAGCCAGGCCGAGCAAGAGGGGACGTTTCATGGGAGCTCCAACACCCTGGCGAGAGTCCCAGTCTGCCCCACCCCACGTCCAGACCACGTAGAGCCGGGCTTGCCCGGCTGCCACCTGAAACCCGTAGAGCCGGGCTTGCCCGGCTGCGGACCCACGGACACCTTCGACCCTGTAGAGCCGGGCTTGCCCGGCTGGGGACCCACGGACACCTTCAGCCGGGCAAGCCCGGCTCTACAACGGCCCTCGTCACACGCTGCAATCTGCGCGCCGCTTCTCCGGCAGCACTTCAATACTGCCCACCGCCAACTGCTCCAGCACCGCTTCCGGCCCTCGCCGGCTGACCCAGCCCAATCCCTCGCGCGCCGCCGACGCATCATGAATACGATCAATGAGGGGCAGGGCCCAGCCACGCCGGTCGTACTCCGCCAGCCACTGCGGGCAGCGCAGCGCCAACACCTCACGCGGGTGCGTGACCAACGCGTCGCAATCCCCGCGCTGGAACGGCGTGCTGCCACTGGCGATGTAACGCTGGAACGCCGCCCCCTCATTGCCCAGCGCCGCCACGTGCGCATCGGCCACATCGCGCACGTCCACGCCGCGATGCAGGCGATACAACAACATGCGGTCTGGCGTTTCCGGGAAGCAGCGCGACATGCGGATCACCCGGATCTGGAATTCCTCGTCCGCCATGTCTTCCAGCCCCCGTTCCGCAGCCAGCTTGGAGCGGTGATACACGGTGCGGGGTTGCGGCACGGTCTGCTCATCCACCCAGGTGCACTGCCCCGGCGTTATGGCATGTCCGTACAACGCCGTCGTACTGGTGAACACCAACCGTCGCACGCCAGCCTCACGTGCCAGCCGGGCAAGGGCCAGCGTGCCATCCACATTGATGCGCTTGAACTCGCTCTCGCTGTGCAGCGGTACGTGCGGGGCATGCAACGCGGCAGCGTGGATCACCGCATCCACGCCCTCCAATGCAGCAGCCAGCACGCGGGGATTGGTGACATCGCCGACGTGACGCGTGGTCGCAAAGGGGGAACGGTCGATCCCGACCACCTCGTGACGCGCGGCCAAGGCACCAAAAATGGCGCGCCCGACCCGGCCTGAACTTCCTGTCAGAAGAATCTTCACTGTGGAGCACTTATCAGCGCCCGGGACCTACCGGGATGGGGCGATTGTAGCGACCGCCGAACGCGGCGAACCGGATGCACGGCACACTCCATGGCCGTGGCCGCGCAGGCACGCAGGTGGCGTGACGCTGCCCGCTCCTGTGCGTTGACCTTCGGACGTGGCGGCATCAGCGCGCGTCCCTTTCGTGCATCAGCTCAACCGCTTCCTTCAGCACCTCTTTCATGTCCCAATGAAAAAGGCGCTCAAAGAGCGCCTTGAATCATTGAAGCAACTGGTGGGCCGTGAAGGATTCGAACCTTCGACCAAAAGATTAAAAGTCTTCTGCTCTACCGACTGAGCTAACGGCCCATTGCTGCCCCTGGCTTTGCGCCGGGGGTGCGCATTCTAACCCACTTTGGCGGCCTGTCACACCCGGCAGGCAAATCCGGGCTCAGACGTAGCGGGTGGGGTCGGTCACGCCGGCGTCGGCAAAGCCCTGCGCGCGCAGGCGGCAGGCGTCGCAGTGACCGCAGGCACGGCCCTGCGCGTCGGCGTTGTAGCAGGACACCGTCAGGCCGAAATCCACGCCCAGGCGCACGCCCTCGCGCACGATGTCGGCCTTGCTCAGGAACTGCAGCGGCGCGTGCACCTGGATGCCCGCCCCTTCCACACCGGCCTTGGTGGCCAGGTTCGCCAGGGTCTGGAAGGCCTGGATGAACTCCGGGCGGCAATCCGGGTAGCCGGAATAGTCCACCGCGTTGACCCCACAGAAAATGTCGCTGGCACCCAACACTTCGGCCCAGCCCAACGCCACCGACAGCATGATGGTGTTGCGCGCCGGCACATAGGTGACCGGAATGCCCTCGCCGCCCGCTTCGGGCACGTCGATGTCATCGGTCAGGGCGGAACCGCCAATGCTGCGCAGGTCGACGTTGACGGTCTTGTGCGCGACCACGCCCAGGGCCTTGGCCACGTTGGCGGCGGCGTCCAGCTCCGAGGTGTGGCGCTGCCCGTAGCGCACGCTCAAGGCGTGTACGGCGAATCCCTGTTCACGGGCGATGGCGATGACGGCGGCGGAATCCATGCCGCCGGAAAGAAGCACGACTGCGTTCTTCATGAAATACATCCGGTGGGTTGTGGGGACCAGCACGCTGTCCCGCGCCGGGATACATCAAAGAACGAAGAGCAGGCTCAACGCCCGGGCTCATCGTCCCAGAGGATTTTGTGCAGCTGCATCTGGAAACGCACCGGCAGGCGGTCCTCCACGATCCAGTCGGCCAGCTGGCGCGGCGTCACCTGGCCCTTGCTGGGCGAGAACAGCACCATGCTGCGCGCGTTCAGGGCGTGCTCGCGCACCATGCCGCGGGCCCACTCGTAATCTGCGCGGCTGCACAGCACGAACTTGATCTGGTCGCGGCGGGTCAGCAGCGGCAGGTTCTCCAGCCGGTTGCGGGCCATTTCGCCGGAATCCGGGGTCTTCAGGTCCACCACCCGCGACACCCGCGGATCTACCCCGCTGACGTCCAGCGCGCCGGAGGTCTCCAGCGAGACATCCAGGCCGGCATCGCAGAGCTTCTCAAGCAGGATCAGGCAGCGCTTCTGCGCCAGCGGCTCACCGCCGGTCACGCAGACGTGCTGGACGCCCTGGGCCAGCACCTCGGCGACGATATCGTCGATGTCCCACCAGGTCCCACCGTGGAAGGCGTACGCGGTGTCGCAGTAGGTGCAGCGCAGCGGGCAGCCGGTCAGGCGCACGAACACGCTCGGCCAGCCGGCAGCGTCGGCTTCGCCCTGCAGGGAGGTGAAGATCTCGGTGATCTTCAGCCTGGGCAGGGGCGACTGCACGATCTCGCTGGGAAGCGCGGCGGCGGCGGACGGGGTGACGTTCATGGGCTGCGGTTTCGGAAACGGGCGCGGCCGGGCGAAGCCCGGCCATCATTCAATCGAACATTATACCGGCCTGGGCCGGTGGGGCGTCAGCGGATCTGCTGGCCCAGACGGATCGACTGCAGGCGGTCCTGCGCGGTGCGGGCGGCGTCCGAGCCCGGGTAGGTGCTGACCACCTGCTCCAGGGTCGCCTGGGCCTCGTCGACCTTGCCCTCGCCATACTGCGACAGGCCGATCTTCAGCAGACCGCCCGAGGCCTTGTCGTGGGTCGGGTAGCGGGCGATGAGGTCGCGGAACTGCGCCTCCGCCTGCGGGAAATTGCGGATGGCGTAGTAGCTTTCACCCAGCCAGTACAGCGCATTGGGGGTGTAGACGCCATTGGGATAGAGCTCGAGGAAGCTCAGGAACATCTGCGCCGATTCGTCGTACTTCCCAGCCTTGAGCGAGTCGAAGGCCACGTTGTACAGGGTGCGCTCGTCGCCATTGGCGGCCAGGGCACCGGCGTCGCCGTGTACCGACGGGGGCCGCTCGGTGGCGGCCACAGGCGGTTTCGGTGCGGCGGGTTTGGGGGCTGCCGGGGCGTTCGCGGCCGGGACGGCCGGAAGTGCCGGCGCAGCACCGCCTTCCAGACGGTTCAGACGACCGTCGAGGTCCAGGTACTGATCCTGGGCGGATTGTTTCTGCTGGGCGTTGTCGTGCTGGAGCTGTTCAACCGTGCTCTGCAGCTGCTGCACCTGCTGGCGCAGGGCATTGATCTGGTTCAACAGGTCCTGGTTGGAGCTGTTGTTGTACATCTGCTGCTCAAGCGCGCCAACGCGGTCGGCCAGGCTCTGCCGCTGGGCCTGCGCCGGTGCGGCAGCCACGAGGGCTGCCGCAACGACCAGCATCAGTTTGATGCCGATGCGCATGGATTACTGCGCGGTGTAGACGATTTCGACGCGACGGTTCTGCGACCAGCAGGACTCGTTCGACTCGGTGCAGACCGGACGCTCTTCACCGTAGGACACGTCTGTCAGCTGCGAAGCCGAGCCACCGTTGGCCTGCAGGGCCGAGTTCACAGCGGCGCTACGACGCTCGCCCAGGGCCTGGTTGTAAGCGCGCGAACCACGTTCGTCGGTGTGACCCTGCAGGGTGATGCGCGAGGACGGACGGTCACGCAGGTACTTGGCGTGGCAAGCCATGATGGCCTGGAATTCCGACTTCACTTCTTCCTTGTCCAGGTCGAAGTACACCACGCGCTGGCGCAGGCAGGCGTCGGTGTCCAGGTCGCCCGGGCCGTACAGGCCGGAGGTCGACGGGCCGGTCGGCTGGGTGGTGGAACCGGTGTCGACCGGCGCAGCCGGTTCTTCCTTCACCTTCTTGGAGCAGCCGGCCAGGACGGCCACAGACAGCAGGGAGACAAGCAGAACGCGGGTGGACTTGTTCATAGAATACCTTTGAGGGCTAAAGCCGGATGAGGGGATGAATACGGGCGAATCTTAACACTCTGTTAGCGCTTTGTACGGTATGGCGACCAAGAAGGCTCACGAACGTCGCCGTCCGCCAGTACCAGCCGCTGGCGCACGCGCCCATCGGCCGAAACTGCATACAAAACCCCACGTCCACCCTCGCGGGCGGCGTACAACACCATGCTTGCGTTGGGCGCAAAGCTCGGCGATTCGTCGAGCGAGCCGACGGACAGGGTGCTCCAGCGCGGGGAGCCCAGGCTGCTGTCCATCATCGCGATCTTGTAGGTGTTGCCGCTGCCCTGGGCCATGACGATCTTCTTGCCGTCATAGGACACGCCCGGGGTGGCGTTGTAGTTGCCCTGGAAGGTCACGCGCGACGCGCTGCCGCCACTGGAGGCCACCTGGTAGATCTGCGGGCGGCCACCGCGGTCGGAGGTGAAGTAGATGCTGCTGCCGTCGGCGCTCCAGGTCGGCTCGGTGTCGATGGCAAAGTGGTTGGTCAGCTGGGTCAGCTGCTTGCTGCCCAGGTCCATGACATAGATTTCCGGGTTGCCGCTGCGCGACAGCGACAGGGCCAGGCGGCGGCCGTCCGGCGAGAACGACGGGGCGCTGTTGATGCCGCGGAAGCTGGTGATCAGCTCACGCGCACCGGTGGTGATGTTCTGGATGTAGATCGCCGAATTGCCACGCTCGAAGCTGACATAGGCCAGACGGTTGCCGTCCGGGCTCCACGACGGGGACAGCAGCGGCTCGGCCGACCGCACGATGGTCTGCGGGTTGTAGCCGTCCGAATCGGCCACCATCAGCGCATAGCGCATGGCTGCGCCCTTGCCGCTGGCGGTCACGTAGGCGATACGGGTCCAGAAGGCCCCACGCACGCCGGTGATCTTTTCATAGATGGCGTCGGCCATCTGGTGGGCCACATCGCGCATGGCGGTGCTGCGGGCGGTCATGGCCAGGCCCAGCAGGCGCTCGCCCTTGGGTACGTCGTACAGCTCGTACTCCACGCGGTAGGCACCGGCCCCGGCATCGAGCACCCGGCCGACCACGATGTAGTTCTGCTTCAACGCGCGCCAGGTGGCGAAGTTGATCTCGCCGCCCCGGGTGGGCTTTTCCAGGATCTGCTCGACCGGCAGGTTGCGGAACTGTCCGGAACGCTCCAGGTCGGCGCGAACCACGGCGGCGACGTCGGTTTCCGGGGCCGCAGCCGAACCCTGGTAAGGCATGGGGACCACGGTGATCGGCGTGGCCGAGGCGTTGCCGCCGACGATGTCGATATCCAGACCGCGCTGTTGCGCGACGGCGGCGAAGGGCAGCAGTAGAGCCGCGAACACGGCAAACCAGCGAGGCATCTTCTTCATGGAGCGCTCAGTAGGAAAAAACCAGTTACGAGGGATAACAGCAGTGCGGTGAACAGTTTCGCAATCATGAACCAACCGGGTGTGAAATCCGAGTGGTCAGACCGGGGCTGATCACGTGTTGTTAACAGAAAAACGCGTCTGAACCCGCTCGATCAGCGCGCCGGTGCCTGGAAGACCAGGTTCATCCGGCGATTGAATACCGCCTCGAAGCCCCGGTACGGCAGGGGCTGTGCGCGCAGCACCGCGGCTTCGATGGACGCCTTGCCCGCCTCGTCGAACTCGCAGGCCGCTGTGGCAGCAGCGCCGGCAATTGTCCCACCCGGTAATTGCGCGACACTGACCTCGCAGCGCGCCCCGGGCTTCAGCGTAGTCGGGGGGATCCAGTTCGCCAGCACACGCGAACGGATCGCCGCCGCATATGCCGCTTCCAGGTCAGTGGAAGCCATGGCAGCCGGGCTGAATCCGGCGATCACACCCATCAGCAACCCTATGCCAATCGTCCTCATCGGATATCAACGGTCCTGGGCGGTAAAGGTAAAGTTGATGTTGCGATTGAAGACCGTTTCGAAGCCGCGATAGGGCAGCGGCTGGGCATTGAGTACGGCCGCCTCGATCGAGCGCTTGCCGGCCTCATCGAACGGACACCCTGCGCTGACCTTGGCCTGGATCACGTTGCCGCCCGGAAGCTGGGTGATCGCGATCTGGCACTTCTGACCCAGCGGCACGGAATCCGGGCGCTGCCATTGCCCCAGCACTTTCTGCTGGATCGCGGCGGCGTACTTGGCCGACAGGTCGTCGCTGGTACCGCCACCGCCAGCGGATGGTTGCGCAGCACCGGCGGACCCGCTGGTGGAGGCACCGGACGCCGCACGCGCGGCAGTGACCTGCCGCAGCTTCTGCTCGGCCAGCTTGGCTTCCCTCTCGGCCGCCTCGCGACGGCTGCGGAGATCGGCGATCTTCTTCTGCCGCTCGGCTTCCGCCTTGGCATCGTTGGCCTGCTGCGCCTGCTCGGCCAGCTTCTTCTGCTGTTCCGCTTCCTGCTGCTTGGCCAGCCGTGCCTTCTGCTCGGCGTCCTTCTGGCGCTCGCGCTCGGTCAGGTCGATCTGCTCCTGGCGGCGCTTGGCTTCCTGTTCCTGCTTTTCCTTCTCTGCCGAGATCGCCATCGCATTGACGGCAGCCTGGTCAACCTTGTCCGGCTGCGCGATGCGCTCCTGCGCCTGTTGCTGCTGCGGGCTCAGCGCGTCCTGCGGGCGCGGTTCCGGCAGCGGCTGTGGCGGCGGCACGGTGTCCTCTTCCACCGGGGTGGGCTGTTCCACCGGCTCGGGCAGGTCGGGCAGTTTTTCCGAGGCGCGCAGGGCCTGGCGGGCCGCGGCGGCTTCCGACGCGGTCAGGGTCATGCTGGCTTCCAGCGCGGGATCGCCGACGGCGGCCTCGGTGTTGCGGTCGGGCGAGAACATCCAGCCGGCAATCAGCACCAGCGCCAGCAGCACGTGCACGGCGATGGCCAGGACGACCGGCAACGCCCATTCGTCTTCCGGGGAACGCGGCGGCGGCAGAACGTTAGTTTGCATCGGTCGCCAGACCCACCTTCTCCACGTTGGCGCGCTTGATCACGTTCATGGCGTCCACGACCTTTTCGTAGGCCACGGCCTTGTCGGCCGCCACGATCACGCGCAGGTTCTTGTCCTGCGAGACCAGGGCTCCCAGCTGCGCCTGCAACTGGGTGGCGTCGATCGGCTCGGGCTGCTTGGCGTCAGGCAGCTTCAGGCTGAGCTGGCCGTCCAGGCGCACCGAGACGACTACCGGGTCCTGCTTGCTTTCCAGGGCCTTGGCCTGCGAACTGGGCAGGTCCACTTCAAAGCTCAGCGTCAGCAGCGGCGCGGTGACCATGAAGATGATCAGCAGCACCAGCATGACGTCGATGTACGGCACCACGTTGATTTCGGATTTGAGCTTGCGGCGCTTGCGGCGGCCAATGGCAGCGGTCATATGGGAGCTCCTGTCTGCCGCGCTCAGGCGTCGTTCGAGGTCTGGCGCTGCAGGATCGAGCTGAACTCATCGGCGAAGGTTTCAAACCGCACCGACAGGCGCTCGACCCGGGTGGTGAACCGGTTGTAGGCCCACACCGCCGGAATGGCCACGAACAGGCCGATGGCGGTGGCGAACAGCGCTTCGGAGATGCCCGGGGCAACCGAGGCGATGCCGGCCTGCTCGCCGCTGTTGATCATGTCGTGCATGGTCACCATGATGCCGAACACGGTACCCACCAGGCCGACGTAGGGCGCGGTCGAGCCGATGTTGGCCAGCAGTTCCAGGTTGCGCTCCAGCTGGTCCACTTCGCGGGTGTAGGTGGTGCGCATCGCGCGCTGCGCACCTTCCAGCTGCGCGCGGGCATCCAGCCGGCGGCCTTCGCGCAGGCGGGTGAACTCACGGAAGCCTGATTCGAAGATGGCTTCCAGCCCACCGACCTTGCGGTTGCGGTCGGTGGCGGCGGTGTACAGCTTGCCCAGGTCGGCACCGGACCAGAACCGGCTCTCGAACTCGTCGGCCTGGCGGTTGGCCGCGCTGAACACGCGCGCCTTGCGGAAGATGATGATCCAGCTGATGAACGAGCCGGCCAGCAGCAGCAGCACGATGAAGATCACCGGCCAGCTGGCCTTGGTCATCAGCTCGAAATAGTTGATGCCGCCGTGCGCGCCCGGCGCGACGGTCTGCGCTGCGGCGCTGGTGACTTCCTGCGGCAGTGCCTCGACCACGGTGGCCTGCAGGGCCAGGAGCGTTGCGATCATCCGGTGTTCCTCAGTATGCGGATTCTGGAAATTCGTAAGGTTTCAACGCGGCATGCAGAACATCGTCCATGCCACGTGGTTTGAATGTGGAGGCGTCCAATGCCGCGATCTTCACCTGGGCGGTCAGCAGCGTTTCCTCGCCGCGACACACCGCTTGGCTGAACACCATGCTGGCGCGCTTGCACTGCACCAGCCGGGCACTCACGGCCAGCGCGTCATCCAGCCGCGCCGGCTTCAGGAAGTCCATGCTCATGGAACGCACGGCAAACACCAGCCCGTGTTCGATGCGGGTGCGCTCCTGGCCGAAGCCCAGCGCACGCATCCATTCGGTCCGCGCCCGTTCCATGAAGGCCACGTAGCGCGCGTGGTAGACCACACCACCGGCGTCGGTATCTTCCCAATATATGCGTGTCGGCCAACTGAACCGGGGGTCAACAGCGTCACTGCCCATCCGGCACCTCGGCAAACAGGTCGGCGGGCGGGTTCTTCGGCTTCAGCCCCATGTGGCGGTAGGCCTTGTGCGTGGCCATGCGGCCGCGCGCGGTGCGCACCAGGAAGCCCTGCTGGATCAGATAGGGCTCGACCACGTCCTCCAGCGTGCCGCGCTCTTCAGACAGGGCGGCGGCCATGGATTCCACGCCGACCGGGCCACCGTCGAAGTAGTCGATCAGGGTCTTGAGCATGCGCCGGTCAAGGTCATCGAAGCCTTCCGGGTCGACCTTGAGCATCTGCATGGCGGCCTGCGCCACGGTCTGGTCGATGTGCCCGCCGGCCTTGACCTGGGCGTAGTCGCGCACGCGGCGCAGCAGCCGGTTGGCGATACGCGGGGTGCCACGCGACCGCCGTGCGATCTCGGCGGCCCCTTCCGGGGTGCAGTCAATGCCCAGGATGGTGGCCGAGCGGCGCACGATCCGGGTCAGTTCCTCGGGCGTGTAGAACTCCAGCCGGTGCACGATGCCGAAGCGGTCGCGCAGCGGCGCGGTCAGCAGCCCGGCACGGGTGGTGGCCCCGATCAGGGTGAACGGCGGCAGGTCGATCTTGATCGAGCGGGCAGCCGGGCCCTCGCCGATCATGATGTCGATCTGGAAGTCTTCCATTGCCGGATACAGCACTTCCTCGACCACCGGCGACAGGCGGTGGATTTCGTCCACGAACAGCACGTCGTGCGGCTGCAGGTTGGTCAGCAGCGCGGCCAGGTCGCCGGCCTTCTCGATCACCGGGCCGGAGGTGACGCGCAGGGCCACGCCCAGTTCATTGGCGATGACGTGGCTGAGCGTGGTCTTGCCCAGTCCCGGCGGGCCGAAGATCAGGACGTGGTCCAGCGCTTCGCTGCGGGCCTTGGCGGCCTCGATGTAGATCGACAGCTGCTCGCGCACGGGGGCCTGACCGAGATAATCGGCCATGCGCTTGGGGCGGATGCTGGCGTCGGTGCTGTCGTCCTCGCGGGTCGCGCCGGCACCGATGATGCGGTCGTCAGTCATCCCGCGATTATGCGGCAAAAGCGGGTCGTCCCGTCAGATCTCTACCTGGGCTCCCAGCTCCACCAACCGGTTGCCCGGAATCCGGAAGAACCCGGTGGCCGGGGCGGCATTGCGGTGCATCAGCGCGAACAGCTTGTCGCGCCAGATCGGCATGCCGCGGTTGGCGGTGGCCACGATGGTCTCGCGGCTGGCGAAGAAGGTGGTGTCCATCGGGTCGAAGTAGATCCCGCCGTGGTCGCACGAGCGCATCAGCGCCAGCGGAACGTCCGGGGTCTCCATGAAGCCGAAGCGCACGAACACCCGGTAGAACTCATCCCCCACCGATTCGATCTTCAGCCGCTGCCCTTCCATTGCATACGGAATCGGCAGGGTTTCCACGTGCAGGAACACGTTGCGCTCGTGCAGCACCTTGTTGTGCTTCAGATTGTGCATCAGCGCATGCGGGGCCACGCTCGGGTCGGCGGTCAGGAACACCGCCGTGCCCGGCACCCGCACCGGCGGGGCCAGCATCAGCCCGGGCAGGAAGGTATCCAGGCGGATGCCGTCCTTGCGGATTTCATCGCGCAGCAGCTCGCGGCCGCGCCGCCAGGTGCGCATCATGGTGAACAGCACGATGCCCAGCACCACCGGGAACCACGCGCCCTGCAGCAGCTTGGCCCCGTTGGCGATCACAAACCCCAGGTCGATGATGAAGAACACCACGCACAGCGGGATGATCCAGTAACGGGTACGTGGCCACAGCGCGCGCGCCACCAGCGCCAGCAGCAGGGTGTCGATCAGCATGGTGGCCGACACCGAGATGCCATAGGCCACGGCCAGGTTGGACGAGCTGCGGAAGGCCAGTACCAGCCCGATCACCATCACCGCAATTCCCCAGTTGATGCCGGGAATGTAGATCTGGCCGATGGTGTCGTGCGAGGTATGGGTGATGCGCATGCGCGGGATGTAGCCCAGCTGCATGGCCTGGCGCGAGACCGAGAACGCGCCGGTGATCACCGACTGCGAGGCGATCACCGCGGCCATGGTGGCCAGGATGATCATCGGGTACAGCGCCCAGTCCGGCACCGCCTCGAAGAACGGGTTCTTCACCGCCTCGGGGTGGTCCAGCACCAGCGCGCCCTGCCCCAGGTAGTTCAACACCAGGCACGGCAGCACGAAGAAGTACCAGGCGTGGCGGATGGGCTTGGCCCCGAAGTGGCCCATGTCGGCGTACAGCGCCTCACCACCGGTCACCGCCAGCACCACCGCGCCCAGGATGAAGATGCCGTGCCAGCTGTGGTCCATGAAGAAGCGCACCGCCCAGTACGGATTGAAGGCCTTGAGCACTTCCGGCGCGTCGACGATGTTGTACAGGCCAATGGCGGCCAGCGAGATGAACCACACCGAGGTGATCGGTCCGAACGCCTTGCCGATCTTCTCGGTGCCGAAGCGCTGTGCGGCGAACACCATCAACAGCACCACCACGGTGATCGGCACGATGAACGCATGCAGGCCCGGCGCGGCCACCTCCAGGCCTTCCACCGCACCCAGCACCGAAATGGCGGGCGTGATCACCCCGTCACCGAAGAACAGCGAAGCACCAAAGATGCCGAGGATCCCGACCACGTACGCCGAACGCGAGCCGTTGCGCATGGTGCGCTGGGTCAGGGCCATCAAGGCCATGATCCCGCCTTCGCCGTCGTTGTCGGCGCGCATGATGATGGTCACGTACTTGAGCGTCACCACCAGCATCAGCGCCCAGAACGCCAGCGACAGCACGCCGAGCACGGTGTCATGGTTGCCCACCAGCCCGTAGTGCTCGGAGAAGGCTTCCTTCAGGGTGTACAGCGGGCTGGTACCAATGTCGCCGAACACCACGCCGATGGCACCGATCATCAACGCCATGCCGCTGCCCGGCGGCGAATGCCCGTGGGTCGCGTGACCGCTGTCGTGCTGATGGGAAGTGCTGGACATGGGATTCCGGACGGATGTCGTTGAAGGAGGAAGTACGCCGCGCCTCAGCGCAGCGCGGCCTGCAGGGCCTTGCGGATGACCGTGGCGACGTCGTCGCCGTCGGCCTTGGCATCGCGGGCCATGCGCGCCGCTTCGGTGGGTTTGTAACCCAGCTGCTGCAGCGCCACGGTGGCCTCGGACACCGGGTCGGGCCCGATCGAACCGGCAATCGGGGCCCCGCCGCCACTGAAGTTGCCTGCGCGGTCGCGCAGTTCCAGCACCATGCGCTCGGCGGTTTTCTTGCCGATGCCGGGAATGCGGGTCAGCGCGGTGACGTCGCCGGCCTGCACCATGCGCGCGAACTCATCCACGCTTACCGCCGACAGCACCGCCAGCGCGATCTTGGCCCCGATTCCGCTGACCTTCTGCACGTCGCGGAACAGACGGCGCTCGCCCTCGCGCAGGAACCCGTACAGCGAGACGCTGTCTTCCTTCTGCGCGTAATGGGTGAACAGCACCACTTCGCGGCCCAGGTCGGGCAGGTCGTAGAAGGTGCTCATCGGCGCTTCCAGTTCATAGCCGACGCCATTGACGTCCAGCAGCAGCCACGGCGGAGCCTTGTAGGCCAGGATCCCGCGCAGACGACCGATCATGCAGATGTCCTCATTTCCGGCTCCAGGCCTGGCGGGCATTGACGCCCAGGCGCTGCGCCGTCGCCCTTACGTGGGCATGGGTGATGGCCACCGCCAACGCGTCAGCCGCGTCGGCCTGCAGCTTGGTTTTCAGGTTCAGCATAAGCCCGACCATGTGTTGGACCTGTTGCTTTTCAGCCCCGCCCCGCCCGACCACCGCCAGCTTGATCTCGCTGGCGGCGTACTCGTGCACCGGCAGGTCGCGCATGACCACCGCCGAGATGGCGGCTCCGCGGGCCTGGCCCAGCTTCAGCGCCGAATCGGGATTGCGGGCCATGAACACCTTTTCAATGGCCACTTCGTGCGGGCGGTACTCGTCGACCAGCGCCGACAGCCCCTGCACCAGCAGCTTCATGCGCTGGGGGAAATCGTCCGCCCCCAGCAGCACCAGCGGCAGGTGGTGCACGTGCACGACCTTGCCGGTGGGGTCGACATCAATGATGCCCACCCCGGTCCGCTGCGAACCGGGGTCGATGCCGAGGATCCGGACCATGGGGGGACTACGCCGTCAGGCGTAGGCGTCCGCGCCGAGGTCGGCGTTGGAGTACACGTCCTGGACGTCGTCCAGGTCTTCCAGCATGTCCAGCATCTTCTTGACCTGCAGGGCAGTGTCGCCCTCGACCTTGATGTCATTGTCGGCGCGGAAGGTGACTTCGGCGTGGTCCGGCTTCAGACCCGCGGCCTCCATTGCGTCCTTGACCGCCTGGAACTGCTCGGGGGCGGTCACGACGTCGATCGAACCATCGTCGGGGTACACCACGATGTCATCCGCGCCAGCCTCGATGGCCGCCTCGGTGATGGCTTCCTCGTTCGCGCCCGGGGCGAAGCTGAGCACGCCCAAGCGCTTGAACATGAAGGCCACCGAGCCATCGGTGCCCATGTTGCCGCCGCACTTGCTGAACGCATGGCGGACATCGGCCACGGTACGCACGCGGTTGTCGGTCAGGCAGTCCACGATCACCGCCACGCCACCGGGGGCATAGCCCTCGTAGCGGACTTCCTCGTACACCACGCCTTCCAGTTCACCGGTGGCCTTCTTGATGGCGCGTTCGATCACGTCCTTGGACATGTTCGCGGCCAGGCCCTTGTCCATCGCCACGCGCAGGCGCGGGTTGTTGTGGGGGTCGCCTCCACCGCCGCGCGCGGCTACGCCGATCTCGCGGATGATCTTGGTGAAAATCTTGCCGCGCTTTGCGTCAGACGCATTCTTGCGGGCTTCGATGGAGGGGCCTCTACCCATGGGTGTTTCCGTGCATGAAGTCAGGAACAGGGCGCGGATTCTACCCGATCGGGCGCTGCAAGCGT
This sequence comes from Stenotrophomonas maltophilia, assembly GCA_002387845.1. GTDB lineage: Bacteria > Pseudomonadota > Gammaproteobacteria > Xanthomonadales > Xanthomonadaceae > Stenotrophomonas > Stenotrophomonas maltophilia_AG. The sequence goes on along the minus strand of DGLB01000063.1, from coordinate 17,887 downwards.
GTTAGCCGGCCTTGTTCAGGCCGCGTGGGCGGCCGGGTCGTGACGGAAGCGGCCGTCACGCAGGAAGGCAGCGGTCTGCCGCGCAGCCTCGGGCGAGAACACCAGCCCGCTATGGCTGGCGGCCACCACGCAGTGGTCAGCCAGACCCGGCAGGCGGGTTTCATCCAGCGCCACGGTCCCGTCCGATGCCTCGCCAATCGCGCCCAGCAGGCTGCCCAGGCCGTGCGGCACCGAGCCGGCAATCAGCCCGACCTGCGCCCTGCCCTCCCAGGCCGGCAGGCCATCCAGCAGCAGTTCGCCACTGCGGCCCAGCGCCATCGCCCAGCCGTGATCCGCCAGCGACCGGGCGGTACCCGAGCCGCGCAGCGGCGACCCCAGGCAGACCACGCGCGAAACCGGCAGTTCCGGCTGCTGGCGCAATGCCTCCAGGGCGACCAGCCCGCCCAGGCTGTGCCCCACCAGCGACACCGGGCCACTGCCCTGCAGCCGCTTGAGCAGCTGCGGTACGGCCACGTCGGGTCCGCCGAACACACTGGAGTAGCCAAAGGTGTCCACGCGGAACCCGCGCGCACGCAGCCGCCAGGCCAACGGCCCAACCCAGGCACGGGCATTCCAGATGCCGTGCAGCAGCAACACAGAGGGAGTCATGGGATCAGGGTACGCGCCGCAGGATGAACTCCAGGTCGCGTATCTGCCCGACCGGGAATTCGTAGGTGCCGACCTTGCTGAATCCGTAGCGGGCATAGAAGCGCTGCGCGCCGAAGTTCTCCGACCACACGCCCAGCCACAGGGTGCGTGGACCGTCGCGCTCCAGCCACGCCAGCGCGGTTTCCAGCAGGCGGCTGCCCCAGCCGCAGCTCTGCTCGTCCTTGATCAGGTACAGCCGCTTGAGCTCGCCGTCACCGGGTTTCACATCCTCATGCGGCAGCCCGCACGGGCCGGCGGCGGCGTGGCCCACGGCCACGCCGTCCTTTTCCAGCAACCAGACCGCATAGTCCGGGTGCGAGAGGATCACCCGCTGGCGATCCTCCGCGTAGGCTTCGGACAGAAAGTCCTGCAGGTCCTGCGGCGGATACAGATGACCGAACGTTTCCACGAAGGTGCGCGCGGCCAGCACCGACAAGGTCGGTGCGTCGTCCGGGCCGGCGCGGCGGATGGTGTACACGGGGACGATCAGGCCAGTCCTCAGGCCTTGGCTCCGTCGGTGGCGGCGTCTTCCTCTTCGCCGTCCTCTTCGTCTTCGTCCTCGTATTCTTCCTCGTCTTCCTCTTCCTCTTCGTCTTCATCTTCGTCGAGGTCGTCTTCTTCTTCGTCTTCGTAGTCTTCGACGCCGAAGTCCTCACCGTCCCAGCGGCCTTCACCGTCGACCACGAAGGTCAGCGCCATCGCAGCGGGGTTGGTGCCCACGCGGACCAGCCAGCCGCCGAACACGCGGGCGCGCTCGGTGACCAGGTTGGCGTCGGAACCGACGTTGCCCAGCTTTTCCCATTCCAGATTGAAGGATGCTTCGGTCATTGCTGAGTCTCCTGAGGGTGTTGGGTGGTTCAGCCGGGCAAGCCCGGCTCTACGGATTGGGATGTCGAGGTGCGCGACGCGCGATCAGGCTTTGCGCGGGCGGACCTGGATGTGCACTTCGGCCAGCTGCTCGTCCGGGATCGGCGACGGTGCGCCGGTCATCAGGCACTGCGCGCTGGTGGTCTTGGGGAACGGAATGACGTCGCGGATCGATTCGGTGCCCGCCATCAGCGCGGCAATGCGGTCAATACCGAAGGCGATGCCACCGTGCGGCGGCGCGCCGTAGCGCAGCGCGTCCAGCAGGAAGCCGAACTTGGCTTCGGCTTCCTCCGCGCCGATGCCCAGCAGTTCGAACACGGCGCTCTGCATGTCCGGACGGTGGATACGGATCGAACCGCCGCCGATTTCATTGCCGTTGAGCACCATGTCGTAGCCGCGCGAGACAGCGGTCTTGGCATTGGCGCGCAGGTCGGCGATGTCGTCCACCGCCGGGGCGGTGAAGGGGTGATGCAGGGCGACGTAGCGCTGGGCTTCGTCGTCGAATTCGAACATCGGGAAGTCGGTGACCCACAGCGGGGCCCAACCGGCGGCGACCAGGTTGAAGTCCTTGCCGGCCTTCAGGCGCAGCGCGCCCATGAAGTCGGACACCTTGTTGTAGCCACCGGCACCGAAGAACACGATGTCGCCGTTGCCGGCACCGACGTGGGCGACCAGCGCGGCGAAGGCGTCTTCGCTGAAGAACTTGGCGATCGGCGAGCTGACTTCGCCGTTCTCGGCGATCTTGATGTAGGCCAGGCCCTTGGCACCGTACTTGGCAGCGTGCGCGGCGTATTCGTCGATCTGCTTGCGCGACAGGCTGGCACCGCCGGGAATGCGCAGCGCGGCCACGCGGCCGTCCGGATCTGCGGCAGCGGCAGTGAACACCGGGAATTCGCCGCCCTTGACCAGGTCAGCCACGTCCACCAGTTCCAGCGCGATGCGCAGGTCCGGCTTGTCCGAGCCGTAACGGCGCATGGCCTCGGCCCAGGTCATGCGCGGGAAGCTGGCGGCCAGCTCCACGTCCACCACTTCCTTGAAGATGGCGCGGATCATGTTTTCCACGAAGTCCTGCACGTCGCGCTCGCGCACGAAGGCGAACTCCATGTCCAGCTGGGTGAATTCCAGCTGGCGGTCGGCGCGCAGGGCCTCGTCGCGGAAGCAGCGGGCGATCTGGTAGTAGCGGTCGAAGCCGGCCACCATCAGGATCTGCTTGAACAGCTGCGGGCTCTGCGGCAGCGCGTAGAACTCGCCCGGATGCATGCGCGCCGGCACCAGGAAGTCGCGCGCGCCTTCCGGGGTGGCCTTGGTCAGGATCGGGGTTTCAATGTCCTGGAAGCCCTCGCCGTCCAGGTGACGACGCAGCGCCTGCACCAGCTTGATGCGGGTACGCTGCATGCGCTGCATTTCCGGGCGGCGCAGGTCCAGGTAGCGGTACTTCAGGCGGGTTTCCTCGCCCGGGTTTTCATGCGCATGGAACGGCAGCGGCTCGGCCTTGTTCAGCACGGTGATGCGGGTGGCGACGATTTCCACCTGGCCGCTGCGGATCTTGTCGTTTACAGCATGGCGCTTGCGCACCACGCCTTCCACCTGCAGCACGTCCTCGTAGCCCAGGCTGGCGGCAACCTTGAACACTTCCGCGTTTTCCGGCTCCACGGTCACCTGCACGATGCCTTCATGATCGCGCAGATCGATGAAGCACACGCCGCCCAGGTTGCGGGCAACGTCGGTCCAGCCGGCGAGGGTGACAGTCTGGCCAATCAGGGTCTCGTCGACCAGGCCGCAGAAGTGGGTACGCATGGGGGTAAAAGCTCCGCAGGAGATTGCCGGGCCTGTTGGCACCGGTCAGCCCGTTATTCTGCGGCCAGCGCCCCGGCCGGGGCAAATCCTGAACGATGAACCGACTTACACGCCCCCTTAATAGGGGCCGGACCATAGTCCGCGCACCACTGACCGCAAGGGGAAAGCGTCATGAAACGTTGTCTCGTGGTCTGTTTTACCGTCTTCCTGGCCTGTGCCGCCCCGGCCCTGCAGGCCCAGGTCAACACCCGGGCGTACGCCCCGGAAAACCTGCGGACCCTGTCCGTCCAGGACCAGCAGCGGGTCATCGCGCAGGAGTACGCCGAGCAGTCGGGCGGCCGCCGCATTCCCGACGACCAGATGCGCTTCTACCTGGACCAGGTGAACCGCTCGTCCTGGGGCTTTTCCCGGATCAAGCAGGACATCGCCACCTCGCTGCGCGGCAGTGGCGGCTGGAACGGCGGCGGGGGCGGCTGGCCGGGCACCAACCCCGGCCACACCAGCGTGATCCGCTGTGAGAGCAACGACAACCGCCAGCGGGTCTGCTCCACCGGCTGGTCCAGTGCCCGGCTGTCGCGGCAGATTTCCAACACGCGCTGCATCGAAGGAAGCACCTGGGGCTCCCGCAACGGGGCGGTCTGGGTCAGTGGCGGCTGCCGGGCCGAGTTCGTCCAGGGCCGTGGCGGCTGGGGCGGTGGGGGTGGCAGCGGCTACACCGTCACCTGCAGCAGTAACGGCAACCGCACCCAGACCTGCGCCTGGCAGGGTCGGGGCCGACCGGTGCTGATCGAACAGCTGTCCGGCAGCCCCTGCATCGAGGGGCGCAGCTGGGGGTCGCGGGGCAACAGCATCTGGGTCAGCAACGGCTGCCGGGGACGCTTCGGGACACGCTGACGCGCGGCGCGGGGTCAACCGCCCCAGGGGGCCGGTGGCAACGCCACCGGCTTGCTGAGGTCGAACACCACCTGGAAGCGACGGCCATCCGGGCGGGTCAACTCGTAGACGAAGCGCTCGTCGGGTTCGATCTCCATCGCCCAGGTATTGGTGGTGGAAACGGCCATGTTGGCCTTGCGGAACATCGTCACCGAATCGGCGTCCACCGGGAACGCCTGGCGCTGCGCGGTACCGGGCGGCCTGCTGTCACCGCCATACATCGTCACCGCGTCCGGGCTGCCGTCTTCATGCCGATGATCGTGCTTCAGGCGCAGCCCGTTGTCGGTGCGGGTCAGCACCCAGGTGCGCGAGTGATCGTCGCCCACGTGGAACGGAATCCGCAGCTCGTGCGCCGAATTCTCACAACCGCGCACATGCATCACCAGGCGCTTGCCATCGAACGGATCGGGCGCGTCGGTCTTCGGCTCATTCACCGCAATGCGGCCTTCAAACGCCTCACCGCAATGCGCCGCAACCGCCGCCATGAACGCGTCGGCCGGTGCCTGCGATACATCGTGCGCAACACTGTCACGCTGGCCGTTGCACGCGGCCAGCAGCAGCACGCCCGTCAATGGAAGAAGTTTGATGACATTCATGCCAACACCCTAGCCCGCAGCGCTGTGCAGCGCAAATGCAACGTCGCCGCTGACAGCGCGCTGCAACCAGGGCTTCATCCCACCTGTGCTAAGGTCATTGTCGTGACCGGTTCGCCTTCCCCACGAAGGTCGCACGCGTGTTGCGGCTGACCGCCCTGCTCACAGGCGTAGCGTTGCTCCTGACGGGCAGCGGGCTTCTGGGCACCCTGCTGGCGGTAAGCGGAGCGCAGGCTGGCTTTGGTGCCGGCACGCTGGGTCTGGTGATGTCCGGCTATTTCGCCGGGTTCTTCATGGGCACCTTCGTCGCGCCCTCGCTTATTGGCCGCATCGGCCATATCCGCGCGTTCGCCTTCTTCGCCGCCCTCGCCGCCATTGCGGTGCTGCTGCACCCGCTGTGGGTGAATGCCTGGGCGTGGGGCGTACTGCGCGTCATCACCGGCATCGCCCTGGTAGGCCTGTACACGGTGATAGAAAGCTGGCTCAACGCCGAGCCCGACCCGCAACAACGCGGCCGGGCGTTCTCGCTGTACATGGTGGTGAACCTGTCAGCACTGGCGCTGGGCCAGATCCTGCTGATGCTCGGCAATGCCGCGGCCACGCCGATGTTCATGCTGATCGCCATGCTCGTCTGTGCGGCCATGCTGCCGGTGACGGCGACGCGGCTTCGGCAACCGGAAGTACCCTCGGTGCCCCGCCTCAAACTGAGCCGGCTGTACGCCATGGCCCCGGTGGCCAGCGTTGCCGCCGCACTTTCGGGGCTGGCCATGGGCGCGTTCTGGGGCCTGCTGCCGGTGTATGCCGGCCAGATCGGGCTCGACGAGGACGGCGTGGCCCGCTTCATGCTGACCGCCATCGCCGGCGGTGCATTGCTGCAGTGGCCGCTGGGACGGATCAGCGACGGCCATGATCGTCGCACCGGCCTGGTCGCCCTGAGCCTGGTGGCCGCGGGCCTGGCGGTGGTGATGTCGCTGCCGATGATCCAGTTGCAGACCCACCTGCTGTTCGGCCTGATCTTCGTATACGGCGGGCTGGCGTTTTCGCTGTATCCGTTCGCGGTGGCGCACATGCTCGACTACCTGCCGCGCGAGGACCTGCTGTCGGGCTGCTCCAGCCTGCTGCTGGTGCATGGCGTCGGTGCCGCCCTGGGCCCGGCCATCGCCGGCGTGGCCATGCAACGGTTCGGGCCGGCGGCACTGCCGCTGTACTTCGCGGTGGCGTTGATGCTGCTGGCGTTGTTCGCCACCGCACGCCTGCTCAGCTTCTCGCGCCTGCGCACCCATCCGGTGCTGTTCCGCCCGATGCTGCGCACCACGCCGGCCGCGCTGGAACTGATGCCGGAAACCGACGCCGAGCCTGCACCAGATATCCCTTCTTCTTTCAACTCCAATAAGGAAGTGCATTGACTGTATCCACACCCGCCTCCCCCACCCTCACCCGCAGTACCCCGGCCACCTCGGCCCCGCAACTGATTCTGGCCACCGATCTGGATGGCACCTTTCTTGCCGGCGACGCCGCCGCGCGCCACCGCCTGTACCGGCTGGTCGACCAGCACCCGGACATCGCGCTGATCTTCATCACCGGCCGCGGCCTGGAAGCGGTGATGCCGCTGCTCTCCGATCCCGCCATTCCCCGCCCCGATTACGTGGTCTGCGACGTTGGCGCAACCGTGGTCGATGGCCGCACCTTGCAACCGCTGCAGCCGCTGCAGTCGATGATCGACGCGCACTGGCCGGGCGAACAGGTGGTGGCGGCGGCAATGCGCCCGTTCACCGCACTGCAGCGCCAGGATGTGCCGCAGGAACGGCGCTGTTCGTATTTCTGCGACCCGGCCACGCTGGCTCCGCTGCGCAGCCAGATCCAGGCCGCCGCGCAGGCGCTGGGCTGTGACGTGCTGTATTCGGCCGACCGCTATCTGGACATCCTGCCGCCGGACACCGACAAGGGCCGCACCCTGGCTGCGCTTGCGCGCCTGCTGGACCTGCCGCGCGAGCGCATCCTGGTCGCCGGCGATACCCTCAACGACCTGTCCATGTACACCTCCGGCTTCCGCGGTGTCTGCGTCGGGGAATCCGAGCCGGCGTTGACCGAGGCCACTGCCGCGCTGGCCAATACCTACCACGCCACCGCACCCGGCTGCGGCGGCATTCTGGAAGCGATCGAACACTTCGGATTACTGGCCGCCGACGACGCCTTCCTGAAGCCGCCGGCGACCGCCCGCGCCGAAGGCGCGGACCTGGTCATGGTCTATCACCGCATGCCGTTCGACGAGGTCATGGAAGGCGACACGCTGGTGCAGCGCCCGCCGCGCTCACCCAACGGCATCATCCCTTCGCTGCTGAGCTTTTTTGAAGGTGGCCAGAAGGGCTCGTGGGTGGCATGGGGCATCGACGATCCCAAGCAGCGCGGCCCGTTCCAGACCCACGTCAGCGTCGATGCGGAACGCTACCCCACGCTCACCGCAGCGCGGGTACCGCTAACCCGCCAGGAAGTGGACATCTTCTACAAGCGCTTCTCGAAGGAAGCGTTCTGGCCGATGCTGCACGTGTTCTGGGAGCGCGCGCGCTTCCGCGAAGACGACTGGCAGGTATTCCTCAAGGTGAACCGGCGGTTCGCCGAAGCCACCGCCGCCGAGGCCGCACATGGGGCCACCGTGTGGATCCACGACTACAACCTGTGGATGGTGCCGGCCACGCTGCGCGAGCTGCGCCCGGACCTGAAGATCGCCTTCTTCCACCACACCTATTTCCCGTCGGCCGACGTGTTCAACGTGGTGCCGTGGCGGCGCGAGATCATCGGCAGCCTGCTCAGCTGCGATTACATCGGCTTCCACATTCCGCGCCAGGTGGAGAACTTCGTCGACGTGGTGCGCGGCGCAATGCCCGCCGAGCGACTGGCCTGGGAAAGCTGCGCGCCGCGCTTCCTCACCTACGGCTGCGCGGTCGGCCTGGACACCATGACCACCCGCCTGCGCGTGGGTGATCGCGAGGTGGCCCTGGGCGCGCACCCGGTCGGCACCGACCTGCGCCGCATCCACAACGTGCTGGCCAAACCCTCGGTGCGCAATGACATCTTCAAGCTGCGTCGTGAGATCGGCGCGCGCAAGCTGGTGCTGTCGGTGGAACGGCTGGACTACACCAAGGGCACGCTGGCCAAGCTTGAAGCCTTCGAGCGCCTGCTGGAGCAGCACCCGGACCGCCAGGGCAAAGTGACCCTGCTGATGGTCTGCGTGCCTGCCGCGCGCGAGATGACCGTCTACCGCACGCTGCAGAACCAGATCGAGCAGGCGGTGGGAAGGATCAACGGCCGTTTCTCGCGGCTGGACTGGACCCCGGTGCGCTTCTTCGCCCAGGCGTTGCCGTTTGAAGAGGTCGTTGCCCACTACGCGGCGGCGCAGATGATGTGGATCACCCCGCTGCGTGACGGGTTGAACCTGGTTGCCAAGGAGTTCGTGGCCACGCACGGCATTGAAGGCAGCAACGGTGTGCTGGTGCTGAGCGAGTTTGCCGGTGCGGCCGCGGAGTTGAAGGGCGCGGTGCTGACCAATCCGCATGACCCGGCTGATCTCAGTGCGGGGTTGCTGCAGGCGCTGTCGATGCCGGAGGAGGAAGCCGGCGGGCGCATGCGCCAGTTGTTCGGCAGCGTGGAGTATTACGACGTGGACCGCTGGGGACGGGAGTTCCTGGAGGCCGTGCGGGGTTCGGACACCCCGTGACGTGACCGCGTGGGACACGCCATGCGTGTCCCACGCAATGCCTGGTCAGGCGCTCATCAACCTTTCCGCGATCACCGCCGCCTGCCGCAGCACATCGTTGCGGCCGGCGTCGTCCACCGTCGCGCCCTGCAGGTAGGTGGTCAGCACCCACGGCGCGCCACCCGCCAGCGGCCAGAGAATGGCGATGTCGTTGGTGGTGTCCTCGCCGTTGCTGCCGGTCTTGTCCCCCACCCGCCAGGCCTTCGACAGGCCCGCGCGCAACCGCGCGTCGCCGGTTTCGTTGTCAATCAGCCAGTCGGCAAGCTGCAGCCGCGACGCCGGCTTCAGCACCTCGCCCAACACGAAGCGCTGCAGGCTGGCCGCCATCGCGGCCGGGCTGGTGGTATCGCGCGGGTCGCCCGGCGCGAAGAGGTTCATTTCCGGCTCGAGACGGTCGTTGCGGGTGACTGCATCGCCATTGGCGCGCAGGAACGCGGTCACGCCGGCCGGCCCGCCGACCACGCCCAGCAACAGGTTGGCGGCCGGGTTGTCGCTGGTCACCATGGTGGCGCGGCACAGGTCGCGCACGGTGAGGTCCTTGCCCACGTGGCGCTTGGTGACCGGCGCGTGCGACAGCATGTCCTGCGCGCGCACCGGCAGGCGGCGGTCGAGCGACAGCGTGCCCTGGTCGGCCAGGTGCAGCACGCAGGCCGACAACACGAACTTGAAGGTGCTGCACATGGGGAAGCGTTCGTCCTGGCGGTGCCCGCTGCGCTGGCCCGTCGCCGTGTTCAGCAGGGTCACGCCGAGCCGGCCGCCGCTGGCTTTTTCCAGAGCGGCGAAGTCGGCGGCCTGGGGCTTGGGCCCGGACAGCGCCGTCGGCGGGGCCTTGGCCAGGGCGTTGGCGGCGAGGGTCGAAGCGAGGGCGGCTCCGGTCAGCTGCAGAAAGTGGCGGCGGGCGAGCATGGGCTGTCTCTGTTTGGGCAGGCCTGCAGTATTGGTGGGGGTGATGGCGTCCACCAGCGAGCATTTTCAGCAGGAGGCATTATTTTTGTTCATGCCTTCGTGCGATAACCGGCATTGCGTGGGCCGGCCAACGGCCGGCGCTACCGGCATCTGTCCCGGGGATTGGTAGGATGACGCATCACTTCCGCTCACGGCTCCCGGCATGCTGCGTCCTCAGCTTCCCCTGAATGCCCTGCGCGCCTTCGAGGCCGCCGCCCGCCACCAGAACTTCACCCGGGCGGCGCTGGAGCTGTGCGTCAGCCAGGCGGCGTTGAGCCATCAGATCCGCGTCCTCGAAGACCGCCTCGGGGTGGTGCTGTTCCACCGTCTGCCGCGCGGGGTGGCGCTGACCGAGGAAGGCGCGCGGCTGTATCCGGTGCTCAACGAAGCGTTCGACCGCATCAGCACCGGTCTGGGCGGCGTTGCCGGCGGACGTTACCGGGAGGTGCTGAGCCTAGGCGTGGTCGGCACCTTCGCCACCGGCTGGCTGCTGCCGCGGCTCGCCGGTTTCAACACGCGCCACCCGGATATCGAGCTGCGCCTGCAGACGCACAACAACCGCATTGATCTGGCTGGGGAAGGATTGGACCTGGCCATCCGCTTCGGCGACGGCGACTGGCAGGGACAGGTATGCACGCCAGTGCTGGAGGCGCCGTTTGCGCCGGTGTGCGCGCCGGCGCTGGCGCGTGGTCTGCGCGACCCTCGCGATCTGGCGCAGGTGACGCTGCTGCGCTCGTACCGTGCGGACGAGTGGCCACGCTGGTTGCAGGCTGCCGGCGTGGCCGCACTGGAAGCGCGCGGGCCGGTGTTTGATTCGTCACTGACGCTGGCAGCGGCCGCCGCGGGCGGTGCCGGGGTCGCGCTGCTGCCATTGAGGATGTTCGAGCAGGATCTGGCGGATGGACGGCTGGTGCAGCCGTTCGCGCAGACGCTGGACCTGGGACGCTACTGGCTGACGCGGCTACGCTCGCGGGCGGAGAGCGAGGCGGCGCGCAGATTCCGCGAATGGCTGGAGTCCTAGCGCCGCGCGGGCCATGGATCAGGCCATCATCTCCATCCACGCGGCTTCGGCCTTCTCCAGCTGCTGCGCGGTCGCCTCACGATCGCGGCCCAGTACGGCCATGCGGGTGGCGTCGGCGTAGTTGGCCGGGTCGGCCAACTGCCGGTCCAGCTCGGCCAGCTTGCCTTCCAGCTCGTTGACCTTGGCTTCGGCCGCGGCCAGCTTGACCGGGTTGCCGACCTTGCGCGCGGGCAGCGGCGGGGTCGGCGGCACCGGGTCCGGCGCGGCCGCGGCCATCTTCTGCTTCGTGCCCTGCGCGGCCGGGCGCGAACGCAGCCACGCCGCGTATTCGTCCAGGTCGCCGTCGAACGGTTCCACCACGCCATCGGCCACACGCCAGAACGTATCGCAGACCAGCCCGATCAGATGCCGGTCGTGCGAGACCATCACGATTGCACCTTCAAACGTGGACAGCGCTTCGGCCAGCGCCTCGCGCATTTCAAGATCCAGGTGGTTGGTCGGTT
>DGLB01000063.1:0-6749 GCA_002387845.1 Stenotrophomonas maltophilia | reverse complement strand
CGGTTCGTCCAGCAGCAGCACGTTGGGCTGCTGCCAGGCGATCATCGCCAGCGCCAGGCGCGCACGCTCGCCGCCGGAGAAGCCATCCACGGATTCAAACGCACGGTCGCCAGCGAAGTTCCACTTGCCCAGGAAATCGCGGAAGGACTGGTTGTTGCCGTCCGGCGAAATCTCGCGGAAGTGGTCCATCGGCGACTGCCCTTCGTGCAGCGATTCCACGGTGTGCTGGGCGAAATAGCCGATGCGCAGGTCCGGGTGCGCGGCACGCTCGCCGGCCACCGGGGCCAGTTCGCCCACCAGGGTCTTGACCAGGGTGGTCTTACCGGCACCGTTCGGGCCCAGCAGACCGATGCGCTGGCCTGCTTCCAGACCGAAGCCGACGTTGTGCAGGATCACTGCGTCCTCGCCATACCCCGCTTCCACGTCATTCAGACGGATCAGCGAGAACGGCAGCTTGGTCGGCGGCGCGAACTCAATGCGGAACTCGCGCTCCATGCGCACCGCTTCGGTGCCGGTGAGCTTGGCCAGGCGCTTCATGCGGCTCTGCGCCTGGGTGGCCTTGCTGGCCAGCGCCTTGAAGCGGTCGATGAAGCTCTGCAGGTGGGCGCGCTCGGCCTGTTCCTTCTCGTGCGCGATCTGCTGCTGGCGCAGCTGCTCGGCACGCTGGCGTTCGAAGTCGGTGTAGCCGCCGGTGTACAGCTTGGCCCCGCCGCCATGCAGGTGCAGGGTGTGGGTGGCGACGTTGTCGAGGAATTCGCGGTCATGCGAGATCAGCAGCAGGGTGCCCGGGTACTTCAGCAGCCACTGTTCCAGCCAGAACACCGCGTCCAGGTCGAGGTGGTTGGTCGGTTCGTCGAGCAGCAGCAGGTCGCTGGGCATCATCAGCGCGCGCGCCAGGTTCAGACGCGCGCGCCAGCCGCCGGAGAACTCGCCCACGGCGCGGGTGTGGGTGTCGGACGGGAAGCCCAGGCCATGCAGCAGCTTGCCGGCGCGCGCTTCAGCGTCGTAGGCCCCTACTTCAGCCATCTTCTGGTGCGCGTTGGCCACCGCCTCCCAGTCTTCGCGCGCGGTCGCCTCGGCTTCCTCGCGCAGCACTGCGGCCACTTCGGTGTCGCCTTCCAGCACGAACGACAGTGCCGGGTCGGGCAGCGCCGGGGTTTCCTGGGCCACGCTGGCGATGCGGATCTTGCCGGGCAGGTCGACGTCGCCCTTGTCGGCTTCCAGCTCGCCCTGCACGGCCGCGAACAGGCTGGACTTGCCAGCTCCGTTGCGGCCGACCACGCCCACGCGGTAGCCCGCATGCAGGGTCAGGTCGACGTTGGACAACAGCAGCCGCTCGCCGCGGCGCAAGGCGAAGTTACGAAGGGAGATCATCGAGGGGGTCCATATAACGGAATGGAATGTGCTGGTAAGCACCTTTCCTGCGACGCAATTCTAGCGTTAACGAATACTTGACGCGCCCCGGTCTGCGCGCGGCGGTGTCGTTCTCTCCCACGGAACCGACCGCGCCGGCACCGGGAACCTGTTCAGCTACATTAATGGCCCGTACTCAATGAACCGCAAGACCACGCTCGCCGCCGCCGTTGCCGTCGTGCTCGGCGCTTCCGCCTTCTCCTCCAGCGCCCAGACCGCACCGGCCGCCCCCCCCAGCACCTTGGACACGGTGATCGTCACCGGCACCCGCGTCGCCGACCGTACGGTGGCCGAGTCCCAGTCGCCGATCGACATCATCACCCCCGAGGCCCTGCAGGCGACCGGGACCACCGAACTGGCCACCGCCCTGGCCCGTGCCCTGCCCTCGCTGAACTTCCCGCGCCCGGCCCTGACCGACGGCACCAGCGGCATCCGCCCGGCGCAGCTGCGCGGGCTGTCCCCGGACCAGGTGCTGGTGCTGGTCAACGGCAAGCGCCGCCACACCTCGGCGCAGATCAACGTCAACGGCAGCATTGGCCGCGGCTCGTCGGCGGTGGATATCAATGCGATTCCGATTGCCGCCATCGAGCGGGTCGAGGTGCTGCGTGATGGTGCCTCCGCGCAGTACGGCTCGGACGCGATCGCCGGGGTGATCAACATCGTGCTGAAGGGCTCGGACAGCGGTGGCAGCCTGGCGCTGGACGCAGGCCAGTACTCGGCGGGCGACGGCAACCGTTACCAGCTGTCCGGCGACGCCGGGGTCGGCTTCGCCGAGGGTCGCGGCAAGCTGCATGTGGCCGGGCAGATCCTGCAGCAGGACGAAAGCAACCGCGCCGGCCCCTACCAGGGCACCGCGCCGAACACCGGCAACTTCCCCGACATCGGCCAGACCACCTTCGTGGTCGGCGACCCGCAGGTGGACGCCACGGCGGCATCGGCCAATGCCAGCTTCCAGTTCAGCGACCGTGTGTCGGCCTACGCCACGGTGCTGGCCAGCAACCGCGACATCACGTCGTTCGCGTTCTACCGTTCGCGCAACAACAGTGGCCAGGGCGCGCTGCTGGCACAGACCTACCCGGATGGCTTCGTGCCGCAGATCAACCAGTACTCCAAGGATCGCTCGGTGGTGGCTGGGGTGAAGGGCAGCACCGACAGTGGCTGGACCTGGGATGTGAGTTACAACCACGGTGAGAACACCATCGATTTCCACACCCGCAACACGATCAACTACACGCTGGGCGTGAACAGCCCGCGTTCGTTCTATGCGGGTGAGCTGAAGTACGCGCAGGACATCGGCAACGTGGACATCACCAAGACCCTGGACTGGGGCCTGGCCTACCCGGTGACGCTGTCGTTCGGGGGTGAGTACCGCCGCGAGACCTGGGAACAGGGCGCGGGAGAGCCGAATTCCTACACGGGCACCGGGGCGCAGGGCTTTGGCGGCTTCACCCCGCTCAATGCGGTGGATGCCGACCGTGACAACTACGCGGTGTATGCGGGGCTGGAAGCGGACCTGACCGACAAGTTCTCGGCGGGCGTCACCGGCCGCTATGAGGATTACTCGGACTTCGGCGACAAGTTCTCGGGCAAGCTGTCGGCGCGCTATGCGTTCACCGACAAGGTGGCGCTGCGTGCCACGGCCTCGAGCGGTTTCCGTGCGCCGTCGCTGGCGCAGCAGAGCTACCAGGCGGTGACCAGCACGATCGTCAACGGGGCCTTCGTGGAGCGCGGTACCTTCCCGACCACGAGCGCGGCGGCACAGGCGCTGGGGGCGAGCCCGCTGAAGGCGGAAAGCTCGACGTCCTACAGCCTGGGCCTGGTGCTGCAGCCGGTGGACCGGCTGTACCTGACGGTGGATGCGTACCAGATCGACATTGACGACCGCATCATTCTGTCGACCAACATCACCACCAATACGGCGACGAACAATCTGCTGGCGGGACTGGGGCTGCCGGGGGTGACGGCGTTCTCGTACTTCACCAACGGGGTGGACACGCGCACGCGGGGCGTGGACGCGGTAGCGAGCTACACGGTGCCGTTCAGCGCGAGCTCGCTGGAGCTGACGGCGGCGTACAGCTACAACGACACGGAGGTGAAGAAGTACATCGCCTCGCCGGCGGTGTTCGGCACGCTGGGGCTGACCCAGTCGCTGATCGGGCGAGACGAGGTGGGCCGCATTGAAGACAGCTACCCGCGCGACAAGACGATCCTGAGCGGCACGTGGCGTTCGGACCACTGGGACCTGAGCCTGGCCGCCACGCGCTACGGCGAGTTCACGGTGCGCAACTCGGCGACGCCGACGCGCGACCAGACCTACGGCGACTCGTGGGTACTGGACGCGTCGGTGAGCTACAAGCCGAGCACGAACTGGGTGCTGACGCTGGGCGCGGACAACCTGCTGGACGAGTATCCGGACCGCACGGTGGACCTGCAGAACTCCACCTGGGGCATGCTGCCGTACAGCAACTACTCGCCGTACGGTTTCAACGGTGCCTACGTGTACGGGCGCATCACCTACAAGTGGTGATTGCAGGCGACCGGCCGGCCTGATTGCACGCGATCGGCCGGCCTGGTTGCACACGTCCGGACTGTCTGATCGCACGCGTTCGGCCTGACCGATTGCGCGCGACCGGACTGCCTGATTGCACGCGTTCGGACTGCCTGATTGCATGCGATCCGTAGAGCCGGGCTCGCCCGGCTGCTGTTGGCTCTTGGCGAACAGCCGGTGCTCACGGGTTCTCTGGCTTGGCGGCTCGGGGCGGGCGTTCCGGGGGACGCTGCAAGTACGTCCATGTAAGCTCGGTCGCCGCATCCATGCGGCTCACGCCCCCTCCAGCCCCCCCCGACCCGCCATCGACAGTGCGTCGGTGGCCTTCGAAAATCAAAACCACCCGGTCCCGCTGGGTTCCTGGTCCCGGTTGGATGGTGGTCCCGGTTGGATGGTGGCCCCGATGGGATCCTGACCCCGGTTGGACCGTGGCCCCGGTGGGATCGGTCGAAAGACGATCGCCGTGAAACAACCCACGTCCTTTAACGCATGAACCCCGGATCGAAACGCGCTTCAATGACGCACACGACCCGCTCCCCGACCCGCCCCTCGGCGTAAACATCCACGCACGTCACACTTCGAAACATCGCCCTCCGGTCGATCCCGACACTGCGCCCGCAATGCCTCATCCCGCGCACTCGACCTCTCGCCTACCGCATGCGCCGATCGCGTCACACCATTTGCTGACGCACCCAAAAATCGCCACGATTCTTTCGCAATTGCCTGTTTTTTCCATCACGGCATTCCAGCAGAGTTGCCTCGGGAGCGTAGAAACTCCGGTTCGGAAACATCATGCAGTCCTGCGCTGGAACTGCTCTTCTCCTGCGTCGGGAGGGTGGCTAATACAACACCTCCGCAAGGGGGAAATACGCCCGCCGTCTTGGTTTTGATGTTTCCGTCCGCGGTTTCTAACCTCCCGACCCCTCGCCGTCCTGGCAGGGGTCAACGCGTTCTGGAGGATTACCATGCAGAATCCGAAATGGATCCGCGCAAGAGTGGAAGATGACCTGCGTCGCCACTTCAAGTCGGTGGTGACAAAAGGGCAGTACTCGCCATCCGAAGCCATCCGCCTGTTCATGCGGCGCGTCGTCAAGATTCCCCACGCAACCGAACCACTGGCGGTGAGCAAAGCCATCAAAAGGGCGGCCGACGACGTAGCCAACGAGCTCCGTAGCGACGCGCCATGCGCGTCCCCATGACCCCCACCACGCGAAACCGCCACTGGAGGCCGCCATTACCGGCGGCCAGATCCAGGCGAACGTAAGGCGTCATCGCGTGTCGCGCCTGACCTCGCCCGACCCGCATCCCGCCATGATCCCCGCATGCATCACGGAGCTGCCCCATGACGTTTCATTTCAACGCACGTCGCTCCACTGCCTGCGCGTTCGCTGTGGCGATGGCGGTTGCGGTGGCCGGCTGCACAGGAGATCAGGTGAAACCCAGCTATTCCAGATCCAGTCTTGAGCCGATCACTGCGACTCGCATCTCGCCGTCCACGCTGAAAATACAGTTCCAGAACCCGCTGGAAAGTCTGTACTACGCAGCTGGCGTGAGCTACCACGTCGAAGATGGCGTTATGAAGGTGGTGATAGATCGGTGCAACATCCACCTACGCTGCTCGACCATGCTTCCCCGCCATATCGTGCCAGGAGTTCCGAACCCGGCGGTTCAAGAGATCCCCTTGCTGGCCCCTCGCGTAGTGATGGTGTTCGTCGACGGCGAACAACAGATATATCCGTAGGGCAGCCCAATGACCGACAACGCCATTCTGGGCATTCACAGTCAGATTCACCCGGATACACAAGGATCGTTCCAACAGTTTGTGGATGGTCATGCGTGGATTTCCGTCTCGCATGGCGGCGAAACCCGCCACTATGGTTTGTGGCCAGATGGCCACCGCGAAGTCCCGGACAATGGCGATGAGACAGATATCCGCGTAGGAATCGAGGCGGGATCCATACCCAGCGCCTCTCGCTATTTCGAGCTTACCCCTCAGCAGCTGGAACGCCTGGACAGGGCGTTGAACGAAAATGTCCGATGGAGCTTCACCAACACCTGCGCGTCGTGGGCCACAGACACGCTGCACAAGGTCACTGGCCAGACACTGGAGGCCAGCGAGTTCGTACTCACGGATACCCCCAGGGAACTGATCGATGCCATCCGCAACGCAGAGCGGCTTCAGCCCACCAGCCCGATGCGTCCTCATCCTCCGCTGGAGGCCCCGAAGCAGCCATCCAGCGCGCGGTCACTGAGCGACATCTCCCTGCAACTGCACCAGCAGGCGATTGAAGGTGTTCATCGGCTGGACGCCAGTCTGGGCCGGGCCCCGGACGCGGCAAGCGAGCGGATGGCGGCCAGTCTGGCGCATCTGGCGCGAGCCACCGGCTTCAGCCAGATTGATCATGTTCTGCTGGGTAGACCGACCGATGTGACACCGGAGTCGCAGAATGTGTTCATCGTGCAGGGAATGCTGGGTGAGGCTTCACACCGTCGTGCGTACATGTCCGTACCGGGTGCCCTGCGTGAGCCGGCAGAAGAATCGCTGCAGAAGCTGCAGGATCTGGATGCCACGCTGGCAGCGGAACGCGAGGTGCGCGAGCTGGGCATGGAGGTGGTTCGGCGGTGGGTGTGAGTGATAACTGCAAGGCAAGTGCCGCTTTTGATCTCCTGCGGCCACCGACCCTTCGTCGAAGGCGGGTCGGGGTGGGCTGGAGGGGGCGGTAGCCGCATGGATGCGGCGACCGGGCGTACAGGTACGTACTTGCAGCGGCTCCCGGCACGCTCGCGC
>DGLB01000023.1:85596-152079 GCA_002387845.1 Stenotrophomonas maltophilia | reverse complement strand
GGCTGTTCGCACAGATCCAACAGCAGCCGGGCGAAGCCCGGCGGCACGGAACGCGTGCAATCCGGCTTCAACCCGCGCGCGCGGCCACCGCTGCCGCCATCGCCAGGCGGTCGGCCTCGGCAGGAAGCTGCGGACTGGGGCAACGGCCGCCCGCGTGGGCGTCGTGGGCCAGCCAGTCGTCCACCACGCCGCCCAGCAGGTCCAGGCGCAGCGGCAGGGTGATGTGGTCTTCGCCGCGCAGTTCGATGTAGTGCACGCGGTTGCTGGCAGCGGCCAGTCTGCGGCCTTGGTCCACGCGCACATGGGCGTCGTCCTGGCCGTGCAGCAGCAATACGCAGGCGCGCGTGTCGGCGACGGCGCGGGTCACGTCGACCTGGTCCAGGTCCAGGTCGAGGCGCTGGCTGGCGGCAGCGATCACCGCGTTGATGTCCTGGCCGCCGTAACGCCAGCGACCGTAGGCCGCCATCGCCTGCGCCTTCCACGCGGTCGGCTGCAGCGACATCAGGTGCGGAATCATGCTGCGGATCGCATCGCCGGCATTGGCGAACGATTCCATCGCCACCACGCCGGTGACCCGGTCGCCCAGCTTGTCGGCAGTGAACAACGCGGTTGCCGCGCCATACGACACGCCGAACAGGTACAGCGGGCCCTGCACTTCGCCCTTGGCCTGCAGCGCATCGATCACGTCGATCACGTCGTCTGATTCGAACGTGCCGTAGCCGGACGGGCCTGCGCCCGAATGCCCATGGTTGCGCAGGTCGATGGTCACCACCCGGTAACCACTCTGCGCCAGCTGCAGCGACCACGGCAGCATCGCATCGCCGTTCATCATCCAGCCGTGCAGCAGCACCACGGTGCCACGCGGTGCCTGCGGCTCGAACGGCGTGGGCACGCGCACCTGCAGGCCGGTTTCCAGCGGCAGGCCATTGTCGTGCGCCTGCGCGAGGTACTGGTACTGCACCCCGTACTGACCCGGGTCGAACGCGCGCCAGAAGATCGGAATGCCGGCGCGGCCGGTGACCTCACCGTGCCGGTTGGGCACGCTGTCCACCGCCGCGGCAATGCGTGGCATGTCGAGCAGCGTCGACACGCCGCCCGGTGCGATCAGGCGATCGCTGAGCGACGTGGACGAGGCCGACGTATCGATGGAGGTACAGGCCGCCAGCCACAGGCCGGCTCCGGCCAGCAAGGGCAGCAGGAGGCGCTTCATGGGGGTGCAGATGCATCACGAGGGCCGGCCAGCGTACGGCGCTGCAGCGGGGCGCTCTACCGCAGTTCGATGACGGAATCATGACAGGCCGGGATTGGTTCAGCCGGGCAAGCCCGGCTCTACGGGCATCACCGACACCGGCACCACCACCCGCCGAAAGGTCACCGATCAGGCCATCACAGCCACTGCGCCATCTGCGCCCACCACGCCTCCATGTGGCCAGGCTCGCGCAGGCGTTCGCGCCACCAGCGCAGCGCCGCCCCCTCCTCGCCGGTGCGCCAGGCCAGCCAGAACGTCTCATCCGGCTTGGGCTCTTCCACCTCGCGCACCACCAGCTGCCCCTGCGCCACCGCAGCCTGCACATAAGGCTCGGGCAGGAAGCCAAAGCCCAACCCCGCGCACTGCAGGCGGAACTTGCTCAGCATGTCCGGCACGGTCACCGTCTCCTGCCCCATCAGCAGCCCCACCGTGCGCGGCAGCAGCCGGCGCGCGGAATCAGCCACCGCAATCGCGCAGTGCTCGGCCAGCGCATCCCGCCCCAGCGGCCCGGCAACCTCCGCGAGCGGGTGCTGCGGGGACACCGCGAACACAAACCTCACCACCCCCAGCGCTTCCACGACATAGCCACCGCCACTGGGCCCCTCGCCCGCCGCGCCCACCAGGAGGTCGGCACGGCGGTCCAGCAACGCCTCCCAGGTGCCACTCAGCGCCTCGCTGATCAGCCGCACCCGGGTCTGCTCGGCCACCGCACTGAAATCAGCGATGTCCTGTGCCAGCAATGCCGGCTGGAACATCGAATCGACCGCCAGGGTCAGCTCCGCCTCCCAGCCAGAGGCCACGCGGCGGACCCGCAGTTCGAGCTCACGGGCGGCCCGCAGCAGGTGCCGGCCCTCTTCCAGCAGCGCCTGGCCAGCCTCGGTCAGGTCCGCGCGCGGTCCGACCCGGTCGAACAACTGCACGCCCAGGTCCTGCTCCAGCTTGGACACCGTGTAGGAAATGGTGGACGGCACCTTGTGCAGCGCCTTGCCAGCGGCGGCGAAGGAGCCGCGGCGGTCGATGGCGTCCAGGATCTGCAGGGCATCGAGGCTGAGCTTGAGCATTCGAAATTTTCGATGATGACTTGCAAAACTATCCGTTTTTCAAACCCGGAGTGCAAGCGGATACTGGCCGCAACAGGAAAGGGACGGGGCCAACCCACCCCGGACCATCATCGAAACAGTCGAACACCCAGGAGAAGACCATGCTGCAGATCCGCAAGAGCAACACCCGTGGCCAGGCCAACCATGGCTGGCTGAACTCCCAGCACACGTTCTCGTTCGCCAACTACTACGACCCGCGTTACACCAGCTTCGGCCCGCTGCGGGTGATCAACGAGGACAAGGTGATCGGCGGACAGGGCTTCGGCACCCACAGCCACAGCAACATGGAGATCGTGTCCTACGTACTGGGCGGTGCGCTGGAGCACAAGGACTCGATGGGCACCGGCTCGGTGCTGCGTTACGGCGACGTGCAGCGCATGAGCGCCGGCAGCGGGGTCAGCCACAGCGAGTTCAACCACTCGGCCGATGAAACCGTGCACTTCCTGCAGATCTGGCTGTTCCCGGAGGTCGAAGGCATCGCCCCGAGCTATGAGGAAACCCACTTCGCACCGGAAACCAAGCGTGGCCAGCTGCGCCTGATCGTCTCCGAGGACGGCCGCGATGGCTCGCTGAAGATCCACCAGAACGCACGCATCTATGCCGGGTTGTTTGATGGGGATGAGCAGGCCCGGCTGGAGCTGGCTCCGGGGCGCGGCAGCTATGTGCAGGTGGCGCGTGGCCAGGTGAAGGTCAATGGCATCACCCTGGATACCGGCGATGCGCTGCAGATCCGCGATGAGGCGCAGGTGACGCTGGAGAACGGGCGCGATGCCGAGGTGCTGGTGTTTGATCTGCCGTTGTAATGGGCAAAATGCGGGCATGAGGGTTGCATCCTGCACCCCCATGCCCGCTCCCGCCTTGCTCAGAACCCGGTATTGAACTCGAGCTGGAACACGTCGATGGCCAGCGGCGGGCCGAACACTTCCTTGGCGGCCATCCACTTGCCGCTCACCCAGGTGCGGTGATCGAACATGTACGCACCGCCCACGTAGTAGCCGCGTGCGTTGGTGCCACCGAGGTGGAAGTTGGAATCGTTGTACGCGTCCGGCAGCGCATCCGGCTCGATCCGCTTGTAGCCCAGCAGCGCCTGCCACTGTCCCTTCTGCTTCAGCTCCACGTCGCCAAACGTGGCCTGCAGCATCCATGCAGTGTCGCCGCTGCGGAACGATTCGGCGGTGGTGGTGCCCCCATTGCCGAAGTTGTTGACGATGCCGCCATTGGCGCGGCTGAACATCGCATTCTGGTCGTAAGCCAGGTTGCGGATGTAATCCGCCTCCAGGCGCATGTCCATGCGATGGCTGAGCGCGGCATCCCAGCGCAGGTTGAGGTCGGCCAGGCGGAATGCCGAGGCCAGGCCCACATACTGCGGGGTCGGGGTGTTGGCCGGGTCCAGCGGATTGAGCGCGATGTCACGCAGCAGCATGAGCGTGTTGCCCTTCTGCATGAACGCCGGACGCGACCAGTCGGTGTCGCAGCCCGGCGCGCCGGCGTACAGCAGGCACGGCGAGGACACCTTGCCGCTGATGTTCTTGTAGTCGTAGTAGGCCACGGCCGCACGCACGCTGTGGTTGTCATTGAAGCGCCAGTCGATGCCGACCTGCGCACCGCTGAGCCACTTGTTCTCGTTCGGGGTCTTGACCTGGCTGGCGCTCGGGGAATTGTCCGAGGTGTATTCCAGCGGCACCACGGCGAGGTTGCCGAACACCGACCAGTTGCCCTGCCCCTGCGGCGGGCTGAGGAAGTTGGCGGCCAGGCCGTCGAAGTTCAGGTCATTGGAGAACAGCGTGTCGCTGGACCAGAACGGATTGCCGAAGCGACCGCCCTTCACCGTTACCCAGTAGGTCGGTGCGTAGGAAAGCCACACCTGGTCCAGCCAGATGTCTTTCTTTTCCATGCCGCCACCGAGCGTGTCGGTGGTCGACACCGGGCCGTCGCTGCTGCCACTGGCCAGGCGGATGCCGGCGCGGGTGCGCTCGCTGATCTCCGCCTCCACCCCGAGGCGTGCGCGCACGCGCCACAGATTGCGGCGGTCCTGGCGGCTGTTACGCAGGGGCGGCAGGTCCAGGTTGGTATTCGGATTGGTGTCATAGCCGCTGCCATCGTTGATCGCGGCCCAGTCAATCTCGATATCGCTGTTGCTGTCGGAATAGAAGCGCGATTCGTTGCGCACGCGCACGTCACCGGCGACCTTGATCCGCTTGGTCCATTCGGCCACTTCATTCGGCGCGGCCCAGCCCTGTTCACTGGCCTGCTGCATCACATCCTGGCGTACTTCGTCGCGGATCTCGTCGCGTACGTGCTGCGGCACGTAGGGCACGCGTACGTCGCCGGCCTCCAGCGCCACCCCGCCGGTCACGGCCGCTGCCGTGCCGGCCTTGCTGGCTTCAGCGGCCGCGGCTTCGGCTTCGGCCTGGGCCAGCAGCGCCTGGCCGTCCTCAGGGCGCAGTGCGCCACTGGCGATCAGGCCGCGGATCAGCTTGACCATGGTGGTTTCCTGCGCGGCCATCGCCCCGGACGGTGCCGACAGCGCCAGCAGCACGGCGCAGCACAGCAGCACCCGGCGTTTCGGGCGGGGAAGTAGAGCGGTCGGGTTGCGCATGTTCATCACGGATCTCGCAGCAAAAGGAAAGTCAGGAAAAAGGGGGAATCAGAGACCGGGCCGACGGCCCTGCACCAGCACCCGCGCCGGGAAGGTCAGCGAGGCCGGTGGGCGCTGTTCCACCTGGCCGAGGCGGCGCAGCACGTCGACCACCGCCGCGTCGGCGGCGTCGTTGCCACTGCCGCGGTTGAGCTCGACGCGGGTGATGCGGCCGTCCGGATCCATCCACACGTCCACGTGCAGACGGAAACCCAGCCGCTTGACCCGATCGTCGCGGGCAATCGCCTGCTGCATCACGTAACCCAGATAGCGCCCGTAGCTGGCATTGCCTGCGCCGCCGGGGCCGGTGCCGCTCATGCCGCCGCCACTGCCGGAACGGATGCCGAAGCTGTCCGTGCCCGCCTGCGCGTCGGCGTCCATGGTCACCGGGTCGGAAGTGTCCGGGGTCGGTTCGGGTTCGTTGCTGGGTACCGGCTCCATCGGCTCCGGTTCCGGCACGGTTTCTTCCGGTGGCGTCTCCGGCTCGGGCCGCTGTTCCGGCGGCGGAGGCGGGGGCGGGGGCGGCGGGGGCAGCGCAAGCATCTGCGGCGGATTCACCGGCCGGCGCGTACTGGCGGTGTCCTTGGTCAGCAGCCACACGAAGAACGCCACCAGCAGCGCCGCCGCCGCAGCGCACAGCCCGACGGTGATCCACAGTTGCCGGCGTTTGTCCGGGGAACCTGACATCCGCCTTACCCCTGCGCCTTGCCGGTGACCAGGCCGACCTGGCTCAGTTCAATCCGTCGCAGCAGATCCAGCACTTCGACCACGCGCGCGTACTGCACTTCCGCATCGCCGCGCACGATCACCGGGAAGTCCGGGTTGGTCGCCTTTTCGGTGCGCAGGCGGTCTTCCAGTTCCGCCAGGCTCACCGGGTAGGCATCCAGGAACACCTGGCCGCTGTTGTCGACGGTGATCGCCTTGGTCTTGGGCTTTTCCAGCGCGGTGCTGTTGCTGGCCTTGGGCAGGTTGACCTCGATGCCGGGAATGCTGGCGTTGCTGGTGAGGATGAAGATCACCAGCACCACCAGCAGCACGTCGACGAACGGCGTCACGTTGATGCCCTTCTCGCGCTTCTTGATGCCGAACCGCTTGCGTGCCATGCCGGTGCTCCTCAGGCCACGGCCGGGCGCGCGGTGGCGGCCGGTTCGCTGCGGTCGAACTCTTCGGCCAGGCGCGCGGTGAACTCGTCGACGAACACCGACATGTCCGCGGCAATCGCTTCAGCGCGCGACGCCAGCCAGTTGTAGCCAAACAGGGCGGGAATCGCCACGCCCAGGCCGGCGGCGGTACACAGCAGTGCCGCGGCCATGCCCGGGGCCACCGAGTTGATGTCGACCGCGCCGGCCATGGCCGCCACCACGAACACCAGCATGATGCCGATCACGGTGCCGAACAGACCGATGTACGGGGCACCTTCGATGGTGGTGGACAACCAGTTCATGCGCTTGGACATGCGCTCGGTTTCGCGCGTGACTTCCGCATCCATGGTGGCGCGGATCGAGGTGATGGCCGCCGCAGTGAGGCCGTGATGATGCGAGCCGCGCCCGTCCATTTCGTCCATGGCGATGCGGTACAACCGCCACAGGGTGGAGCTCTCGCGGATCTGCGCGGACAGCGTGCCATTGCGTTCCAGGCCCTGCAGGGTGGCCACCGGCGCGCCGGTCACCTTGCGGTACTGCACGGTGAAGGCTTCATTGGCCTTGGCCACGGTGCCGAAGTAGCGGCTCTTGGCGATCATGATCGCCCACGACAGCAGCAGCATCAGGCCCAGCACCGCCACCACCACCCAGGCATCGACCGGCATCGCCTTGAGGATGAAACCGAAGTGGCTCTGCCCGGTGGTCTGCTCATCGGCCCCGTAGCTGGCCAGGCGCGAATCGCCGCCCTGGCTGGCGAAGTCTGCCTGCAGCAGCGCAGGCGAACGTGCCACACGCGAAATGCGCAGTTCGTCGATGGCCCCGGTGAAGTTGGCCAAGGCGGTGGTCGCGCCGGGCGCATCGGCACCGATCACCGGCGCGCCATTGAACGCGGGCAGTTCGCCGGCCAGTTCGGCGGTGGCACGGCCATTGAGGAACAGCTGCAGTTTGCCTTCCTCGGCAGTCAGTGCGACGTGCGCCCACTGCCCTTCCGGAATCGGCTGCGCGAGCGTGCTGCGCTGCCCGTTGAGCTGCACGAACGGCGCGCCATTGGCGAGGCCGATCAACAGTTCCGACGCGCCTTCGCGACGGCTGTACAGCGCCTGCTCGCCGGCCGGCGCGGCCGGCTTGACCCAAGCCGAGAAGGTGAACGGTGCACCGGCCTGCTGCGCCAGCGACGCGCTGGCCGGCAGCGGCAGCGGGTTCTCGCCCAGCTGCACGCCACGGCCGATCACTGCGCCGTCGGCCGCGGGCACCACCGCACCGGCATTGTTGCCGTAGGCGGTGGTATCACGCGCCGGCGCGTTGGCTTCGGCGAAGTGATAGACCAGCGTGTAGTCCGGGTCGAATACCTGCTGGCCGTTGCCGCTGGCCGGCGCCTTGGCATTGCCGTAGTACATCCAGAGGGTCTGCGGCGCGTTGGCGGCGACATGGGGCACATCGACCCAGATCAGCGCCATGCCGAGCTTGGCATCGAACTGCTCGACCTGGTGGTTGAGCACGGTGCGGCCATCCGCGGAGATGAAGCGCAGATCCTTGCCGCCCTCGCCCACGCCATCAAACGAGAAGTTGCCGGTATGCAGGCGCAGCAGCACCGGCGTGCGGCCCGGGTCCGCCGCCAAGCCTGCGCCCTGCGGACCGGCGTCCAGGGTGATCGGCTTGCGGTAGGGCCACTCGGCCTGCCACCAGTCGGCGGTGGCGGCGGTGGCCGGCAGCGCGACCAGCGCGGCAAGCGACAGCAGCAGTCGGGGAAGTAAACGGGCCATGCGGAATCTCCGGTACGACGCGCGCACGCGTCAATAGCTGGTGCTGAGGTTGAAGTTGAAACGCGGGTCGTCCTTGGACGTGGTCGGCCCATCGCTGTAGGGGTAGCCGTAATCCAGGCGCAGCTGCAGGTGGTCGCCGAAACGCAGCGACGCACCGATGCCGAACGAGGCCAGGTTGTACTTGTCGTCCTGCTCCGGCAGCGGCTTGCGCAGACGCAGGTAGGCCGCATCGGTGAAGGCGTACAGGCGTGCATCCAGCCAGTTGCCGGCACGCAGCGCCGGAGTGCGCCATTCCAGGTTGAGCAATCCGCCGTAATCACCGATCGCTTCGGCCGAGAGATAGCCGCGCACGGTGTACATGCCGCCGGCGGCGTACTGCTCGGCCGATACCAGCGGCGCGTCGGTCATCTGCAGCGAGCCGCGCGCATACCACTGCCAGTCACTGGTGAAGGTGTGGGTGTTGGCGAGCTCCCCCTTGAGCACCACGAAACTGGGATCGGCGCGATAACGCTTCTGGTCGAATTCGGCGGTATCGCTGCCGTAGCCGAACAGGCGACGTGTGCCGACGACCAGCTGCGCGTTGAAGTTGAGTACGTCAGCCTCGCCCTGGCGCACGCCGGTGATGCCGAAGGTGATCGGTGCGTACTTCAGCGGCGTGGTCATGCTTTCGTCGCCCAGGCGGGTGTCTTCCTGGGTGTCCTTGAAATCCACGCCCAGGCTCAACTGCCGCCACCACGCGGCGCTGCTTTCCAGCGCGTAGGTCAGCTTCAGCCCCAATGAATGGCCGTCGCCGAGCACGCTGGTGCCGCCACCGGCCCCACCCTGCCCGCCCACGTCCAGCACCTGGCTGTCGGATCTATAGCCGTTGAACTCGAGGCCCCACGGGGTGCCCTCGAACGGGGCGACGTACGCTGCGGAAATCACCTTGGCCTGGTCGGTGTCCTGCGGCGCGGTGTACACGCTCAAGGTGGCGCTGTGGCCCAGCTGCCACAGGTTGTCATGGCCGATGGACGCACTCAGGCGCAGGTCTTCGGTGTCCGCGCTGTGGTCGTTGTTCAGCGCCGCGCTGGCGCGCCACGGCGAGCGGTCTTCGACCTGCAGGTCCACATCCATGGTGCCCGGCGTGCTGCCTTCCTTGACCAGCGGCATCACCTGACGGCGACCGCCGCGGTTCAGCGCTGAAAGTTCGGTCTGCGCGGTGTTGAAGTCCGGGACCTGCCCTTCCGCCAGAGAGGGGACCTGTTCGCGGATGCGCTCAGGCGACTCGTGTTTGGCCCCGACCACGCGCAGCTGGCCGATCGGGGTCTGGTTGACCTTGAGCAGCACCACGCCGCCGGTGACCTGCTGTTCGGGTAGTTCCACGAACACCGACTGGTAGCCGGCCTCCTGAAACAGCGCCGACAGCGCGTCACGCGCGCGCTCGACATCCTGCATGGTCCTGTCCGGACCGAGGAACGGGGTGACTGCCGTTTCGATCTGGCGTGCAGTCAACACCGTGTTGCCGCGCACCACGTATTCGTTGATGGTGACCTTGGCCGCAGCCGGAGCCGCTTCCTGCGCGTCCTGCGCCAAGCCCAGCAGCGGCGTCAGCAGCGCGCCCAGGGCCACGGCCAGGCGGCGACGCGGAGAAGCAACAAGGGCGGAACGGCGCTGTGGGGAGTTCATCAGAGGCATCGCGTCGCATCGGGGAGAGCGGAGAAAGCGCCGTTGAGCGCCGGTTCCTCTTCAGGACGTGTACGGTGCGTCAAAGCCGACAGGAAATTTTCCAGAGGAGCGGAAGTCACCCTTGCCGTTGGTCGGAATGCTGGCGGCTGGTCGCCGTGGTTTCCGTCTTGCAGATGGAGACCGAAATTCCCGGAGCGCGTCATGCAGGTTCTATCTGTGCTGGTCACCCTGGCCCTGGCCACGGCCGGCGATGCACCGCGCGATCTGCCCGCGGTCCCGGTGCGGGCACCGGCTCCCGCCTGCGTGGACGTGGTGGTCAATGGCGAGCGCGTGCGGCCATGGGCATGCTTGCAGGAAAAGCTGACGCCACCGGCGACGCAGCCGGCACCCGCGAAGATGTCTGAAGCGGACAAGCTGGCCCGGCAGCCGGGCAACCAGATGCTGCAGTACAACCTGGAAGGCACGCGGCAGCGCATGGGCAATGCCCTGGGCAACTCGGTGGTGCCGCAGCGGCCAGCGCGGTGAACGCGGCTCAGCGCGCGGGCACGATGCCCTGTTCGGGCAGCGGCGGCAGCCCGGGTACCGGTAACGGATTCGTTTGGCCCGCCTGCTCCAGCGTTACCGTCTCGGCACTGATGGCGCGGATCACGGTGGCGGGGCCCAGTCGTTCGCCCACTGCCACCGCCTGGGGCAGCGCACCGTTCACCGACAGCAGTGCCAGCGGTGCACGGTCACCGGCGAGGACGCCGAGTACCTGCACCTGGGGTTGCACTGCGCCCGGCGACATCAACGACACCAGCGGCGCTGACAGCGCGGGGTCTACCGGATGCGGGCGTGGGGCCGCCAACTGCACGCGGGCACCGGCGATGCTGTCCTGCGGTGCGGCGAAGGCCCAGGTCCAATACACCAGCACCAGCAGCAGGGCGCTGCCGGCCAGGGCGGTGAGCAGGCGGTTGCGATCCCAGAGACGCATGTCCATGCAGGTATCCTTGCCGTGCCGGTATGCCACGACGCTAGCAGGCGCAGCTGACGCTTTTGTTTCATCAAGCCGCCGTAGGCTCTTCCTGCACCGGGTTCCCGGGACCGTAGAGCCGGGCTTGCCCGGC
This sequence comes from Stenotrophomonas maltophilia, assembly GCA_002387845.1. Taxonomy (GTDB): domain Bacteria; phylum Pseudomonadota; class Gammaproteobacteria; order Xanthomonadales; family Xanthomonadaceae; genus Stenotrophomonas; species Stenotrophomonas maltophilia_AG. The sequence goes on along the minus strand of DGLB01000023.1, from coordinate 141,416 downwards.
TGCTTCTGGCTTCATGCGATGCCCCCAGCCGGGCAAGCCCGGCTCTACAGGGTCGAGATCCCGCGCAGCGCCATGGTCGAGATCCCGCGCAGCCCCGCGCCACCAGGAGAAAGCGCTGATGCGCCCCCGGCATGCACACGGATTCACCCTGATGGAGCTGATGGTGGTGCTGGTGATCATCGGCATCTGCGCCGGCGGCATCGGCCTGGGCATGGGCACCCTGCTCGACCCACAGCGCAAGCTGCGCCAGGACGCACTGCAGCTGGCCCAGCATCTGCAGGTCGCCCGCGACGAAGCGCGCATCGATGGTCGCACCCTGCGCTGGCAGGCCGATGCCACCGGCTACCGGTTCAGCCGCCGCGACGGTGGGCGCTGGGAGGTGCTGCAGCGCGACGATCAACTGCGCCCGCGCCAGTGGCAGGCGACCGAGGTCAGCGTGACGCCACGCGACGGCATTGAACTACCGCCGGAATGGATCGGCACGCCTTGGGAGGTCGCCCTTACCTCGGGAACCAATACGCTGCGCATCGTCGACGATGGCAACGGCCAGATGCAGGTACAGCCATGAAGCGTCACGCACGTGGATTCACCCTGATCGAGGTACTGATCGCACTCGCCATCGTTGCCGTCGCACTGGCCGCCGTGATGCGTGCGGTGTCGGTGGCCACCGATGATCAGTCGCGCATCCGCGACCGCCGGCTGGCATGGATCTGCGCGCAGAACCGCTGGGAAGAACTGCGGCTGCAGGCGGTGCCGTTACAGGATGCGCGCTGGCAGTGCGAACAGGGACGCATGCAGTTCCGCGGTCTGCAGCAGATTGAACGCAGCGACGGCGACACGTCGGTGTCGTTGGCCATCTACCTGGAGCAGGCACCGGACAAGCGTCTGGTGCTGCTGCGCAATCCGTGGAGCAACGCTCCATGAAGCGACACCAAGGCGGCTTCACGCTGATCGAGGTGATGATTGCGATCACGGTGATGGCGCTGCTCAGCGTGATCTGCTGGCGGGCGCTGGACAGCGTTGCCCGCAGCGACGAGCGGCTGCGCGCGAACGAGGCCGAGACCACGGCGTCACTGCGCGTGCTGCAGCAGTTGCAGCGCGATATCGAGATGCGGGCGGACCTGCCGCCACCCGGCGGGCGGTTGGTGCCGGCCGATGAACCGCAGCGTCTGTTGCCCGGGGCGCTAATGACCGCGCGCGACCCGGGCGGGAGCTTCTCGCTGGAAATCGTGCGCAGCATCGGCAGCGAGGGCACGCGCTGGCAGCGGGTGCGCTGGTACCAGCAGGGCAGCACGTTGCGGCGTGCGGCCGGCGAACCGGCAGCGCAGTTTCCACTGCCGGCCCCGGTGCCCGGACAGGCGCTGGTGGTGGCGCAGAACGTGACCCGGTTTGACGTGCAGGCCTGGCAGCCCGGCAAGGGCTGGCGGGTGCTACCGGTGCAAGGTGAAGGATTGCCCGCGCAAGGTTTGCAAGTAGTGGTGCAGCAGCGCGATGCGCGCGGACCGCAGATGTTTCGACGCGTGTTGCCGTTGTGACATGGCATTCGTGCCGCACAACGCGCGCCACGAATGCCCTTCCCTCACCGCCTTACGGTCTCCTCCGCCTGCGGGAACTGGAACGCGCTGTTCGGATCGTACGAACTCACCGGCTCGGACACCTTCGGCTTCGGCTCCACGCTGCTGCTCGCGCCAAACCCCAACACCTGCACACTGATCTCGGACGGCCGGTTCTTGCGCGCGTCATCCTGTGTCTTGCGCATCACATCCTGCGCGGCCTGGCTGGCACTGTTGGCCGCCGCACTGGCCGAACTGAGCGCATTGACGTTCACCGTGGCCAGCACCGGCAGACCGGTACTTTCACCCTGCACCTGCACGTTGGCCGCATTGAGCACCTGCAGCGCCGCCAGATTCACGTTACCCGACACACGGATACCCGCTTCACCCGCATCAATCGTGCCCAGCGGCGCGATCAGGTCGACGTCGCCGGCCGCCACTTCGGCAATCGGAGCCAGCGTGGCGATACCCGCACCGGTGGCCGGAGCCTGCGGCGAGAGGTTCACGTTGCCCCACTGGTCGTACACGCGCAGTGCCGGGGTGTATTGCACCGAGGTCAGCGCACCGCGACCGGCGTTGATGTCGCCGCGTGCCGACCACGCCTGGATGTCGCCACCGAAGGTGGTCATCACGCGCGACAGGCCCAGCAGCAGGCTGCCATCGCTGAACATGCGGATGTCGCCCCGGCCCTGGGTGACCACACCGGCCGAGGCCGGCGGCACTTCACCCTGCACGCCCACCACGATCTGCCCGCCCGGAGCCAGCATGTCGATGTTGCCGCCGGCCTGGGTGCGCACACCCGAGCCGCCGAACATCACGATGTCGCCGGTACGGTCAATGGTGGCACCGTTAGCGTCCTTCTCCGGCAGCAGCGTGGCGATCGCCTCGCGACCGCGCAGGTAGGAGCCGAAGCGCGGGCTGTCCGGATCGTTGTACTCGCGACCACCGGCACGCAGTTCCGCGTGATAGACCTCACGCAGGAAGATGCGCTGCTGTGCGGCCGGCAGCGAATCGAACAGGGCCAACGCCGCATCGCCCTTGGCGGGAACGCCGAAGCGGTCCTCCAGCCAGTCTTCCAGCTCCGTGCCGTACAGCTTGACCGCCTTGGCCGGCTGTTCGGCCAGAGTGAGGTCCGGATCGGCCAGGTTGGCCGGGTCCAGGTAGCGGGCGCGCAGCGCGGCGTAGTCCAACTGCTCGTTGCCGGCGGTAACCGAGATGCTGGCACCCGGGCGGGTGTCGCCCTGGACCAGACCGCCGGTGGTGGTGATGCTGGCCTTGTCTTCCTGGCGGATCTGGCGGCCGGCGCTGACTTCCAGGTCACCCGGGCCGGCGATGCGGATCGGGGTGTGGACGATATCGCGGCCGGCTTCGACGATGCTGATGTCGGTGTCGGTGTTGTTCAGACCGCCGATGTCGCTGAGCAGGATGTCGCGGCCGGCGCGGACGTGGACCGGGGCGGCAACGTCGTTGAAGGTGAAGACGGTACCTGCGGTTGCCGCGATACGCTTCAGGTTCCACTGCTGCCCGGTGCGCAGACCGATGATGTCACCCTCTGCCGCATAGAATCGGCTGGGCGCACCGCCCTGTGCGCGCAGATCGTTGAACTGCAACGTGGGTGCACCGAACGCGTAAAGCGGGAGTCCTGCTTGTGGCTCGGCCAACGGTGCGTCGACAGACAGGTTGCTGCGCACACGCGTCACTCCCTGGCTGGCGACGAATGCAGGGTCGAATGGCGTCGGAAGCCTGACGTCCGCGCCCCCGCTACTCATGCCTGCGCCGCGTTCGGAGAACAGGATGGAGTCCTGTGCGAGCACCTCCAGTTCGCCGCTCGACGAGGGCCGGGTCAACAACACGTCGCTGCCGATCGCAGACGCATTATCGATCTTGATGTTGCCGCTGGCCGCCAACAGCCGCGTCCGGGAGGGCAGCATCCAGTAGCGCAGCACCGTATCGTCGGTCAGGAAGTAGTAATCGCTTGCGATGTCGCGCCCCATTGCATGACGCGTGCCCGACAGCGTCGGCGCGAGATCTCCCCCGACGGACACAACGTCCAACGCTGTGGTGTCGGTCCACAGCGAGAACCAGCTGGTGCCGGCTGCCTCGGTGCCATCGGACAGGGTGACGGCGTTGAAGTTCAGCGTGGCTGCACGGCCCGGGTCGACGACTGCACCCAGCACAGCGTCACCGCGTGCCTGCAGCAGGGATGTCGCATCACCCAGGACCAGAACAGGTCCTCCCATGGCCTCGCCACGCAGAGCGGTGAACGGATCCGACGCGCGAGCCGCGGTGCCGAGGCTGACGTAACTGAGTGCGTTGGTGGCAATGCCACCGATCCGCGCAGCGTCCACGGTCAACTGACCACGCAGGTTGGCCAGCGAACCATTCAGTTCCAGGTTCTGAAGATTTTCCAGGGGAGACTGCGAGGTTGCCTGAAGGTTGGGATTGAACGCGCCGGCGCTGCGGATCGACAGATCGCCACCGCCAGTCAGAATCAACTCACCATCGCTTACGCGCCCGGTCGAACCGACTGCCGCCACGATTGCCGTGGAGCGGCCTGCGCCACTGGCACCAGAGATCGCAGTGCCGACGGCATCCAAGACGCCCATCGCGCCACCGGCCTCCAGGGTGAGGTTACCGCCGCCCAGCGTCCCGAAGCCGGTGAACCCGACCATGCGCGGCGTCGCCCGTGGGTCGTTGCGAGGATTGACGTAAGTACCGAAGTTGATCCACCAGCTGGTGTCGCTCGGCTCGACGCCGGCGGTATTGCCGCTTCCCTGTCGCCACAGCCAGTTGCCCACGGCGCTGCTTGCCGATTGCGCGCTCTCTGATGGGCCTGACCCGCCGACAAGACCCACTTCTGCCCACACATCGCCCAGAATGTTGCCGCCTGCGGCAACCCGCAGACTTCCGCCTGCATCCGGATACCACGCCTGGTAATTCGCCAATGCAGCGTCGTACGCGCCACCTGCCTGTACCGGACCCAATACGTCGGTCTTGCCGGGTGCCGGTGCACGCACGGGATTGAACAGCGCGTCGCGATCATCTCCGAGCCAGCTCGGCGTGCCCGCTGTGTAGACGCCGAATCCAGACCGCATGGCCACATCACCGGCTGCCAACAGGTTGAGGTCGCCGGCACCGGTGCGCAGCACGCTCCACGCCGGACTGCCAACACGCTGGGCGTAGTTGGTTTCATCGATCCACTCGCCACCGCCATAGCAGATGTTCGCACCCAGTGCGCAGAATTCCTCCTCCGTCATGCCGAACCATGCTGCCAGATCCCGTGCCGGCAGACCGGTGAAGCTTTCATCGCCCGCCCATTCCAGGGAGCCGTCGCGCGTCACCAACCGTGGGGCATTCTCGCAGGCCCCACCGAAGCCCAGACAGAAGTCGTCCTCGCTCATGCCGAACATGTCCGCCAGCTCCTGGGCAGGCTTCCCGGCGAAGCTGTCGTCGCCCCAGAGATCCAATGAACCCTGCAACGAGATGACCCGCTCACCGACGAATCGGCTGACCGTCTCCACCGTGCGGATGGTCGAATAGTGGGTGTCGGCAAGGACCAGGTCGCCACTGGCTCCGAACCGGCGGGCACGCGGATCGGCGGCACCGGTATCGGCACCGGCGACCGCCGTGATATCCCAGGAGGTCGTGCCTTCCGGCAACATCGGTGCCAACGCCCAGTTCCGGCCCTGGTTGCCGTCGGCATCTGCAGGGCGGAGGTTGATCGGCTGGTCGCCTGCCAGGACGATACCGGTCATCGAGGGAATCAGCGAGCCGGCCTTCAGGTCCACCGCCGCGCTCAGGCGCATGTCCGCCGGCAGCGCAACCCCTGCCGGCCAAGTCTGCGCCTGGACCGCCAGTGCCGCGTCGAGGCGGAAACCTGCGCCCAGCGTGGCACCCGGCTCCAGGTTCAGCGCCGACGACAGCACCGTGCCTGCGGCAAACACCTGCCCGTCCGAGGTGGTGACATCGGCCCGGAGCACGGTGCCCGCCGTCAGCACCAGCGCTGCAGCGATGCGCGTGTCCATCGGCACTTCGGTACCGGCGGGCAGCGTCATGGCGCGGAAGGGAATGGCGTAGTTCAACGTGGATCCGGCGACAAAGCGGGTGTTCGATTGCAACCGAACTCCCCCCACCGGCACGATGATGTCCGAACCATACGGCGTACGCGCCTCGCCACTGGCGCTGGGCATCAACACCCAGCCACCCTCGTCCGGGTTCGCCGGCGGCGGCGCGAAGCCATCATTGATGCTCCCGTACAGGCTGATGTCACCCTCGGCGCGCAACACCATCGCGGCCGACTCGCCAAAGCCGCGACGGGAAGGATCAACGCGATCGGCCTGCGGACCGTAGCGGTAGCCGGACAGATCAATGTCGCCGGACACCACCAGATCGCCGCGGACGTTGTCGGCACCTGCATTGGCCACGATCTCGACGCCCGGACGCAACCGGTAGCTGCCCAGCGCGGCCACGCGCTGCTGCAGATCCGCGTTGCCCAGTGCGGCATCGAACCACGCCCGGTTCTGCGGGTCGACGACCTGGTCCAGCCACGCCTGCGTGACCACCTGCGGGCGGTTTCCGTGCACATCATCGGCAGCGGCTAGCGGTGCGTCCGTGTAACGCCGGAAGCCATTGACCTGGAGGTCGCGCGCGCCGTCCACCCTGACACCGGCGGCAACGGCCACGGCGGCATCGTCGGTCCCGACGCGCGGTACATTGAGGCGGAGCGTACCGCGCGGTACGCCGTCATTCAGTCCCGCGGCCGTCCCGGTCGCCACGTCGGTACCACTGCGCAGATCCAGCACGGCGCTGCTGCCCAGTTCCACCCGTCCCTGGCTGCTGGTCAGCTCGATGTCGGCGCGATTCGGGCTGTCGATGATCTTGCCGTAGCTGTCCACGCGCAGACCGGTGCCGTGCGCGTCGAGGGTGCCATTGACCCGCAGCGCGTCGCGCGCGGCCAGCCGGATGCTGCCCACCTGGACGCCGCTGGCATCAATGCGACCGTTCACATCAAGGCTGCCGCCATCAACGCTGATCTCCACATGGCGCGCCTTGACCTCATCGCCTACGACGAGGTCGCCCTCGCCGAGCTGGAAGCTGCGAGCGCCGGTGACGCCGCCGGCATTCAGACGCTGGTTCAGGCCTTGGAAGTCCTGCAACTGACGCGCACTCAACAGCAGCTCGCCCCCGTCCCAGGGAACCAGGGATCCGCCGGCATCGGTGGTACCACTGGCTGCGCCACGCAAGGTGCCTGCCAGGTCGACGACGCCGCCTTGATCGCCCACCGCGTTGACGGTCAAGCGGCCGCCGCGATTGTGCGCGGCGGAGAAGTCGATGATGGAGCCCGCAGCGGCGCGGACATCACCTTCATCGCTGCTGAGTTCGACGTCGCCACCCCAGCTGTACTTGTCCACGTCCAGCAACGAAACCTTGCGACCAGCAAGGTCAAGATAGGCGTGATCGCCCAGCGAGATGTCGTCGACCGCTTTGGCGCTCAGGCGACCCGAGGCCAGTTGGATCCTGCCGTCCAGCGCGATCTGCTGCGCCTGCAGCGACAGCTCCGCGCCCAACGCCGCATTGTCTCCTCCAGCGGTACCGGTGCCGCGCAACGAGAGCGCCCCCTCGGTGCGCACCGCCAGTTGCGACGCCGCTGCGCCGGTCAGCAGCGGCGTAGTGATATCGAGCGCGCCGCCACTGTACTGCCAGCCCTGCCCCGCCACGTAGTCGCCCTGGTCCTGATAGACATCCAGGCTGCCCTTGCCAGAGAACACCACACGATCGCTGGCCTGCAGGTTGACGGAAGAGAAGCCAAGCAATTGGCGTGCAGCGCTCGATTCCGAGCTGCGCCGGGTGAAGGCGGCCGAACCGAACTCGATGGTTGAGGCAATGATGTCCAGTTGCCCGTCGCCCAGCCGGTCAACCATGGCTGCGCCTTGCGGCACCGTTGCATCGCTGCCGATCCGCACGCCGGTTGCCATCGCGCCATCCCAGAGCAGGGTGTCGGCGACAATGCGTGCACGGTCGCCAGCCTGCCCATACCCGTGGATGGCCGGCGCTCCCAGCACCAGTTGTTTCAGGCGGCTTTGCCCGGTTACCGCATCACGCGTGTCCAGATCAACGCTGCCGATCACATTGATGGCATCGCGCGCGCTCAGACTGAGCGTCTCCAGTGCGGGAGCCTGCGTAGCGGTATTACCTTGGAGCAATTGACGGAGAACGTCCTGATTCAACGTCAGGCCAGTCGGAAGCCCTCCATTCGCGGCGAAGTCCCGCAGCGCGTCCGCCTGCCCCAGATTGATGGCTGATACCGCAAGGCCCAGCCGACGCGTACCGTAGCTGGCGTTATCGCCGATTTCAAAGCGCCCATCCGTGGCGGTCACGATACTGCCTTCGGAGACCACCAGCGCCTGTCCTTCGCAGTGTGTCAGGCATGCCCCCAGATTGATGGCCACATTGCTGGCCCCGGTCCCGGGCAGAACGTTGACTTCACCATTCGAAACGGCGAACACTGCCGAAGCCTGGCCCTGATAGAAATAGCCGTCCGCCGCATCGTAGGACGCCGCGCCCTGGGCAAGGGTACTTACGGTGGCTCCCTGCTCCACCACGATGCCCTGCCCACCCTCGTTGGCGGTCAACACGACCTCTGGCGCGTACAGGGCCGCACCGTCGCGTACGCGGACGGAGTCGGTGGATGCGGTGATGATTACACTGGGATCCTGATACTGGAAGGCCTGGAAATCACCGCCCAGTACCATGCGCGCCGGACGCAGGGCGTTCAATGCGTCCGCTTCGATCTGCGCACCTTGCGCGTCTGCCGGTGAGGATTGGCCGCTCCCCACAACATCCAGATTGCCACCCGCTGTCGACACGACCAGAGTGCCGTTGTATCCGGCGCTGCCCGGAGCCGCATTGAATCGTGCATCGCCGGCCACGCGCAGCGCGGTCCCTCCGTCACGCCCTGCGTTGGCTGCCAGATTCAGCTTCAATCTCCCTGCATCAACCGTCTGCAGGCCGCGGGGAAGGCCCCTGCGTTGCGCGTCATTGGCGACGAAGCTGTTGTAACTGGTTTCGTTGTACCCCGAATGCTTCCGGACTACATCGGCCGGCGTTATCAACAGATCGGTCAGCAACGCCGACATTGGCGCGCCCAAGCCGCTGGCTTGATGGCCCGACGTGCGCCAGGAACCGGTGCCCGTGGCGACCGCGCCAGCGATGCCCGTCGTGCCGGTAGCCCCCAACTCCACACGGAAGGCCCCGGGTTGCAGTGCATAGATCGCAGGCAGAAGGGTGTATGTGCCGGCCGCCAGGCCGGGCACGCCCGCTGGAACCTCAATACGCTGTCCTATCGAAGGATCCCGACTCCCCTGGGCGAGCTCTGCAGGGGCCACGCTACCGGCGTAGCCCGGAATGATGGCATACACCGGATTTCCGGATTCGCTGAACGCATAGGCCGGATTGGCATCTGCCAGCGCGCTTTTCAGAATGTCAACCGAGCCACCGCGACCACTGACATACGCGGCACCGCTCAACGCACCGCCGCCGGAAACGTCCAGCACTGCGCCCGCCTCGACGACCGTCTGCTGTGCATCAATCGTGACGCCGATCGGCAGCCCCGAGGATCCAACCCGACCTCCAATGACCTGAGGCTCCACCGCAGCGCCATTGAATTGCCACAGCAGGCCATCCGTGGTTCCGCCATACGGCATCCGCATACCCGTGGCACTGGTCCCCGTGACACTGCCCGTCAGCAGACGCACGATTGACCCTTCATTTTTCTCGGAGGTTCCACCCAGGCCGAGAACACCCATGGGAACGCGCACCACGCCGCCCTGCTCGATGTGGGCTCCTGTCAAATACAGCGAACCGAATGCGGACTGCGGCGCTTCCGGCTCGGTCCCCGGCGTCCGTGATATGCGCAGCACCGCGTCAGGATTGGACCAGAGCCCCTGACCACTCGTCTCGACCCAGGCAGAGGAGAGTCCAACCGAAAGGCGGGCATTGGTCCCGGTTGTGGGGTACAGCTGCGCGGCCGTGATATCCAGCTGTGAAGGTGTCAGCACCTGGGTGAATCCGCCCGGCTTGACTTCACTACCGACGACCTTGGCACCCAGCAGGCGCACGTCTCCCTGACTGCTCAGACTGACGCGATCGAATCCGCTGAACTGGATCGTGTCACGAATGTCGATGAGGTCTGCGTTCGCCTCCAGCGCATGACCGGCGTTGATCGCCAGCGGTATTCCGGGCGGCCCCAGGCCGCCACCGGGGGGATAGGCCCACACAGCCTGCGCAAACCGGAGATACGGTGCCGACACGTGCAGACGACTGCCTGCGGCAGCAGCGGCGCTGAATCCCATGTAGCCGTCCAGGTAAATCCGGAGGCTCCCTCTCATGTCCAGCGACAGGTCGTCGTGCGCGCGCAGGCTGCCAAACAGCGAGAGATGATCGAATCCCCCTTCCTGTATCTGATCGGTTGCCAGATAGGCGTGGCCCGCCACTGGAATGGTGGTGCTCGTCAGGGGCTCACGATGCTGTCCCAGCACCAGCGCCCGTGGTGTCAGCCCAACCGGCGGTGCTGATGCCGGGTACAGGGCACCACCAAATGCAACGCCCAACGTGCCACCTTCGGCACGGCTGCCGCCTGCGGCCGCTTCAAGGACACCGTCCAGATACACGCCGTGAGCGGCGCGCAGAACAATCTCACCACCGGCAGTGTCCACCGTCTGCGGGCCAAGTGCGCCCACCTCAAGTCGTGCGGTGGAACCCGACGCAAGCACACGCGCGCCGGCGTCCACCACCACGAATGCGTTGGCCCGAGAGACCTCCGGCGTATCGCTTTCCCAGTCCAGACCACCGCCGAAGGTCACGCTGCCACCGTCCTTGACGATGCCCCGCGAGCGACCGGCTGCATCCAACGCGACGAATCGGTCGCCGCTGACGTCGATGAGTCCTCCGGTCGCGATCCGCCAGACGGGCGTGTCGGCACCGCTCGCCAGTGCGCCTCCGTCCGATAGGCCCTCCACCGCAACCCGACCGCTGCGTGCCAGCAGTGCGCCGCCGACGTTGATGTCTCCCGGCCCGCGCAGCGTAATCGACTCGCCGCTGTCGACTTCCACGCGCGCCCCCTGTGCGATCAGCACATCCCCACCCGTCAATTCCCGCTCCGTGCGCAGGGTCAAGCTGGCACCGCCGCGCTGGCTCACCGCGCCGCTCGAGGGATCAACCTGGTAGAGCGGTGCCAGCCACGCCTCCATCGCTGCGGCACGGTCACCCGCCCCCAACACGCCTTGGCTGGCGCGAAGCGTTGGGCGCGTCACTTCCAGTACCATGCCCTCCGCGACCTCCAGCCCTGTATGCCCGTTGATGTCATAGCTGTCGAAGCCACTGCGGAACAGCCCAGCGTCCAGGCGGAGATCCGCGTCGCCATCACCGCCAATCTGAACGCGACCGCCGGTTTCAAGCAGGAAGTTCCCACTGCCCGAAACACCGAGTCCGCTGAACGCAGCGCCCTCACCCAGTCGGACGCGTCCTGTCCCATCAAGGCCCGCTTCTGCGATATCGGCGCGCAACTTCACGCTGCCACCGCGCCCTCCCTGGAAGTCGCCCGCCTCGTTCACCTGACCACCTGCGTCGACGAGGATGCGACTCCCCGCGCCAACGCTCACGTCGTGGCTGCTTTCCAGCATCGCACTGCCACCGTTCCGCCATGCAGCGCCCTTTCCTTCGTCCGACGGCAGCCGTGCATTGGTCCAGGTTCCGGTCAGGTCCAACGTCACGCCATCACCGACCTCCACGCTGCGGAACCCGTCGCCCAGCAGCACGCGCTCCCTGCCCGGCACGTTGACGAGGGCCAGCACATTGCCTGCCTGCAGCGACCCACCATGTGCGGTGATGTCGCCGTTGATGTTGACGCGCGACCCGGCAAGTGCCACCGCAGCGCCGTCCTGCAGCTGCAGTGGACCATCGATGTGGAGGGTGCCGCTGGTTGCGAGGTCCAGACGTCCCCATTGCTGGTCGACAAGCCTGCTGGCACCGATCCAGAACGTGTTGCGCCGCGATGCCTCCAGCGGCGTCTGCAGATCAACCAGACCCGCCGCAGCCGTATCGCCGATGCGGACATCAGTGGCGAAGGCACCGTCACGCCCGTAGGCGCTGTAGCTGCCCAGCAGCAGGGCGGCATTGCGCGCCACGGCCGTCTGCGCCTGGTTGTAACCGTCAACCGCCGCATCCGGCGCACGTTCCTGGCGCACGCCCTGGAACGTGCTGGTGTCGATATCGCCTTCCAGCACGACAGTAGGTGCGGACAACTTCAGCTGTCCGGCGTCACGGCCCACTGTATAGCCGTTCTCCACGCGTTTCTCGCTGGCGATCAACGGGCTGCGATAGGCTTCAGTAACACCCCAACGGGAATGTACGCTCTCATAGCCGCGGTACAGACCGGCGAACACCATCGCAGCGGGTGCATCGTCCAACCGGTACAGCTGCCCGTCATTGCCACGCAGCCAGGTCTGCTGGATGGTGCCCGTGGCCACGTCCACACTGCCGCCAGCCAGATTGATCTTCGACCCGGCCTGGGTGATCACCTCGCTGCCACCCAACAACACGCTACCGCCCTGCGCCGCCCATTCGCCGATGGAATGCCCCTGGGTTCCCAGGTAGCCACCCACCTCGAGCAGACCGCCTGCCGCATACCAGCGGTCCGCCTCGTATCCACCGGTGCCGGCCGGCACATGGACCAACTGGCGGCGGTCGATCCACGCCTCGTTGTTGTTCAGGCTGTTGAGCTTGCCGCTCTCGCGGTTGTCGGGCGAGTCCCGAAGCTCATTACCCTGCACGTTGATCTTGACGTTATTGCTCTCCATCGCCACCTGGACGCCGGTGGCACCGGAAACATCCACGCGCGCACCATCGGCCAGGAAGCTCCGGCCAGCGGCGTCCACGACGACCTGGCCTCCCGTGGCCACGGTCAGCGACTGGCCCTCGAATGCCACGTTGCCGCCGGACACGATTTCGATACGCGACTGGTCACGCCTGTCGGTCATCCGCGACAGGTTGTCGAAGGTACCGCTGTTGGCGGTGGCACGCAGTGGATCCTGCAGCGCCGACTCGGCAATCAGCGCGTCGCGCTGGCTGTCCAGCGCGGTGGTCTTTCCATCGTCCTCGATCAGGACGGCGGTCGTCGACCCCTCCGCCAACGTGACCGATCCCGCGCGATCGCTGATGGAATTCAACAGATGCACGCTGCCGCGCTGGTTGACCGTGGTCGTCGCAACGGCCACGCCCGCTTGCTCGACAGTGCGACCGGCCAGGGTGACGTCACCCTGGCGGGCGATGATCAATCCGCGGTTGCTCACATCGCCCGCAGTGCTTTCACTGACAAAGCGCGGGGCGACCTCATTGCCCTTGGTCGTGGACGTGGTGTTCTGTGCGGTGCCCACGCCACGCCGGATCACGAAGCTGTCGCCTGCGGTCAGCTGGGTCTGACCCTGGATGGTTTCAATCTGGCCGCTGTTGTCGACGGCATGGCCGGCCAGAAGAACATAGCCACCGGTACGGGTGGTGGTGGCGGGTTCATGCGTGGTGATACGCGCGCCGCGCTCCACCACCACGTCGCCGAGCGCGTCGGTCAGCGCTGCGCTGTTGTTGTCCGCGCTGTACAGGCCGTTGTCCTTGAACTGGCTGTCGCTGATCCGCGCCGCCGCCGCGACCAGATTGCGCACATTGACCTGCGAGTTGTTGCCGAACACCACGCCATTGCGGTTGGCGACGAACACGCTTCCCGGCGCCTTGAGCTTGCCGAGGATCTGGCTGGGACGCGCATTCGGATCGTTCACCCGGTTGAGCACCGCCCAGTCCGCGTTCTGGCCGAAGGTCAGCGTGGTGTTCGCACCGATGTTGAACGTTTCCCAGTTCAGGATCGCCTTGTCGGCGGTCTGCTCGATGCTGACCTCCACCCTGCCGTCGGCACCATTCTTCTGGATCGCATCGCGCGCATTCAACCAACCGCGGGTCAGCGGATTCTCATCCACCTTCAGGCCGCCCTCGCTCAATCCGTCAACCACGACGTAACCGGCGTTGCGAAGATTCTGGCGGGCTTGCTCCTGCATGCGCTGCTGCAGCGCGATCGCCTGCGCGGCGCTGCCGAGGTTGTCGATGGACTGCTGCAGCTTCTGCCGGGCCGCGTCCTGCTGCTGGGTCGGCTGTCCAAAGTTGACCGGGGCTCCGTTGGGCATCCGGCCACTCTGGGCCGCACCGGCCTGCGCCGCGCCCTTGTCGGCGAACCAGGCCGGACTGAAGGCCTGCTGCGCGCCTGCGGGCACTGCCATGGACCCCAGCGCCACGGCAATGGCCCAGGCCATCGGATGGCTACCCGCAGCGATACGGCGGGAAACAGCGTTACCGCGCAGGGCGGTCGAATGCAGGTGCGACATTGAAACCTCAACCTGAAGGCACGCCCTATGGGGGCGGTTGCTGAATGGGTGCGGCTGTCCCAAGTCCCAGCCACGCACCTGTTAGACGGGGGCGACGCGGGAAACCCGACAGGCATCTGGTTGAAAAGCAGAAAGGGTGCCGGCATCACTGCCGGCACCCTCCACGGTCTTTACGTAATGCGATGCGATTACGGCTTGGTCTGCGGACGCGACACGCCGGCGCAGGTGGTGGCGTTACCCAGGCCGTTGAGCGAGGTGGCCATAGCCAGGTTGTTGCGGATGGCTTCACGCCAGTTCTGGTTCAGCGGGATGAACTTGTGCGCGCGAACCTTGGCATCGTTGGTGCCGGTGGCACCCAGGTTGTAATGGGTCAGCATGAAGGCGCGGACCTGGGCAGCAACCTGGGTGCTCGCGTAGCACTGGGCGATGATCAGGTTGGTGTAGCCGGCGATCGGATAGCCATCGGTCGGATTGGTGAATACCGGCACCCACTTGGACGGATCAGCCAGGTCGGCAGCAGCCGTCGGGGCCGGGATGGTGTCCAGGGTACGGGTCACGTCCACTTCGCTGGGCGAGTAGCCGCGCAACTGCGCGACCTTGGTAGCATCTTCCAGATCGGGGATCACGTCCGGACCCACGTAACCGATGCGGCCGTCAGTACCGGCTTCATACACCTTGTTATACAGCGGGGTGCCGCCCACATCCGGAACGACCAGACCGCTGTCCGGATCGATCTTGGTGGCGATGACGAAGTTCGACGGCACGGTGTTGTTGACGAACAGGTTGGCGAAGGTCGAGGTCGTCGAGAACGCACCGTTCTTCAAGGTGGAGGCCGGCTGCGCACCGCACACGCTGCTCAGGAAGCGGGTGAACAGTTCGCTGGTGCCGCTGCTTTCAGAGCGGTAAACGACCTGAATGGGACCGGTACGCCCGCTGCCGGCGACGCCCGACCAGTTGGTGATCTGACCCGAGAAGATGCCGCACAGGCTGGCATCGGCGATGTTCAGTGCGGCACCGGCCTTGTTGAACGGCAGGGTGACCGAGGTGGCCGTGGTCGGGAACTGCAGCAGCGGGCCGTAGGTCGGCTTGAAGTTGGCCGCGTACGCGCTGAGCTCGGCGGCGCTCAGGATCGAGTCGCTACCGGCATAGTGCGAGCTGGTCGACTGGCCGGCGAACGTACCGTGGGTCAGGAACGTGGACTTGCCGGTGCCCGAACCGGTCACGGCATAGTTGAAGTTGGCCGGCAGGATGTTCGGCGTGCCCTTGTACAGGTCGGCCGGCAGCGAAGCGCCGCCGCCGTTCACGGCGACCTGGGCCGAGGCCGCACCAGCCACCGACATCAGAGCGGTGGCAACCACCGCGGCGAGGATCTTGTACTTGTTCATGGTCTTCTCCAGAAGGGTTCTACTACGAAGTTGAAACACCGAGGGAGGAACAACACCTGCACCTGCTGCCGCCCGGGGACCTCCCAGTCCGCGCTGCGGCGACGGGGGTGATGCTCGGCTTCCGGCATGACAGTGGGCTTAAGAAATGTTTGGAACTCGCTGTAATACTCTGGAGAACAGTCTGGAAGTTCCCGCGAATCAAAACGCGCATCACGCTTCGATGCATTCAGTTGACGAGCTGATTCATTTCCATGATCGGCATCAGCACGGCGAGCACGATGGTGAGCACAACGCCGCCCATCACCAGGATCATCGCCGGCTCCAGCAGCGCGGTCAGCGCCATGGCGCGGCGCTCGATCTCGCGTGAGATGGTTTGTGCTGCACGCTCCAGCAAAGGGGCGAGTGAACCCGTCTTCTCGCCGCTGGCAACCAGGTGCACCAGGATGGGTGGAAACACTTTCTGCACCTTCAACGCCGAGCCCAGCGCTGCACCTTCGCGCACGCGCGAAGCCACGTCGTCGGCGCAGCGTGCGAGGAACGCGTTGCCCAACGTCTGCCGGGCCGCGTCCAGCGCGCGCAGCAACGGCACGCCGGCATCGATGAGAATCGCCAACGTGGACGCGAACCGGGCGCTGTTCACGCCGATGAGAAAGCGCCCCACCATCGGTACGCGCAGCATGCCCTTGTCCCATCCCAGTCGCAGGTCGGGGCGGCGAAGGGCCATGCGCCACGCGACGATAAAGGCCCCCACACCCAGCCCCACCCAGATGCCCCACTCGCGGGTGAAGGCACTGGCCTCCAGCATCACCCGCGTCAGCAGCGGCAGCGTCTGGCGTGCCTGCACGAAGGCGGTGACCACCTGCGGCACCACATAGCTGAGCAGGAAGATCACGATGGCCACCGAGACCAGGCTGATCGCACCGGGATAGATGAAGGCGGTGATGACCTTGGCCTGCAGTGCGTTTCGCTCTTCGATGTAGTCGGCCAGACGCTCCATCACCCGACCGAGATCGCCGGAGTCTTCGCCCGCGCCCACCAGCGCGCGGTAGATCGGCGGGAAGTCGCGCGGACGTGCGGCCAACGCGACGGTCAGGCGCTGACCGCTGCGCACATCGGTGCGCACGGCCGTGAGCGCCTGCACCACGTGCGCCTGCTCGGCCTGTTCGATCACCGCGCTCAGTGCCGCTTCCAATGGCAGGCGCGCGGCCAGCAGACTGGAAAGCTGACGGGTCGCCCAGGCCAGTTCGGTGGCGCTGAGCGCGCGCCGTCGCCATTGCCCCGCGCTGGCACTGACCGGACGCAGTTCCACCGGCGTAAGCCCGCGACCGCGTAGCAACTGGCGTGCACCCTTGGGACTGTCGGCGTCCAGTCGCCCCTTTTCGGTGCTGCCGCTGGCGGTCAGCGCCTGGTAGTCGAACTGAGGCATCGGTGCGGCCTCAGTCGTCGCCAGTCACGCGCAGGATCTCCTCGCGCGTGGTGATGCCTTGTGCCACCCAACGCATGCCGTCCTCACGCAGGGTGCGCATGCGCGCCACGCGCGCGGCCTCGCGCAGCGCGGGCTCGCCCTGCCCTTCGTGGATCAGCGCGCGGACGCGGTCGTCCACCACAAACAGCTCATGGATGCCGGTGCGCCCCTTGTAGCCGCTGTTGGCGCAAAGCGGGCAACCGACCGCACGCCACTCCGGCTGACCATGTGCGTCCACGCCCTGCGTGCGGCAGTGCACGCACAGGCGGCGCACCAGTCGCTGCGCGAGCACCCCGCGCAACGACGAGGCCAGCAGGAACGGTTCAACCCCCATGTCAGCCAGCCGCGTCACGGCCGAGATGGCATCGTTGGTATGCAGCGAGGCAAGCACGCCGTGGCCGGTCAGCGAGGACTGCACGGCGATCTGCGCGGTTTCCAGGTCGCGGATTTCGCCGATCATGATGGTGTCCGGGTCCTGGCGCAGGATTGCGCGCAGCGCGGTGGCGAAGGTCATGCCAATGCGCGCGTTGACCTGGATCTGGCCGATGCCGGCGAAGTCGTACTCCACCGGATCTTCCACGGTGAGGATGTTGGCCGTGCTGCTGTCCAGCTGGCCGAGCGCCGCATACAGCGACGTGGTCTTGCCGCTGCCGGTGGGACCGGTAACCAGCACGATGCCGTGCGGCTGGCGGATCAGACCGGTGAAGGTGGCCAGGGTGTCGTCGGCCATGCCGAGGCGCTGCAGCTGCAGACGGCCGGCATCCTTTTCCAGCAGACGCAGCACAGCGCGCTCGCCGTGGCCGGTGGGCACGGTGGAAACGCGGATGTCCAACGGCCGTCCGCCCACACGGATGGCGATACGACCGTCCTGCGGCAAGCGTCTCTCGGCGATGTCCAGGTGCGCCATGATCTTGATGCGCGAGACCAGCGCGGCATGCAGCGCGCGGCGCGGCTGCACCATGTCGCGCAGGGTGCCGTCCACCCGATAGCGGACCACGGAATGGGTCTCGAACGGTTCGATATGCAGGTCGCTGGCACCGTCGCGCGCGGCCTGGGCCAGCAGCGCGTTGATCATGCGGATCACCGGTGCATCGTCCTGCGCGTCCAGCAGGTCGGTGATCTCGGGCATGTCCTGCATGAGGCGGTCAAGATCGACCTCGCTCTCGGCCGCGCCGACCAGCGCGGCGGCATCCCCCCCGTCACGGTACTGCTCGCCCAGCCGCTGCTGCCAGGGCGCGTCTTCAATCACCTCGAAGCGCAACGCACCGTAGCGACGACGCAGCTCGGCCACGGCCCAGGCCGGGGTCGCGGCGGTGCCGACCAGGACGCGCTCCTCACCCTGCAGGGTCAGCAGCACGTTCTGCGCGCGGGCCCAGGCGAACGGCAGCGGTGGCAGTTCGCGCAGGGCGGTCATGGCTCGATCACCAGTTCCGGCGTATAGCCGAGGTTGCGCAGCTGCTGGACCGCCGGATCCAGCTTGGCGGGCTCTCGGGGAACACGTACGCGCAGGCGTTGGCCGCTACCGGGCACTGTCTCGCTGTACGCCGGCAGACCCAGCGCACGCACCTGTGCCACGGCCTGTTCGGCGCGCGTGGGGTCCAGGTTCTGGGCGAACTGCAGCAGCTGCACCGGGCTGTCGGACTGCGCGTTCAAGGTGCTGACCGAACTCTGCGCCGGGGCACCGGACTGCAGCGAGCGCGTGCTGCCCTCGCCCCGCACCGGCAGATCCTGCGGTGGCAGCTGCGGGGCCTGCATGTCCGGCAGCGCCCAGCTGGATGCTGGCTGCACGCTGGCCTGGGCCTGCCGCATGTAGTCGTAGCGGTCGCGGGTGAGGCGCTGGCCGGCGGCCGGGTCGCGTACCACGTGTGGACGCAGGAACACCATCAGGTTGGTCTTGGTGCGGTTGCGGGTGTCGCTGCGGAACAGTGCACCCAGCAGCGGAATGCGCCCCAGCCCGGGCACCGCGTCGCGGCCATGGCTGACACCGTCTTCCAGCAGGCCGCCGAGCACCATGATCTGGCCGTCGTCCAGCAGCACGCTGGTATCCAATGCGCGCTTGTTGGTGACAATGCCGATGGCCTCGCTGGAGCGCTGGTTGTCGATGCTGCTCACTTCCTGGTAGATGTCCAGCTTGACCGTGCCGCCCTCGGAGATCTGCGGACGCACCTGCAGCTTCAGGCCGATGTCTTCACGCTCGATGGTCTGGAACGGGTTGCTGCTGCCACCGCCGCCGTCGGTGACGTAGCGGCCGCTGACGAAGGGCACGGTCTGGCCGACCATGATGCTGGCCTTCTCGTTGTCCAGCGTCATCAGGTTGGGCGTGGACAGGATGTTGGCCCCGCCACGGCTCTGCAGCGCGTTGGCCAGCGCCTTGAGGTTGAGGATCTCGCCCACACCGGGCAGGTTGATGGTGCCGTCGATCACGCCCAGGTTGAGCCCGTCCTTGGCCAGCACGTCCAGCGTGGTCTTGGCACCGGTGTTGATGCCGCTGCCGCCGAAGCGGGTGCCGCCGAAGGTACGGCCGTTGCCGAGCATCCACTGCACGCCGAGTTCGGCGGCATCGCTGGCGGTGACTTCCACGATCAGGCTCTCGACCAGCACCTGGGCACGGCGCTGGTCGAGCTGGTCGATGACCCGGCGCAGGTTGCGGTACACCGGCTCCGGTGCGGAGATCAGCAACGTGTTGGTGGTCGGGTCGGGCTGCACGGAGATGCCGTTGTGGCTGAAACCGGTGCTGTCGTCCTGGCTGTTGTCGGCCTCCATTCGCTGCGAACCGGGCATGCCGTTGTTGCTGTTGCCACTGGTGTTGCCGCTGGCGGTGCCGGACGACTGCATACCACTGTTCTGCGAGGAAGGGTTGCTGGACGCTGCAGCCGTCGTCGCCAGCGGATCGCTGGCACGCGGCGCGTCGGTCTGCCCGGCAACCACGCCGCGCAGCACCTTGGACAAAGCAGTCGCCTGCGCGTTGCGCAGGTACACCACGTGCAGGTTGCCGGACTCGTCCTGGGCGCGGTCCAGCTTCTCCACCAGCTGCCGGGCCAGGCGCGTGCGTGCAGGACTGCTGGAGCGCAGCAGCACGCTGTTGCTGCGCGGGTCGGCCATCACCACGACCTTCTGGCTGGGCTCGTTGCCCTGCGCGTCGAGCAGCGGACTGACCATGGCGGCGACATCCACGGCGATGCCCTGCTGCAGCTTGACCACGTCGGTGTCCATGTTGGCCGGTGTGTCCAGGCTGGCGATGATGCGCGCGATGCGCTCCAGGTTGTCGGCGTAGTCGGTGATGACCAGGCTGTTGCTGGCTGCCGAAGCGGCGATGGGATTGTCAGCGGCGATCATCGGCCGCAACACCGGCACCAGCGCGGTGGCGTTCTCGAAGCGCAGGGTGAAGGTGCGGGTGACCACTTCACCGCCCGCGCCACGCCCGCCCACCGGTCCGCCCAGCAGCTTGGCGTCGGCCTGCGGTACCACCCGGGTCAGGCCACCGCTTTCCACCACTGCGAAGCCGCGCATGCGCAGCGCGCTGACCAGCAGCTGGTAGGCCTGGGCCCGGTCCACCGGCCCATCGGAGACCACGGTCATCTTGCCGGTGACCTTGGGATCGATCAGGAACTGCCGGCCGGTGAAGCGCGCGGCCATGCGCAGCACACCGCCCACATCGGTATCGACCAGGTTGAGCTGCACGTGCTCATCCGCAGCGGTGGCTGCTGCCGCCTGCGCATAGGCCACGTTGCCGCCCTGCCCGGTCGCCACGGCCACGACCAGCGCCGCCGCCCACACACCTGCCCGCAGCTGACTCATCGTGCGCCACCGGCGCCGCTGCTGTGTGCCATCACGATCGTGCCTGACACCCGTGCCGCTGCCATGTTGGGATCCCCGGTTCGTTCCAGTTTCAGTTCCTGCAGCGGGATGGCCGGGTCGGCCAGTACCGGCAGCAGCCAGTGCCAGAGCGCGTCAGCCGGCGCGTCGCGCACGACCAACCGCCACTGGTCTTTCGTCTCGGAAAGCGTGATCTGTTTGTCCAGGCCAAGGGCCTGCAACTGCGCGGTCAGGGTCGCTGCCGTGAGCACGGCGTCCCGGCGCTGGCGCTGCATCGTGGCAAGCAGGCCGTGCAGTTCCTGCTGCTGCGCGCGCAGTCGCGGCAGTTCTCCCTGCAGGTGCAGCCGTTGTTTCTGCAGGGGTTCCCACCAGCCCACCCACAGCCCCGCCGCGACGATGGCGATCACCATCAACAGCAGCATGCCCTGCTCGCGCGCGGCCAGCGCCCGCCAGCGGCGCAGCAGATCGCGGACGATGTGGCGGTGCCCCGCTGCCGCTGGGGCCTGGGGGAGAACGCGGGCCATCAGCCGGGACCGTTCGCGCTGACCAGCAGGCGGCCTTGGCCGCGATCGACCAGGGTCAGCCCGTGTGCCTGCAGGGCCTGCTGCCAGCGCTCCAGGCGGGTGCCGTCGACGGCCGGTCCGCGCACCGGATCCAACTGCAGCTGCAGTTCGCCGGGGCGGTACTCCATGCGCACCGCCGCACCGGCCCATTCCGGCACCGCCTGCAGCGTGGTGGCGGTCAGCCGCCGCACATCGGGCACCGCCTGCGGACGCACGGCGTCTGCCTGCACCGCGCGCCGGGCCTGCAGCACCGGGTCGACCACCTCACCGACACCCGGGAATCCCTGCGTCATCTGTTGCTGCATCTCCTGCTGCAGACTGCGGCCCTGCGCGGCCCACTGCCAGGTCTGCACCTGCAGGCCAACCGCCCCCATCACCGCCGCAGCCACGCCCAGCCCGATAGCCATCCACGGCGCGCGCCGCGCATGGGTCGGCAGCGGCAACGACCAACCGGGCAGCGCACCGCTCCATTGCTGTTCAATCGGCAAGGGCGCTACCGCTTCGTTGGCGGGCCAACCTGTTGGCGGCGTACCGATCCAGCGCGGCACCCTCTCGTCGTCGCCGCCCAACCGCGCGCGCCACTGCGTGGCGGCCGCGTCGGATGCGCCGGTGCCCAGCCACTGCACCCAGCCGCGGTCGCGCGAGGTGCGCACCAGCAGGTGGTCGCCGCAAACCTGCAGTGTCGGCTGCCCGCCCTGCAACGGCAACAGCAGTGGCGTGGGATACAGGCCTTCCAGCTTGAGCCCGGCACTGGCAAACACCGCCACGACCTGCAGGACGGCGTCGCGGCCAAGCCACGCCACCGCCACGCGACCGTCGCGGTCCTGCGGGCCGTGCGCAAAGGCGACGTCTGCGACGTCTTCGAGCAGCAATGACTCGATCTCGGCCTGCATCGCCACCTCCAGCCGTCGCCCACTCAGCGGCGGCAGCAGCAGGTCCAGCAGGATCAGGTCCTGCACGTCGACGCAGACACGCGTGGGCGCGTCAGGATGACGACCGCCCAGCACGCGCAAGGTGTCCACGCCATGCGCCGTCACCTCACCGCGCTGCAGCCAGGCCCACGCCACCTCGGCGTCGGCGTGCAACGCCGACAACGGCGGCAGCCGCAACCGCAATTCACCCTTCATGCGCCGATCCTCGTCCACATCCGTTGCACCCGCACACCCAGGTCGCGGTGCTCGCGCCAGATCAAGGCCTGGAACGGCACGCGCGCGTCATCCGCCTGGACCGTGCCCTCGGCCAGGAACCATTCGCTGTGAATCCCGATCTGCGATTCCACCATCTGCGCCGGCGGCACCTTCAACCGGAACTCGATGTCGCCGCGATTGCGCAGGTAGCGGCCGGCATCACGCTCACCGAGCAGCGCCTGCACACGCGATGCGTCGGTGCCCGGAAGCTCGGCGGACAACAGCGCGGCGGTGCTGGTGTTGGCATTGAGCAGGGTGTCGCGCGGCAGCACGGTGAGTACCGCGGCCAGCGCCCGCAGCTGGGCAGGGTCGCCTTGTGGTACGGCCAGCGCCAGCACACCGTGTACATCACGTGGCAACGGTGCGGACGCGATGATCCGCGCCACCATGAAGTCGCGCAGCTGGGCGCAGGTACCCGCCGCGACGCCGCGCGCCGCGCAGACGCGTTCGAACACGCCTTGCGCATGCGCATCGGGCATGCCATTGCGCACCAGGTTATGAAGATTGAACAGCCCCTGCGCGTCGTGCAGCTGCAGCTGCACCGGCAGCGGCGACTGCAGCGTGATCGGCCGCGCCCAAGGCCCGCCGGCCACGGTGGTGACCTGGATCGCCGCGTCCTCACGAAGCTGCTGCGCCGCACGCTCCAGCGCCGCGTCCACCGCCATCCCGATCTGCACGCGCAACTGCTCGCCGCGCAGCGTGCGCAGCGCGGTCGACTGGCGCAGGACCAGACCGGCGGCGATCACGGCGACGATCGCCACCACCAGCATGGCCACGATCACCGCCATGCCACGTTGACGACGCCCGGAGCTGTGGGGGCGTTGGCGTGATGCACGCATCGGCGCGGCCTCAGAGCTGCCAGGAACCAATATCGGTGTTGCCTGCCTCGCCCCCGGCCTTGCCATCGGCACCGAACGAGAACACGTCGATCTCGCCGTGCTGCCCGGGGTTCGCATACTGGTAAGGCGCACCCCAGGGGTCGTTGGGCAGGCGCTCAAGATAGGCACCGGCCGGCAGGCCCGTGCCATTGGCCGGCGGCTTCATCAACGCCTGCAGCCCAGGCTCTGCAGGCGGGTAGCGGCCGTTATCAAGCCGGTAGAGCTTCAGCGCCTGCATCAGCGCGGCGATGTCCTGCCGTGCCGCGACCACGCGTGCCTGGTCAGGCCGATCCATCAAGCGGGGCACGATCAACGCCGCAAGAATGCCGATGATCACAACCACCACCATGATCTCCAGCAGGCTGAAACCCTGTTGGCGCTTACTGCGGAACCGAACGTTGCTGCCCATCGTTTCGTCCTCGTCTTCCTGGAAGAGACCGCACCCACATCCTCGGTCCAAGATGTGTCAATTCGATAAACGCTGCATGCCATCCAACGTGCTGCGCACAGCGCTGCGCGTGCAGCGTGCCGCATTCACCAGCACAGGCGGGAGCGTGCCAAGTACCGCTTCGATGCAGTGCCGCACTGCCCCACCCTGCGCCGCCTCAATCAGTGCGTGGCACTCATTCAGGGTCCAGCTGCTGGATTCATTCATGCCAACGAAATCGCGATAGAGCACGTTGAAGCGCAGCCCGTCATGCAGCCGCTGCACCCCGTCGAGTGCGCGCAGTTCGACCAGCAGCGCGGCACGCTGCCACTGCCGCAGTTCACTGCCGCGAGCGGGAAGCAGGGAGGAAGGCCAATCGCCCAGCAGGGGGTCGAGGGCGTCACGCAGCCGCATCAACGGATGCTCGCGGGTGTCCAGCGCCGCCCACCGCGTCGCCTGGAACCAGGCATCGGATGACAGCAGCCAGACCCACGGATGCCCGTAGCGCTGCACGCAGACCGGCGCGTCCCGCGCCTGTTCAAGGACCTGGCTCAGATGCCGGTCCAGATCCAACATGCTTACCCGGCGTCCTTCAGGCAACATCGCACGTCTCCGGCTGCGGCATGCCACCATGCCGTACCCCCTTAAGACGGGGTTGCGTGCGCAATCACGACAGGCAACATGCCAAACCGTGACGGTGCCCAGCAGCCCGCGATGCCGTCACCGGCCGGTCATCGCCTTGAAAACTGTTCCGGTTTCGCGCCGCTGGCCACCACAGGCCTCGGCGATATCCACCACGTCCTCACGGCCGAGGAAGCGGAACAGCGCCGCCATGGCCGGGGTATCTTCCATGAACCGGGCAATCGCATCACGAAGTTCCGGCACCTGCCACGGCTCGGCACCTGCACCGCCGCCATCGACGAACCAGTGCAGCAACCGGTCGAAGCACAGGTGCTCATGCAGTTCGCCAAGGTCCTCGAAACCGTAGACCGCCTGCAGGATGAGGGCGCGCGCGCAGGCCGCAGGTGACAGCCCACCGTCCTCGGGCAGCGGCAGCAACGTGCGCTGCAGCTTCTGCAGGTTCGACAGCGGATGGCTGCCGGGATCGAACTCCAGCTGCACGCGATGCTGCTGCCACTGTGCATCGGACACCACATAGGCCCAGGGCGTGCCGTAGCGTTGCACCATCAGCGGATGCAGACGGGTGGTTTCCAGCAGGGCGGACAGATTGCGCCGCAGATCCACCAACCCGACCGACTCATTGCGCATCGAATTCTCCGTCCTTGTCGAAGGGGGCTCAACCCAGTACCGCGATGCCGCCCGGGAAGCGGCGGATGTCCAGTGACAGGCTGAGTCGCAGCTGTTCCAGTGCCGCTTCCGGATCGTCGATGCCGAAGCGGCCGCTGACCGGCTCGCGCGCCAGGCGTTCGCCACGCAGCACCACCCGGCCACGCCGGTAACGGTTGAGCTCTTCCACCACCTCCTGCAGCGGTGCGCGGCGGAACACCAGCATGCCGCTGGTCCAGGCCGACACTTCCGAGACGACGGCATCGGACACCACGCCGCTCATCTCTGTGTCGTAGCGCACCTGTTGCCCGTTCTGAAGCTGCATGCGTCCCTGCGGATGTTCGATGCGCAGCATGCCGCTGAGGCAGGTCACCCGGACCTGGCTTTCGATGCAGCGCGCATCAAAATGCACGGCACCGGCATTGGCGAGGATCCGGCCTGGACCTGCGAACAGCGTGAGGCCGGCAGTCCCCGGGCTGCGCACAGCGACCTGCCCTTCCAACAACTCCAGCGCGGCCTCGCCCACATCGCTGCGACGGCGCACGCTGGTACGGGTATCCATGTCCATCTGCACCTGCGGCAACGGCTGCACCCGCAGGCGCTGCCCGGTCGCTGTGTGGAAGTCGGCGGCCACGGCCGTGACCGATGGCCACAGGCCCAGCGGTGGATGCAGCGCGGCGACCACCGCCAGGCTGGCCGGCGCAGCGACGGCCGCCCCCAGGAACGCGCGACGGCTCCAACGGCGGCGCTCATCGGCAACCGTACGCTGCAGTGGCACCGGCTCCAGCACGCGCCCCGCCGTCGCGATCTGGTCCCACTGCCGGCGGGCACGCGAGAACGCCTCACGATGGGCAGGGTCGGCGCACCACTGGCGGAACTGCTCACCTTCTCCGGCGGTCATTTCGCCAGAGGTAAGCCGCACCAGCCATGCATGAGCCTGGCGCTCGACGGCGTCGATATCGCGGTGCGGCGTGTTGTCAGCATCCATCGCAGGTCAGGCCATCCCTGCGCGGTGCAGGGTTCCGAAGGTGGCGTCAAAGTGTAGACGGACGCCGCCGCTCAGAACCGCACAGGCCGGCCATCGGCACTGCGCGCGGCCAGGTATTCCTGCGCGGCCTTCAGCTCGCGCTGGACCAGCCGCAGCGACACGCCCAGGCGTTCGGCCACGTCGCGCTGCTGCAGGCCCTCCACCCGGATCGCCAGCAGGATGCGACGGCGGCGCTCGGGCATGCGCTGCAGCAGGCCCAGCATGTCCTGCACAGCGAACTCGTTCTCGGCGTTCTGCGACGGGTCCGGCGCGGGATCGGCGAACTCCATCAGTGCACCCACCTCGTCCAGGTTCATCAGCCGGTGGTCGGCGCGTTGCCGGTCCACCACGGTGTTCATGGCCATGCGCAGCAGGTAGGCGGCCGGATTCTGCACCGGGTCGAGCCGGTCGCGGCGCGCGTCCAGACGCATCCAAGTGTCCTGCAGGGCGTCGCCGGCAAGATCGTCCGAGCCCAGGCGCCGGACCAGCCGGCGTTTGAGCTCGTCGTACGTGCCCAGCAGGTAATCCCGGAGATCGACGGTCGCGGCCGTGCTGTCGTTCATGATCGGATCCTTGGCATCAGGGGAGTGGCTGCCGGGCAGTGCCGCAGTCGCGGCCATCCGACACGGGGAGGATGTGCAGGGTGAGCGGCTGCGCGAGCGCCGCCACCGCGGAGGGCAACTGCAGCGCGGCAACCGCCTGCAGCAGCCGCTGGTCGCGGCGCGCATCGGCGCTGCCAGCGAGGAGTTCGGGGGCATGCACGCGACCGTCCGCGGCCACGGTGAAGGCCAGCTCAGCCGAGTAGTCGCCCGGGGCAAGCAGCGGGTCGTCGCAGAACGCGTGGCGCAGCGCCTGCTGCACCTGGCCGTAGCGACGGCGGTGCTCGTCGGGAGCCAGCGCGGGCGTGGCGGCTTGCGCGGCGGTGTCGACGCCAGACGACGCACGTACCACTACGCGGCCTTCGCCGACCGTCTGGGCGACCAGGCCGGTGCCGGCCAGCAGCTGTTCCAGCGCCCGCGCCGGGGGCATCAGGCCCGCCACTGCGCGGCTGCTGCGTCCGTCGGCAAGCGCGGCCGGGTACATCACCGACCACCCCGAGACAACGCTGAAGCGTTCAAGCGCCCGTTCCAGCGGCTGGGCGGGAAGATCGAAGGCGTGCTCGGCCACCGCGTCGTGCGCACGCGCAGTGCCCTGTCCGGGCGCAAGCCACGCACAGAGCAGCACGATGCACAGGACAGCATGGCGTCCATCAAGCCCCCTGAACGTAAGCACATGATCCTCGGTCGGTTGCCTTCAGCGACGGTGCCGGGCGGACCTGCGGCCCGCACCTGGCACCGGCAGGCAGTCTGGAACATTAGGCAGGGAAGATTTCAATGTGATGACCGCGTGGATGACGGCCGTGTGCACCAAGGCGGTCGCGCCGCACAAGTCGGCTTGAACATCGCGGACAAAAAAAAACCTCCCTTGCGGGAGGTTTTTCTTGTCACTGGCGGAGTGGGAGGGATTCGAACCCTCGATAGAGTTTTTGGCCCTATACTCCCTTAGCAGGGGAGCCCCTTCAGCCACTCGGGCACCACTCCAGTATTCTGGCTTTCCTCGCTGCGGTGTTACGTCTCAGCGGGGGCGTGAAGAATAACGTTAATCACACCCCGAGGTAAAGCCTTAATTCGAAGAATTTTCGCCGCCGGATGGGTTCGGCTGGTCGCCGCGCTGGATCCGCTCGTAAATCTCTTCGCGGTGCACGGCCACATCCTTCGGAGCGGTGATACCGATACGCACCTGGTTGCCCTTGACGCCGAGTACGGTCACGCTGACCTCATCGCCGATCTTCAGGGTTTCGCCAACACGGCGAGTCAGGATCAACATTGTTTTTTAGTCTCCAAGAACCGGTGGTTTTTCCCACCGGTTTGGCACCCAGCCAAGGGACGCCACGACAAAGGGAAAAGGATTAGCCATATTACCGTCAGCCCAACCGCCCCATCAAGGAGCGGAGGCTTCAGAATGTTCAGATACGAGGGGTCACCCAGTCAACGACCCCGGCAAGGGCCGAGGCAAGGGCGGGCCCGTCCTCACCACCACCCTGGGCGAGGTCCGGGCGGCCGCCGCCCTTGCCCCCGATCTGACTGGCGATGTGGGACAACAGTTCCCCAGCCTTGACCTTGCCCATTGCACTGCCGTTCACACCGGCAACCAGGGAAACCTTGCCGTCCTGGGCACCGGCCAACACGATGACGGTATTGACCAGCTGCTGCTTCAGGCGATCCATCGCATCGCGCAGGGCCTTGGCGTCGAAGCCCTCCAGGCGCACGGCCAGGATCTTCACACCGTTCACCTCCACGGCCGAGCCGCCCAGGTCCGCGGTGGCTCCGGCGGCCTGCTTGGCCTTCAGGGCCTCCAGTTCACGTTCCAGCTTCTTCTGGCGCTCGCCCAGCTGGCGGATCTTCTCGATCACGTCACTGGCAGCGCCGCCCAGCAGCGCGGCGGCCTCGGCCAGCTGCGCTTCTTCATGGCTGACATAGTCGAGCGCGCCCTGCCCGGTCACCGCCTCGATGCGGCGCACGCCCGAGGACACGCCCCCTTCGGAGGTGATCTTGAACAGGCCGATGTCGCCGGTACGGCCGACGTGGGTACCCCCACACAGTTCGGTGGAGTAGTCGCCCATCTTCAGCACGCGCACGTTTTCGCCGTACTTTTCGCCGAACAGCGCCATCGCACCGAAATCCAGCGCTTCCTGCATGCCCATGTTGTGCACTTCGGCAGCGTTGTTGGCACGCACCTGCTCGTTGACCTTGCGTTCGATCACGGCCAGCTCTTCCGGCGTGATCGGCTGGAAGTGCGAGAAGTCGAAGCGCAGGCGGTCCGGCGCAACCAGCGAGCCCTTCTGCTGCACGTGGGTGCCCAGCACCTCGCGCAGCGCAGCGTGCAGCAGGTGAGTGGCAGAGTGGTTGAGGATGGTGGCCCCACGGCGCGCGCCGTCGACCTGGCCGCTGAGCACGTCGCCGACCTTCAGCGAGCCGCTGGCGATCTGGCCGACGTGGCCATGGAACTGACCCGCGAACTTCTGGGTGTCGGTCACCGGCAGCTGCACACCGTTGCCGGTGAGCGTGCCGGTATCACCGACCTGGCCACCGGATTCGGCATAGAACGGCGTCTGGTTGGTGAAGACGATGACCTCGTCACCGGCCTGCGCACTGTCCACCGCACGACCGTCCTTGAGCAGGGCCACCACGGTCAGGCCGTCGGCCTGCAGGCGGTCGTAACCCTGGAACACGGTGGGCTTGAGCGTGGCCACCAGTTCGGCCGAAAGCGTCACGCCACCACCGAACTTGCCGCCCTTGCGTCCATCCTCGCGCTGCTTCTCCATGGCGGCATCAAAGCCGGCAATGTCCACCACCAGGTTGCGCTCGCGGGCGATGTCCTGGGTGAGGTCAAGCGGGAAGCCGTAGGTATCGTACAGACGGAAGGCGTCGACACCCGGAATGACGCCGTCGGTGACCTGTGCGGCAACGTCGTCGAAGATCTTCATGCCCGAATCGAGGGTCTGCGCGAAGCGCTCCTCTTCGGCCTGCAGGGCACGCACCACGGTGTCGGCCTGGGCCGGCAGTTCCGGATAGGCTTCGCCCATCTGCTCGACCAGGGTCGGCACCAGCTTGCTGAAGAACGGCTGGCGCACGCCCAGCATCCAACCGTGACGCAGCGCGCGACGGATGATCCGGCGCAGCACGTAGCCGCGGCCCTCGTTGGACGGCAGCACGCCGTCCACGATCAGGAAGGAGCAGGCGCGGATGTGGTCGGCGATGACGCGCAGCGACTTGTTCTCCAGATCCGCCATGCCGGTCAGTTCGCTGGCCTTGCGGATCAGCGCCTGGAACAGGTCGATCTCATAATTGGTGTGCACGTGCTGCAGGATCGCGGTCAGGCGCTCCAGGCCCATGCCGGTGTCCACGCACGGGGCCGGCAGCGGCACCAGGGTGCCGTCCGGCTGGCGGTCGAACTGCATGAACACCAGGTTCCAGATCTCGATGAAGCGGTCACCGTCTTCATCGGGCGAGCCCGGGGGACCACCGGCGATGTGGTCGCCGTGGTCATAGAAAATCTCGGTGCACGGGCCGCAGGGGCCGGTATCGGCCATCTGCCAGAAGTTGTCCGACGCAAACGGCGCGCCCTTGTTGTCGCCGATGCGAACGATGCGGTCTTCGGGAATGCCGACCATGTCACGCCACAGCGCATAGGCTTCGTCGTCGGTCTGGTACACGGTGACCAGCAGGCGCTCGGCCGGCAGCTTCCACACCTGGGTCAGCAACTCCCAGGCCCAGGCAATGGCGTCCTTCTTGAAGTAGTCGCCGAACGACCAGTTGCCCAGCATTTCAAAGAAGGTGTGGTGGCGGGCGGTGTAGCCGACCTGGTCAAGGTCGTTGTGCTTGCCGCCGGCACGCAGGCAGCGCTGGACGTCGGCCGCGCGCACATAGCTGCGCTTTTCCGCGCCAAGGAACACGTCCTTGAACTGCACCATGCCGGAATTGGTGAACATCAGGGTCGGGTCGTTGCCCGGCACCAGCGGGGCCGACGGCACGATGGTGTGGCCCTTGCCCTTGAAGAACTCAAGGAAGTCGCTGCGGATCTGGGAGGTGGTGAATTTGGCGGATGCGGTCATGGGGGCTGGCTGTGTGCGGGCCGGTCGGTCCCTGGCACGCAGCCCCTATGGCCGGGTGTCAACTAACAGGACCGCCGAAACCACCAAGGGTATCAGGCCCGGGGGCCGTACGCGTAGTGACGCGCCATGCGCGTCAACCCGGATACTCAATCCTCGATGTCGTACCGCGTGGCCCGCCGGATGGAATCCCCATCAAACCCACGCCGGGCCAGCAGATCGGCCGCCTTGCGCCGCTGCGGCAGGTCCTGCGGGCCGGCCTCGCCAAACCGGCGGCGGATCAGATCCCGGGCATTCTCGGTCCAGTCGCCGTCAAAGGTGTCCATGGCGGTGGCCACCTGGGTACTGTCCAGGCCGTGGGTGCCCAGCTCGGCACGGATGTGAATCGGGCCATAGCCCGTATTGGCGCGCATGCGCACCAGATTCTCCGCAAACCGGGTGTCGTCCTGCCAACCGGCTTCGGTCAGCTTGCTGACTGCCGCTTCGGCGGCGTCGCCTTCAATGCCCCGCGCGGTGAGCTTGCGGGTCAGTTCCTTGCGCGAATGCTCACGGCGGACCAGCAACCCCAGCGCCCGCTGGACGGGAGTCTGTTCGCGAATGCGGCGCTTCTTGCGGCCGCCTTCCGGGCTGTCGGCATCGTGCATTGCGGTCTCACTGGTGTGCGCCGTCCTTGGCGCGCCCCCGTCCGGGGGATGGGTTCCAAACGGGGAAACTGCGGGGCAGCGCCAGCGTCACTGACGGCGCCGCCCTGCCCCGCAGGAAAACTTACTCGTCGTCGCCGTCGTCGTCGCCCGCCTCGCGGGCCGCTTCGGCCGGCTGGAACTTCTCGCGCAGCTCGGCTTCCAGGCGCTGGGCGACCTGCGGGTTGTCGCGCAGGTAGCCACGCGCGTTGTCCTTGCCCTGGCCGATACGCTCTTCACCGTAGCTGTACCAGGCACCGGCCTTCTCGACCAGCTTGGCTTCCACGCCCATATCGATCAGTTCGCCTTCGCGGCTGATGCCTTCGCCGTACAGGATCTCGGTGATGACCTGCTTGAACGGAGGAGCCAGCTTGTTCTTGACGACCTTGATCTTGGTCTGGTTGCCGATGATTTCATCGCCCTTCTTGATCGCGCCGATACGGCGGATGTCCAGGCGGACCGAGGCATAGAACTTCAGCGCGTTGCCACCGGTGGTGGTTTCCGGGCTCTGGCCCGGCATCATCACGCCGATCTTCATGCGCAGCTGGTTGATGAAGACCACCAGGGTGTTGGAGCGCTTGATGTTGCCGGTGAGCTTGCGCAGCGCCTGGCTCATCAGACGGGCCTGCAGACCCGGCAGCTGGTCGCCCATTTCGCCTTCGATTTCGGCCTTCGGGGTCAGCGCCGCGACCGAGTCGATGACGACGATGTCGATCGAACCGGAACGGACCAGCATGTCGGCGATTTCCAGCGCCTGTTCACCGGTATCCGGCTGCGACAGCAGCAGCTCGTCCACGTTCACGCCCAGCTTGGCCGCGTAGATCGGGTCCAGCGCGTGCTCGGCGTCGATGAAGGCCGCCGTGCCGCCCTTCTTCTGGCACTCGGCGATGGCCTGCAGGGTCAGCGTGGTCTTGCCGGAGGATTCCGGACCATAGATTTCAACGACACGGCCCTTGGGCAGACCGCCGATGCCCAGCGCGATGTCGAGCATCAGCGAACCGGTCGGAATGGCTTCCACGGCTTCGATGACGCGGTCGCCCATGCGCATCACCGAGCCCTTGCCGAACTGCTTTTCGATCTGGCTCAGTGCGGCGGTAAGGGCGCGCTTCTTGTTCTCGTCCATCGGAGAGGTCCTTGCAGAGGTCATGTCGTTGGAGGGGGTGTCTTTGGTTGATTTCTTGGCCACGGGGTCACTTTAAGGTTGGCGTATCGCACAGGCTGAGATTCTGCCCGGCGTTCGGAAAAAAATTATCGGACATCCGTACCAACCTCAGCCAAATCAGAGAATCGCCACAAAAGACCGCGCGTTTGGAGCATGGAAGGGATCAGCGATTGGGCCGTAACAGGCCGCAGTACAGCCCTTCAATGGCGAAATCCTGGTCGGGCAGGACTTCGATGGGCTTGTAGTCGGGGTTGCGCGGCAGCAGCCGGATGCGGTCCTTGCCCATCTTCAGCAGCTTGACGGTGATTTCGTCGTCGATGCGGGCGACCACGATCTGCCCGGAGCGGGCATCGCGGGTGCGGTGCACGCCGATCAGGTCGCCGTCGAAGATGCCTTCGTCGATCATCGAGTCACCCTGCACTTTCAGCAGGTAGTCCGGTGCGGGCGAGAAGAACACCCGGTCGAGCACCACGAAATCATCCGAGCCGATGTCGGCCCCGATCGGCAGACCGGCGGCGACCCGGCCCAGCACCGGCAGCCGCAGCACGCCGTCCGGCAGTGCCGGGCCGGGCAGCGAATCCGGCAGGCCTTCCTGCAGTGCCGGGGCCTGGACCAACCGGATCCCGCGAGCCTGGCCGGGGATCCGTCGGATCGCCCCGGCCTGCTCCAGCGCTTCCAGGTGGTACTGGGCGGCGCGCACGCCCTTGAAGCCGAAGGCACGGGCGATTTCCGTCTGCGATGGCGGCGCGCCATCGGTCTCGATGCGCTCGGCGATCAACTGCAGGATCGCCTGCTGGGTGTCGGTCAGTTCCATGGTTAGTAGTATTACTACTAACAACCGACACATGCAAGGCTCCGGAAGAAAAAAACGAAAAGCGAACGGCGCTACCGGTTGCGCAGAATCGACACCAGGATCCACACCCCGCAGAACCCCGCCCCGACGAACCCCGCCACGCCCAGCGCCAGCAACCAGCGACTGGAGATTCCCCCCACGCTGTGCATGACAATCGATGACCCGATGATCAGCGCCGCGGTCACGATTCCCACCACCAGCCGGTTCGCCGCCCGATTCACCTGCTCGCCAAATCCCTCCAGCGCATGGGTTTCCACCTTCAGCTGCAACCGCCCGCGCCGGGCCATCTGCAGCAGCCGGCGCACATCACGCGGCAGGTCGCCGACCAGGTCGAGCGCGCCCATCAGGCTGCGCCGCCCACGCTTGAGCAGGGCCGACGGCGCGTAGCGCTGCAGCATCACCCGCTCCAGGTACGGCCGCGCGGCGCTGGCCATGTCGAACTGCGGGTCAAGCTGTCGGCCCATGCCCTCCAGGGTCAGGAAGGTCTTGATCATCAGCGCCAGGTCGGCCGGCAGGGTCAGCGAGTACTGGCGCAGCAGCTGGGTGATGTTGCCCAGCATCAACCCCATGTGCAGGTCCTTCAGCGGCACCCCACGGTACTGGTCGACGAACACGCTGATGTCCTGCTGCAGACGCGATTCGTCCACGTCCACGCCGCCCGCCCAGTCCAGCAGGATGTCGGCCACCGCTTCCGGCTCCTGGTTGACCAGTCCATGCAGCAGCTGCGCGACCTGGAAACGGCGCTGCTCGGAGATGGCCCCGACCATGCCGAAATCGATCACGCCGATACGGCCGTCATGCAGGTAGATGATGTTGCCGGGGTGCGGGTCGGCATGGAAGCAGCCGTCTTCCAGCACCATCTTCAGCACGATGCGCGCACCGGTGCGGGCCAGCTGCACGCGGTCCAGGCCAGCGGCATCGACGGCGGTGAGGTCGCGACCGGGAATGCCGTCGACGAAGTCCTGCACGTTGAGGCTTTCGCAGGTCCACTGCCAGTGCACGCGCGGAATGAGGATGTCCTGCCGTCCCTGGAAGTTGCGCGCGATGCGCTCGGCGTTACGGCACTCGGCAGCGAAATCCAGCTCGCGCCGCAGCGACACCTGGAACTGCTGCACCACTTCCGCCGGACGATAGCGCTGCAGGTCAGGCAGCCGCGCTTCGACGATCTCGGCCAACCGCGCCAGCAGGCGCAGGTCGGCCTCGATCACATCACGGATGCCGGGGCGCCGGATCTTCAGCACGACCTCACTGCCGTCCTGCAGCCGCGCGCGGTGCGCCTGGGCCAGGGAAGCGGCGGCCATGGGCATCACGTCCAACCAGGCGAACACCTGCTCGGGCGGTGCGCCGAGGTCGGCTTCGAGCTGCCCTCGCACCTGCTCGAACGGCAGCGCCGGCACCGCGTTCTGCAGTTCGGAGAACTCGGCGATCCAGTCTGGCGGGAACAGGTCCACGCGGGTGGCCAGCACCTGGCCGAGTTTGACGAAGGTGGGGCCCAGGTCTTCCATGGCCCGGCGCACGCGCACCGGCGCGGTCATGCGCAGCATGTGCTGGGTGTCGTTCCAGTGCAGCAGGCGACCCGCGCGTTCGAGCACGTCGGCCAGGCCGATGCGGCGCACCAGGTCGCCAAAGCCATAGCGGATCAGGACCGAGGCGATTTCCTGCAGTCGCCCCAGGTCACGAACGGTTCCCAGTGTTTCCCACATCGCCACGCGCTCCGTTGCCTGCACCCGCCCAGCATGTCACACCGGCGCGAAGATTCCGGTAAGCGCCTGCTGCACGGTCTGGCGACGGATGGCGTCGCGGTCGCCACTGAACTGGAACAGCTGCGCGCGGGCATAGCCACCGCGCTGCTTCCAGGCGATCCAGACGCTGCCAACCGGCTTGTCGGCGCTGCCACCACCGGGCCCGGCGATGCCGGTCACCGCAACGGCCACACCGGCACCGGAATTGACCAGCGCGCCAGACACCATTTCCATCACGGTTTCGCGGCTGACCGCGCCGAACTGCTCCAGCGTCTGCGCACGCACACCGAGCAGACGCTGCTTGGCCTCGTAGCTGTAGACCACCATGCCGCAGTCGAAGAACGCCGACGAGCCGGCGATGTCGGTCATGGCTTTGGCGATCCAGCCGCCGCTGCAGCTTTCGGCGGTGACCAGCTGCAGGTTGGCCTGCTGCAGGCGCTGGCCGGTGGCGCGGGCCAGATCGGCCAGTTCGGTGTCGGTCGGGACCGTCATGACGTCACCATTCGGGCAGCTTCTCCGGCAGCATGGCTTTGATCGGCGCACCGTCGACACTGGCGGCAAGCTTCTCGGCCTCGGCAATCGGCAGGTCCACCTCCAGCAACCAGCCCTCCTCGTCCACCTGCTCGCCACGCACTACTTCCAGCTGGTGCAGGCGCGAACGCAGGCGGCCGGCGCTGGGCGGCAGGCGCAGCTGGCCGGTGATGTGCTGCAGCCCCAGGCGCTTGCCCAGCACGCTCTGCAGCAGTTCCAGGCCGGTGCCGTCGCGGGCCGACATCCACACCCGTTCGCGGCGCGCCGGGTCGGGAATCCCGTCCTGGGCATCGTGACGCGGTTCGGCACTGTCGATGCGGTCGATCTTGTTGAAGACCAGCAGCTGCGGCAGGTCGCCTGCCCCCACCGCGGCCAGCACCTCGTCCACCTGGGCGATGCGCTCTTCGCGGTGCGGGTCGGCGGCATCGACCACGTGCAGCAGGAAATCCGCCTCGCGCGCTTCGGACAGGGTGGAACGGAACGCGGCCACCAGCTCGTGCGGCAGGTCGCGCACGAAGCCGACGGTGTCGGCCAGCACCACGTTGCCGCCCGGAATGGCGATACGCCGCACGGTCGGATCCAGGGTGGCGAACAGCTGGTCGGCCGCGTAGGCCTCGGCACCGGTCAGCGCGTTGAACAGGGTCGACTTGCCGGCATTGGTATAGCCGACCAGGGCCACCCGCGGCAGTTCGCTGCGCACGCGCGCACGGCGCATCTGGGTGCGCTGCACTTCCACCTTTTCCAGCCGCTTCTGCAGCTGCTCCACGCGCTTCTGCAGCAGCCTTCGGTCGGTTTCGAGCTGGGTTTCACCGGGGCCGCGCAGGCCGATGGCACCGCCGCGCTGACGCTCCAGGTGGGTCCAGCCGCGCACCAGCCGCGTGGCCAGGTGGCGCAGCTGCGCCAGCTCGACCTGCAGCTTGCCTTCGTGGCTGTGCGCCCGCTGCGCGAAGATGTCCAGGATCAGCCCGGTACGGTCGATCACCCGACGCTCGAGGAAACGCTCCAGGTTGCGCTCCTGCACCGGGCTCAACGCATGGTTGACCAGGATCAGGTCGGCCCCGGTCGCGTCCGCGGCGGCTTTCACTTCATCGAGCTTGCCGCTGCCGATCAGGATCGACGGATTGGGCCGGTCGATCCGCGCGGTCAACGTGGCCGCAATACTGGCCCCGGCCGAGCGGGCCAGGTCGGTGAACTCTTCCAGCACGTCTTCTTCCAGCTTTCCCGCATGGGGCTGGATCAGGAGCGCGTGTTCGCCCCGCTTGGAACGGTCAAACACGCATCACTCCGGTCTTGCCTGCTTCATTCAACGTCGTCATCGCCCTGGGCACCGTCGGTGCCGCCGTCATTGGACTGTACATAGCCGCCACCGGGACCGACCCGTACGTTGCGTGCCGGCACCACGGTGGAAATGGCGTGCTTGTACACCATCTGGCTCACCGTATTGCGCAGCAGGACCACGAACTGGTCGAACGATTCAATCGTGCCCTGCAGTTTGATGCCGTTGACCAGATACACCGACACCGGCACGCGCTCGCGCCGCAGTGCATTCAGAAACGGATCCTGCAGCGATTGCCCCTTGGACATTGCACACTCCTCATTATTGTTCTTATTGGGTAGCCCGGCGGCGGTCACGGCCCCGTCGCCCACCGGAATCATTGATGGTACACCGCCCCGAGGGCGTGAAGACATGGTTCAGGTCGCAGTAAATGCACTGACCGCATCGGCCAGGGCTGCGGCTTCCAGATGGGGGTCGAACCAGCGCGCATCAAGCTCGCCCCGTAGCCAGGTGAGCTGGCGCTTGGCGAGTTGGCGGGTGGCGTAGATGCCTTTGTCGCGGAACTCGGCGGCCGTACCCTGCCCGTCCAGGTATTCCCAGGCCTGGCGGTAGCCCACCGCACGCACCGCCGGCAGGTCCAGTGGGGCGGCGACCGCCGCCATCTGCGGCAGCGCACGCAGCGCGCGCACCTCGTCCAAAAAGCCGTTTGCCAGCATCGCGTCGAAGCGGGTCTCGATGCGCTGGTGCAGGGTGCTGCGCGCGCGCGGAGCCAGTATCAGCTTGAGGCAGCGCACCGGCAGCCGATCCACACCCGGACGTTTCTGCCATTCGCTGATCGGGGTGCCGGTCAGCCGGTACACCTCCAGTGCCCGCTGGATCCGCTGCGGGTCGGTGGCGTGAATGCGCGCGGCCGCGATCGGGTCGACCTGGGCCAGCTCGGCATGCAGGGTGCCCCAGCCGCGGGCTTCACCTTCTGCGCTGATGGCAGCGCGCAGCGCCGGGTCGGCCGCCGGCATCGGCGACAGGCCCTGCAGCAGGGCGCGGAAGTACAGCCCGGTGCCACCGGCCAGAATCGGCATGCGACCCCGCGCGACGATGTCAGCGACCACGCGCGCGGCATCTGCGGCGAACTCGGCGGCCGAATAGGTCTGCCATGGGTCACGCAGATCGAGCAGATGATGCGGGGCCTGCGCGCGCTCACGGGCGTCCGGTTTGGCCGAGCCGATGTCCAGGCCACGGTAGACCAGCGCCGAATCGACGCTGACGATCTCACCGCCCAGTTGCTGCGCCAGTGCGATGGCCGTGGCGGTCTTGCCCGACGCGGTCGGGCCCATGACAGCAATCGCCAGCGGGCGCCGGTCGACGCCCATCAGTCCTCGTCCGGCCAGCGCGGCATCGCTGGGCTGGCGGCCACGCGTGGAGCCGGCACCGCATCCACTGCCGCCCAGACCTTGAGCGCATCCACGGTGGCGGCCACGTCATGCACACGCAGGATCATCGCCCCGCGCTGTGCAGCGATCAGGTGCGCGGCCACGGATCCGGCCACGCGATCACGTGGCTCCTGACGGCCGGTGAGCTCGCCGATGCTGCGCTTGCGCGACAACCCGGCCAGCATCGGCACGCCCAGCTCGAGGAAGCGCTCCGACCGCGCTAGCAGGGTCATGTTGTGTTCGGTGGTCTTGCCGAAGCCGAAGCCGAGGTCGATGACCAGGTTTTTCTTCGCAATACCGGCCATTTCGGCCGAAAACATGCGCTCGGCCAGGAAACGATGCACTTCGGCGACCACGTCGTCATAGTGCGGCGTGTCCTGCATGCTGCCCGGCTCGCCCTGCATGTGCATCAGCACCACCGGCACACCCAGCCCGGCGGCGGCGGCCAGCGCACCGTCCTGACGCAGCGCGTGGATGTCATTGATCATGCCCGCGCCGGCGGCGACGGCCGCGCGCATCACCTCGGGTTTGAAGGTGTCCACGCTGAGCGGCACCTGGGTGCGTTCGGCCAATGCCTGGATCACCGGCACCACCCGGCGCAGCTCTTCTTCCACCGATACCGGGGCGGCACCCGGGCGGGTGGATTCACCGCCGATGTCGAGCAGGTCGGCCCCTTCCTTCACCAGTTGCAGGCCGTGGGCCACGGCCGCCTCGGTGGTGTCGTGCGCGCCGCCGTCGGAGAACGAATCCGGGGTGACATTGACGATGCCCATCACGCGCGGGCGGTCCAGCCGCAGCACGCGGCCGCCGCAGTCCAGCTGGGGAGAAGTGTCGAACATGGGCCATCCACGAAGTGCGCCAGCGCGTAGTTTACGCTGGCGCCCCCGGGTAGCCGTCAGAAATCGCCGAGCTTGGCGTTGTCGGTCGGGTTGGCCAGCCACTCGGCCAGGTCACTGCCGATGGCGGTCACCACGCGTTCCAGCACGTCGCAGGAACCCTTGAAGCCGCCGAACGCACCGCCGCGGGAAACACGGCGTGCGGTGACGGTAGCCACCTTCTGGCCGTCATCGAGCAACACGCCACGCACGGTGGCCGACTTGAAGTGACCGCTGAACGCATTGCCGGCGCTCTGCGCTTCGACCAGTTCCAGCTTCAGCACCCGGCCCTGCTCGCCGGGTTCGCCGCTGAACTCAATGGTGTTGCCGAACTTGCCGGCGTTGCTGCCCAGCGCGGTCGCCAGCTGTGCGCCCATGCGGCACTCGGCCTTGATGTTGTCGGCGATGTAGGCCGAGTCCGAGAAGGGCACCGGGTCCTGCACCTGGACGGTGGCAGCGAACGCGGGCGAGGCACAGCACAGCAGCGCGGCAGCGGCCGCGCGGATCGGATGACGCATGGTATTCCCCCTGGAATGATGGCCACGGCCGCGTCATGCGGCCGTGCCCGCGCATCGTGCCGATTGCGGCACCTGCGCGCAAGGGCGCATCAGCGCTTGCGGCGCTTGTAGTCCAGGTACAGGGTCTTGGCCACGCTCAGGCCAATACCCAGCGCAATGCCGATGCCGATGCCCAGCAGGTAATTTTCCGTGGTGAGGCCGATGGCGGCACCGACGACCGTGGCGATCACCATTTCGGTGGTGTGCGAGATCGGGGGTGGCGGGGTGGACATGGGGGGCTCCGGGGGGGGGGCAGCCGGGCGAGCCCGGCTCTACAGAATGCGGAAGGCCGGGTTGCCCCGGCCTTCCACGTTACGCGGACCTGCTCAGTGCTGCTCGGCAGGACCGGCGATCGGCGGCACCGGACGGGCGTCGCCGCCCTTGTCGTTGTTGTTGCCACCGTCGCTCTTGTTGGACTTGCCCCAGCCCGCCGGCGGCGGCGGATCCCGGCCTTCCATGACCGCGTCGATCTGCGGCGCATCGATGGTTTCGTACTGCAGCAGCAGCTGCGACATGGTGTGCAGCTTGTCCAGGTTGGCGGTCATCAGCTCGGTGGTCCGGGCATAGGCCTTGTCCAGGATGCTGCGCACCACTTCGTCGATGCGGCGGGCAGTGTCGTCGGACACGCTCTTGTGCTGGGTGACCGAACGGCCCAGGAACACTTCGTCGTCTTCCTCACCATAGGCGATCGGGCCGAGTTCGTCGGACAGACCCCACTTGGTGACCATGTTGCGGGCCATCTTGGTGGCGCGCTCGATGTCGTTGGAAGCACCGGTGGTGACCTTGTCGGCACCGAAGATCAGCTCTTCGGCCACGCGGCCGCCGTACAGCGAGCACAGCTGCGATTCGATCGCCACCCGGTTCATCGAGTACTTGTCGCCTTCCGGCAGGTACATGGTCACACCCAGCGCGCGACCGCGCGGAATGATGGTGACCTTGTAGACCGGGTCGTGCTCGGGCACCAGGCGGCCGACGATGGCGTGGCCAGCTTCGTGGTAGGCGGTGAGGGTCTTTTCCTCTTCGCTCATGGCCATCGAGCGGCGTTCGGCACCCATCAGGATCTTGTCGCGGGCACGGTCGAAGTGGTCCATGCGGACCTCCTTCTCGTTGCCTCGCGCGGCGAACAGCGCCGCCTCGTTACACAGGTTGGCCAGGTCCGCACCGGAGAAACCGGGGGTACCACGGGCAATGACCATCGGCTCGACATCGTCAGCCAGCGGCAGCTTGCGCATGTGCACGCGCAGGATCTGCTCGCGGCCCTTGACGTCGGCCAGACCGACCACGACCTGGCGGTCGAAGCGGCCCGGACGCAGCAGCGCCGGATCCAGCACGTCGGGACGGTTGGTGGCGGCGATGACAATGACGCCCTCGCCTCCTTCAAAGCCGTCCATTTCGACCAGCAGCTGGTTCAGGGTCTGCTCGCGCTCGTCATGACCGCCGCCCAGGCCGGCACCACGGTGGCGACCGACGGCGTCGATTTCGTCGATGAAGATGATGCACGGAGCCTGCTTCTTGGCCTGCTCGAACATGTCGCGCACGCGGCTGGCACCGACGCCGACGAACATTTCCACGAAGTCCGAGCCGGAGATCGAGAAGAACGGCACCTTGGCCTCGCCGGCGATGGCCCGGGCCAGCAGGGTCTTGCCGGTACCGGGGGGACCGACCATCAGCACGCCGCGCGGAATCTTGCCGCCCAGCTTGGTGAACTTGCTCGGATCACGCAGGAAGTCGACCAGTTCGCCCACTTCTTCCTTGGCCTCGTCGCAACCGGCGACGTCGGCGAAGGTGACCTTGATCTGGTCTTCGCCCTGCAGCTTGGCGCGCGACTTGCCGAAGGACATCGCGCCCTTGGCCCCGCCGCCGCCGCCCTGCATCTGGCGCATGATGAACAACCAGAAGCCGATGATCAGGATGACGGGCAGGAAGTTCATCAGGATGGCCCCCAGCGAAATGCCGCTGGACGGTTCTTCCTGGACGATTTCCACGTTCTTGCCGCGCAGCACGTTGATCAGGTCGCGATCGAAGGGCGCGGTGATGGTGGCGGTCTGGCCGCTGCGCGTGGTGTAGGAGATCTGGCTGGTGCCGGCACGGCCTTCGCCGCCGAAGGTCACCTTCTGGACATTGCCGCTGTCCACCTGGTCCAGGAACTGCGAATACGTGGCCCCCT
Organism: Stenotrophomonas maltophilia; assembly: GCA_002387845.1. Lineage (GTDB taxonomy): Bacteria > Pseudomonadota > Gammaproteobacteria > Xanthomonadales > Xanthomonadaceae > Stenotrophomonas > Stenotrophomonas maltophilia_AG. The sequence goes on along the minus strand of DGLB01000023.1, from coordinate 99,479 downwards.
GGGCCCCCGCTCCGCTGCTCTTCGGCGAGAAGCTCTGGAACACGACCATCAGCACCACGGCCACGACCACCCATAGCAGGAGGTTCTTGGTCAAGTCGTTCATCCTCATTGGCTCCGTGGTTCCTCTAATGCCTGACGCGATTGGTATGGTCGAGCTTACTTGATCTGGTGACGTTTGCCCTGCCCCAGGGCATAGACCTCGGGCGAGCGCTTACGCGAGGCTTCAGGCTTGCGGATGACCACCTTGTCGTACCGCCGGCGCATTTCACGCACGTAGTCGTCAAAGCCCACGCCCTGGAACAGCTTGATCAGGAACGCCCCACCCGGCTTGAGGTGGTTGTCGGCGAAATCCAACGCCAGCTCGGCCAGGTGCATCATCCGCGGCTGGTCCACCGCGTCCATGCCACTCTTATTGGGGGCCATGTCGGAAAGCACAAGGTCCACCGGCTGGTCGCCCAGCATGGCTTCAAACTGCGATAGGACCGACTGCTCCCTGAAATCGCCGTGAAGAAACTCGACGCCGGCCAGTGGCGGCATCTCCAGGATGTCCAGGGCCAGCACCCGGCCGGTATCGCCGATCTGGCGACGGACCTGCTGGGACCAGCCGCCCGGGGCGGCTCCGAGGTCGACCACCACCATGTGCGGCTTCAGCAGCCGGTCACGTTCGAGCAGCTCCTCCAGCTTGTAGGCCGCGCGCGAGCGCATGCCCTCTGCCTGGGCCTTCTTCACGAAGGGGTCGGAAAAGTGCTCTTTCAACCAACGTTGACTGCTTTTGCTGCGCGTTGCCATGGGACAGGGGGCCTTTTGGGATGGTCATGATACCCTGATCACCCTGATTAACCGTCCGTTCCTGAATGTCTACTGCCCTCACCTCCGCCCAGACCCGCTTCCTCCGCGGCCAAGCCCACGATCTGAAGGCCCTGCTGCAGATCGGCGGAAAGGGGATCACCCCGGCCTTCCTGGCTGAGCTGGAGGAGGTGCTGGAGCGCCATGAACTGGTGAAGATAAAGGTGGGGGCGGACGACCGCGACACCCGCGATGCCATGATCGCCGAGCTTGCCGAGGCCTCGGGCAGCGCGCTGGTGCAGCGCATCGGCCATACCGCCGTGCTGTACCGCCCGAGCAAGGAACAGCGCAAGATCGTGCTGCCGCGCGGCTGATTGCACCATGCAATTCAGCCACGAACTGCCGGATTACGCCTATGTGTTGCGCGCCGCCAATGGCCACAGCGCGACCGTGAATGACAAGGTGCTCGGGGCGAGCTTCATCGTCAGCCCCGACCAGCTGGTGGAAAACTGGCCGGTGGCCGTGGGCACGGCGCTGACCGTGGCCGACCTGGAGCCGGTGCTGGCACTGGGCCCGGAACTGATCGTGCTGGGCACCGGCGACACCCAGGTGTTCCCGTCGGCCGAGGTGCTGGGCCGCTGCCTGCAGCGCGGGATCGGGCTGGAAGTGATGAACAACCAGGCCGCTGCGCGGACCTTCAATCTGCTGGCCGCCGAAGGCCGCAAGGTCGCCGCCGCGTTCATGTTCGCGGGTTGATTCCCGGCGATCCGCCCCCGTAGGGACACGCCATGCGTGTCCATCCCGATGCCGGACCGCTCAGCGCGCCGGCAGGTACTGCTGCGGGTCGACCGGCTTGCCGTTGTAGCGGATCTCGAAGTGCAGCATGTCGCGGGTGGTGCCGGTGCGGCCCATTTCCGCGATCTGTTCGCCGGCCTTCACGTTCTGCCCCTCGTTCACCAGGCGCTTGCGGTTGTGGCCATAGGCCGACAGCCACTGCTCGTTGTGCTTGATGATGATCAGCTCGCCAAAGCCCACCAGGCCCGCGCCGGAGTACACCACCACGCCCGGCGCGGTGGCCCGCACCGGCTGACCGCTGGTGCCGGCAATGTCGATGCCCTGCTTGGTGACATCGGCCGCCACGTAGCGGCCGACGAGCGCGCCGTCGGCCGGCCAGCGCCAGTTGATGTTGTTCTTGATCGGGGTATTGGTGGGAACCGGTGCCGGGGTCGGAGCCGGCGTGCTGGTGCCCGGGCGCGGGGCGGTGACCACGGTGGTCGGGGCGCGGCCCGGCGTGCCGCCACCCGGATACAGGCGGATCTGCTGGCCCGGGTAGATGGTGTACGGCTCGCTCAAGCCATTCCACGCCGCCAGGTCACGCGGGGTGATGTTGTGGATGCGCGCCAGCGCATACAGGGTGTCGCCCTTGCGCACGGTGGCGGTCTGCCCAGGCTTGGCGACCGAGGTCTGCGGGGTGCTGTGTCCGCCGCGGCTGCCGGAGGACTTGACCACGGTGGCGGTGCCGCAGGCACCCAGGGTAGCCACGATGGCCACGGCAGCGGCCAGCTTCAGACCGGTATTCCAACGCTGTGCACTCATGCGAATTTCGCCCTCCAGACAAGCCAGCCAATCAGCAGCACCACCAGTGCGGTGGCGATCCAGCCCAGCGGTTCGATCCAGCGCCGTAACGCCGCTTCGGCGCGCGCGCCGCCGATGCGGATCACCGCGGCCAGCACGTACACGCGCTTGCCGCGCCCGATCAGCATGCTCAACACGTACTGCGGCATTGGCACGCCGACAATACCCGAGGCCCAGGTGAAGACCTTCATCGGAATCGGCATGAAGCCGCCGAGCACCAGGAAGGTGAACACCGCCCACGGCGACTCGGCCATCTTTTCCTGCACGATGGCGATGCCGCCTTCGATGCTGGGCAGCATGCCCAGTGCGGCGAACAGCGGCTTGATCGCTTCAAAGGCGAAGTGTCCCAGCGCGTAACCGACCAGCGCGCCGACCATCGAACCGGCCAGGCTGAGCGTGGCGAACCACCAGCCGCGCTTGGGCTGGGCCACGCACATGGGGGCCAGCATCACTTCCGGCATCACCGGGAAGATGATCGCTTCCACGAAGCTCAGCACGGTGAGATAGGTCGGGGCGCGCTCGTGCGCGGCCCACTTCATTGCCCGCTCGTACAGCGGACCGAAAATCTTCATGAAACGCAGCTCCTTGAATTCAGTCCAGCATGCCAGACAGCAGGGGAACGAACGTGACCGGCGCCAATACCTCCTGCGCCACGCTGCCGTCTTCGCGCCGGGTCAGCTGGATCAGCGACTGCGCGCCCGGCCCGCCGACCGGGGCGACCAGTCGCCCGCCGACCGCCAGCTGTTCGATCAGCGCATCGACCAGCGCCGGCGCGGCCGCGGTGACCACGATGGCGTCGAACGGGCCATGTTCGGCCCAGCCGATACGGCCGTCGTCATGCTTGCTGCGGATGTTCATGCCCAACGCGCGGAAGCGCTTGCGGGCCTGCCGCAGCAGGTCGCCAATGCGTTCCACGGTGTAGACCTCCAGGCCCAGCGCACCCAGCACAGCGGCCTGGTAGCCGGAACCGGTGCCCACTTCCAGCACCTTCTTCGGCGCGCTCTGCAGCACCGCCTCGGTCATGCGCGCGACCACCCACGGCTGCGAGATGGTCTGGCCGTGGCCGATCGGCAGCGCCGTGTCTTCGTAGGCGCGAGAGGCCAGCGCTTCATCGATGAACAGATGCCGCGGCACCACGCGGATGGCGTTGAGGGTGGCTTCGTCGGCGATGCCGCTTTCGCGCAGGCGGTCGACCAGGCGGTCGCGCACGCGCTGCGAGGTCATGCCGATACCGACCGCTTCCGGTTGCAGGCGCAGGCGCTGGCTCATGCCGGACGGTCCAGCGCGGCGGTCAGCCCGCCCACCCAGCTGGCCACCTTTTCCAACGCCTGGTAGCGGGTCAAATCGACCTGGATCGGGGTGATCGAGATATGACCACTGCGTACGGCGTGGAAATCCGTGCCCGGACCGGAGTCCTGTTCGCGGCCGGCCGGGCCGATCCAGAACACCTCATTGCCGCGCGGGTCGCGCTGCGGAATGCAGCCTTCAGCGCGGTGGCGGTTGCCCAGCCGGGTCACCTCGAAGCCCCGCACCTGGTCCCACGGCAGGTCCGGCACGTTGACGTTGAGGATGGTATCGGCGGGCAGCGGGTCCGCTTTGAGGCGGGTGACGATTTCCACGGCGGCGCGCGCAGCGGTTTCAAAATGGCGCGGGTCGTGGTTGTGCGACACCAGCGACACCGCCACCGCCGGCAGCCCCAGGAAGCGCCCTTCCATGGCCGCCGACACGGTGCCGGAATAAATGACGTCGTCGCCCAGGTTGGCGGCGTTGTTGATCCCTGACACCACGATGTCCGGCTCGTAGTCGAGCATGCCGGTCAGGGCCAGGTGCACGCAGTCGGTCGGCGTACCGGCCACCGAACAGGTGTAGTGGTCGATGCGCTTGGTGCGGATCGGCAGGTCCAGGGTAAGCGAGTTGCTGGCCCCGGAACGGTCGCGGTCGGGGGCGACCACCATGACTTCATGCCCGGCCTGGCGCAACACGCTGGCAAGCATCCGGATGCCCGGCGCATCGACCCCATCGTCGTTGCTGACCAGGATGCGCATCTCCGATTTAACCGCTTGATTTTTCAAGACTTCGATTCCATCACTCTGCTGCGTTGGCGCGGCTGTCGCGCCCCTCTCCCGGGATCGGCAACCGCACAAGTGCGTCCGCTATTGTGCCGCATGCGGACAGATCGTCCTACCCTGCCGAAAGGTAGGCAGCGCCGATTCAGCACATTAGGCTGTACGCATGTCACATTCTGAAGACGAAGATCCGGCTGCCCTGTTCCGCGCAGCCATTGGCGAAGTGAAGCCCCTGCGCAAGCCGGTGGCGACGCCACCGGCGACGCCGCGGCCGAAGCCGCGCGCCCGCATGGCCGAACAGGACGATGCCGAGGCCCGGGGCGAGTTCGCGCAGCTGCTACGCAGCAGTTCACCGCTGGAGGCCGGCGACACCGCCAGCTACCGGCGCGAGAACCTGCCGGCGCGGATGTTCCAGCGGCTCAAGCGCGGACAGTATTCGGTGCAGGACGAGCTTGACCTGCACGGGGCGACCGCCGCGCAGGCCGAGAACCTGCTGCGCCAGTTCCTGGCCGACGCGCATGCGCACGACCATGGCTGTGTGCGCATCATTCATGGCAAGGGGCTGCAGTCGGATGGCGGTGCGCCGGTGTTGAAGAACCTGGTCGACCGGCTGCTGCGGCAGCGCAATGACGTGCTGGCGTTTCATTCGGCACCGCCCGGGCAAGGCGGGACCGGGGCGGTGCTGGTGTTGTTGGCACGGCGGTGATGGGCCGGGCGGTGCGGGGTCACGTGGGACGCGCATGGCGCGTCGCTACGCGTCGGCCACCGAACGTAGGGACACGCCATGCGTGTCCGCGGGGTCCGTCACTCGCCCGATGAAGCGGCGCCGACATCCTGCACCGGCCCCAGTTCATGCAGCACGGCGGTGGCATAGCACCCTGGCGGCAGCGCGAAGCTCAGCTCCAGCACGTCCGCCTGCAGCCACTGGTGCTGCAGCAATGCCGGGCGCAGGCGCAGCGCACGCCGCTCCTGCTTCAATCGCGCATCTTCCAGACCGGCACGCAGCTGCAGCGATTGCGCATCACTGATCGCCCCCAGCTCCAATGCAGCCGCCTCCCCGCCACTCCGCAGTTCACCCTCGCCCCACAACGGGCCGCTGGGATGAATGTCGAACCGCGCCAGGCGCTCGGCCAGGGCATCACTCCAAGGCTCCGGGCCGAACACGCTGCGGCTGCCGTCCAGCATCCAGACCTCGCCGTCCAGCGCGCTGTCCCAGCTGCCCTGCTCCACGCGCGCCGCCAGCACCTGGTTGAACAGCGCTGAACGTGCGGCCGACAGCAACAGGGAGCGCTGGTCCTTGCGCATGCGCCGGCCCTGGAACATCGCCAGCGCGGCCGGCACGTTGCCACCGTCGCGCCCGAAACGCTGTTCGCCGAACCAGTTCGGCAACCCGCGCGTGGCGATCTGGGCCAGACGTGCGTCGATCAATGCGGCGTCGCCCTGCACGTCACGCAGCACCAGCTTGAACCGGTTGCCGGCCAGCGCGCCGCGCTGCAGCTTGCGGTTGTGCCAGGTCGACTCGATCACTTCAACTTCGGCGTCGTTGAGCAGCGCCGGATCCGGTGCCACCCGCTTGGGCAGGTGCACGCTGAAACGCTGGGTGGTCACCGCATGCCGGTCCTTCATGCCGGCGTAGCTGACCCCCATTTCCGGCAGGCCGGCCCAGCGGGCGATCTGTTTGGCCACATGCACGGTGTTGGCTCCGCGCTTGCGCACGGTCAGCAGCAGGTGCTCGCCCTCGCCGCTCGGCTCGAATGCCGGCAGTTCATCGACCTGGAAGTCTTCCGGCGTGGTGCGGATCTTGGCCGTGAGCAACGGCGCGCCAAACGCCAGCGGCAACGGAATCACAGCGCCACCAGCAGCACCACGGCCTGCGCGGCGATGCCTTCACTGCGACCGGTGAAGCCCAGCTTCTCGGAGGTGGTGGCCTTGACGCTGACCGTGTCCAACGCGACACCCAGCAGCCCGGCAATGCGCTCGCGCATGGCCAGCGCATGCGGACCGACCTTGGGACGTTCGCAGATCACGGTGATGTCGGTGTTGCCCACCTGCCAACCACGCTCGCGCAGCAGCGTGTTGCAGTGCTGCAGGAACTGGCTGCTGTCCGCATCCTTCCAACGCATGTCCGACGGCGGAAAGTGCTGGCCGATGTCGCCCAGCGCCAGCGCGCCGAGCATGGCATCGCACAACGCATGCAGAATCACATCGCCATCGCTGTGGGCCAGCACGCCCTGGCTGTGCGGCACGCGCACGCCGCCGAGCATGATGTGGTCGCCCTCGCCAAAGGCGTGGACGTCGTACCCCTGGCCGATGCGGACAGGTGGAAATGCAGCCGTATTCATGACCGAAACCTAACGTAGAGCCGGGCTTGCCCGGCTTGGCAATACAAAAGCCGCCGACGACTCACGATCCGCGTCGCGACAGCTCGAATTCAAAACGTGAAAGATCGGCCGGCGTGGTGACCTTGAAGTTGTCTTCATTACCTTCCACCAGCAACGGCCGCAGGCCCTGTCGCTCCATCGCCATGGCTTCGTCGGTGATTTCCACCCCGGCCGTGGCGGCCTCCTGCAGCGCCCGCGCCAACTGATGCCGGCGGAACAACTGCGGGGTCAGCGCGCGCCACAGGCGCGCACGCGGCTCGGTGGCATCGATGCCGCCATCGTCGCCGGCCCGCTTCAGGGTGTCGCGCACCGGCGCGGCAAGAATCGCCCCGACCGGGTCGTTGCGCCCCACTTCCAGCAGGCGGCCGAGGTCGGCAGCGGCGAGATTCGGACGCGCGGCGTCGTGCACCAGCACGAACTCGTCCGCGCGCACATCCTCCGGTAGCGCCTGCAGCCCGGCCAGCACGGATTCGGCGCGGGTGGCCCCGCCGGTGCAGGTCAGGATGGGCTTGTCGGCCAGGGTCGTCCAGCCGGGCCAATCGGCGTCGTTCTCGGCCACCACCACCATCGCCCCGGCCACCGCCGGGTGCGACAACAGTGCTTCAAGCGTGTGCGCCAGCAATACCTTGTCACCGGCCAGCAGATACTGCTTGGGCGTCGCCCCGCCGAAGCGGGTGCCACGTCCGGCCGCCGGCACCACCGCCCAGATACCGCCCATCAGGGCACCTCCGGAGCCGGATTGCCGGTGTCGGCATGCACCACCGCCGGTGCGCGCGGCGCAGGCACCGGCGCGTTCTCGACCACGCGATAGAACTTCTCGCCCGGCCGGATCATGCCCAGCTCACTGCGTGCGCGTTCTTCAATGGCCGCCTCACCTTCCTTCAGATCCTTGACCTCGGCAGCCAGCGCGTCGTTGCGCTGCTGCAGGCCTTCGTTGTCACGCTTCTGGCTTTCGACCTGGGCCTCGAGCACCATCACCTCACCCGAATTGCCCGGGCCGAACCAGAAGCGGTACTGCAGCCATGCCAGCAGTACCGCAAGCACCAGCAGCAGCCAGCGCCAGTCGCGCATGGGATCAGCGCTTCAGCGAAACGAACGCGTCACGCCCGGCGTAACGCGCGCCGGCACCGAGGGCTTCCTCGATGCGCAGCAGCTGGTTGTACTTGGCCACGCGATCGCTGCGGCACAGCGAGCCGGTCTTGATCTGGGTGGCGGTGGTGGCCACGGCGATGTCGGCGATGGTGGTGTCTTCGGTTTCGCCCGAGCGATGCGAGACCACCGCCGCGTAGTTCGCGTTGTGGGCCATGGCGATCGCTTCCAGGGTCTCGGTCAGGGTGCCGATCTGGTTGACCTTGATCAGGATGGCGTTGGCGGTGCCCGACTCGATGCCTTCCTTGAAGATCTTCGGGTTGGTCACGAACAGGTCGTCGCCGACCAGCTGCACCTTGCTGCCGATGCGGTCGGTGAGCAGCTTCCAGCCGGCCCAGTCGTTCTCGGCCAGGCCGTCTTCGATGGTGATGATCGGGTACTGCGCGGCCCAGTCGGCGAGGAAGTCGACGAACTGCTCGGAGGTCAGGCGCTTGTTCTCGCCCACCAGGTTGTACTTGCCGTTCTCGTAGAACTCGCTGGAGGCCACGTCCAGGCCCAGCAGCACGTCTTCACCGGCGGTGTAGCCGGCCTTGCCGATGGCTTCCAGGATGGTGTCCAGGGCTTCGACGTTGCTGCGGAAGTCGGGGGCGAAGCCGCCCTCGTCACCCACCGCGGTGCTCAGGCCATGGCCCTTGAGCACCGACTTCAGGGAATGGAAGATTTCGGTGCCGGCGCGCAGCGCTTCGGAGAACGAGGTGAAGCCGACCGGCAGCACCATGAATTCCTGGAAGTCGACGTTGTTGTCGGCGTGCGCGCCGCCGTTGATGATGTTCATCATCGGCACCGGCAGGGTCACGTCGCGGCCCTGGGCCAGGTACTGCCACAGCGCCTGCTTCTTCGAGGCGGCCACTGCATGGGCGTTGGCCATCGAGACGCCGAGCAGCGCATTGGCACCCAGGCGGCCCTTGTTCTCGGTGCCGTCGAGGTCGATCAGGCGGCGGTCCAGGCCTTCCTGGTCGGCGGCATCAAAGCCCTTCAGCGCGGCGGCAATGGCGGTGTTGACGTTGCCGACGGCATTGCGCACGCCCTTGCCCAGGTAACGGGTCTTGTCGCCATCACGCAGCTCCACCGCCTCCTTGGTGCCGGTCGAGGCACCCGACGGGACGGCGGCGCGGCCGAACGAACCGTCCTCCAGGGTGACTTCGGCTTCCAGCGTGGGATTACCACGGCTGTCGAGGATTTCACGGGCATGGATGCTGCGGATCGCGGTCATGGCGGGCCAAATTCCAGTCAGAAAGGGAGAGCGCCACCGGTGGTGGCGCGTGAAACGTTCCGCGTGATTATTACCCAGCCGCGCGCGCGAAGCCACGCACGGCGTGGCCGCGCCTCAGCGCGCGGCTTTGCGCTGGCGGGCGGCGCTGATGAAACCAATGAACAACGGGTGGCCGTCGCGCGGCGTGGACAGGAACTCCGGGTGCGCCTGGCAGGCCAGGAACCACGGATGCTGGTCGCGGCCCAGCTCGACCACTTCCACCAGGGTGTCGTCCATCGACTTGCCGGCAATGACCAGCCCGGCATCTTCCAGCTGGGTGCGGTAGCGGTTGTTGAACTCGTAACGGTGACGGTGGCGCTCGGCGACCACGTCCTTGCCGTACAGCTCGCGGGCCAGCGTGCCCGGCTTCAGGCGCTGCTCCTGCAGGCCCAGGCGCATGGTGCCGCCGAGGTCGCTCTTGTCGTCGCGCTTTTCCACATCGCCGCTGGCGGTGCGCCATTCGGTGATCAGGCCGATCACCGGATTCGGCGACTGGCGGTCATTCTCGGTGCTGTTGGCCCCTTCCAGCCCGGCCACATGGCGGGCGTAGTCGACCACGGCAGCCTGCATGCCGTAGCAGATGCCGAAGTACGGCACCTGCTGCTCGCGGGCGAATTTCGAGGTCAGCACCTTGCCTTCAAAGCCACGGTCGCCGAAGCCGCCCGGCACCAGGATGCCGTCCACGTCCTGCAGCGCGGCCATGTCGGTGCCTTCCAGCTCCTGCGCTTCCAGCCACTTCAGGTTGACCTTGGTGCGCTGGCGCAGGCCGCCATGCTTGAGGGCCTCGCCCACCGACTTGTACGCGTCCTGGTGGTCCACGTACTTGCCGACCACGGCGATGGTCACTTCGTCCTGGGGGTTCAGGGTGGCATCCAGGGCCGCCTGCCATTCGTGCAGGTCGGCCGGACCGGCCTTGTCGCCCAGCTTGAGCTGGTTGATGACGATCTCGTCCAGGCCCTGCTCGTGCAGGCCGAACGGAATGCGGTACAGCACGTCGACGTCGGGGACGCTGATCACCGCACGTTCGGAGACGTTGGTGAACTGGGCAATCTTGCGGCGCTCCGAATCCGGCACCGGCTGCTCGGACCGGCACAGCAGCACGTCCGGCTGGATGCCGATCGAACGCAGTTCCTTGACCGAGTGCTGGGTCGGCTTGGTCTTCAGTTCACCGGCGGCGGCAATGTACGGCACCAGGGTGAGGTGCATGAACAGGGCCTTTTCCGGGCCGCGCTCGGTGCGCACCTGGCGGATGGCTTCCAGGAACGGCAGCGACTCGATGTCACCGACCGTGCCGCCGATTTCGACCAGGGCGACGTCGAAGCCTTCGGTGGCCTCGTCCATGCAGCGGCGGATTTCATCGGTGATGTGCGGAATCACCTGCACGGTGGCACCCAGGTAGTCGCCACGGCGCTCCTTGCGGATGACGTTCTCGTAGATACGACCGGTGGTGACCGAGTTCTTGCGGCTCAGGCGCGTGCGCACGAAGCGCTCGTAGTGGCCCAGGTCGAGGTCGGTTTCGGCACCATCGTCGGTGACGTACACCTCACCGTGCTGGAACGGGCTCATGGTGCCCGGGTCGACGTTGATGTACGGGTCGAGCTTCATCATCGTGACCTTCAGGCCACGCGCTTCAAGAATGGAGGCCAGTGACGCGGCGGCAATGCCTTTGCCGAGCGAGGACACCACGCCGCCGGTTACGAAAATCAAGGGAGTCATGGCTGCAAGCATCCTGTCTGGAAATGGAAAACGGCCACACCACCCCGTCCCGTGGGGCGGGCGGTGGGCAGGAAAGGGGTTTTCCGGTTCGCCAAGGAAGCGAGGGAGGCGGTGCGCAGGCGCGGGGCCGGCACCGGAGGGCACGTCCGCAGCGAGGTCGGGGCTGCCGTGCCGGTCATGCGGACCGTCACCTCCTGGCTGCCTGACTGGCGGCCGCACAGGGCCGAGCCAGCCGATTCGCTGATCGAGGACACACACTACTCCCGGAAAGCCATAGTTTACAGATTGAAGGCCTCCAGCCCAAGGGGGCATGTGGCCTTCACACAAAAAAGAACCCCGGCCAGGGGCCGGGGCTCGGTGACAACGGGGCTGCGCGCTTACTTCTTCTTGCGCGCTTCCTCTTCTTCTTCCTTCTGCGGGGCCTGCTGGCCCTTGGCCTTCATTTCGGCGGTGGCGGCCGCGCGGCGCTTGGCCTTGGCGTCGGCTTCAGCCTGCGCCCGGTCGGCCTGCTCGCCCTGCTGCGGTGCGGGCTGGCCCTGTCCGGCGTTCTGGGCCAGTGCCAGCGGCACGGCCACGACGGCGGCGGCAATGGCAACGATGGTCAGCAACTTCTTCATGGGTCTCCTCGCGCTATGGCTTCGGCTGGGGCTTCCGGAACACCCGGAAATCCACCGTGCACAGTGTATCGCGTCGATTTCGGCCGCCCCCTGAACGTATGGCGTGCAAAAAACCTGTCCAGACCGCACACTTCGCCGTCGCTTTGCGCTTTATGAAGACAGATGAACGCCCGTTATAACGCCGCCGATATTGAAGTCCTGTCCGGCCTGGACCCGGTCAAGCGCCGTCCCGGCATGTACACCGACACCGCGCGCCCGAACCATCTGGCGCAGGAAGTGATCGACAACGCCGTCGACGAAGCCCTGGCCGGGCATGCCCACACCATCGAGGTCACCCTGTACAAGGATGGCAGCTGCGAGGTCAGCGACGACGGCCGCGGCATGCCGGTGGACATCCACCCGGAAGAGAAGATTCCGGGCGTGGAACTGATCCTGACCCGCCTGCATGCCGGCGGCAAGTTCAGCAACAAGAACTACACCTTCTCCGGCGGCCTGCACGGCGTGGGCGTGAGCGTGGTCAACGCGCTGTCCACTCTGGTGGAAGTGCATATCAAGCGCGAAGGCAACGAACACCGCATCACCTTCCGCAATGGTGACCGCGCCACGCCGCTGGAAGTGGTCGGCAGCGTGGGCAAGAAGAACACCGGTACCCGGGTGCGCTTCTGGGCCGACCCGAAGTATTTCGACACCCCCAAGTACAACCTGCGGGCGCTGCGCCACCTGCTGCGCGCCAAGGCAGTGCTGTGCCCGGGCCTGACCGTCAAGCTGCGCGATGAAGCCACCGAGGAACAGGACACCTGGTACTTCGAGGACGGCCTGAGCGACTACCTGAAGGCCGAGCTGGGCGAGCGCGAGATGCTGCCGGCGAACCTGTTCGTGGGGTCGCTGAAGAAGGACACCGAAGTGGTGGACTGGGCGGTGGCCTGGCTGCCGGACGGCGAACTGGTGCAGGAAAGCTACGTCAACCTGATTCCCACCGCGCAGCACGGCACCCACGCCAACGGCCTGCGCACCGGCCTGACCGAGGCACTGCGCGAGTTCTGCGACTTCCGCAACCTGCTGCCGCGCGGCGTGAAACTGGCCCCGGAAGACGTCTGGGACCGGGTCTCGTTCGTGCTGTCGCTGAAGATGACCGACCCGCAGTTCAGCGGCCAGACCAAGGAGCGGCTGTCGTCGCGCCAGGCGGCGGGCTTCGTTGAAGGTGCGGCGCATGACGCTTTCAGCCTGCTGCTGAACCAGAACGTGGCGCTGGGCGAGCAGATCGCGCAGCTGGCGATCGAGCGTGCGAGCGCGCGCCTGAAGACCGAAAAGCTGGTGGTGCGCAAGAAGGTGACCCAGGGCCCTGCCCTGCCGGGCAAGCTGGCCGACTGCATCAGCCAGGACCTGTCCCGCACGGAACTGTTCCTGGTGGAAGGCGACTCGGCCGGCGGCAGTGCCAAGCAGGCGCGCGACAAGGACTTCCAGGCAATCATGCCGCTGCGCGGCAAGATCCTGAACACCTGGGAAGTGGCCTCGGGCAGCGTGCTGGCGTCAGAAGAAGTGCACAACCTGGCGATTGCGATCGGCTGCGACCCGGGCAAGGACGACATCAGCGGGCTGCGTTACGGCAAGGTGGTGATCCTGGCCGACGCGGACTCGGACGGCCTGCACATTGCAACGCTGCTGACGGCGCTGTTCCTGAAGCACTTCCCGGCACTGGTGGCAGCTGGCCACGTGTTCGTGGCAATGCCGCCATTGTTCCGCGTGGACGTGGGCAAGCAGGTGTTCTACGCGCTGGACGAAGAAGAGAAGCGTTCGCTGCTGGACAAGATCGAGCGCGAGAAGATCAAGGGCCAGGTCAGCGTGACCCGCTTCAAGGGCCTGGGCGAAATGAACCCGGAACAGCTGCGCGAATCGACCATCCATCCGGACACGCGCCGCCTGGTGCAGCTGACGGTGGACGACGACGAGCAGACCAGCGCCCTGATGGACATGCTGCTGGCCAAGAAGCGCGCGGGCGACCGCAAGCAATGGCTCGAGAACAAGGGCGACCTGGCCTCGCTTGAGGTCTGAGTTTCCGCAAAAAACCCCGCCTCGGCGGGGTTTTTTTGTTGCCTGCGCGATTGTCGGTGATAGACGATTTACGTGTCGCCGGGCTCTGCCCGGCTGCTGTTGGTTTTGGGCGAACAGCTGGTGGTCATCGGTTCCGTGGTTTGGCGGCTCGGGACGGGCGTTCCGGGGGACGCTGCAAGTCCCCCTCCGGGGCCCGGCCCAGCCGCTGGCGGCTGGGCGTTCAGTCGCA
>DGLB01000023.1:65996-85345 GCA_002387845.1 Stenotrophomonas maltophilia | reverse complement strand
CCCGCAAACCCACCCCGGCACGACCAAACACGGAATCCAATGACCACCGGCTGTTCGCCCAAATCCAACAGCAGCCGGGCAACGCCCGGCGGCACGTAAACCATCGAATGCCGACGAAGCCAGAACAACAAAAAACCCGGCCGAAGCCGGGCTTTTCGCAGGAAAACTCAACGGCCGATCACGCCCAGCCCACCATCTCGAACAGCTTGAGGATGAGGTAGGCGCAGCCGCCGGCGGCCGGGATGGTCAGGATCCAGGCCCAGATGATGCGTTCGATCACGCCGAAACGCAGCGAACGCGGGTTCTTGGCGTAACCCACGCCCATGATCGCGGTCGAGATGCTGTGCGTGGTCGAGACCGGCATGCCGAAGTGCGCGGCCAGGGTCAGGATCGTCGCCGAGCTGGTTTCCGCCGCGAAGCCGTGGATCGGGTGCAGCTTGACCATCTTGTGGCCCAGCGTCTTGATGATCTTCCAGCCGCCCGATGCGGTACCGGCCGCCATCACCACCGCACAGGTCAGCACGATCCACATCGCGATGCCCTCGCCTGCACTTGCGTCCGGGTGCAGGAAGGCCAGCCACGACGGCAGGTCATCCAGCGCACCGGTGGCTTCAGCGCCGATCAAGGTCATCGCGATGATGCCCATGGTCTTCTGCGCGTCGTTGTGGCCGTGGGCGAAGCCCATGTAGGCCGCCGAGACGATCTGCGCCTTGCCGAAGAACGCGTTGACGATGCGCGGACGGGCCAGACGACCCAGCCAGCCCCCCACCTTGGCCATGCCGGCGATGATCGCCCACAGCAGCATCATCACCACGATGCCGAGCAGGAAGCCGGCGATCGGCGAGGTGATCATCGGCAGGAACACCTTCCACAGCAGGCCCTTGTTCTGGGCCCAGGTGCCGATGCGCTCGGACCAGATCAGCGCGTCCCAGTTGTTGTGCGCGGCCGCCAGGCCCGCACCGCACAGGCCGCCGATCAGCGCGTGCGAGGACGAGGACGGCAGGCCCTTCCACCAGGTGATCAGGTTCCAGATGATGCCGCCCAGCAGCGCGCACAGGATCACCTGCGGGGTCACGTCGACCACGTTGGTGTTGAGCAGGCCCGAGGCGATGGTCAACGCCACCGCCGTGCCGGTGAGCGCGCCGATGAGGTTCATGAAGGCGGCCAGCATCACCGCCCAGCCGGGCGAGAGCACCTTGGTCGCCACCACCGTGGCAATGGAGTTGGCAGTGTCGTGGAAACCGTTGATGAACTCGAAAACGAGCGCAGCCAGGATCACGACCAGAA
The DNA here is from genome assembly GCA_002387845.1 of Stenotrophomonas maltophilia. GTDB lineage: Bacteria > Pseudomonadota > Gammaproteobacteria > Xanthomonadales > Xanthomonadaceae > Stenotrophomonas > Stenotrophomonas maltophilia_AG. Next base: position 84,058 of record DGLB01000023.1, on the reverse strand, counting down.
CGAGGGTCAGCATGCTGGAGGCCCGTCAGCTGTTCTTGAGCACGATCTGGTAAGCCACCACGCCCGCTTCGCGGCAGCGGTCGATGGCCTTTTCCAGGATCTCGAAGAATTCCTTGAGCAGGAACATCTGCAGGTTGTCCAGGCGACCGGAGTAGATGTCGCGGTACAGCTCGAGCATCAGGCGGTCGGCTTCGTTTTCCAGCGAGCGCAGCTTTTCATTCAGCGCGGTCATCCGGTCCAGGTTCATGTGGCGCAGATCGGCCACCATCTCCACCACCACGCTGGCGGCCTGCTCCAGCATCGCCGCGCGCGGGGCGAAGTCGATGTGCTCCAGGTGGGTGGTCGCCAGCGAATAGCGGTCGGCGAACTTCTCGATCTGCTTGGGAATCTTGTACAGCGCCGAACCCAGCGCTTCGATGTCCTCGCGCTCGATCGGGGTCATGAAGCTGTCCACCAGCGCCTGGCTGATCTTGTCCGAGGCCGCGCGCTCGCGCAGGCGGGCCAGCTTGAAGGCGTCCAGCGCCGGCTGGCGGTCAGCGGCGCGCAGCATCGCGTGAAGGGCGATGGCGCTGTCAGAAGCGGCCTGTGCGGCCTCGTCCAGCAGGGTGTAGAACTGCTTGCCGGAGCCAAAAATGGTCTGCAGAGAGAACATGGGGAAACCTGATTCGCCGTCGAGGAAGGACGGCACCGGGCGGAATTATGACGGTTTGATGTCCATTCCGGGTACTCCCGTCATCTTCACACCGGCTCCGGGCCGTCTGAACGACCCTGTTTGCACCCCTCCCCCGGCCTTTTGTTAAGATGCACGGGCACCCTCGGGTGCACTCTATGGACGACGACCCCTACCCCCCGCCGCACCGCCGCGCCCGCGCGCCCTCCGGTTGCCGCTCCAGCTTGAACACGCCCTCCTCCCTGCCACCAACCGGGGACGACGCCCGTGTTTGAACTGATTCTTGTTGTATTCGCCCTGATCCTGCTCAACGGCTTCTTCGCCATGTCCGAGATGTCGGTCATGACCTCGCGCAAGAGCCGGCTCAAGCAGATGGCCACCTCGTCCAAGCGTGCGGCCAAGGCGCTGGAACTGTCCGAGAAGCCGGAGAGCTTCCTGTCCACCGTGCAGATCGGCATCACCGTGATCGGCGTGCTGACCGGCCTGCTGGGCGGCGATGCAATCGGTGAAGCCATCGCCGTGTGGATCCGCGACCTGATGCCGGGCTTCGGCTATGCCGAGCTGGTCGGCAAGGGCCTGGCGGTCACCCTGATCACCTTTGTGACGCTGATCTTCGGCGAACTGGTGCCGAAACGACTGGCTCTCACCCGTTCCGAGGACATCGCCGGCCTGGTCGCGCTGCCGATGAGCTGGCTGGCCAAGCTGGCCTTCCCGTTCGTCTGGCTGCTCTCGCATACCACCCAGCTGGTACTGCGCCTGCTGGGTCTGGGCAAGGACGAAGCCGCCCAGGTCACCGAAGAAGAGATCCGCATGCTGGTGGCGGAAAGCCATGAGGCCGGGGTGATCGACGCGCATGAGCGCGACATGATGAACCGCGTGATGCGCCTGGGTGACCGCACCGCCGACAGCCTGATGACGCCGCGCAACCGCATTGCGTGGCTGGACACATCGGCGACTACGGAGAAGAACCTCGAGGCCATGCGCGAGCACGAGTTCTCGCGCTACCCGGTGTATCGCGCCAACGACCAGGACATCGTCGGCGTGCTGGAAGTGAAGAGCCTGGTGACCCGCCTGGCCCGCGACGACCAGTCGCTGTTCCAGCAGCTGCGCGAGCCGCTGTATGTGTCCGAATCCACCCATGCGATGAAGCTGCTGGAGATCTTCCGCGAAGAACAGCAGTCGATGGCGCTGGTGGTGGACGAGTACGGCGAGATCCAGGGCCTGGTGACCATCAGCGACCTGATGGGTGCGGTGGTCGGCCGCCTGCAGTCGGTGGAGAACGTGGACGAGGATGCCCTGGTGGTGACCCGCGAGGATGGTTCGTTCCTGGTGGACGGTTCGCTGTCGATCGAGGACCTGCGCGAACTGATGGGCAATGTGGAACTGCCCGATGCCGAGGACGGCGACTACTACACCCTGGCCGGCATGTGCATTCACTACTTCGGCCGCATTCCGCACGCCGGCGAGTACTTCGACTGGGCCGGCTGGCGCATCGAGATCGTCGACCTGGACGGCGCGCGCGTGGACAAGCTGCTGCTGCGCACGCTGGCCGAAGAGGAAACCGATGAGCTCACCGGCTGACCCGACGCCGGACCAGAGCCGGCCCGAGTATCAGAACGAGGGTATCCGTACCCTGCTGGCGATGTTCGACCAGGGCGACCCGGACGAACATCTCAAGCTCGGCCAGATCCTGCAGAACCTGCAGCAGAGCGCCTTCGGCGTGTTCCTGTTCGTGGCCATCCTGCCCGCGTTCATTCCCATTCCCGGCATCGGCGGCGCGGTCAGCGGACCGCTGGTGATCCTGATCGGCGCACAGATGCTGTGCGGCATGCGCCGGCCCTGGCTGCCCGGCTTCATCGCCAATCGTGGACCGCGCCGCGGCACCATGCATCGCTTCCTGGCCCGCATCGACGGCGCGCTGCGCCGCCTGGACCGGTTGCTCAAGCCGCGCAACCCCGCGCTGCTGGTGCCGTTGCCGGCGCACGCCTTTACCGGCCTGCTGCTGATCCTGGTCGGCGTGCTGCTGTCGCTGCCGATTCCGTTCACCAACTACCTGTTCGGCTTCCAGCTGCTGCTGTTCTCGCTGGCGCTGCTGGAACGCGACGGCGTGCTGATGGCGATCAACTGGATCGGTGCGATCGCCGCCGTGCTGTTCTTTGGGTTCAGTTCCGGGCAGCTGGTGCAGTACGTCGGGGACCTGCTGCAGAAGTGGTTCTGATCACCGAAGGTCGACCTTGCCGGTGTCGGCCAATGCCGCCGGCTCATCACTGACCGCCGACAACACGAAACTCAAGGCCTTGCCCAGCAGCGTGCCCGGGCCATCCCAGTACTCGGCCGATTCAGCACGCACGTGGATCAGGCGCAGGTTCGGATCGTCCTTGCCACCCGGGAAGAACAGCTTCATCGCCGGCGACCACAGTTCTTCAACCTTGGCACGGTCATCGACGACGCGTGCGGTACCGGCCACCGACACATAGGTGTTCTTCGACGGCGAGGCGTATGCCACGTTGACCTGCGGGTTGAGCGAGATTTCCGCCACTTTGGGGCTGTCGGCGGAGGTCGCAAACCAGAGGTCACCGTCGAAGGCGACCTGCTGGGTACCCAGCGGACGGCTGTACAGACGTCCATCCACACCCGTGGTGGTGAACATCGCGATGTCGACGTCGCGGATCAGCTCGGCCAGCTGCTGGATCTGCTGCGTGTGGGTGTGGTGGCTCATGGTCGGGCTCCTGTTGCGGGAGCCCTGATCAGACCCGATTGCGGTCAACGACAGCGTGACCAGTCGGTCACGCGATCTTCGCGTCGCGCCATGCCTGCATGGCCAGGCCGAACGAGCGCTTGCGCGCGGCGTGGTCGTAGATGTTGGCGGTGAGGATCAGTTCATCGGGTTTGTGCCGGGCCACGAACGCGGCCAGCCCCTCGCTGACCTGACGCTGGTCACCGACCACCGCGCAGGCCAGCGCGCTCTGCACGCCGATCTTTTCGTGCGGCTCCCAGAACGCCTCGATGTCGTCGATCGGCGGCGGAATCAGGCCCGGCCTGCCCCGACGCAGGTTGACGAAGCTCTGCTGCTGGGTGGTGAACAGCCGCCTGGCTTCGGCCTCGCTTTCGGCCGCGACGACGTTCACGCCCAGCACCGCGTAGGGCGCGGCCAGGTACTGCGAGGGGCGGAATTCGCTGCGATAGACCGCCAGCGCCTGGTCCATGGCATCCGGCGCGAAGTGCGACGCGAACGCATACGGCAGGCCCAGCGCAGCAGCCAGGCGCGCACCGAACAGGCTGGAACCCAGCAGCCACACCGGCACCGGGATGCCGGCCCCCGGCACCGCACGGACCGCCTGGCCGGCCTGCGCGGGTTCGAAATAGTGCAGCAGTTCACGCACGTCCTGCGGGAACTGGTCGGCGCTGTCGAAGTAGCGGCGCAGGGCGCGCGCCGTGGGCTGGTCGGTGCCGGGCGCGCGGCCCAGGCCCAGGTCGATGCGGTCCGGGTACAGCGAGGCCAGGGTGCCGAACTGCTCGGCCACCTGCAGCGGCGAATGATTGGGCAGCATGATGCCCCCGGAACCGACCCGGATCCGCTTGGTGCCACCGGCCACATGACCGATCAGCACCGCGGTGGCGGCGCTGGCAATGCCAGGCATGTTGTGGTGCTCGGCCAGCCAGTAGCGATGGTAGCCCCAGCCTTCGGCGTACTGGGCCAGGTCGAGCATGTTGGCGAACGCCTGCGTGGTGTCGCTGCCCTCGCAGACCGGGGCCAGATCAAGAATCGACAGTTGCATGAAACCGTTCCATCAGGGGTATTCAGATGTGATGGGGGCGGTTTCGGGTGGGCACAGCGCCGTCTGCGGAATGCTGATTCCTGTCAGGCCGGCCCAGGCGATGGCAGGTCAGCTCGGATCAACGCGGTTCCGAATCCACCAGCGGCTTCAGTTCCGGATCCAGCGCAACGCGCTCATCGAACACGAAACAACGCCCTTCATACCCTTCCCCGCCCACGGCCTCGAAATACCCCAGGATGCCGCCGTCCAGCTGCAGCACGTTGTCCATGCCGTCGTTGCGCATCCACAGCGCGGCCTTCTCGCAGCGGATACCGCCGGTGCAGAAGCTGACCACGGTGCTGTCACGCAGCGCGTCGCGGTGCGGTGCCAGTGCGTCGGGCAGGTCGGTGAACTTGGTGATCGGCAGCACCAGCGCATTCTGGAACGTGCCGTACTCGACTTCCTGAACGTTGCGGGTGTCGAGCATGACCACCGGCTTGCCGGCATCGTCGTGGCCCTGGCGCAACCAGCGTTGCACCGTGGCCGGGTCCACCGCCGGCGCACGCGGGAAATCCAGCGGCTGGCCGTCATCGATGCGGAAGCTGATGATTTCCGGCTTGACCTTGGCCTTGAGCCGCGCAAAGGGCTGCATCTGGCTGTAACTGGTCTTCACCCGCATGCCTTCAAAGCGCGGGTCTTCCGCCAGCGCAGCGTAAAAGCCATCGATGCCCGCCTGGCTGCCGGCCAGGAACAGATTGATGCCCTCCCCCGCCACCAGGAGGGTGCCGCGCAGGTCGGCCGCTTCGGCGCGCGCCAGCAGGCTGGCGCACAGCGCCTGCGGATCGGCGATGTCGGTGAAATGGTAGGCGGCGGTATTGGCGATCATCCGCCCATTTTAGCCGCGCAGCAGCATGAACGGCAGCAGCACCAGCGCGGCGGCGGCCAGCATGCCCAGCAGGACCAGCACCACGAACAACGGCCGGGCCCGCAGCAGACCGCCAAAGGTCTCGGCGGTGCCGTCACGGAGGGCGGCCTGGCGCTCGGCCCGGACCCGCTCGCCCCGCGCCTGCTGGTACTCGGCCATCAGCGCCTTGGCGCGGGGCAGGTCGGCGTCATCACGGAGCCAGATGCCACCCCAGGAAATGCCCCAGGGGCTGGGTTCGGTGCGGTAATGGGCGATACCCGCCTGATCCAGCAGCGCGGTCACGTCCTCGATTTCATCGTCTGCGACATTGCGCAGGTTGAGCAGCAGTTTCGACATGGGGCCATGATAGCGCCCGGCGATGCGCTACCCTTGCGTCCCCTGTAAACACCCGGTGCCGCCATGCGTCGTCTGCCGAAGTTCCTGATTGCCCCCCTGCTGTTGTCGATGCTGGCCGGCTGCACGCCGCCGGGCCCGCCCCCGGGCGGCACCGTGGCCGCTTTCGAGAAGATCGACACCCAGCCGGGCAACGGGGCCGAAGCCACCCCGGGCAGCACCATTTCGGTCCACTACACCGGCTGGATCTACGACGAGCGCAAGGCCGACAAGCACGGCGACAAGTTCGACAGCTCGCTGGATCGCGGTGAGCCCTTCAGCTTCCAGCTGGGCCAGGGCCGCGTGATCAAGGGCTGGGATGAAGGCTTTGCCGGCATGAAGGTCGGCGGCAAGCGCACCCTGATGATTCCGGCCGAATACGGCTATGGAGCCAGTGGCGCGGGCCCGATTCCGCCGAATGCCTCGCTGGTGTTCGACGTGGAACTGCTTGACGTCAAGCCGCGCTGAACATGACCGTACTGCAGCACCCCGCCCGCGTGGCGATCATCGGTGGTGGCCCGGCTGGCCTGATGGCCGCCGAAACCGTGCGCGCCGCCGGCCACACGGTCGACCTGTACGAGGCCAAGGGCTCGCCCGGGCGCAAGTTCCTGATTGCCGGCAAGGGCGGCCTGAACCTGACCCACTCCGACCCGCCGGCGCTGTTTGTCAGCCGCTACCGCGAACGCGCCGACGCGGTCGGGGCGTGGCTGGCCGACTTTGACGCCGAGGCGCTTCGCGCATGGGCGTTGCAGTTTGGCGTGGAAACCTACGTGGGTACTTCAGGCCGCGTGTTCCCGGTGGACCGCAAGGCCGCCCCGCTGCTGCGCGGCTGGGTGCGCCGGCTGAAGGACCAAGGGGTGCGCTTCCATGTGCAGCATCGCTGGACCGGCTGGACCGCCGAGGGGGCGCTGCGCCTGGAAACGCCGGAGGGTGAGGTCAGCGTGGAGGCAGACGCGGTGGTGCTGGCGCTGGGCGGCGGCAGCTGGCCGGAACTGGGTTCGGATGGGGCCTGGGTGGCCCCGATGCAGGCGCGCGGCGTGGATATCGCGCCACTGAAGCCGGCCAACTGCGGCTTTGACATTGAGTGGAGCACGTACTTCCGCGAACGCCAGGCCGGCGCGCCGCTGAAACCGGTGGTGGCGCACTGGATCGGGCTGGATGGCACGCCGCATGCGCTGCAGGGCGAGTGCGTGATCACCGCGAACGGCATTGAAGGCAGCCTGGTCTATGCGCTGGCGGCCGATCTACGCGACACCCTCGAACGCGACGGACAGGTGCAGCTGCACCTGGACCTGTTGCCCGGACAGACCGAAGCGCAGTTGCTGGACAAGCTGCGCAAGCCGCGCCAGGGCCGCAGCTTTGGTGAACACCTGCGGCGACAGCTCGGGCTGGGCGGGGTGAAATCGGCGCTGCTGTTCGAGGTGCTGGGCAAAGAGGCCGGGCAACTGCCGGCCGAGGCCGTGGCTGCCGCGTTGAAGCGGCTGCCGTTGTCGCTGCTGCGCCCACGCCCGATCGACGAGGTGATCAGCACCGCCGGCGGTGTTCGCCTGGAGGCGCTGGATGAGGCGCTGATGCTGCGCGCCCTGCCCGGCACCTTCTGTGCCGGGGAGATGCTGGATTGGGAAGCGCCGACGGGGGGCTACCTGTTGACGGCGTGTTATGCGAGCGGATTGCGCGCCGGGCGTGGCGTGGTCGCCTACCTGGGCCGCTGAGGTCGTCAACGCGATTTGCTCGCGCGCAACGCCTGGATCCTCGCCGGCGGCTGGAACGAATCGCTTCTCGCATCGCCCCAGAAATCATGGAACACCGCATGGTCGGGCACGCGGCGCAGCAGTTCGCCGGGGCTGAGATAGCGGTACAGCGACGCCAGCGAGCGGATCTCCACCGGCGATACGCGACGCAGGATATGTTCCGGCCCCAGCTCCGCCGGGTGCTGCAGGCCGGCCGCGCACAGCAGGTCGCGCAGCGCGCGCAGCGTGTTCTCGTGATAGTTGTGCACCCGGCTGGCCTTGTCCGTGGCGTCCAGGTGCCGCCAGCGGCTGGGGTCCTGGGTGGCAATGCCGGTGGGGCACTTGTCGCTGTGGCAGCTCAGCGACTGGATGCAGCCCAATGCGAACATGAAACCGCGGCCGGCGTTGCACCAGTCCGCGCCCAGCGCGATGGTCCGCGCAATCTCGAACGCACTGGTGACCTTGCCGGCCGCGCCCACCTTGATGCGGTCGCGCAGGTCCAGCCCGACCAGGGTGTTGTGCACCAGCAACAGCGCTTCATGCATCGGCACGCCCACATGGTCGATGAACTCCGCCGGTGCCGCACCGGTGCCGCCTTCGGCTCCATCAACCACGATGAAGTCCGGCAGCAACCCCGTTTCCTGCATCGCCTTGGCAATGCCGAACCACTCCCAGGGATGGCCGATGGCCAGCTTGAATCCCACCGGCTTCCCCCCGGACAGCATGCGCAACCGCTGCACGAACTGCAGCAGTTCCACCGGCGTGTTGAACGCCGAGTGCTTCGAGGGTGACACACAGTCCACGCCCATCGGCACACCGCGCGTGGCCGATATCTCCGCGCTCGCCTTGGCCGCGGGCAGCACGCCGCCATGGCCGGGCTTCGCGCCTTGCGAGAGCTTGATCTCGATCATCCTGACCTGATCATGCGTGGCGTTGGCAACGAAACGTTCTTCGCTGAAGCCGCCATGGTCATCGCGGCAGCCGAAATAGCCCGAGCCGATTTCCCAGACCAGGTCGCCGCCGTTCTCGCGGTGATAAGGCGAGATCGAACCTTCGCCGGTGTCATGGTAGAAGCCGCCGCGGCGCGCGCCTTCGTTCAACGCGCGGATGGCGTTGGCCGACAGCGAGCCGAAGCTCATTGCGGAGATGTTGAAGACACTGGCCGAGTAAGGTTTTTCGCAGTTCGGACCAATCAGCACGCGGAAATCGTGGCTGGCGACCTCGGTCGGGGCCAGCGAGTGGTTGATCCACTCGTAATCCACTGCATAGGTACTGCGCAGCGTGCCGAACGGCACCACGTCCATCTGGTTCTTGGCGCGCTGGTAAATCAGCGCGCGCTGCTGGCGCGAGAACGGTACGTCTTCAAGATCGCTCTGTACGAAATACTGACGGATCTCCGGACCGATCGACTCCAGCCCATAACGGAAGTGCGCCATGACCGGGTAGTTGCGGCGCAGCGTGCTGCGCTTCTGCAGCAGGTCCCACGTGCCCAGCACGACCATGGCCAGGGACAATCCCACCCCCCAGTACCAAGCCGGCCACACGGTGGCCAGCCACAGGCTGACAGGAAGCAGAAGGATGGCGAGCAGGTAGACCAGATACCGGTGCATGGCGTTCCTCAATCAACACATGCGTGGCAGTCTACCGCCCTTCGGGTCTACAACCGGTCGTCAACGACCTCGCGTGGCCAGACCGACTTCACGTCGTACACCACGCCGCCCGGGCGCAGCAGCGCACGGATCGCGTCAACGTCCATCTCGCGGAAGCGGTCATGTGCCACCGCCAGCACCACGGCGTCGAACGCATGCGCTTCGGGTGCGTCGACCAGGGTCACGCCACTGTCGGCCAGCGCGGCCGCACCGACCCACGGGTCCTGCACCTGCACCTGGGTACCGGCCGCCTGCAGGGCCTGCGCCAGCTCCAGCGCGCGACTGTTGCGCAGGTCCGGGCAGTTCTCTTTGAAGGTCACGCCCAGCACCAGCACCCGCGCCTGCGCCCGCGCGGTACCGCGCGCGTCGAGCAGCGACAGCACACGCTCGGCCACGTGCGCGCCGACCCGGTTGTTGACCTGGCGCGCGGTGTGGATCAGGTCCGGGTGATAACCGACACTTTCGGACTTGTGCAGCAGGTAGTAAGGGTCGACGCCAATGCAGTGGCCACCGACCAGCCCCGGCCGGAACGGCAGGAAGTTCCACTTGCTGCCGGCGGCGTCCAGGACGTCCTGGGTATCGATGCCCAGCCGGTCGAAGATCAACGCCAGCTCGTTGACCAGCGCGATGTTGACGTCGCGCTGGATGTTCTCGATCACTTTGGCGGCCTCGGCGACGCGGATCGACGGGGCCGGCCAGGTGCCGGCGGTGATGATGCGTGCGTACAGCGCGTCGACCACCGCCGCCACGTCCGGCGTGGAGCCGGAGGTGATTTTGCGGATGTCCGGCAGGCGGCGCTCGCGGTCGCCCGGGTTGATCCGCTCGGGGCTGTAGCCGCAGTGGAAGTCGTGGTTGAAGCGCAAGCCCGAGCCGGCTTCAAGCAACGGCACGCACACTTCCTCGGTGGTGCCGGGGTAGACGGTGGATTCGTAGATGACCAGGTCGCCGGGCTTGAGCACCCCGGCGATCAATGCGCTCGCGCTGCGCAGCGGCCCAAGATCGGGCTGCTCATGGGCATCGATGGGCGTGGGCACAGTCACGATGTAGATCGTGCAGTCCGCCAGCGCAGCAGGATCGGCGCTGTAGCGGGCGTGCACGGCGGCCGCCAGTTCCTGCGCCTCGACTTCCAGGGTGTGATCGCGCCCCTGCTGCAGTTCCAGCACCCGGGCCGCGTCGATGTCATACCCCAGGGTGGGCAGGTGCTGGCCGAAGGCCACCGTCAACGGCAGCCCCACGTAGCCCAGCCCGATGACCCCGATGCGCGCGTGCGCGATGTGGTCGGCCATGGAAAAATTCGGTAAACGGGTAGCCGGCATGCACATAGCGTATCGCGACCTGCGCGTGACCACAAAGAACAAAGCCGCCGCCCGCGGAGAGTACGGACGACGGCCAAGGAAAGTGGTCCAGCTGCGGTTACTACCCTTTCAGACAACTCCGGGGATGGCCCCGGAACCAGTCACAGCTGGTAGGCGTACAGTACGCGCAACGCTGTGAGCTTCCTGTTACGAGCCCAGGCTCAAGGCGGCCGGCTCCTGCTCACCGGACACCCCGGTCCACAGCTCCAGCAAGCGGGCGAAACCCAGGCGGCGCTCGCCACTGACCGGTGCCGCGGCAGCAAAGCCGTCCCACGGGGTATCGGCGATGTCGGCCAACACCTCCGGTTCAATCCGCATCGAGGCCAGGTTCCAGCGCGGGAACCGGCGGGTCGGCACTTCGCCTTTGGCGAGTTCGCGCAGGTGGGTGTGACTGCGGGCGTTCAGAACCCGCGGGTATGCCGAGCGGATGCCATCGTCGGGACCTTCGAGGTAGTGCAGGAAGCGCACGCCGTCGAACATCAGCACGCTGGTCACGCCCGCCATGTGGTTATGGCCATGACCGTCCTTCAGGATGCGATCAATGGCTTCGCTGTCGATTCCTTCGACTGCTTCGCTGACATAGGCGACCGCCCGCAGAGACATGCGCGTACTCCCCCCGTGAAGTAAACACGACTATGCCATGAAGGCATGAAACGGGGAACGCACTTTCATGCGGCACCGCGACAATCAGGGAGCCTGCACCTGGTAGCCCGCCTGCTTCAATCGTTCCAGATAACCGGAGGGCGAGACCAGCAGGTACACCGGCACTGTCGCAAACACCACGTTGTGATCGACCAGGCTCTTCTGCGCCGCGTGCATCCAGGTCTGCGCGGCCCGCGCGTCGAGATCGCCCAGCCCGCGTCGCTGGCCAAAGGCGCTGCGGGTGATCGCATTGACGCAGGCGTCGTACGGGCCGTTGCTGGACAGCCGCTGCAAGGCCTCGACATCGCCCACCGACCAGGCATTGGCGCGCTCCACCAGCAGCGGCAGGTCATGCTCGACGCGGTCCAGGGTGCGCTCCAGGCACTGCACGTCGTCAAGGGCGTTGGCCTGCATTTCCTTCAACGCAGCGCGCGGATCTTCCACCTTGATCACCACCCGGGTTTCGACCGGCTTGAGCCCGCGCGCCTTGTAGGCCTTCTGCAGCACCTTGGTCACCGGCGAGCGCTGCTCGAGCCCCACCTTGTCCAGTGCCGCCGCGTACAGCCGGGTAGCGGCCACCAGGGGACGGTCCTTCTCCACGCCACGATCGCGGCCGAGATAGGGCTGCTTCAGCCGCAGCCAGCGGGCATACAGCTCGGGCGACAGGATCTGTTCCAGCCGGCGGCCCTGCGGGTCGTGAGCCGCCTTCATCGCCGGCCGGATCAGGGTCAGCCGGCCAAAGAAACCGACGTCGGCGTCCACGGTCCAGCCCGGGCTGCCCAGCACCGCGTCGGCACTGGCGATCACCGCCTTGACCTCGTCCGCGCGCCAGTCGATCTTCTTCGGCAGCGGGGTGACCGTGCCCAGAATCCACAGGGTGTGTCCATTGGGTGCGGTGACCTGCCACAGGCCCGGGCCGGGTTGCACACCGGACACCACCACCGGGGCAAGGTCGACCACCTCGGCCGTCGCCGGCGGCGACACCGGGGCCGGCTGTGCCGACACCGGACCGCACGCCAACAGCCCCATGACCCCGATCACCGCCGCCCATCTGCTCATGCCATGCATCCTGTCGAAAGAGAAGCCAGCAGGCTCAGGTTTGAGCGTGCGCGCTGCGGTAAGGCTCTTCGAAGGGCCGGAAGTCATGCTCGGCCAGCGCAGCGGCAATCCACTGGCCGACCCCGGGCAACGCTCTCACGGCGTCCATGTACTGCTGCACGCGCGGCCCCACCGGTACCGCATAGGTGCCCAGGCGCATCACCACCGGCGCATAGAAGGCGTCGGCGATGGTGAAGTGATCGAACAGCAACGGTCCCTGGTGCCGGGCCAGCAGGCGCTCCCACAGCGCCAGCAGACGCTGCAGGTCGGCGACCACGGCGGGCTGTTCGCGCAGCACGCGCGCGCCGACCTCGGGCAGGTGGGCCTCGATGTTCATCGGAAAATGCTGTCGCAAAGCGCCGAACCCGGCATGCATCATGGCGGTGGCACTGCGTGCAAGCGCCCGCTCAGTGGCATCTGCAGGCCATAAACGACATTCCGGGAAGCGCTCGGCCAGGGTCTCGGCAATGGCCAGGGTGTCCCACACCACCTGGTCCCCGTCCACCAGCACCGGCACCGTGCCCGACGGCGACAGCGCCTCGGCCGCGCGTTTGAACTGCGAATCCGGATCGAAGCTGTCGAAGCGCAGCAGGACCTCCTCGAACGGGATGCCGGCCTGGGTCATCAGCACCCAGGGGCGCATCGACCACGAGGAGTAGTTCTTGTTGCCGATGTGCAGTTTCAGCATGAGCTGTGCGCCGTTCGGGGGAGATGCGACATGCTAGCGGGAAAACCGATCGGGAACTTCTACCCGGCGCGGGGTCAGGATTCAGCTACAATTCCCGCCGTCGAACCGGCCCGGGTGGCGAAACTGGTAGACGCATCGGACTTAAAATCCGCCGACCGCAAGGTCATGCCGGTTCGATTCCGGCCCCGGGCACCACTTTTTGTATGTTGCAACCTTCTTCATAGCATTCGAGCTACCGCCGCTGACCGTGCGGTGCGCCGCCATAAGCGGCAGGCGGCAAAGCCAGCAACTGATCCCACCGTGCCTCAGATCGCCCGCGAGTAGCGCGCGGGTGACTCGACCTTGCCGAGGTAGCGGTCGAAACACATCGCCAACAGGCGCAGCAGGGGCCGGCCCTGTTCGGTGGCGCGGACCACGCCATCGGCGTACTCGGCCAGACCGTCATGCTGCAAGGCCTGCAATGCGATCAGCGCGTCGCTGAAGTAGCTCTCGAAGTCCACGCCATGGCGCGCGGCCAGCGCATGCCCGTCCACCTCCCCCTGGCACATCAGCTGCCCGATCAGTTCCGCGCGCAGCGCATCGTCGGCATCCAGGGTCAACCCGCGCCACACCGGCAACCTTCCCGCGTCCACTGCCGCTTCCCAGCCCGGCAAATCGCGCGGGTTCTGGCTGTAGCTGTCGCCGATGCGACTGATCGCGCTGGCCCCCAACCCGACCAGATCGGTCTGCGCATGCGTGGTGTAGCCCATGAAGTTGCGGTGCAGCTGACCGGCACGTTGTGCCCGCGACAGGTCTTCTTCCGGCAATGCAAAATGGTCCATGCCGATGTACTGGTAACCGGCCAGCGACAGGCGGCGCACCGCCAGCCCCAGCAGCGCCAGCTTCTGTTCCGGGCTGGGCAGCGCGTCATCGGGAATCTGCCGCTGTGCCTTGAACAGGTTCGGCAGGTGCGCATAGCCATAGATGGCCAGCCGATCCGGGCGCTCGCGCAGCACCGTTTCCAGCGTCTGCGCGAAACCCTCGAGGGTCTGGTGCGGCAGGCCGTAGATCAGATCGACGTTGACCGAGCGCAGGCCGAACTCACGGCAGGCACGCAGCACCTCCAGCGTCGGCTCCACGCCCTGCTCGCGGTTGATCGCGCGCTGCACGGTGGGGTCGAAGTCCTGGATGCCCAGGCTGGCGCGGTTGAAGCCCAGCGCAGCCAGCCCGGCGATGTCGGCCCGGGTGACATGGCGCGGGTCGAGTTCGATGGAGAAATCGCGGCTGGCGGCCTCGCTGAAGGAAAAGCGCTGGCGCAGGCCGTCGATCAACTCGCGCATCTGTTCGGCGGCGAGGAAGTTCGGTGTGCCACCGCCCAGATGCAGCTGGATGACTTCCCGGCTGGGGTCGAACAACGGCGCGATCTGGTCGGCCTCGCTCAGCACGCGCGCCACGTAGGCCACGCCCTTGCTGTGGTCGCGGGTGATCACCCGGTTGCAGCCACAGTAGAAACACGGGCTGCTGCAGTACGGCACATGCACGTACAGCGAGAGCGCGCGGGCGCTTACGTTGCTGCTGGCAATGGCGGCGCGCAGCTGGTGCTCGCCGAAGCCGTCATGGAAATGGGGCGCGGTGGGATACGAGGTATAGCGGGGACCGGGACGGTCGTGACGACGCAGCAGTTCCGGATCGAACTGCCAGGCAAGGCCGGCGGCGGCGGGCGAGAAGGTGTCCATGCGCACAGCCTGCGCGCACCCGCCGGTACGCGCATTGAGCCAGATCAATCGGTGGCCAGCTCAGTCCTCGTTGGCCGCCCCTGCCCCGCCGCAGCCCTCGCCGGCCACGTGCCCGCAGCCATCGCGCAGCTGCGGGCGACCGGCCACCGGAATCTGCGGCCAGCGCAGCATCTGGTAACGCCGCCAGAAGGTGTCACCGATGCGCCGGGCCACGTCGTCGGCCAGCTGCTGCATCGCCGCGTTGCCGCTTTCGGCCGTGGTCAGGCGGAACTGCACCAGCCAGCGGTCGAACAGGTCCCGGTCCAGGTGGTCCATCGCCATGTGCTTGGGCATGGGCGCGCCACTGAATCGGCGGGTGCCACGCAGCATGGCCGACCAGAAATCGACCAGCTGGGCCAGGTGCGCATCCCAGTCATGCACGCGTTCATTGAAGATCGGCCCCAGCCGTGGCTCCTGGCGGACCCGCGCATAGAAGTCATGAACCAGCCGGGTCACTTCTTCCTCGCTGCACAGGGTCAGCGAGGCGAGCGGTAGCGGGTGGGGAGATGGGTCCAGCATGGGGGCCTCGGCAACAGATGCGGCACAACGTCGCGCGGATGATGCGCCCCGCCTTGATCAGGATCAATGTGGCGCGCTGTCGCAGGGCCTAGTCTGCGCCCATGAACGACACCCCCGACACCTCCGCGACGGATCGCCGCCGGCTGTTGATCCGCCAATGGGGCGCGATCCTGTGGCCCAGCTTTGTCGCCGCGGGGTTGGCGACCATGGTGTTTTTCGCCTTTGTCGACCCGCTGCGGCTGCGTGACATCACCTTCCCGCAGCACGCCATCACCCGTGAAATGGGCTACACGCTGGGCTTCTTCATGTTCTGGGGAGTAACGGCGGGTGCCAGCACGGTGACCTGGTACCTGTTACGGCCGTTGCGCCGTGACGACGACGACCTGCCGCTGGGCTGAGCATGCCGCATCGCCTGCATCTTCATCTGGTTGAGCCCACCCCACCCCCTGCGCCGCCGCCGGCATCGCCGCCGCGCCTGCGCTGGCGCGCGCTGCTTCCGAACACCCTGCTGATCGGCTTCTACCTGCTGCCCTGGCTGCGCTGGAACGGTCGCCAGGCGCTGCTGTTCGACCTGCCAGGACGGCGGTTTGACCTGTTCGGGCTGACCCTGTGGCCGCAGGACCTGGGCGTACTGTTGGGCCTGATCGCCGTCCTGGCGACCTCGCTGGTGCTGCTGACCAACCTGGGCGGACGTGCCTGGTGCGGATACGCCTGCCCGCAGACCCTGTGGAGCGGCTTGTTTCGTCGGATCGAGCAGGGCTGCCGGCGTCACCTGCGCACGCCCCGGCTGGCCGCCACGGTCAAGCACCTGGCCTGGGCAGGCGTGGCCCTGTGGACCGGCATCACCTTTGTCGGCTTCTTCAGCCCGATTGATCGGTTGGTGACCGGCCTGTGGCCGCTGGCCTGGAGCGGCTGGGAAATCTTCTGGGTGCTGTTCTATGCGCTGGCCACCTGGGGCAATGCCGGGTTTCTGCGGGAGCAGGTCTGCATTGACCTGTGTCCGTACGCCCGTGTCGCGCCCCTGCTCAGCGACGCCGACACCCCGCAGATCTGCTACGACGCCCGCCGCGCCGAGCCGCGCGGTCCACGCCCCGCCAACCAGGGCGGCGTCGAGGCGCGTGGGCGCGGCCTGCTTGATCCGGTCAGTGCCAGCGACTACGCGTTCCGCGCCGCGCACCCTGCCCTGGCCGGGCCGATGCCGCGCTTCGCCGATGACCGGCTGGGTGACTGCGTTGACTGCGGGTCGTGCGTGGAGGTGTGCCCGATGCAGCTGGACGTGCGCAACGCACCGCTTCCGGACTGCATTGCCTGCGGGGCCTGCGTGGATGCCTGCGATGCGCAGATGCGCGCCCGGGGTTTCCCCGAAGGCCTGGTCAAAGTGGCCAGTGACAATGCCATGCGGCAGCAGCCGCAACGCTGGTTGCGCCCGCGCACGCTGGCGGCACTGACAACGCTGGCGGTGTTGCTGGCGATCGGGCTACACCAGCTGTAGCGCCACGATTACCTCTGCGTCTCGCGCGACGGCACCATCTGCGCGCGGCGCACGATACCCAGCTGTTCAATGATCAACGCCAGCTCATTGGTGACCTGCGTGCGGCTCCTGCCATGTGGCACCAGGCGCTCCAGCACCTGTTGGTAGGTGGTCCAGAACTCCGGGCCGCAGCCATGCTTGCTGTAGCTGGCCTCCAGCTCGGAGCGCACGCCGTCAGCCAAGTCATTAGTGCCGTATCGCATACGACCTCCGTGAACTTGTCCTGCTTCGGTGACGAGCTGCCCCTGTCAACGCGCTGTGTGGACCACATAGCGCGCTTCACTCGCGGTTCACCTGAACTTTGCACGGCCTTCGCGACAAGTCAATTGCAAACGCCAAATTGATGACGCACGCGATGAAGCATTCAGGCATGTGAAATCTTGTCCAGCGGTGGACGTTCCTGGGGCCGAAGTTGCCATTTTGGCACCACCGGCGCAGACTGGAGCCCAGTCAGCGAGGAGGCCTTCGAATGAGCTCAACCCAAGCCATGGCTTGGCTGGCTCTGGCCAATCAGACATGAAAGAGGAATTACCCATGCATGCGAACAGCAATGAACGGGCGAGGATTACCACCCGGGTCACCGCTCATGCGCATCAAACAATCGAAAAAGCAGCTGAGATGACGGCAACAACGACGAATCAATTCGTCGCTCAAGCCGCGCTCCGGGAAGCCGAGAGAATCATCGAAGAGCATTCGGTCATTCGACTGGGGCAAGCGGACATGAAGCGCTTTGTGGATGCCCTCGACCACCCCACGCCGATCTCTGAACGTCTTGCTGTCTCTCTGAAGCAGCATCTGGAGACACGACAAGATGACACTGGAAGTAGCCGTAGTACCGTTCGATGGACGCCCAAGCCGCGCTGATTTCGATTGCGGCAACGATGCACTGAACGACTGGCTGCGCACCAAGGCGCGGCAACAGCAGGATCGGGGCATCAGCCGCACATTTCTTGCAGTGCCCAAGGCCGGCAGCCTGGACGCATGGCATGAAGCCGGGTTCAAGGACATCGCTGAGAGCACGGTCCTTGGGTACTTCTCCCTGTCCTCGGCGCAGGTCAGGAACGCCGAGCTGCCACCGGCAGGCTCAAAACTGCCACGCAATGTCCCCGTCGTGCGCCTGGGTCGATTGGCAGTACACACGCGCCTCAAGGGCCGCGGCTTCGGCACCCTGCTGCTGATGGAAGCCATTACGCGGGCGCTGCAGGTGAGTGAGACCATTGGCGTCACAGGGCTTTTTGTAGACGCCAAAGAGGATGCGGTAGCGTTTTACGAGCGGTTTGGATTCGAGCGCGCGGAATCGGATCCTCTCAAGCTATGGCTGCCCATGACCGCCATCGCGACGCTGCTTGATGGGTAGAGCCGGGCTTGCCC
>DGLB01000023.1:63477-65821 GCA_002387845.1 Stenotrophomonas maltophilia | reverse complement strand
GAGCCGGGCTTGCCCGGCTTCCCAACGCGCACGGACGCCGTCAGCCGGGCAAGCCCGGCTCTACTGGCGTGGAGCGCCGCATAACGAGCTAGGAACGACACACAGAAATCGTGCACACGAGAATGAGTGGCGCGCATGTCACACCGGATTGCCGCAAGAACCTAACCATTCTGGCGCGTACTCCGCGCCAAAACCCCGCTTTTCGAGCCATTCGCGTCAACGATAGATACAGCCTATCGAAATCGCGCGGAATGCAAGAAAACAGCCACTTCACATCCGTTTGCGCGTCCGGCAGTGTGGGCCTCGGAGATTAGAAAACTCCGTAACCGTGAGTATTGGATGTCCCAAGTCGGGAGGGTGGCGAATACAACACCCCCGGTCAGGGGGAAATAAGCCTACTCCGTTCACGGTTACGGTTTTCTAACCTCCCGACGCCTTTCCCATAGGGGGAAAGGCCTTTCCCGGGAGTCTGAGATGTACGCATTCTGGGCCTTCATCCATCGCTTCGAGCTGCCCACTCGAGGCCTTCGCTTATGTCTTCCGCGCGCCTGCCGCCCTTCGGCATCGCTTCTTCGCGCGCGCATTCAAGACGCATAACGCCGGGCGCTGACCCGGCCATCTGATCGGCATCCCGCCGCGCCCTTGCTGCGCGCTGCGTTGCCACTTCGTTGAACTCATTCGTTACCCCGTATCGGGAGGATCCCATGTGCGAGCAGTGTTGCTGTGCAGGCGTTGTTGACCCTACAAACCACGAGCGCCCGCAGGGCGCACCTGAAAGCGGAACGGCAGCGCCTTCGCTGCTGTTTCAACCCTCACCGAAGATCCATCCGGGGCGGGTGTTGATGGATGACTACCTGGGCCCGATGGGCATTTCCATCCGCCGGCTGGCCGACTCCATCCGGGTCAAGCGCGGGCGGCTGGAGTCGATCATTGGCGGCCGCGGCAGCATCAGTGCGGAACTGTCGATGCGGCTCGGCCGCTACTTCGGCGAACCGAAAACCTACTGGCAGGACCTGCAGTCCAAGCACGACATGGCGCTGGCGGACTGCGCCTGGGGCGAGGACGTCGACCTGATCCGCCCGCACGTGCGCTGGTAGGTCGATAAGGATGGGGCGCCACGTGTACGGTGCGGCCCGGGTTGTCAGTTCGTGCGCAACCCGGCCGAGACGCCGGGTTGTCGTACAAGGTGCAGGGGGTTCGGGTATGAGCCTGGTGATGGTGTTGGAGATCGAGTCCGGGGTGACGCTGGACGATGTGGCGCAGACGCTTGGCGCGTTGAATCTTGCCGGGGCGGTCAACCGGAACACTCGGGGTGGGCTGTTGCCTGGGTGCAGGTGTGGGTTTGGTTTCAAGCAGCACGCTGTTCCGGTTGCGTTACGGGCAAGGGGAATGCAGGTGGAGTGGAGCGTGGGTTTGACGGTGACGTTTCACTTCCGGGCGGCAAACATGCTGCGCAGCCTGGGGGAGATCTATCGGTTGATCGAGGTGTTTGCGGAGCAGCACCGGCATCGGTTTGTGCTGTCGTTCCAGTACGAGCGCGTCTATGCGGTGCGGGATTCGACCGGATTGGATCTGGTGTGGAAAATTTCGTAGCGCCGGGCTTGCCCGGCTGCTGTTGGCGCTGATCAACAGCGGCGTCGATCTGGGTTCATGCGTTACCGGATGTTGGATGTTTCACGGCCGTCGTCTGTCGACCGACGCTACCGGGTCCGAGCACCCGAATCCGCGCGCGATGATTTTTCGTGGCGTCCGACCCGTTGCCGCGCACGCATCGACGGCCATCGTGTGTGTCACATCGACGGCGGTTTCAATCTGGGGTCATGCGTTCCCGGATGTTGGCCGTTTCACGGCGATCGTCTGTCGACCGATCCCACCGGGGCAGTGCGAATGAGTTTTGATCTTCCCTGGCCACCGGTTGTTCGCACGAATCCAACAGCAGCCGGAATATCAAGCAATAAAAAACCCCCTGACGGATCAGGGGGTTTTAAATGGAGGCCTGGGTCGGAATCGAACCGGCGTACGCGGATTTGCAATCCGATGCATGACCACTCTGCCACCAGGCCGGTGACTCTATAAAACAACACCCCGTGACCGGGGTGCTGTCAGATTCTGGAGCGGGAAACGAGACTCGAACTCGCGACCTCAACCTTGGCAAGGTTGCGCTCTACCAACTGAGCTATTCCCGCAAAATCAGGCGCGTATGTTACCGAAACCACCGTAAACACACCAGCCTTTTTACACTTTATTTCACATCCAGCGCCCTTGCCGGGGTGCCGATGCCCGCGTGCCACCGCGGAGAAAAACAAGGCCCCACAGGGGCCTTGTCGAAATCTGGAGCGGGAAA
>DGLB01000023.1:11515-63455 GCA_002387845.1 Stenotrophomonas maltophilia | reverse complement strand
ACTGAGCTATTCCCGCAGACTTGCTGCCCAACGACGTGTCGTCGAAGGAGCGCTATTGTGTCGGGATTCCTTCACGTCGTCAACATCTTTGATGACAGTATTCAGCGGTCCATGCGCAGCCCGCGCCGGTGAAAGTAGATCTGCTCGGCCGCGCGCCGCACCATGCCCGCCCCCAGCATCAGGTCCAGCGGCCAGTCCTGCTGCAGGTGGTCCATGGCCCAGCGCAGCGCGCGCTTGCGCCGGAACGTAGGCACCGCCCGGGCCGCCACGGCCTCCGGGGCGGGGCCGCCACCGCGCAGGTGCAGGCCCACGGCGTCGCCCACCGTCCAGCCGTGCCGCCAGCCAGCGTGAATGCCGCCCGCTGAAAGCGGCGATACCACCCCGGCCGCGTCGCCGGTCAGGATCACCCCGGGGGCCGCCAGCGGCCCCTGCAGCGGGCCGCACGGGATCAAGCCGGCGCGGGTGGCGTCCGACCCCTGCCCCTCCGGCAGCCCGATCACGCTGCGCACGTGGCGTACAAACCCCTCGATATCCGGCCGGCGGACCTGGGCGGGATCATGACGCAGGGCCAGCCCAACCTGAACGCCGGTCGGGTTCTGCGCCGCCCAGCCGATGTAGCCCGGCGCGAAGCGGCGGCTGGCGAAACAGTGCAGCGCTCCGCCCTGCGGCAGGCGCGCGCCGGCGAACTCCTGCTCCACCCCGAACAGGAAGTCCTGCACCTGGCCCAGCCCGGTGCGCTGGGCCACGCGTGAGCCGGCACCGTCCGCCCCGACCAGATAGCGGGTGCGCCCGGCCCCGGCCACCTGCCAGCCGTCGCCGTGCCGGTGCGCCTCGGTGAACGGCTGCTGCAGGCGCAGGTCAACTCCATGCCGGCGCAGTTCATCGGCCAGCCAGCGCATCAGGTTCGGGGTATCCGTGGTCATGAAGTAGTAGCCGGGTGCCGCCAGCAGCACGTTGCGCAGGTTGGGGGCATACATGCGTACCTGTTCGACCCGCTGCAGCAACGCCTCCGGCGCGTGCTGCAACCAGGTCTGCTCCAGCGCTTCCTTCACCAGGATGCCGGTGGTATGCAGGCGCGCACCGGGGTCGGCCTTGCGTTCCAGCACGCACACGCGCAGGCCATATTGTGCGGCGGCCAGCGCGCAGGCCGCACCGGCGAAGCTGGCACCGGCGACCACCAGGTCCCAGTCGTAGGCAGAAGAAGAAGTCATGAGCGTGTTGCCACTGCAGAGGGGACATGCAGGGTTGCCGACGCACACGGGCCGCCGATGTGGCGACGGTGAAGCGAAGATGAAGTGCGCCGTGCGGGCATGAAAAAAGCGACCCGTAGGTCGCTTTTTTCTGTATCTGGAGCGGGAAACGAGACTCGAACTCGCGACCTCAACCTTGGCAAGGTTGCGCTCTACCAACTGAGCTATTCCCGCTTGGGAGGCGAAATTCTACAGCCAAATGCCGGCCTGTCAACAGCCCTTACGCCTTCTTTTTTGCTTTCGCGTTCGCACGCGCGGCACGCTCGTCCTCGCGCAGGCTCGGCCAGGCCGCATGCAGATATTGCAGCCCGGACCACAGCGTCAGCACCGCGGCGATGGCCAGCGTCCAGTCACCAATGTGGAACACCGGCTCGCCCATCCAGATATCGCTGACCGGCGTGTTCGGGGCCACCGAATACAACAGGCACAGCAGCGCCACCATCTGCGCGGTGGTCTTGATCTTGCCGATCAGCGCCACGCGTACCTTGGCGCGCTGGCCCAGCTCGGCCATCCACTCGCGCAATGCCGACACGGCGATTTCCCGGCCGACGATCACCGCCGCCCAGAACGCCATCCACGGGGTCGGATGGCCCTGCACGATCAGGAACAGCGCCACGGCCACCATCAGTTTGTCGGCCACCGGGTCCAGGAACGCACCGAAGGCCGATGCCAGGTTGTAGCGGCGGGCGATCCAGCCATCCAGCCAGTCGGTCAGGGCGGCCAGGCCGAAGATCGCCGCGGACGCGAAATTGGTCCACGTATAGGGAAGATAGAACACCAGCACCAGCACCGGGATCATCACGATCCGCAGCAGCGTCAGCCAGGTGGGAAGGGTCAACGTCATCAGTTCTCTCTACTCGCCCAGTGCGGGGGGCGTGGGCAGTCCATGAAGGTTAGCGTAGATGCGGGCGGCCAGGGCGTCATTGATGCCCTCCACCTTGGCGATTTCCGCTTCCCCTGCGGCTTTGAGCCCGACCAGCCCGCCAAAATGCTTGAGCAGGCTGGCACGCCGGCGCGGTCCGATGCCGGGAATGTCCTCCAGCTTGCTGGTCATGCGCGCCTTCTGGCGGCGACCGCGATGGCCGGTGATGGCGAAACGGTGCGCCTCGTCACGCACCTGCTGGATGAACTGCAGCGCCGGCGACGCGGCTCCCGGGCGTAACTCGCGGCCATCCGGCAGCACCAGCGCCTCGTGCCCGGCGCGACGCTCCACGCCCTTGGCCACGCCAACCAGCATGACCCCTTCCACCCCCAGGTCGGCCAGCGCCGCCTGGGCCTGGGCCAGCTGCCCCGCTCCGCCGTCGATCAGCAGCAGGTCCGGCAGCACGCCCTGCTCTTCCACCGCACGGCGGAAGCGGCGGTCGATGGCCTGGCGCATGGCGGCGTAGTCATCGCCTGGCTCGATGCCGCTGATGTTGAAGCGCCGGTACTGGCTGCGCACCGGACCGCTGGCATCGAACACCACGCACGAGGCGACGGTGGCTTCGCCCATGGTATGGCTGATATCGAAACATTCCACCCGCTTGACCGGCTCGGCGAGGTCCAGCATCTGTCGCAGGTCCTCGCTGCGTGCGTGCTGGGCGCTGCGGCTGGTCAGCTCGCTGACCAGGGTGATCTGCGCATTGCGGCTGGCCAGTTCCACGTAGCCGGCACGCTCGCCGCGCACGTTCCACTTCAGCTGCACCTTGTAGTCCGCCGATGCGGCCAGCGCAGATTCGATCAGGCTGGCGTCGGGAATCTCGCGATCCAGCAGAATTTCACGCGGCGGGGTCTGTTCGGCGTAGTACTGCGAGACGAAGGCACCCAGCACCTCTTCTGCACTTTCCTCGCCATTGGTGCGCGGGAAGAACGGGCGTGTGCCCAGGTTGCGTCCGTCACGGAACGCCAGCAGCATCACGCAGGCACTGGCCCCTTGGGTCGCGCAGGCAAGCACGTCCAGATCGGCAGCGCGGCCGTCCACGTACTGGCGGGTCTGCATGCTGCGCAGCGAGGTGATCAGATCGCGCAGGCGCGCCGCCTGCTCGAATTCCAGCGCTTCGCTGGCGGTCTGCATCTGCGTGCCCAGCTCGCGGGTGAGCTGGTCGCTTTTTCCTTCCAGGAACAGCGACGCCCGGCGCACCGATTCGGCGTAGTCATCGGCACCGACCAGCTCCACGCACGGCGCGCTGCAACGGCCGATCTGGTACTGCAGGCAGGGCCGCGAGCGGTTGCGGAACACGCTGTCCTCGCAGCTGCGCAGCTTGAACAGCTTGTGCATCAGGTTCAGCGTCTCGCGCACGGCGGTGACGCCCGGGTACGGCCCGAAGTAGCGGCCCGGCACCGCGCGCGGCCCACGATGCAGCGCGATGCGCGGCCATTCCTCGCGGGTCAACAGCACATGCGGATAGGTCTTGTCGTCACGCAGGGAGACGTTGTAACGCGGCGACAGCGACTTGATCAGCTGGTTTTCCAGCAGCAGCGCTTCGGCCTCGGAACGGGTGACGGTGACGTCCATGCGCGCCACCTGCGACAGCATCGACATGATCCGTGCGGTCTTGGGCACGCCGTTGAAATAGCTGCCGACGCGATTGCGCAGCGCACGCGCCTTGCCGACGTACAGCAGCGTGTCGTCGGCGGCGTACATGCGGTAGACGCCGGGCGCGGTGCTCAGATGCGCCGCGAAGGCCTTGCCGTCAAAGGCCGGGGCGGAAGGCTGGGTCATTCGCTGATCGGGACGTCGCTCAATACGCCGCTGACCGGGTCGAAACGCAGCACGGCATGGGCATCGGTCTCGGCGATCCACACCGCGCCACCGCCCAGCGCCAGCCCGGCCGGGCCGTGCAGGCGGCGCGGCAGCTCCAGCGTGTTCAGATCGCCACCGCCCAGCCGCAGCGTGCGCAGACGCCCGTTGCCGGCGTCGGCGATCCACAGCAGCGGCGCATCCGGACTCAGCGCGATCGCCTGCGGGTACTGCAGCTGTGCGGTACTGCGGGGCCCGTCCTGGTCGCCGAACGACCACAGCCCGTGCCCGACCAGGGTCTGCACCAGGTCACCGCGCAGCTGCATCGAACGGATCGACGAACCCAGCGCATCGCAGACGTACAGCACCTGCTGCACGGCGGCCACGGCGGCGGGCTGCGCGAAGGCGGCCAGGTGGCCGCTGCCGTCGCGTTCGTCGATCGCACCGGAGCCGGCGCGCCACTTCAGCGTGCGCTGCCCCAGGTGGTAGCTCCAGATGCGGTTGTCGCCGGCCATGGCGATGTGCACCTGGTTGTCGGCGACCACCAGGCCCTGCGGGTGATTGAGCGACGCTTGGCGCGGGTCGCTGACCGCCCCTTCGGTCGGTTCACCGGGGCGCCCGTTGCCACACAGGGTGTCGACCTGGCCGGTCAGCAGGTGGATGCGGCGCAGCGCGTGATTGCCCGTGTCGGCCACGTACAGCCATTCGCGTTCCAGGGCCAGGCCTTGTGGCCGGTTGAAGGCGGCTTCACCGGGGCCGCCGTCCATCATGTCGGCGGTGCCCAGCCCGAACTGGCGCAGCACACGCCCGCCGTGGCTGCATTCGAGGACGCGGTGATGGCCGCTGTCGGCGATGTAGAGCCGCTCGGTCGTGGCCACCAGCCCCATCGGGAAACGCAGCGGCAGGCGCGGCTCGGGGTGCAGTTCGCGCGGCGCGGCATCGCCGTCCAGCGCGCGGCTGCCCTGGCACAGCGTGTTGAGCGTGCGCTCCAGTTCGTCGCCAATGCCAACCAGCCGGTCCACTTCACGGCCCTGCGCATCCAGCAGCACCAGGGTGGGCCAGGCGGTCACGTTGAAGCGACGCCAGCCATCCCAGTCCGCATCGAGCAGGGCCGGCGCAGACAGGCCTTGCCGGCGCAGCAGCTTCAGCGCCTGCTCCGGTTCGCGTTCGTGGTCGAAACGCGGCACCTGCAGCACCAGCAGCTGCAGGCGGCCGGGGTTGCGCGAGCGCCACTGTTCCAGCTCGGCCAGGCGCTGCGCGCACCACACCGAGGCGGCATTGACGAAGGCCAGCGCGACGGGGCGGCCGCGCATCTCGGTCAGGGTGGAAGGCGCGGCGTTGAGCCACGTGGCAAATTCCGGCAGGTCCTGGACAGGCTGTACGTTCATGCGCTGATTATGCCGGACTCGGCGTCATGCAACCGTCGTGCCAACGTCAAATTGTGGACGGTCGGTCCAGCCG
Source organism: Stenotrophomonas maltophilia (assembly GCA_002387845.1). Lineage (GTDB taxonomy): Bacteria > Pseudomonadota > Gammaproteobacteria > Xanthomonadales > Xanthomonadaceae > Stenotrophomonas > Stenotrophomonas maltophilia_AG. The sequence goes on along the minus strand of DGLB01000023.1, from coordinate 58,025 downwards.
GCGGAGCCACCGGTCATCGCCGGGTTCAGTGCTGCGCCGCCAGCCAGGCTTCGGCGCGTTCCAGGTCTTCCGGGGTGTCGATGCCCGGCGGGAACGCGGCCGGCGACAGCGCCACGCTCAGCCGGTAGCCGGCCTCGAGCACGCGCAGCTGCTCCAGCGACTCCAGCTGCTCCAGCGTACCGGGCGGCATCGCGGCGAACTGGCGCAGGAAGCCGGCACGATAGGCGTAGATGCCGATATGGCGCAGCCAATGCGGGCCAGACAAGGTGTCCCGCGAGCGCGCGAAGGCATCGCGGTGCCACGGAATCGGGGCGCGGCTGAAGTACAGCGCGTCCAGGTTCTGCTGGCGCACCACCTTGACCACGTTCGGGTCGAACAGGGTCTGCGCGTCTTCCACCGGGGTGGCCAGGGTGGCCATGTGCGCGCCGCTGTAGACCAGCGCCTCGGCCACGGCACGGATGCCCTCGGCCGGGGCAAACGGCTCGTCGCCCTGCAGGTTGACCACCAGGGTGTCGTCGCTCCAGCCCGCCTGTTGCGCGCACTCGGCCAGGCGGTCGGTGCCGGACGCGTGCTCACTGGCGGTCATTGCCACACGCACGCCTTCCAGCCCGGCCAAGGCCTCGGCAATGCGGTTGTCGTCGGTCGCCACCCACACCTCGCGCGCGCCGGCCTGCAACGCGCGCTCGGCCACGCGCAGCACCAGCGGCGTGCCGCCGATCAGGCGCAGCGGCTTGCCCGGCAGACGCGAGGCGGCGTAACGGGCCGGAATGGCAACAACGAAATCGACGGGCTGGCTCATGGGGACCTTCTTGGGCAGTAACGCAGGGTGAAAACCGTGGCGCTCAGCGCTTGCCAAGCTTGTCCACGCGGTCGAGCAGGCTGACCCAGAACGCCGCCGGCAGCTCGGCCGACAACGGCACGGCGAAATGCCATTCGTTGGCGAACGGCTTGCACTTCACCGCGTCCTTCTCGGTCATCAGCACCGGCAGCTCGCTGCCAAAGCGCAGGTCAGCCGGTGCATAGGCATGGTGGTCGGCGAACGCATGCGGCACCACGCCGATGCCCTCTGCACGCAGCATGTCGAAGAAGCGCTGCGGATGGGCGATACCGGCCACCGCATGCACGCGCTGGCCGCGGAAGTGCGACAGCGCCCGTGCGCGCCCACCGCTGATCGGCAGCGCGGTGTCGATGTGCAGCTGCATGGCCCACTCACCGAACCCGCAGGCGCTGACCGCCGCCGGGTCGGCACTGGCCTGGCCGAGGTTGACCACGCGGAAATCGCATTCCTGGGCGCGCTGGGCCGGCTCGCGCAGCGGACCCGCCGGCATCAGGCGTCCATTGCCGTAGCGGCGCTGTGCATCGACGACTTCAATTTCCACATCGCGGGCCAGCCGGTAATGCTGCAAGCCGTCGTCGCAGACGATGATGTCGCAGCCCGCTTCGATCAACGCGCGGCCCGCCGCCACGCGGTCGGCATCCACCCGTACCGGCACCCCGGTCTTGTAGGCGATCAGCACCGGCTCATCGCCGCCCAGTGCGGTGGGGGTGGAGGCTTCGACCCAGCGCGCCACGTCGGCGTGTTCACGGCCGTAACCGCGGCTGGCCACGCCCGGTTTCCAGCCGGCCTCGCGCAGGCGGTTCACCAGCGCGATGGTCAGCGGGGTCTTGCCGGTGCCGCCGGCGGTGACGTTGCCGATCACCAGCACCGGCACCGGCAGCGTGTATTGCTTGAGCCAGCGGCGGCGATACAGGCGTCGGCGCAGCGCCACCACCGCGCCGAACAGCGGCGCGATCAGGCGCACGCCGAACGGGACCGGGCTGCCGTCGTACCAGAACGACGGCGTCTGGGTGCCTTTGGCCGCCATCAGGACTGCCTTTCGCGGAACTGCATGCTGTGCAGGTGTTCGTACAGACCGCCCATGGTCAGCAGCTCGGCGTGGGTACCGCGCTCGACAATGCGGCCGTGGTCCATCACCAGCACCTGGTCGGCATGCTCGATGGTGGACAGGCGGTGCGCGATCACCAGCGTGGTGCGCTCGGGCATCAGGCGCTGCAGCGCGTCCTGGACCAGGCGTTCGGATTCGTTGTCCAGTGCGGCGGTGGCTTCATCCAGGATCAGCACCGGCGCGTCGCGCAGGATTGCCCGCGCGATCGCCAGGCGCTGGCGCTGGCCACCGGACAACAGCGCACCGTTCTCACCGACCGGCGTCTGCAGCTGCTGCGGCATGCGCTCGATGAATTCCCAGGCGTTGGCCGCCTCCGCCGCGGCGCGGATCTGTTCGTCGGTCGCGTCCATGCCGTAGGCAATGTTCGCGCCGACGGTGTCGTCAAACAGCATCACCTTCTGGCCCACCATGGCCACCTGGCGGCGCAGGTCGGCCAGCGGGTAGTCGTCCAGTGCGACACCATCCAGGGTGATGCGGCCACCGCTGGGCTCGTAGAAGCGCGGCACCAGCCGGATCAGGCTGGTCTTGCCGCTGCCGGACCGCCCCACAATGGCGGTCACCGTGCCCGGCTTGGCGACGAAGCTGATGTCATCCAGCGCCACGCCGGTGTCTTCGCGATAGCGCAGCATGACGTGTTCGAACGCCAGCTCCCCGCGCGCACGACCGATCTTCTTCGTGCCTTCATCGCGCTCCACCGGCATGTCGAGAATGCCGAACAGGCGCTCTGCCGCAGCCACGCCGCGCGAGATCGAGGTCTGCACGCTGGTCAGGCGGCGCAGCGAGGGAATGATGGCCATCATCGAGGTCATCAGGCCCATGAACTGACCCGCATTGAGGCGACCGGCCAGCGCTTCGCGGGTGGATACCCAGACGATCACCGCCAGCGCCAGCGCGGCCAGGAACTGCACGGTGCTGGAGGCAAACGCGCGGGTGGTTTCCACCTTCATGTTCAGGCCAAGCATGCGGTTGGCCAGGCGCGCGTAACGCGAGATCTCGTGGGCCTGGGTGCCGTGCACCTTCACTTCCTGCTGCGCGGCCAGCGACTGCTCGGCGGTCTGGGCCATGTTGCCCATGCCGTCCTGGATGCCGCGGCTGATGCGACGGTAGCGCTTGCCCACGATGGAGACAATGACGCCGATCAGCGGCACCACCACCAGCATCGCCACGGTCACCTTGACGCTCATCTGCAGCATCACCACCAGCATGGCGATGATGGTCAGGGTGTCGGCCACCAGGGTCTTGAGGGCGTCGGCGCTGGCCTGGGTGACCTGTTCGGTGTCGTAGTTCAGGCGGCTGACCATCACCGGCGTGGCTTCGGTGTCGAAGTGCGACGAAGGCAGGTGCAGGTACTTCTCGAGCACCTGCTCGCGCAGGTCGCGGACCACGCTGCGGCCGGTGCGGGCCAGGGTGTAGTCACTGACCAGCGTGGCCAGGCTGCGCATCAGGAACAGGCCCAGGATGGTCAGCGGCAGGATCACCGCCATGCGGGGCTCGGGGTTGACGAAGCCGCGGTTGACCAGCGGGTCCATCAGCTTGGTGAAGTGATAGCCGGCCAGTGCTTCGACCACCATCGCGATCACGGCCGCCACCATGAACACCCAGTACGCCTTGGTGTAGCCCAGCAGCCGTTTGTAGATCGGCCAGATCGGCGCGTGTTGTTTGTTGCTCATGGAGTACGCACCTCCGGCGCGGTAGCGATGGCGATGCGACGGAAACCGAGCTGGCCCAGGGCATCCTGGGCGGTGACCACGGCCTGGTACGGGGTGCGGGCGTCGGCACGCAGCAGCACAGTCTGCTCGCGGTCGTCACCGGCCACGGCGGCGATGGTCTGCTTCACCGACTCCACGTCGGTGCGCAGGACCTCCTGGTCATTGATGAAGTAACGCCCTTCGGCGTTCACCAGCACGCTCAGGGCGCGCGGCGGTTCGCTGTTGTCCTGCTGGCTGGCGGTGGGCAGCTGCACCTGCAGGGTGGAACGTGCGTCGAAGGTGGTGGTGACCACGAAGAAGATGATCAGCACCAGGATGACATCGATCAGGGGCACCAGATCGATGTGCGGTTCGTCCTGGACCCGGTCGTTGCGGATGCGCATCCGTCAGCCCTTGGCCGTGACGGGTGCGGCGGCGGCCGGCGCAGCCGGGGAACGCGCCGCGGTGTTCATCACGCCCGGGCGGCCGTCCAGCGCGTCCAGCAGCGCGGAGGCCTCCATTTCCATCTCGATCACATAGCCGTTGATGCGGCCCTTGAAATAGCGATGGAACATCAGCGCGGGAATGGCCACGATCATGCCGGTGGCGGTGCACACCAGCGCCTTGCCGATGCCGCCGGCCAGCTGGTTCACGTCACCCACACCGTGGTCGAGGATGCCCAGGAACATCTGGATCATGCCGATCACGGTGCCGAGCAGACCCAGCAGCGGACCGGCCGAGGCGATGGTGCCCAGCGCGTTGAGGAAGCGCTCCATGCGGTGCACCAGGTGGCGCCCGGCATCTTCAATGCGTTCGCGGATCTGGTCGCGCGGGCGGTTGCGTGCTTCCAGCGCGGCGGCCAGCAGCGCGCCCAACGGCGAGTTTGCCCGCAGCGACTGGATGTGGTTGGGATCGAGCTTGCCGCGCGCGGCCCAGTTGCGCACTTCCTGGCCCAGCCCCGGGGGCAGCACCTCGTTACGCCGCAGGGTCCAGAAACGCTCCAGGACAATCGCCAAAGCCAGAACGCCCAACAGCAGCAGCGGCACCATCGGCCAGCCACCGGCCTTGACCAGTTCCCACACGTTTCAACCCTCCGGCCCACTGGCCGCCTGTTTGCTGGCCGATAGAATAGCAGCCGACCGCGCCCGCTCCGCGGCATCCCACCAACGGCGCTCGAAAAGCCGCTGTTCACGCACCTGCAGCCCCTGCGGCCCCAGCCAGACGCGCAGTGCGCCACCGTGGGCCGTGTTCAGCACTTCGGCCCCTACTGCCTGCCAGCGCGACACGACCTCCGGGCGCGGGTGGCGGAAGCGGTTGCCGTGCCCGGATGACACCAGCGCCAGCCGCGGCGACACCGCCTTGACCCAGGCCGGGGCGGACGAGCCTGCGCTGCCATGGTGCGGCACGACCACCACGTCGGCTTTCAGTTCCCCGGGGCTTTCACGCAGCAGGTAGGTTTCCTCGCGGTGGCCGATATCCCCGGCCAGCAGCACGGCACCGTGCGGGGTCTCAATCCGCAGCACGCAGCTGCTGGCGTTACCGTTGTAGGCGGTGCCCGGGGCAGGATGCAGCAGCTGGAAATGCACCTCGTCCCAGTGCCAGTGCTGGCCCGCATGACACACGGCTTCACCCGGCAGCGCGCCAGGCGGTGCCTGCACGGACGCATGTGGAAATGCCCGCCGTACCGCGGCCAGGCCACCGGCATGGTCGCGGTCGGCATGACTGAGCAGCACCCGGTCCACGCGGGCCAGCCCCACCGCCTGCATCGCCGGTACCACCACCCGTTCGCCGGCGTCGAAGCCGCCCACGCTGGCAGGGCCGGCGTCGTAGAGCAACGCGTGGCTGCGGGTGCGCACCCACACCGAAAGCCCCTGCCCCACGTCGATCACCTGCAGCTCCACCTCGCCCGCCTTCAAGGGTGCCGCCAGCGGCCACAACAGCGGCACGCACAGCAGCAGGGCTGGCAGGCGCGCTCCGGCGGCACGCGGCAGCAGCAGCCAGAACACGCCCAGCAAGGCCAGCGGCAAGGCCCATGCGGGAGCCTGCGGCACCCACCACAACGCCCAAGGCCACGCTGCCACCTGCCCGAACAGCTGCCAGCTGCCCTCGAAACACCACGCCGCCAGTTGCCAGGGCCAGCGCCCTGCCCCGTCAACCAGCGCTTCCAGCGCAGTGCCCACAAGGGCCAGCGGCACCACCACGAAGCTCCAGCAGGGAATGGCCAGGAGGTTGACCAGCGGCCCGGCGCGCGAGGCCTGCCCGAACATCGCCACGGTGAGCGGGGTCAGCGCCAGCGTGGCCACCGCCTGCGCGGACAGAAAGCTGCGCACTGGTCCCATCCGCTCCTGCAGGCACCACATCAACCACAGCACACCGCCGAAACTCAGCCAGAAACCGGGAGCCAGTACCGACAAGGGGTCGTACGCCAGCACCGCCCACACCGCCAGGGCCAGGACCTGGCCGGTCGGGGCGGGTCGGCGCGAACACTGCGCGGCGGCGAACACGGCCACCATCAGCACGGTGCGCACCGTGGGCAGCGCGAACCCGGCGACCGCTGCGTACAGCAGCGCCGCCAGTACCCCGGCCATGGCAGCGGCCACCTGGCTGGGGCAGCGCCGGGTCAGGGCCGGCAGAAGCCGCCAGCCCCGTGCGACCAGCCAGCCCGCCGTGAAGGACACCATGGTCACGTGCAGCCCGGAAATGGCGATCAGGTGGGTCAGGCCCAGCGCGCGCAGGGTGTCCCAATCCTGCGCGGTCAAACCGCGCGTATCGCCCAGCGCCAGCGCCTGGATGAAACGGGCACTCTCCCCCTGTATCTGGCCGGCAATGGCAGCGGCCATGCGCTCGCGCCAGGCCGGCAACCCGGTGGGCGGAGCCACTGGCCGGGCCTGGTCGGGAGCGATCACCGAGCCGGTGCCGACAATGCCTTGCAGCAGCGCCTGGCGTTCGGCATCGAAACCGCCGGGATTGCGCAGGCCGCGCGGAGGACGGAGGCGGGCCTGCAGTTCCCAGCGCGCGCCGGCCTTTACCTGGTGCCGGGCGCTGCGCGCGTCCGGGGTGCGGGTGTCGTGCCAGTTCAGGACCACTTCGCCACCGCGCAACGCAGCCGGCATCGAGGCAGCGTCGTCCACGCGGAACGTGAAGCGGGTGCTGCGCTCACCGTGCCTGGGCAGATCGGTCACCCGTCCATGCAGTCTCCAGGACCGCGTTGCGTCTTCGGCAGTCAGTTGTGCGTCCAGCCGGGCGTGGCCGTGAAGCGCCGCCCAGCCCAGCCCCAGCAACAGCGCTCCGCAGCAGCGGCCGCGCGGCCAGCGCAGCCATCCCCCCAACCCCAGCACCGAAACAGCGAGCGCCCAGCCCGCAGGCAGCAGCACCGGTGCGTACACCACGGCGCATACGCCCACCAGCAGGGCGGCGGCGCCGGCTTTGCCGAACAGGGGAAGTGGAATCACAGGCGCTGCCAGTCAGCCAGAACCCGCCCATGCTCGGGGTTCACCCAGGACCCATACATCAGGGCCTGCCGGATTGCCGTATCGGAAACTGCCGCCGTAGCCGGACAGAAGAGCTGAAAAGCAAAAAGCCGACCCAAGGGCCGGCTTTTCGTCTATTGCCACTGCCACCGCTGAGGTGGGAGTGGTGGGCGGTACAGGGTTCGAACCTGTGACCCCTACCATGTCAAGGTAGTGCTCTACCGCTGAGCTAACCGCCCGATTTCTCGCTGCGTCAGCGCGTTTGCGCCGGTGCAGGCCGCGTATATTACGGATGCACCGGGGTAAGCGCAACACTTTTGTGAAGTTGACTTCACCTCGTGCGTTCAGCCAAGGCTGGCCTCTTTCAACTGGCGGATCTGATCGCGCACATGGGCCGCATCTTCGAACTCCAGGTCGCGGGCATGCTGGTACATCTTCTGCTCCAGCTGCTGCAGCTTCTTGGCGATCTGCGCCGGCTCCAGCGTGCGGTAATCCACCGCGTCCTCGGCCACCCGGCTGCCCTTGCCTTTGCCCTTGCCGCGCGATTCCTTCTCGGCCGCATCGGAACGCGCGCCTTCAAGGACATCGACGATCGGGCGCGCCACCGAACGCGGCACGATGCCGTGCGCTTCGTTGAACTCCACCTGCTTGGCGCGGCGGCGATCGGTTTCATCGATGGCGGCCTGCATCGAACGGGTCATGCGATCGGCGTACAGGATGGCCTTGCCGCGCAGGTTGCGCGCGGCGCGGCCGATGGTCTGGATCAGCGAACCGGTGGAGCGCAGGAAGCCTTCCTTGTCCGCATCCAGAATCGCCACCAGCGACACTTCCGGCATGTCCAGGCCTTCGCGCAGCAGGTTGATGCCGACCAGCACGTCGAACTTGCCCAGGCGCAGGTCGCGGATGATCTCCACGCGCTCGACGGTGTCGATGTCCGAGTGCAGATAGCGCACGCGGATGCCGTGTTCGGTGAGGTACTCGGTCAGGTTTTCGGCCATGCGCTTGGTCAGCGTGGTGACCAGCACGCGGTCGCCCAGCTTGATGCGCTCGTTGACCTCACTCATCAGGTCGTCCACCTGGGTGGCCACCGGTCGGATCTCCACCACCGGGTCGATCAGCCCGGTCGGACGCACCACCAGCTCGGTGATCTCATCGCCGGCTTCGCGCAGCTCGTACGGGCCGGGCGTTGCCGACACGTAGATGCTGCGCGGGCAGCGCGCTTCCCATTCCTCGAAGCGTAACGGGCGGTTGTCCAGCGCCGATGGCAGGCGGAAGCCGAACTCCACCAGGGTTTCCTTGCGCGAGCGGTCGCCCTTGAACATCGCGCCGATCTGCGGAATGGTCACGTGCGATTCGTCGATGACCAGCAGCGCATCCGCCGGCAGGTAGTCGAACAGGGTCGGCGGCGGTTCGCCGGCGGCCTTGCCGGTAAGGTGCCGCGAGTAGTTTTCGATGCCGTTGCAATAGCCGACCTCGGCCATCATTTCCAGGTCGAACTGGGTACGCTGGGCCAGGCGCTGCGCCTCGACCAGCTTGTTCTGCGCGTACAGCTGCTCCAGCCGCTCCTTCAGCTCGGTCTTGATGGTTTCCACCGCCGCCAGCACGCGTTCGCGCGTGGTGGCGTAGTGGGTCTTGGGGTACACGGTGTAGCGCTGCAGCTTGCGCAGGCTTTCACCGGTCAGCGGGTCGAACATGCTGATCTGCTCGACCTCACCGTCGAACAGCTCGATCCGCACCGCCTCGCTGTCCGATTCGGCCGGGAACACGTCGATGACCTCGCCGCGCACGCGGAAGCTGCCGCGCTGCAGCTCGTACTCGTTGCGGGTGTACTGCAGCTGGGTCAGGTGATTGATCAGGTCGCGCTGGTCGATGCGTTCACCGGTCGACAGGATCAGGCGCAGCGACAGGTAGTCTTCCGGCGCACCCAGGCCGTAGATGGCCGAAACGGTGGCGACCACGATCGCATCCGGCCGCGACAGCAGCGTTTTGGTCGCGGCCAGGCGCATCTGCTCGATGTGCTCGTTGATCGAACTGTCCTTCTCGATGAAGGTGTCCGACGACGGCACATAGGCCTCCGGCTGGTAGTAGTCGTAGTAGCTGACGAAGTACTCCACCGCGTTGTGCGGGAAGAACGCCTTGAACTCGCCGTACAGCTGCGCGGCCAGGGTCTTGTTCGGGGCCATGATCAGCGTCGGCTTCTGCACCTGCTGGATCACGTTGGCGATGGTGTAGGTCTTGCCCGAGCCGGTCACGCCCAGCAGTGTCTGCTTGGCGACGCCGGACTCGAAATTGGCGGTGAGTTTCTCGATCGCCGCCGGCTGGTCGCCGGCCGGCGAGTACGGAGAGACGAGTTCGAAGCGGTCGCTCATGGTGCTGCCAGTACCCGGGTCCCCCAGTATAGCGGGGGGTTGGGTGACGGCTGGCTGAGGAACTGCCCTACCTCCGTTCAGGCGTGCCGCCGATACGCGGGTCAAGCCCGGCAAGGCACGGTGGATGTCTTTGCCCTGGACGCCGCTACCGCCATGCCCCATCCCTCCCCGATTGTGCGACGCCACCGCCGTAAGTCCACGGGATGGACGCTGCTGGAGCTGACCTGCGTACTTGCCGCGGCCGCACTGGTCTGCGCGTTGGCGATACCGGCATTCACCGGACTGGTGACCCGCTTGCGGGCCGACATGGTGCGGATGCAGATGGTCACGGCCTTCAACATGGCGCGGAACACCGCCATCACGCGCCACCGCCCGGTCGCGGTCTGTGCAAGCGAGGACGGCTTGCGCTGCGGTGGGGACTGGAGCCGGGGCTGGTTGATCCACCGCGACCACGGTCCCGAGCCAGTCCCCATCGCGGAAGAGGACATCCTGCGCTTCCAGCCAGGCACCACTGCCAACGCGGTCCGCGCGTCCGCCAGCGCCGGCCGCAGCCGACTCCGCTTCCAGCGCGACGGACGCAGCAGTGGCAGCACGCTGACGGTGGACATCTGCGCCGGCGACACCCTGCACAGCCAGGTGATCGTCAACAACGTCGGGCGGACACGCGCCGAGCGGATGAAAAAGCAGACGCCCTGCCCGTATTGAAGACAAAAAGAAGCCCCGCATTGCTGCGAGGCTTCTTTTCTGATCTGGCGCCCGAAGTTGGACTCGAACCAACGACCCCCTGATTAACAGTCAAGTGCTCTAACCGGCTGAGCTATTCGGGCGGGGACGCGAATTCTAGACGGTTGGAATCAGGCTTGCAACAGGCGCATCACCAGCACTGCAATGCGGTGGTGTTGGCCGGGGTCTTCACCCCTGCCTGGTTGACCGTCATGGTTCCGCAGGGATCCTTGGTCTGGTCTCCCTGGGGCACCGCCGTAATGGTGAAGGCGGAGGCATTCCCAGTGAAGTTGATCTGGTACACCGCCGTTCCACCGCCCTCACGCGGCGACGCAATGGTGACGCTGTTGTTCTCCACGAAGCGGAAGCCACCGTAGCTGTTGTTGAGGGTGTGCTGGCGCTCGGCACGCTGGGCGTACTCCACCATCTCGGCCTTGGCCGTGGCGCGCTTGGACTTGCGCACATGGGCGGTGTAGGACGGATAGGCGATGGATGCCAGCACCGCGATGACCGCCACGGTGATCATCAACTCAATCAGGGAGAAGCCCCCTGCCCTGCGTGCCCGCAGTTCATTCAGAGAAATGCGCGTGCTCACTGGATCTGTCTCCACGATTGGCGTCCACAAGGGTAGGGAATGTACAGGGTGTCGGGGCCGAACTGGACGCCGCCGACGCAGACGCTGCCAGGCACGTCAGGCGGCGCGGCACCACCTGCACCACCGCCCAGCGCCGGCGGCGACTGGCGCGGCAACGCGAATGCATTTGCATTGGTGATCGGCGAGCCACCTTCCGAGCTGCTCTTGAAGCCCGCGGTTCCAACGGCGTACTGCGGCCCATTGGGGGACCCCAGGCTTGCGCGACCCAGCGCACCGGCACCGGTGAGCGGAGTCAAGCCGAACAGCCAGTTGTCGCCGGGCACGGAACAGGTCGTAGTCTTGTCGTTGATATCGCGAGGAATGTACGTAGGCATGTAAAGAATGCCGTTGGACAGCGACGGGTTGCCAACGAAGCGCTCGCGCAGCGACAAGTCGATGTACCAGCCGCGCGAGTTGGACGGTGCCGTACCGGCCGTCAACGTGCGCAGTGTCCCACTGATGCCCGCGGTGTACCCCGAGAGGTTGGCACGGGTCAGGGTGGTGGTAATCGCGCCACTGATCAGGTCATTGACCGCATACAGCGACTGCAGCGACTTGTCTTTGGGGTCTTCGACAAACGAGTAACTGCCGGTGCCGAAGTACAGCATGACACCACCATTGTTGCCGGTACCCGCGGTGATGCCGCCGGTGATCGGCTGCCGCACCTGCAAGCCCGCATCCGTAGAAGGAAGCGTGGTGAACAACGGCGTGGCGAGCGTATTGCTGTTCGAACGCAGGTCGAACTTCCACACCGCGCCCTTCTGATCAGTACCGTACACGGTATCGGAGTAGCCGTCGCGGGTGCGCTGGGTCTGGTCGGTTCCACCCCAGCGATCGATGACCACGATGCTGGCCAAACCATTCGTGCCCGAAGGCACGCCGGTTCCAGTTTCCACTGCCTCGATCATGCGGGCCGAACCGGTACCGATGTCCACGACGAACAGCACGGCCTTGCCACTGGCGCTGTTGAAACCGTTGCCGAAGATGGCCTTCCAGGAAGGCGTGCCGCCATCCAGAACCGGCACGATCACCGGCTTGCCCAGCACAAACCCGATGTTGTTGCGCACGGCCACCGGCAGGTTGGTGTCGACGTCGCTGATTTCCCACAGCTTGCTGCCTGCACCGAAGGTGCTGCCCTGAGAGACATCAAGACCGAACACGCTGCGTCCGCCTGCGCCCGATGCACCTACCAGGGTGGTATGCCAGGCACTGCCGTAGTAGGTATCGGCCACCGCGATCTGGCCGTCCACGTAGTACTTGTGCGTTTTCTGACCGAACTTGGCCTTCGGGTCGTAGGGGTACAACAGGTTGCCCATGTGGCCCAGCGCAGTGGCCGGGATGTAGGCGAAGGCCTCAGTGCCACCGCCGGCAACCGTGTTTCCGGCCGCATTCATGCCGCCATTGAAAGCATGCAGCATGCCGTCGTTGGCACCGACATAGGCCATGTACTGGCCATTGTTGGCCTTGCTGGTGAGATACGTCTGATAGCTCGTGGCCAGCGTACCGCCGAGGCGGCGGTAGCCGAAGTCGTCAATGGGCGAGGTGATGACCGGAGTGGAATTGATGATGTCGCCCAGACGCGTGGAGCGATCACGCAACTTGCCCCCATTACGGACCTCACCACTGGTATCGCCGCGCAGATACGCAACAGCGCTGGCTGCGTCTGCACCAATCAGGCCAAGGTCGGCCTCACTGCACTGCGACATGTTCGGGTTCTGTGCCGTCTTCGTGCACAGGTCGGCAAGCGTCACATTGGACCCGGTGAACTCACGCGTGGTGCCGGCGCGGGTGAAGAATATCCTGCGCGTGGCGGCGGTCTGCAGCTTGGCACTGGCCTCCCAGTAAGGAGTCTGCACCAGCGCACGGGTGGTCGGGTCAACCGACAGGCGCACAGCGTCCAGGGTACTGGACCAGTCAGTGCCTTCGTTCTTCACCGTGTAGGCGGAGCCCACCGTGATCGAACCCGTGCCGATACGCGCACCGCTGGCACCGGTGCCGCTGGAGGGTGCGCCCTGCGTGCCCACGGCCGACAGGACGCGACTCATGGCATTGGTGATGTCCACCGGCGTACGCGCGTTGATGTACTCGCCACGGGTGTTGACCGCAGCGTGCCAGATGTCATCGACGGTGCTGCGCTGATCGTTTTCACGCGGCGGCCAGTTGCCATAGATCGTGGCGTCGTCGTACGGATTCTGATCCAGGTCCGGGTTGAACAGGTTGCCGCGCGCGCCCAGCGTCACGCCATAGAAGTTGATGTGCAGATTGGTCTGGCAATCCAGACTCTTGTCCGGATTGCCCTTGGTGCAGGCCTCCGGCACCGCGACCTTGCCGGCCGTCAGATCCGGGCGCAGCGGCGGCTGGCCCGCGTTGTCGATGTAGAACCGGGTCACGATGTCAGCCATCGTGTCCGAGTAGCCGTCCGAGAAAGGAGCCCCCATGTTCTGGTCAGTGTTGCCCACCGTTGGGCCGCCGCCATTGCTGAAGCCGTCGGTGAACAGCATCACCGCGTTCTTCTGACACGAATCCGAAATAGGGGCCAGATCATCGGTGCGGGTGAACTGCAGCGCCGCAGCATTGACCGCCTGACGGTTGGGTGTGCCACCGCTGGCGGTCAGCGCGATCATGTCCTTGTACAGCGCGGAGCGCTGATCCGGGTCGGTCATCAACCGCATCGCCAGCCGCTTGTTGGCTGCGGTGCCGCTGTCGTAGCTGCCGTTCTGGTTGATGCGGAAGTAGCCGACCTTCAGGTCCTGCACACCCTTGAGCGAGCGTGTCATGCCCGCGATCATCGCGCGGTTACGGTTGCCGTAATAGGTGAACCAGGTGGAGAAGTTCTTCAGCGCCTCCTTGTTGCCGTTGGAGATGGTGTACTTCCACATGGCACAGCCGGTGCCGCATGCGTTGTTGACCTTGACCCGAGCCACCCCCGTGTAGACCCCGGTCGCCCCCTCCATCTGCGGATACGGGTCGCCGTTATCGGTGAACGGCAGGTAGAACGTCGCCGGACGGTAGTTGAAATATGCCGTCTGGGTGCCGCCCTCCCACGTGAACTCGTAGTTGCGGTTGTAGATGGTGTTGCCGACACGGAAATAGGCATTGGCCGGAATGACCATGCCATTCAGCAGCCGGAAACTGTCTGCGGCTGCGGTGCTGTAGTAGTCGCTGCCCAACTCGATCGCCGTGTTCTGACGTACGTCCACGTAGGTCTGGGTTGAATTGAGGTTCGTAAATTCGGTGCCGTACTGGTATGCGGTAACGCCGTCGTCCTTGATCCACGGCTCATACTTGATGGTCGGATCGAAGTAGGTCGGGTTGTAAGCCGCCGAACGCGCGAACCCCAACGAGTCAATCGGCGGAATACCGTAATAGCCGGTACCGATCCGCGGACCGGGCAGCACATGGAAGAAATCGCAGCTGCCCGAGGTGTTCAGCTGTCCATTGCCGTCGAAGAAGCTGCGACGCGTGGTGTTCCAGCACCCCTCACCGTCCATGCCGGGGAACTGGGTCTGGAAGGTCATCGAGCCGGAATCGTCCACCGCCATGATGAACGCGGGCGTCGAACTCACTTTGTTCGCCAGCGGCTCCTGTGCCAACACCCCCTGGCCCTGCGCGGCAATCAGGTTGTAGCCGACGAACGCCAGGCCAATTGCTGCCACCGTCGAACCGGCGGCCGTCCACTTGAATCTGCGCGAAACCATGGCCGCGTCCTCAGAGCTTGAAAATAGTATCAATGACCGACGACGAGGTCGGGTTGGCCGGGTCGTCGGCCGAGTACGCGGTGATCTGGAATGCGGCCGAGTCGTCATCATTCGGCTGGCCTTCGTCCAGTGCGTTGCCACCCGGGCCACCGCACTTGTCGATGCGACGCACATTCACTGCCGGCACTGCCGAGGTCGACTGCGAGCGACCCCACGCGACCGGATCAAAACCGTCCTCACAGTTCTGGCTGATGCTGGTCGCCGAAATGAGGCTGCCGCTGGGCAATGCCGTACGGTCGGTAATGGCTTCGGCAGCGCGCTCGGTGTTGCGTACCACGCCTTCCGTATTCTGGAAGGACCGGTTGGCCGCACGGTAGTTGGACGCCATTTTTTCCTGCATGCCAGCCACCTGCATGCCGGCAATGCCGAGCAGCGCAAGCAACAGCAGCATGATCAGCGCAACGTACAGGACGGCACCGCGCTGCTGGCGGGGTGACGCAGAGCGGCGATGGGTGTGAGAGCGGCTCATGATCAGTTTCCGAACAGTCGGTTGCGCAGGGCGACGCTGACCTCGTAAGAGGTCCGGTAACGCCCATCGGTGGCGGCATTCTGGTTGTACGTCATGCCCAGCACGCCCATCGTGGCAGCGGTATCGGTGGGTCGGGTATTCGCATCGGTTCCGGCACGATCGGCGCTGCGCGCCACAAGACCCACCTGCACCATGCCCACGCGGCGCCACTGGCCCGCGGCCGTCGCGTTGGTTGCCGTGGCTACACCGGACGCCACGTTCTGCACGGTGATGTTGCCCACCGGCGGAGTTTCGGCCGAGATGGTCGCAGTGGTGTCCAGGCCGTACATCAACTGCAGGTTCTCGATTCCCTGCACGAGTTCTTCGTTGATGCCATAGCCCCCACCGGAGGTGGCGCGGGCGCGGCGAAGTCCCGGGCCATTGGTGCCGGTGCCGATGTAATAGACCATCGACTCGGCGCGATAGACCATGGTCGGTTCGGGTTGGGGTGCGTAGCGCGAGAAATTCACATTGGTACCGGTGATTTTTCCTGCCGTGGTGGTCCCGGCAAAAATATCGACCGTTTCACAGTTGGCGATGCCAAACAAGGTGGGAGCGGCAACGCCACCTTCTGTCAGCCGCGCCCAGCGGGCAGCATCCACCGTCAGCTCCTGACCGTTGATCGCAGTGACCGGAATCGCTTCGGGAGCCAGAAAACGCAGGACCAGGATATCGCTGCCGGGCAACGGGGCCGGCACGAGATTGGCAATCGCGGTCGGAAGACCGGCGGGAACGGCCCCTGCACCGACGGCGAGCGTGTCATTGGGACCGGTGCCCGCGGCTTCATAGCCCTGAATGGCAACGCTGAAGTCCAACGGACTGCCACCACCGGTCGGAACATTGATGTTGTTCTTGGGCAGGTCGGCACCCTTGATGAAGTGGGCCTGATCATTCACACAGCCCATATGCCCGGCCATGCGGATGTCGCGCTCAAGGAAATCCAGTGCAAAACGACCATTTTCCTGCGCGCGCGCCACGCCCTCGGACAGCCGCGAGGCCGAATGCGAGGCAATGAACACCTGGGTCACGCCCAGCATCAGGATCATCCCGATGACCAGCGAGACCATCAGTTCAATCAACGACAGACCGGACTGGCGGTTGCGGAACATGAGCGGACCTTTCATAGCTGGGTGGTGATCGCAAAGGTGGTAGCCGCGTCAGGTGCCGTGCGATTCCAGCGCTCGTCGGCCCAGCTGATCGAAATATTGGCAACCCCGTTGTTGACGGTGACGACTGCCGAGGCGTTGTCGCCCAGTGCCTTCACTACCTGGCACTGCCAGCGGGTGATGTTCTGGGCCAGGGTGACTTCGTTGATGGGTCGCGCGCACACGCCCGCAGCGGTTCTTGAACCGGAAGCAAAGCTGGCATTGGCGTACCACGCGGACTGGTAGCGGTTGCTGCGCATCTGCTCGCTGAGGTCGTACGCCAGGTTGGTCGCCTGGGTGCGGTAGTTCGCGCTCTGCACGTAACGGACATTCATGGTCTGCAACAGGGCAAACCCGAGCAGACCGAACGCCAGGATGACCACGGCGATCAGCACCTCCAGCAGACTGAAGCCTGCCTGCGTGCGGCGCGGCCGATAAGGAGTACGGATCACTGGCAGTCTCCCTTGACTGTGGTGACTTGACCGGAAGCATTGATGGTCAGGGTGCTGCGTAATTTCTGGCCGCCGCACTGCGAGGGCTGCAGCGTGACCTCCTGGTTGCCGGTGGCGCGACGGCGGCCGCGACTGTCGAAGCCGATCAGCGCCGCAGGACCGGTGACCGCCATCGCGGTATTGACCGCGCTGAAGCGCAGCACGGTTTCACCATTGCTGAATGCGCCGTCTCCGTTGCTGTCACTGAAGGCCATCATGCCCTGCCCCCATTGCCCATCACAGCTGGAGCCGGTGCTGCTGCCGCAGACACCGCCGCCGCGGTTGTTGCGGATGGCATCGCTGCGGGCCAGGTTGACCAGGCCGATCAGCTCATTGTGCGTTGTGGCAGCCCGGTTGGATCGGATGCTGCTCTGGAAGCTCGGAAACGCGACGGACGCCAGCACCGCCACGACGGCAACCGTGACCATCAGTTCAAGCAGTGTGAAGCCCTTGGACAGGCGCAAAGACATGGGACGCTCCCCAGCGTGATGGCATGGACAATGAACGCCCCGCCGCCGGGCGGCAAGGGGCAGAGGGACGAACGGTCGCCCGGGGGCGACGGGCGTCAATGCCTTGACGCCCGCCCTGCCCTGCCCGGCCGGCTCAGGTCAGGCCAGCACCCGGTAGCACGGTTGGTACTCGCCGGAGATCTTCATCCGGCGCTGCTCGACGAAGGCGCGCAGTAGCGCGTCCAGGGCCTGCATCATGTCCGGGTCGCCGTGGATCTCGAACGGGCCGAACTGCTCGATGCGGCGCATGCCGTCTTCCTTGACGTTGCCGGCCACGATGCCGGAGAAGGCCCGGCGCAGGTCGGCGGCCAGCGCGTGCGGTGGCCGGCCGTGGTGCAGGTCCAGCGCCGCCATCGCCTCGTGGGTCGGCACGAACGGCTGCTGGTACTCCCACGGAATCTCGATCGACCAGTTGAAGAAGAACGCGTCCTTCTGCGCCAGGCGGTGCTCGCGCACGCGCTTGATCCCGGCCGACATCTGCCGGGCCACCGTCACCGGGTCGCCGATGATGATCTGGTAGCGCTCGGCGGCCGCGTCGCCCAGGGTCAGGCGGATGAAGCGGTCGATCTGCTCGAAGTACGGGGCGGCCACGGTCGGGCCGGTCAGGATCAGCGGGAACGGCAGGTCCTTGTTTTCCTCGCGCAGCAGAATACCCAGCAGGTAGAGGATCTCCTCGGCGGTACCCACGCCACCGGCGAACACGATGATGCCGTGGCCGATGCGGACGAAGGCCTCCAGGCGCTTCTCGATGTCCGGCATGATCACCAGGTGGTTG
Source organism: Stenotrophomonas maltophilia (assembly GCA_002387845.1). Classification (GTDB taxonomy): domain Bacteria; phylum Pseudomonadota; class Gammaproteobacteria; order Xanthomonadales; family Xanthomonadaceae; genus Stenotrophomonas; species Stenotrophomonas maltophilia_AG. The sequence continues at coordinate 40,009 of DGLB01000023.1, read as the reverse complement.
ACGATGGGGTTCGGCGACTCGGCCGCGATGATGCCCGGCTCGGTCAGGCCGATGTAGCGCGTGGTGTGCTTGCGCTGCTTGGCATGGGCGATGGTCGCGCCCTTCATCGGGCCCTTCATCGCCCCCGGGCCGCAGCCGGTGCAGATGTCCAGCCCGCGCAGGCCCAGCTCGTAGCCGACCTGCTTGGTGTACAGGTACTCGTCGCGGCCGATGGAGTGGCCGCCCCAGCAGACCACCAGGTTGGGGTCACCCGGGTTGAGGATGCGCGCATTGCGCAGCAGCCCGAACACCGCATTGGTGATGCCCTCGGAAGACTCCAGCTCGGCCGCATAGGCCGGGCCCATTTCGATGGCCATGTAGGCCAGGTCGCGGACCACCGCGAACAGCAGCTCGGCCACGCCGCGGATGATCTCGCCATCGACGAAGGCCATGGCCGGGGCGTTGACCAGGTCAATGCGGACGCCCCGGTCCTGCTGGGCGACCTGGATGTCGAAATCCGGGTACAGATCACGCGCCGCGCGCGGATCGTCCGAGGCGCTGCCGCTGGTCAGCACCGCCAGCGCGCACCGGCGCAGCAGCTCGTGCATGCCGCCACCGGAGGCATCGCGCAGGCGCGCCACCTCGGCCCGGGACAGCACATCCAGCCCACCGCGCGGGTAGATCCGCGCGTCCTGCACCGGCAGCGTGCGTGCCGGCGTTTCCGTAATTGTCATCGTCATTCTTTTTCGCTTCCTCAAGGTTGCCGACTGTACCGCTGCCCCCTTAAAAAGCAAAACGGCCGGGGGAACCGGCCGTTGGTTGTGGGACACAGCATACAGGGTTACCGACACCCGTGGTAGCGCCGGGCCTGCCCGGCTGCCGGCCCACCATGGCCCGGTAGGGAGCCATGACGGACCCGCCCCGGTTCCGCCGGGACTAGAGCGCTGCGATGGGGACCTGCAGACGCGTCGTGTGCTCGTAGTGCCGTGTGAATGACACAGCCGGCGCGGAGGCCTGGGCTTGGGCAAGGCTCTGTGTCAGCAGGCCTGCTTCCCCCGGAGCGGGACCACCGGCTGCGGCAGCTTCGATGTCGTCCGCGCTCCACTGGTTCCAGTCGCGGTCGGTGAACCAGTCAACCCGGTTGGCCGCATCGGTGTACCAGTCCCTGACGGTGATGCTGCCTTCACCATCGGCCATCGCGGCGACCAGGTCATCGCCGACCCGGCTGAACTGCATGTCGGCAAAGGACGCGTCGTACAGCATGACCGAGTCCTCGCCCCAGCTGTCGCCGTTGACGATCACATCGTGACCCTCACCGATGCGCCACTCGTACTGGTCATAGCCGTCGCCGCCGATCAGGACGTCGTTGCCGATGCCTGCAGTGAGGTAATCATCTCCGTCACCGCCGTCGAGCGTGTCACTTCCTGCCCCGCCATCCAGGAAGTCAGTCCCTCCCAGACCGAGAAGCACGTTATCCAGATCACTTCCCATCAAGGTGTTGTCGTAGTCATTGCCCTGCCCCCTGATCGCGCCCCCCCGCAGCACCAGCGATTCCACCCCATCACCCAGCACGTAATCGATGGTGGATACCACGGTGTCGTCCATCCGGTCGGGATGAACACCCACCGCCGGAACGGCCCAACGGTCGCCCCCGTCCTCTGGCAGGGATGACTGCACCATGCGGGAGGAGAGCGAGGCCCTTGATCCGCCCTCGTCATTCAGATACTCAACCACCACATCGCCGACGCTGTCGACGTAATAGAGGTCGGCGCTGCTGCCGCCTTCCATGTAGTCGTCGCCAAGCCCGCCAATCAGGGTGTCCTCGCCCCATGAGGTGATCAGGACATCGTTGCCGGCTCCTCCATCGAGCCAGTCGTCATAGTGGAACCAGTGGTCCGGATCGCTGCCCCGCAGGATGTTGGCTCCCGAGTTACCCACCAATACGTTGTCCACGTCTCCGCCGGTGGCATTCAGATCGGCCGTCCCCTGCAGGAACACGCGTTCGATGGTCTCGTGAGCGGTGTAGTCAATGCTTGCGAGCACGGTATCCATGCCATTGACACCGTAGTCCCCCGGCTCGAGTGCCTCATCTCCCTCACTGTCGATCACGTAGGTGTCGTCGCCCCGGCCGCCCATCATTCGATCGTTCCCGGTACCGCCGTCCAGCAGATCGTTGCCCTCCCCGCCGTCCAGCGTGTCGTTTCCGCCTAACCCGCGCAGCACATCATTGCCGATTCCCCCCTGGAGCACGTCGTCGCCGTCCCAGCCCTCCACGACCTTGTCCAGCAGGACCGCATTGGAAAGCAGCCAAGCCGCATCCCATTGTGTGCCATCCGCAAACAGGACGGACTCGATGCCGGCGTCGCCAACGAAATGTCGGCTCACGCGCAGCACGTCATCGTCGTTGAGTCGTAGCAGCAGGTCGTCACCGATCCTTTCAATGGCGACATCGCCGCTGCTGATGCCTGCGACAAACCGAACCTGATCAATGCCACCGGCATCTTGGATCACCTGCTTACCGTAGCTCGAACCGAAGCCATAGACATCGGCTACCCGCCCGCCCTCGATGAGCAGGCCGTCCGGGGAATAATACTCACGGTCGCTGTATGCAGGGCCAAGGTCGAACCAGGTACTGCCATTCTGGGCACCCATGGCACCCCATACGTACTGGTCCTGGATGCCAACCAGATAAGCCATGCCCTCACCACTGCCATCGTCCTGGGACAAGGAAACACCGTCGATCGTGATCTGGACGGCAGGCAGTTCCTCGCCCAGCCGCTCCAGCAGCTCGATCGCCGTCCACGTCGTCCCGTCTGCAAACTGCAGTGCATCTACCGCGCCACCGGGGCGCCAGTCGCCGGGTTCAAGGAAGTGGCCAATCACGTAGATCCGATCATCGGTGCCTGCAATATCGATCACCAGGGCGTCGCCAGAACGCGCCAGGCTCACATCGTCCGCAGACACATCCGAGCCGAATTGAATGACGTCGTAGTCACCTGCGCCAGGATTGCCATTGTTGATGAAGTCGACCTCGGACCCACGACTGAACTGGTAGATGTCATTGCCGGCGTCACCGTGCAGGTAGTCGATCCCGGCTCCACCTACCAGCAGATCGTTTCCGTCACCGCCGGACAGCTCGTCATTCCCTTCTCCGCCCAGTAAGGTGTCATTGTGATCGCGGGCCAGCAGATAGTCGTTACCGGCCAACCCGTCGTACAGGTCGTCTGCGGCATAGAGGCCCGCAATATAGTCGTGATACGGCGTTCCCTGCATCGAAAGGGAGGCCAGGGTTTCGACCGACCAGAACGTCCCGTCGGCAAAATGCACACCACTGACTTCCTCACCCTCCGCGGGGGTGTACAGATACGCAAAGAAGTCATCAAGGGTCACCGAATCCTTCGACCCCACCAGTTCGAGGACGAGATCATCGTTCTGATCGCCGTTCACATGCCTGCGTCGCACGCGAATCTGATCAGGGCTGATCGTTGCATCGTAATGAACGGCATCGGCTCCATATCCATGCGCGAACGTGTCGTAGATCACGTCGCTGCCATCGCCGCGACCAAACCGGTAGGTGTCCGCCCCCCATCCACCGATGAGGTAATCGTTGCCTGCACCCCCGATCAGCACATCGTTCTCATCCCAGCCACGCAACGTGTCGTTACCCTCACCACCGATCAGAGTGTCGTCGCCACCACCTCCGACCAGATAGTCATTGCCGGCACCGCCATCGAGGTAATCGGCGTCGCCCCAGTCCATCGGATAGTATTCCGAGTCACCATACAGCCTGTCATCGCCGTCTCCACCATAGAGATGATCGGCACCCAAGCCGCCACTCAGGTAGTCGTCGCCGATGCCTCCGTACAACCAGTCGGCACCGCCACCCGAATAGAGACGATCGTTACCACCGAAGCCATTCAGGGTGACGTTCCACCGGTCGTAGGCTTCGATCCAGTTATCACCCGCCAGGACGTCGGACTCCTGCAGCAACGTGCCATCACTGAAGGCCAGCTTCACCGGCGGCAGCCCAGCATCGTAGTAGCCCAGCACGGTCAGGGTTTCACCGGTTTCGATAAGGCGCAGTGTCAGATCGTTCCCGGTCTGGCTGAACTCCACCTCCAACGCCGACCCGATGCCGCGCAACTGCACGATGCGCTGTGCGAGGACATCGCCGACGGCAATGGTGTCGTTGCCCGAATCCCTGCCCCAGCGGAACGTATCGCTGCCCGCTCCGCCGTCGAGCGTGTCATCCCCTTTCCCGCCGTCCAGGTCGTCATCGCCTGCCCCGCCGTACAGGACATCATTGCCCTCACCGCCCAGCAGACGATCGTTGCCTTCAGCACCACTGACTACGTCGTTGCCCGCGCCACCGTCAATCTGGTCGTTACCCTCACCACCATCAAGCACATCGTTACCCGCGCCACCGCGCAGGATATCGTCGCCCCCGGTCGCGCCCTCGGACGGCTTGCCGGGCAACCCCATCACCGGACCGCCGCCGAAGTCGCTGGCCCGAAGTACGATGCCGTCGGCAAACTCGATGAAGTGGGTGCCGTTGGTCTTGGCCAGGAAGCCTTCCAGCATGAGGCTTTCCCAACCGAACGGCCCCTGGAACATCACCGTCAGCGTGTCGCCGTCCAGCTGGAAGCTGGCCGACGCGCGGGTATAGCCCGAACCCGGCAGAAAGCGGATCGTGTCGCTACCGCCCATGGCCAGGTCAAGTCCCGTTATCCGGTCATTGCCAAAGCCCGCGCCAAACACATACACGTCCTTGCCGGCTCCGCCGTCAAGCACGTCATTGCCCACGCCGCCTTCCAGGCGGTCATTGCCTGCGAGGCCGGACAACGCATCATCACCCGCCCCGCCAATCAGCTCGTCATTGCCGCTGGTTCCGGTAAGTACATCGCCCTCTTCGCCCCCACTGATCGGGTCACCGATGCCGATGCCACCACCGCCGTTGCCCTCCGCCATGGCAGCGATGTCTTCACCTGTGAGCATCAGGGTGCCAAACTCAAACCGGTCGCCCCCCGGTGCCTTGAAGAAGTTCTGGATCACCAGGCTGTCCGTGCTCCCGTCGATCACCATCAGCAGGTCAAACCCGTTCGCGCGGATGAAGCGGAAGGAGGCTGGCTCCATATCTGCCGCAAAGGCATAGGTGTGGATCGCGCCATCGGCGGCCTTCGGCTGTACCACGTCCTGGCCGAAGCCCGCTGCGAACTCGAAGCGGTTGGTACCGAGACCGCCATCCATCACGTCATTGCCGGCACCACCGACGAGCACATCATCACCGGCTCCACCCGAGAGACCATCGTTGCCTTCACCGCCGTTGAGCTGATCATTGCCGGCACCGCCGTCAAGGTAGTCATTGCCGGTACCACCATTCAGCACATCGTTTCCGGACACCTCGCTGCCCGGGACGTCGCCAAACAGCTGGTCGTCGCCAATGTCGCCATTCAGCAGGTCGTCTCCCCCGCCGCCCACCAGGATGTCATCACCACGCCCGCCTTCCAGGATGTCGTCGCCCTGGCCGACACCCTCTTCAAAGGCGTCACCTGCCAGATAATCGTTGCCATCGCTGCCGAACAGCTTGTCGGCACCGGCACCGCCAAACAGGGTGTCGTCACCGGTGCCACCATCCAGGAAGTCCCCGCCCTCGCCACCGTCCAGTTCGTCGCTGCCGTCGCCGCCGCGCAGGCTGTCGTTGCCTTCACCGCCCTGCAGAGTGTCATCGCCGGCACCGCCTTCCAGCACGTCACGACCGCCTTCACCCCACAGGCGGTCATTGCCTGCACCACCGTCCAAGGTGTCGTTGTCTTCGCCACCTACGAGCTGGTCGCTGCCCTCGCCACCGATCAGAGTGTCATTGCCCCTCCCTCCCCAAAGGCTGTCGTCATCCTGACCGCCATCAAGCAGATCATTGCCGCCATTCCCGGACAAGGAATCGCGCCCTGCACCACCGTAAAGCCGATCATTGCCGTGGAAAGCGAGGGGCAGGTACTCTTCCGTCGCGTCACCCGACATGACGTCATCGCCTTCACCGCCGCGGAGCTCGTCGTCACCGCCGAAGCCGATCAGGATGTCGTTTCCTTCGCCGCCATCGAGTACGTCATTCCCGTGACCGGCTCCGCCACTGGTGGAGGAGTCGCCTTCAAGCCGATCATTGCCGGCACCACCGAGCAGAGTATCGCCGCCGCCGTCCCCATAGAGTTCGTCGTCGCCCGCACCACCGTCGAGAAAGTCATTGCCAGCCGTGGTGTTGAGTTCGTAGCTGAACCCATTCACGAAATCAAGCCGATCGCCCTGCAGTACGTCATTACCCTCGCCGCCCACCAGCGTGTCGGCCCCCCCCAGACCGAACAGCCTGTCGTCACCGTTGCCGCCGTCAATGACGTCATCACCTCCGCGGTCGGCGGCACTGGACAGCAGCCCGGACATCCGGTTGAAGATGTTGTTACCCACCGTCATTTCATCGCCCAGGATGAGGTCGTCGCCGTCCTCGCCGTACAGGGTGTCATCGTCGGCACCACCGATCAGCAGGTCGTTGCCGGTCCCTCCGTTCAGCAGGTCGTCGCCCTCACCGCCATAGATCACGTCGTGACCGTCACCGCCGAGCAGTTCATCGGCCTTACCCGCATAGATCTCCGGGTCCAGGTACCGCAGCCAGTCGGTCCCCTCCTGTCCAGGACGGATCGTGACCACACCTGCTGCATTGAAGTCGAGCAGGAGCGACCCGGGATTCCCCAATTGGGAGTCCACCGCCGCATGAGCCGCCCAGTTGGCCCCGTAGGCGAGTACGGTAGGGTTCTCCTCGAAATACTTCTGGAACGCAGAACCGTCACTGGTCCATCGCGCAACCATTGGAGCCGACAACAGGAAGTCATTTCCACCACCGCCGCGGAGGCGATTTACACCGGGCCCACCGAGAACCAGATCGTCATCAGCACCGCCGTCGATCCAGTCATCGCCGTAACCGCCATCGATGCCGTCGTTACCTGCCATGCCGAAGAAATAGTCATCTCCGCTCCAGGGAGGCGAGGTGTGCTGGCCGTCAAATCCAGCGACGTCATTGCCATTGGTGAAGTTAACCGGATTCTCGGGTGTTCCAGGCTGTCCCAGGTCGGGAAGCATGATTCCCAGGTCACCATTGTTCCAGTTGTTGACAATTATCCGCGCTCCAGTCGCGGCATGACGAACGATCAAGGATCCACCGGCGACGCTGACCCTCAGGCTCTTGTCCGCGGTTTCCCAGGTCGCGGGGCCCAACGCGCGTTGCAGCGAGGCGGTATTGATCGCATACCCGTCAATCTCGATGACGCCCTGTCCGTCGCTATCGATAATGACGTCCTCTCCTCCCTTGACCATGTCCTCGGTGGAGAACACGTATGTATCGAAGTCGTCACCGCCCTCCAGCGTGTCACGCCCAAGCCCACCCACAAGACGGTCGTCGCCGACACCACCACGAAGGCGATCATCGCCGCCTTCGCCATACAGAATGTCGCTACCGGTACCGCCGCTGATGTAATCGCCCTGCACGCCTCCGCGCAGCGTGTCCGAACCGCCGCCGCCGGTCATGGAGTTCTGTGCGTCGTCGACACCGATGAGATAGTCGTCTTCCGAGGTGCCGAAATGAAGCGTGTAGCCCAGATGGGGCGTACTGATGCCCGTCTGTCCATACTTGACGATGGATTCCCGGATGCGGCTCTGAACATCTTCAGGGGTTTCCCCGAAAAGGCCATCAAAGAGCATGTCGATCGACTCATCACTCGCGAGGGACACTGCCGATAGGAGCACACCGAGTACAACGGTAACAGTCACCGTCAACGGACCGCCCACCAGCGAAATTCCAATGAGTGCAGAGCGAATCGCGCCTCCCAGCATCGCCGACGCAACGAACTTTGTCGTGAGCTCCACGAACTCCCGCCCGTCCCCTTCCGCGAACGCGGCCATGAAGTCGGCAACCGTGAGCGCCTTGTCGACGGTGCCGAACAGTTTCTTGAAATCCGGCCCTCCATGCCAGCCGACGTCGTTTCCTATCTCGCCCAGGTTGGACGCGTATGTCACCGTAGCCTTGGCGATGTCAGCGTCGTTTTCATGGGCAAGCGCTTCCGACATCCTCTCAAGGCGCTCGCGATTCTCAGCAGCCCACTGGGATGCCACAGCGGCTTGTGCCGTCCAGCCTTGCGCTCGCCAGCGCTCGGCGAACAGCTCAGCAAGCTCAGCATTCTGCTCCGCGACCTCCGCCATCATGGTGGCAACCGCGCGCTCATTCAGAGTTCCAGCCCCGGCCATTTCCTGCATCAGCTGGGTCTGCCGCATCAGATGCCCGGAAAGTGCACCGGCCAGCTCTGCCAGTTGAAGGCCCATGTCCGGCCTGTCGCCATACCACATCTCTGCCATGTCGCTTCACTCCGTGATGCCGCATTGAGGAAAGCTGGGCACGTCTGAGCGCCACAGCCTCGTGTGTTGCCGTAGGAAACCCATTGCCCTTACAGGCGAACGCCGGTGGCGGTCGCTCAACGCTCCCGCAACGACTCGTCCACATGCTGCTGCAGTGGGCTCAACAGGTAGTCCAACACCCGGCGTTTCCCGGTCTTGATCTCCGCACTCAGCGTCATGCCGGCCGACAGCTTTACCTTCGTCCCGTCGATCGTCAGCGTGCTTCGCTCCAGGCGTATGCGCGCGGGGAACACAAGCCCCAGCTGCTCGTCCTGGGCCGCGTCATGCGAAACGCTGGTGACCTTTCCATTCAGATAGCCATAGCGTGTGTAAGGGAAGCTCTCAACCTTCACCGTCACGTGCTGGCCGGGACGCACGAAACCGATGTCCTTGTTCAGGACGCTTGCCTCGACTTCAAGTGCGTCTTCGCTGGGCACCACGGCCAGCAGCGCCTGCGCGGGTGTCACCACGCCACCTTCAGTATGCACCGCCAGCTGCTGGACCGTGCCTGCAACGGGGGCCCGCAGTGTCATCAGCCTATTGCGTTGACCGGCTTTGGCCAGCTCCGGTGCCGTTTGACCGATCTGTTCCTGCGCGATGCGCAGTCCGTCCAGCGTCTGCTGCCGGAAATCGGTCACCAGTACCCGCAGCTCCTCACGCGCCGCGAGCAGGGCGGATCGGATCTCGTTGGCCCGATTGCGCTGGGCGGCCAGGTCACGCTCGGCGGCAATGCGCTCCTGCTCGCGCAGCAGGTAATCGTGGCGGCCGACGAAATTCCCCTCTACCAGCCTTCCATAGTCCTCGGCACGCAGTGTGGTGATACGCGCGGATTCGGCCATCGGCGCAATTGCGGCTTCGGTGGTGTGCAGCTCGGCCTGACGCTGCGCAATGCTCGCCTGCAGACTCTGCCGGCGCGCCTGGAGTGCATCGTACTGACTAAGCGCGAGCGCCTGCTCGGCTTCTACGCGCGCCGCAGGCAGATCGTTGGCCACTGCAAATACCGGGGCGCGGCCCGCATCCACGGCGGTCGCCATGGCCTGAAGTCGCAAGGCGGCCAGGCGCGCATTCAAGAGTGCATCCCCGGCCTTGCTGCGATCGGCCGCAGCACCGGTGGCGTCCAGCTCGATCAGCGGCTGGCCGGCCGCGACCTGCTGCCCATCACGAACCAGGATTCGCCGGACCACGGCGGTTTCGCTGGGCTGTACGACCTTGGTGCGCGAGTCCACCACAGTACGGCCAGAAGCTACTGCCACGATATCCACGTGCCCGAAGAAAGACCACAACAGGGCGATGCAGAAGAAGCTGATGATTGCCGCCATCGTCCAGCGAACCGTAGGCGACACCGGCCGCTCAACCAACTCCAGGCTGGCGGGCAGGAATTCGCGCGCGCTCACATCACGCGAGGGACGTTCGCTCTGGTGCCTATCCTGCCAGGCCTGACGCGCCACCGCCGCATAACGCTTCGCGAATGCCTTCCACGCTTCAACGATGTGCTTCATGGTGCCCCCTGCTGCAGGCGGTGGAGCCGGGCGTAATGACCATCCACCCGTTCAACCAGTTCGGCATGGGACCCACTTTCCACGATGCGGCCCTGCTCCATGACGATGATGCGGTTGGCCTGCCGCACAGTGGAAAGACGATGAGCGATGATCAGCACGGTTCGCCCTGCACAGATGCTGCGCATGTTGGACATCACAGCATGTTCGGACTCGTAGTCCAGCGCGCTGGTGGCTTCGTCGAAGATGAGAATGCGCGGGTCGCCAACCAAGGCGCGGGCAATGGCAACACGCTGGCGCTGCCCACCAGAGAGACCCGCTCCCTGCTCGCCCACGTGGGTGTCATAGCCTTCCGGCAATGCCGAGATGAACTCGTGTGCCCCGGCCAGCTTCGCGGCCTGGATGACGCGCTCCAGCGGCATGCCCGGATCCCCCAAGGCAATGTTGTCGCGGATGGAACGGTTGAACAGGAAGTTCTCCTGCAGCACGACGCCCAATTGCCGGCGCAGCCAGGCCGGGTCTGCCAAGGCCAGATCCTGGCCATCAATCATCACGCGCCCCCGCTCGGGTACATAGAGGCGCTGCACCAGCTTGGTCAACGTACTTTTGCCAGAGCCGGAACGTCCCACGATACCGATAACTTCACCCGGGCGGATCTCCAGATCCACGCCCGCCAGCACCTCCGGAGCGTCCGGACGATAGCGGAAGACGATGTTCTCAAAGCGCACCGCCCCCTTGATGGGGGGAAGCGCCATTCGGCTCCCGGGAAGTTCAGTGCGTGTATTGAGGATGTCTCCGAGACGATCAACCGAGATGCCCACCTGCTGGAAATCCTGCCACAACTGTGCCAGCCGGATGATCGGCGCGGCCACCTGACCTGACAGCATGTTGAAGGCAATAAGCTGCCCCAGCGTAAGCTTGCCGTCGATGACCAGCCGGGCACCAAAGAAGAGGATCGCAATGGCCACCAGCTTCTGCACCAACTGGACGCTCTGCTGGCCGAGCGTGGCAATCCGGGTCACCGAAAATCCGGCGTCAACGTAGCCTGCCAGCTGGTTGTCCCAGGTCCGGGTCACGCGTGGATCCACCGCCATGGCCTTCACCGTGCCGATGCCGGTCACAGTTTCAACCAGGAAGGACTGGTTGTCCGCACTGCGGGCGAACTTCTCGTTCAGGCGCCGACGCAGGACCGGCGTGATCGCCGCCGAGATCACCGCGTACACAGGCAGGGAGATGACCACGATCAGAGTCAGCCAGCCGCTGTAGTAGAACATGACCGCCAGAAACACCACGGTGAACAGCAGATCGAGCAGCGAGGTCAGCGCCTGCCCGGTCAGAAAGGTTCGAATGTTCTCCAGTTCGCGGACGCGGGCAATAGTGTCACCCACGCGACGTGATTCGAAGTACGCCAACGGCAGCGCCAGGACGTGCCGGAACAGACGGGCGCCCAGTTCCACGTCGATCTTGCTGGTGGTGTGTGAAAGCACGTACGTGCGCAGCCCGCTAAGGATCACCTCGAACACCGCCATGCACACCAGGCCGATCGTGATCACCTCCAAGGTGGTCCAGCCACGATGTACCAGTACCTTGTCCATCACCACCTGGTAGAACAGCGGCGTGACCAGCGCGAACAACTGGATGAACAGCGAGACCACCAGCACTTCGACCAGAAGACGTCGATATTTGATGACCGCAGGAATGAACCAGCTGAAGTCAAACCGCGCCAGCTCACCAAGTACCGAGGCCTTGGATGCGACCAGCAGCACTCGACCACGATAACGCTCGCTCAGGTCGGCATCGGACACGGTGCGAGGACGGCGCTCACGCAGGTCATGGATCAGCGCTTTGCCATCGCCCAGGCGACCGATGATGAAGGCCTCACCATCTTCGCCCAGCGCCAGAGCCGGCAAGGCCAACTGCGCCAAGCGTGCCAGCGGCACATCCACGATCTTTGCCTTCAAGCCGAGTCCACGCGCCGCCAGGACCAGCGCCGCATCGTCCACCTCGCCGGCGACCTGCCCGGACTGGTGCAGCAACTGCGCAGCATCGGCCGCGATTCCATGAAACTGAGCCAGCAACACCAGTCCCCGCAAGCGCAGGTCCTCAGACGCACTTACCCCGGCACCGTCGATGACGGCTAAGGCCGCATTCCCTTGTGGCATTTGACATTAAGCGTGCTCGGCTGATGTGCACGCATCCCCTTTGGCGAATTCTGCGAGGCAGCCGAAACACTGTCAATGCGCCAGAAGGCGCAAATTCAATAGTAATTCTCTATGAACGAATCGACGCTACAGGAGCTTGAACCGCATCACATATTTCCGTTCATTTGACAAAAAACGGCCGGGTTGCCCCGGCCGTTTTCATTCACGCGTCAAGCTCGATGGATCAGAACTTGTACTTCAGGGTCAGCTGCATCGACCAGCGCGACACACCGGTGTTGCCCTTGTCGTTGTTGTTTTCCTGGATGGTCGGGGTGTCGGTGGAACCGGTGAAGTTGTAGATGTACTTGCCGGTTGCCGGATCGATACCCGCGTAGCTGGCCACACGTGCGGTCGAGTTGAAGCCGTAATCGTTGATGCGGCCCCACTTCTTGTTGATCAGGTTGCCGACATTCATGATGTCCAGCGCCAGCTCACCCTTGTGCTCCTTCATGAAGCCCGGGAACTCCTGCGAAATACGCACATCGAAGGTGTTCACGAAGCCGGTGCGGAAGGCGTTTGCCGGGGCGATCTGGCCCTGGTAGGCCGCCAGCTGCGGGTTCTTGGCCAGCCAGTCGAAGAACGACTTCTCCATCGCCGCGCCGCCGGTCCACTTGACATCGCCCGGGCCATTCGGCACGTAGAACAGATCGTTGAAGAAGCCGGCACCGGTAGTGGCAGCCGCATCGCCGTTCATGTCGTTGTAGTAGATGTAGCTGTACGGACGACCCGAACGGCCTTCATAGAACAGGCCGACGCTGGTGTTGTAGTCGCCGAAGAACGCCTTCTTCCAGTTCAGCGAGGCGGTCACGCGGTCCTTGATCGCGTAGCGCGAATCATAGGCCACGTTCTCGTTGGCGGTGCCAATGAGGGTGCTGCCCCAGTTGGAGGTGTTCTGCGAGCTGGTCAGCGGGCTGACTTCCTTCGCGGCGGTGTAGGTGTAGGCCAGCGACCAGCCCCAGTTTTCCATCAGCGGCTTGTTCAGGCCAACGGTGAACTGGCGGCTGCTGCCCTTGTCAGTGTTGCGCATGAGCAGCACGTCGTTCATGCCGGTCTGGCGCAGGTACTTGCCCTGTGCGCCATTGCTGCCGTTGCGGATGGAGCAGTTCACGCCGGTGCACGGGGTGTAGCCTGCCGGATTCCAGTACAGCTCACGACCGTCCTGACCGATGCGGGTAGCGCCCACGCCGGCCTGGTTGTACAGGTCCAGACGTTCGAAATAGATCGCGTCATTGACCTTGGTGTACAGGAACTCAGCCGATGCAACGATGCCGTACCACGGCAGTTCGGTATCGAAGGCCAGGTTCGACTTCCACACCGACGGCAGCTTCAGACCCGGCTCGACGATGTCCACGTTGTCGAGACCGGTGACGGTGCCACCCGGAATGTACGGCGGATCGACGTTCGGGGTGAAGATGGCACCCGGATTGCGCAGGTCGTACTCGGTGTAGTTCAGACCGGTGTTCTGGTACGCACCAGCCAGCCACACGTTGGGGGCTGCGCCACCAAACAGGCCCACGCCGCCACGCAGCTGGGTCGGACGCTCGGTGTCGAAGGTGTAGTTGAAGCCAAAGCGCGGCTGCACCAGCTTGTCATCCGGCAGCACGGTGTTGTCGTAGCCGTAGGCATTCATGATGCGCGGGTTGTAAAGCGGCTGGTCGCTGAAGTCCGGCATATCAACGCGGACGCCGAGCTGCAGGGTCAGGTTGCTGTTGACCGCCCAGCTGTCCTGCACGAACAGACCGGTGTTCTTCAGCGTGTACTTGGCCGGAATGTCGTCATAGCTGCCGCCCGGCTGCGGGGTACGCACGATGTAGCGGTTCGGGGTACCGGCGGCAAAGGCATTCAGATTGCTGAAAACGTACACGCCGTTGAGGTTACGACCGTAGTAGTTCATCAGGTCGTTGTCGGAATAGTCGAAGCCGAACTTGACGGTGTGATCGCCAACGTACCAGGTAGCGGCACCGAACGCGCTCAGCTCCTTGGACTCGACGACGTTCACATGCGAGTTCTGCTCGGTACCGAAGTACAGCGAATCCGTGCCGCTGGCACCGAAGCCCTGGATCTGGATCTGCGGCAAGCTCGAAGCGGTGGCACGAACGGCCGAGTAGTCCTTGTAACCAACCTTCAGCTCGGTCGAGAAGTTCTCGGACCAGTCGCTGAACAGTTCGCCCATCCAGGATTCATAGGTCTTCGGCTGCTGGTACCAGAAGGTACTCAGCGAAACGGCGCTGGAGCTGATCTGCGGGAAGCGGACAACGTTCTGTTCCATCTTGTTGTAGCGGATGGCAGCACGGTGATTATCGCTGATGTTCCAGTCGATCTTCAGCGCATATTCTTCGATCTCGGTATTGTTGGCCGGCGGGTTCAGCGACCCCGCGTCGAAGCCATAACCGGTGGCAATCTGCTGCGCACGGGCGATGTCGGCATCAGTGATGCTGCCCTTGCCGTACGGCGAGTCGGTGACGCTGACGCCCGGGGCCGAACGCTCGAACTTTTCGTAGTTGGCGAAGAAGAACAGCTTGTCCTTGACGATCGGGCCACCCAGGGTCATGCCGTAGGTCTTTTCGTCGTCAAAGCCGTTGAAGCGGACGCCGTCCAGGTCCTTGCGGACCATGTCCTTGTCGCGGTACGCGTAATACACGGTGCCGCCGAACTCATTGGTGCCCGACTTGGTCACGGCGTTGATCACCGCACCGGTGCCACCGGCGATGGTGGTGTCGTAGTTGGCAACGTCGATGTTGATTTCCTGGATCGCATCCATCGACACCGGCTGACGCTCGGTCGGCAGGTTGTTGGATTCCAGGCCGAACGGATCGCTGGCACTGATGCCGTCGATACGGATCGCGTTGTAACGGGTGTTCTGGCCACCGACCGAGATCGCACCGTCAGCCTTGCTCACCTGCGAGATGCGCGGGTCGAGGCGGATGTAATCCTGGATGTTGCGGTTGGCCGACGGCAGCGCGTCGATGGTTTCGCGGTTGACGTTCGAACCGGTGCCCATCTTGTAGGCGCTGAACACGTCCGAACCACCGGCCACGGCAACAACCTGCACGGCGTCCAGGTTGGTGGCGGCGACGTCACCGGTCAGGGCGGCGTTGATGGTGTTGACCTGATTCAGGTTCAGGTAGACGCCTTCTTCGGTCTTGGTGCCTTCGCCCGGCTTGTTGATGGTGATGGTGTACGGACCACCCACGCGAAGACCGCGCGCAGCATAACGACCCGAGGCGTCAGTGGTGGCACGGCTGGTGGTGCCCGACTCGGTGTGCGTGATGGTGACTTCGGCACCGGCGACAGGCGTACCTGCGGCGGACGTGACCTGGCCGCCGACACCGGCAGAGGTGCTCTGGGCGAAGGCGGGGGCGGCAGCAAGAGCGGCCACGAGACCAAGGGTGAGCTTGGACATCCGGAGTGGGTGGGTCATTTTTGGGTAGCCTCGATGCGAGAGTGGCGATTTGCGGAGAAAAAACGCGCCCACACAGCCCCGAAAGTGACTGAATGGACTTAGATCTGGGTTCCCTATGCCGCAGGCTGGTTTCAGCCGCAACGGTTAACACTAGATTAACACGATAGCCCCGGTATGTGACGGTTTAGCGACAACGCGCACACCATCACAACGCAATCGTGACATTTTCTTCACATCCGCCTGTTCAGGAAATACCGGCTCCTTGCCGGCAGGGCGGAAGGTAGCGGCCATTCATGTCAGGGCGGTGACGTATCCAACACCGCACCGCGGTGCCTGGCCCCGGCTGCCGACAACAGCAGCACCGCCGCTTCGGCGCACTCTTGCGGATGCCGCGCCGCCTGGTCCTCGTCCAGCGAGAACGCCCGTGCCCGCAGCGCGGTGCGCATCGGGCCCGGCTGCAGCCCGCTCACCCGCACCGGCCCGCGTGCCAGTTCGGCATGCAGGCTGGCGATCAGCCCACGCAGCCCGTGCTGGGCGGCCCCATAGCCGCCCCAGTAGGCCTGCCCTACCCGGGCCGGGTCGTCCACGGTGAACACCAGTGCGGCATCGTCGCGCTGCTTCAGCAGCGGCAGGCAGGCCTGGGCCAGCCAGGCCGGGGCGGTCAGGTTGACATGGACAGCGCGCGCGAACGCGGCCGGGTCGGCCAGCTCGAACGGGGTCAGACCGGCGAAGTCGGCAGCGCAGTACAGCACCCCGTCCAGCCGCCCCAGCTCGCCCTGCAGGCGCTCGGCCAGGGTGGCGTAGTCGTCCGGGGTCGCGCCTTCCAGGTCCAGCGGATACAGCAGCGGCTCCGGCCCCACGGCCTGGACCGCGCTGTAGACCCGGTCCAGCCGGCGCGGCTTGCGCCCCAGCAGCACCACGGTGGCCCCGGCGGCCGCGCAGGCCACCGCCGCGGCGCTGCCAAAGCCGCCACCGGCACCTGCAATGAGAATGATGCGGTCGGCCAGCGACCCGCTCCCGACCGCCACGGACGGGAGCGCGCTCATCCGTGTGCGGCCTCTTCGACGATGCGCTTGAGCTCGCCGGCCTCGAACAGCTCCAGCACGATGTCGCAGCCGCCGATCAGCTCGCCATGGATGAACAGCTGCGGGAAGGTGGGCAGGTTGGAGAAGCGCGGCAGGTTGGCGCGCACTTCCGGCTCTTCGAGCACGTTGACCGTGCGCAGGTTGACCGCGCCGGCGGCCATCAGCGCCTGCACGGCGCGGCTGGAGAACCCGCACATCGGGTACTGCGGGGTGCCCTTCATGAACAACACGAGGGGGTAACGATCGACTTCCTGTTGGATCTGCTGCAAGACCGCCACCACACCTCTCCTGCGTTGCGGAACCATCCGACCCCGGGTGGTCGGATAGACTTCCCCTGCGCCCATTGTAATGCGGTTGACCCCGCACCGGTCGCCTTCGTCTCACACTCCCGGATCGCCATGCCCTTCGACCTGCCCCGCCTGCCCTTCGACCGCACTGCCCTGCAGCCGCACCTGTCCGCGGCCAGCCTGGACCTGCACCTGGGACATCACCGGGCTTACATCGAAACGGTAAATGCCCGGATCGACGGCACCGAGCTGGCGGAACTGTCATTGGAAGCGGTGGTGCGGCAGAGCCAGGGCAGCCTGTTCGATGCAGCGGCCCAGGCCTGGAACCACGGGTTCTTCTGGGAGGGGTTGCGACCGCGCGGCAGTGCAGAACCGCAGGGCCGGCTGGCGGAACTGATTGGACGCCATTTCGGCGACCTGCGCCGGCTGCGCGAGGAGTTCGAGCGCGCCGCGCTGGGGCTGTTCGGGTCCGGCTGGGTGTGGCTGGTGCAGCACCCCAACAGCACATTGGCAGTGCAGGTCACCCGCAACGCCGGCACGCCGCTGGTGGGCCAGAGCACCCCGCTGCTTGGCTGTGACCTGTGGGAACACGCGTATTACACGGACTTCCAGAACGACCGGGCGAAATACCTGGAGGCGTTCTGGAAGGTGGTGAACTGGGAGGCAGTGGCGGCGCGGCTGCGCGATTGACCGATTGAACCGGTCGCCCGGGCCGGCCAACGGCCGGCGCTTCCGTTACCCCAGCAGGGTTTTGATTGCTGGAGCTACCTGGTCCCCGCGATCCAGCTGCTTGCCCACCGCTTCCAGATCGGCGGCCAAGGCTACGGCCTCATCACTGCGCAGCGTCGCATGACCGACCTTGCGGCCATCACGCGGCTGCTTGCCGTAGTCGTGCCAGTGCCCACCCGGCTGGGCCAGCACTGCCGTTGCATCCGGCATCGCACCGATCCAGTTGAGCATGCAGGCATGCCCCAGCATGCGGGTGTCGCCCAATGGCAGGCCGAGCACGGCACGCAGATGGTTCTCGAACTGCGACGTCTCGCTGCCCTCGATGGTCCAGTGCCCGGAGTTGTGCACGCGCGGTGCCATCTCGTTGGCCAGCAGCTCATCACCGCGGCAGAACAGCTCCAGCGCGAACACGCCGACGTAGTCCAGGCGCTCGGCCAGGGTACGGGCGTAGCCAATCGCCGCGTCCTGCTGTGCCGGGCTCAGCACGGCCGGTGCCAGGCTGACCGACAGCACGCCGTCCACATGCCAGTTGCCGGTGACCGGCCAGGCGCGGAACTCGCCGTCACGACCGCGCACGGCGACCACGCTGACTTCGCGGTCGAAGGCCACGAAGCCTTCCAGAATCAGCCCGGTGCGCTCAACCTGTGCACCCAGCGCGGCCCAGGCCGCATCGATGTCCGCCTCGCTGCGCAGACGGAACTGACCCTTGCCGTCATAGCCCAGGCGGCGGGTCTTGAGAATGCACGGAAGGCCGAACTCCGCCACCCGTGCCGCCAGCTCGTCGCGGCTGCGGATGTCGGCGAACGCCGGCAGCGGAATGCCCAGTTCGCGGAACAGGGTCTTCTCGCTGAGCCGGTCCTGGGCCACGGCCAGTGCATCCGGATTCGGATACACCGGCACACGCTCGGCCAGGAAGCGGGCGCTGTGGGCGGGGACGTTCTCGAAATCGAAGGTCACCACGTCGACCTTGGCGGCAAACGCAGCCAGCGCGGCCTCGTCATCGAACGCGGCCACCTGCAGCGGAGCCAGCTGACCGGCGCAGGCATCGGCGGCCGGATCGAACAGTTCGAAGCGCAGGCCCTGCGGCGCGCCGGCCAGCACCATCATGCGGGCGAGCTGGCCGCCGCCCAGAATGCCTACGGTCCGGGTCATTGGCGCGGATCGTCGTGGGCCATGACGTCTTCGGTCTGGCGGGAGCGGAACGCCTCCAGCGCCTGGCCAATGGCGGGTTGTTCCGGGGCCAGCAGCGCGGCGGCGAACAGTGCCGCATTGGAGGCTCCGGCATTGCCGATGGCGAAGGTGGCGACCGGAATGCCGGCCGGCATCTGCACGATCGACAGCAGCGAATCCATGCCGTTGAGGGCCTTGGACTGCACCGGCACGCCCAGCACCGGCACCGCGGTCTTGGCCGCGACCATGCCCGGCAGATGCGCCGCGCCACCCGCGCCGGCGATGATGGCGCGCAGGCCACGGGCCCCGGCCTGTTCGGCGTAGGTGAACAGCACGTCCGGCGTGCGATGCGCCGAGACCACCTTCACTTCATACGGAACACCAAGCGCATCGAGCTTCTGCGCGGCGTGCTGCATGGTTTCCCAGTCCGAGCGGGAGCCCATGATGATGCCGACGAGCGGCGCTGAGGGGTTGGGGGTCATTGGCCGTCACCTACCTTAAAGACGTATTCTAGCCGTCTTCCACGCAAGACGAAGAACCCATGGATCGCAAGCTGCTTGACCTGCTGGTGTCGCCGGACGCTCGCCAGCCCCTGTCCCTGCTCACCGCGAAGGGCCTGGAGGCCCTCAACCAGGCCATTTCGGCCGGTGCCGTGACCAAGGCCGACGGCAGCCCGCAGAGCCAGCCTCTGCGCGAAGCCCTGCTCACCCGCGACGGCAAGCAGGTGTTCCGGGTCGACGACGGCATTCCGGTGCTGCTGGCCGAAGAAGCCATCGCCACCGCCCAGATCGCCGACTTCCCGGCGCAATGAGCCCTGCCCTGCTGCCGCCTGCGGCCGCGCAGGTCGAGGCGGACGTGGCCCGCGCCCTGGCCGAGGACATCGGCAGCGGCGATGTCACCGCCGCCCTGCTGCCGGACCGCCCGGACAGCGCCTACCTGCTGTGCAAGCAGGACGCGGTGATCGCTGGCCGCCCCTGGTTCGACGCCACCCATCGGGCGCTGGACCCGGAGGTGCGGATCGACTGGCGGGTGGCCGAAGGTGACGCCGTAAAGGCCGGCACCGTGCTGGCGACCCTGCAGGGACGCAACCGCAGCCTGGTCAGCGCCGAGCGCACCTCGCTCAATTTCCTGCAGACCCTGTCCGGCACCGCCACCACCACCGCACGCCATGTCGCCGCGGTGGCCGGCACCGGCGCGCGCATCCTGGACACCCGCAAGACCCTGCCGGGGCTGCGCGTGGCGCAGAAGTACGCCGTGCGCTGCGGCGGTGGCGACAACCATCGGCTGGGCCTGTTCGACACGGTGATGTTGAAGGAAAACCATATCCGCGCCGCCGGCTCGCTGGGTGCTGCGGTGCACGCTGCGCGCGCGCAATGGCCGCAGCTGCCGCTGGTGGTGGAGGTCGAAGACCTGGACCAGCTGCGCGAAGCGCTTGCGGTGGGCTGCGACCGGATTCTGATCGACGACTTCGATGCGGACCTGCGCCGCCAGGCGGTGAAGATCGCCGCGGGGCGGATTCCGCTGGAGGTGTCCGGCAGTGTCGACCTGGCCGGGCTGCGGGCGATCGCGGAGGACGGCGTGGACTGCATCTCGATTGGTGGCCTGACCAAGCACGTGCAGGCGATTGATCTGTCGTTGAAGCTGGGTGATCCGCCGCAGGGTTGAGGCAACGCGCCTTCACGACTTGCCCAACGCGGGTCTGCGACGCTCTGGCTACCCCCACCGGAGAACGCGCATGCGCCGGATGCTGTTACCCGCCTGCCTGTTGCTGGGCGCCGCCCCTGTTACCGCGGCGGCCGCTGAAGTCTGCGATATCCCGCCCCGCTACGGGCTGAGCCCACTGGCCATCAGCATCGTCCGCACCGCCTGCAACGAACACCGGCTGTGGTACCGGCCCTTCATCGACGGCGAAGGACGGGCCGCGAACCTCGGCGTCAGCGAGGCCGAGCGTCTGTACCTCTCTGACGACGGCATGCCTGCGTGGCAGCGCGTGGTCGCCTACTGGCGCGACAGCGGCACCCTGGGCCCGATGGGCAGCCAGCCCGGCGCGACGAGCTGCATGCAACCGTTCGGGACGCGCTACACCGACAGCGACTGCCGTGCCTTCATCATCGACAATCCGTGGTCGGCGGCCTTCATCTCCTGGGTGATGAGCCGCGCAGGCGTGCCCGGTTTCACCCGCTCACCGCGCCACATCGATTACATCCGCGCGGCGTACGAGAACAGCGGGCCGTACCGGATGACCGACCCGGCGCAGGGAAAGCCTGCCCCCGGCGACCTGCTGTGCTACCTGCGCGACCGCGACGAAACGCTGAGCTACGCCGGGCTGGTGCAGCAGCTCGGCAGCGGCAGGGTGGAGAACTGGAAATCGCATTGCGAGGTGGTGGTCGCGGCCAACATGGGCGGCGACCACACCCTGTACCTGATCGGCGGCAATGTCATGAATACGGTGGCGATGCGCAAGCTGCCGCTGGATCGTAATGGCCGCATCCAGCTGCCGCCGGCCCGCCCCTACGATCCCTATGACATCGGCTGTACGCCCGGCCGCGAAGACGAGTGCAACTTCAACCGCCAGGACTGGGCGGCGCTGCTGAAGCTGGTGGCTTCCGCGCCGATGGGAGTCCCTCCCAGCGCCATGCCGGCACCAGCGCCTGCGCCCGCGTCCACGCCGACAACCCGCCCGCCACCGGTGCCTGCGGAGCCGGGCACGCCGGCAACCCCGCCGCCGCAGAAGCCGACGTTCCCGCGCGTGGTTCCGCCGCGGCCGCAGTCGCCGCAGCCGCCACAATCGCCTGCCAGCCCGCCGCCGCGCACGTCGCCGTAGCGCTTGATCCAGGCCCGCGTCGTCGCCATCTTGGTCGCTAACGACATTGCGCCTTGACGAGTCCTCGATGCCCAGCCTGATCCTGTTGATGATTGCCGGCGCGTTTGCCTACGCCTTCTGGAACTCCTCGCGGGCAGCCGCCGAACGCGCCATCGAGCTGGGTCGCAATGCCTGCCGCGCGGCCGATGTGCAGTGGCTGGACCAGGCCGTGCATGCCAGCAGCCTGCGCGTGGTGCGCAAGGACAACGGCTGGCTGGGCTGGGAGCGCACCTACCGGTTCGAGTATTCGCACGACGGCATCGACCGCCACAGCGGCCGCATGGTGCTGCGCGGCGACCAGCTGGTGGCCTTTGTCGGGCCCTCGGCCGCGCGGATCAGCGAAATCCGGCAATCGCGGGACACCTCCGACGCTCAGGACGTGTAGAGGAACAGGTCCGGCATTGGCTCGGCGGCTCACCGAAAGTGAGCAGCGGATTACACAACGACAATTTTCGCATTGACCCTCCCACCGACCCCACGGTAGAACCGGGGGGCGGGAATTCAGGGCTCGAAGGCCCGCACTAACGTTTGCAAGCAGTTGATTACGTTTGACTTTATGACGTTTTGTTTACAGGCCAGACTGCCAACGACGTCGTTGGCGCGCGGATGTATCCATCCCATCAAGGAGAGATGTCAATGCGTACCCAGCAACAGCATCGCAATCGCCCCCGTTCTGCCCGCCTTCCTCTGATCGCCGCCTTGCTGCTGGCAGCGATCGGGTTCGCACCCAGCGCATTTGCTGGCCAGTGGGTGTACACGGGCCGTACTCTGACGGTCGACAACGAAAGCATCGCGCCCTACATCACCTCCTACTTCAACTACTGCCAAGGCGGTGTCGTAGGCCCATCCGGCCTTTACACCTATGGGGACATCGGACCAGAGCGGTATGGATCCTGCCCCACGGATGTAAGCACTGGATGGGCGGCCAACGTTGACGGCAACTATGGGACCTGTCGCCCCGACCCTGAATCGTTGGGCGGTGGCACTCACTGCGTAGACTATATGTATACCGTCATTGGCCAAGGCCAATATCAGGGCACACTCCCTGCCGCGTGCACCACGCCGGGAACTTACGCGATCAGCTACCAGCGCAATGTAAGTCTGATTGATAGTGGCGTGGGCTCCCAGCCCGAGTACTACGAGCAGACCTCCGAAACGTCTGCCGAGTACTACTGCCAGTAACCCATTGCACTGGAGGCTATGCGACATCGGCGGCCATGGCCGCCGATGTCGTTTCTCACCTTACTTCACCACGCGCAGATGCGGGCGGCCGCCGCTGGGCTTGGGCGGGGTATCGTCCGGCGTCGGGGTGTCATCCGTCGGCGCGTCGTCATCGTCCAGGCTGGGCTCGTGGCCGGGAATGTCATCCGGCAGCGCCATGCCCTGCCCGGTTTCGCGCGCATAGACGGCCAGCACGGCCGAAATCGGCACCTGCACCGGGTGGCTGACGCCGGAAAAGCGTGCCGCAAAGCTGACCGAGGTATTGTCGATCTCCAGCCCCATCACCGCACGGTCGGCGATGTTCAACACCACCCGACCGTCCTTGATTGCGCTGGGCGGGACCTGCACGCCGGGCATGCCGGCATCGACCAGGATATGCGGGGTGAGCTGGTTGTCGTTGATCCATTGCACCAGCGCCCGCAACAGGTACGGGCGGTGGCTGGTCATGCGGAATGTATCTTCAGTCATGGGGTAGAGCCAGGCCATGCCCGGCTGCTCGTCATCGTGATTACCGGCTGCCAGTGTACGCGCACCATCGGTAATACAGTCACACCGGCAGTTCGCGCAGCTTCTTTTCCTGGTCCGTCAGGCTCCGGATGAAGCCGGGGTGACGGAAAATTCGGTTGCCGTAGTCCTCGATGGCCTTGCCGTCCTTGGGCAGGGCGATGTCCAGCGACTGCAGCCGCCAGATGATCGGGGCCATGGCGCAATCGGCCAGACTCATTTCCGGGTTCAGGAAAAACTTGCTGGCCTTGAACAGCGGCACCGAGCTGGTCAGCAGCTCCTTGAGGCGCTTGCGACCGGCTTCGGCCTGGGTCTTGTTGCCCAGCTGGATCGCCTGCACCTGCGGTACCCAGTCGTGCTCGATGCGCAGCATGGCTAAACGGATGCGGGCGCGGGAGAGCGGATCGACCGGCATCAGCGGCGGATGCGGATAGCGCTCGTCCAGGTACTCGCTGACCACCGACGCGGCGTACAGCACCAGCTCGCGCTCCACCAGGGTGGGCACGGAATGGTAGGGATTGAGGTCGATCAGATCTTCCGGCGGATTCTGCGGGTCGACCGGGACGAAATCATAGGTCACCCCTTTGGCGGCCAGCACCAGGCGCACGCGGTGGCACAGGACATCGTCGTTCGAGGAAAACAGCGTCAGGGTATTCCGCATGCGTACGCTCGCCGCCATCAAAGGCTCTCCAACGACCGAATCCGTCGGCCGCATCGGCGCTGCCGGCCCATTGCCGACAGTCGTCACAGGTCCCGAGTGTGCAACCCCCCATCACAAAAGCCAATAGGCCGAAGGGTTGGTGGACGTGTGAAGCTCAGTGCACGTCCTTCCAGTATTCCTTCTTCAGCAGGTACAGCAGGAAGGTCAGGAACGCCAGGAACAGAATCACCCAGACGCCCAGCTGCTGGCGCTTGAGCGCGGCCGGTTCGCCCGCGTATTCCAGGAAATTGGTGATGTCCCGCACCGCCTGGTCATACTGGCCGGCGTCCACGTTGCCGGGCTGGGCGAGGGTCAGCCCGGTCACCGGCGCATCCGCACCCGGTGCTTCCGGCTTGCCGTGCACGGCATGCTGCAGGCCCTGCATTTCCCATAGCGGGTTGGGCATGGACGCATTGGGGAACAGCGCGTTGTTCCAGCCCAGCGGCCGGCTCGGGTCCAGATAGAACGACTTGAGGTAGGTGTAGATCCAGTCGCTGCCGCGCACCCGGGAAATCAGCGTGAGGTCGGGCGGCATCTTGCCGAACCACTTCTCGGCCTCGGCCTTGGGCAGGGTGACACCAACGGTCTCGCCGACAGCCGCACCGGTGAAGTTGAGGTTGTTCATCACCTCTTCCTCGGACAGGCCCAGGTCCTGTGCCATGCGCGAATAGCGCAGGTATTTCAGCGCGTGACAGCCGGAACAGTAGTTCATGTACAACTGTGCGCCGCGCTGCAGCGACGCGCGATCACCCAGGTCGTTGCCCGCCTGCAGGGTCTTGCCGCCCTCGGCCGCACCGGCCAGGGTGCTGCCCAGCATCAGGGTGGCCGCACAGGCCAGCCGCACAACGTAGAGCCACGCGCTGCGTGGCTTCGCGAAGCAATGGTCAGTCATGCAGGGTCACCCGGTCCGGTACCGGTTTGGTCCTGTCCAGCTTGGTCCATATCGGCATGGTGATGAAGAAGGCGAAGTAGAGGAAGGTCAGCACGCGGCCGATGTAGGTTTCGTGCACATCGGTGCCCGGACCCGAACCGATCACGCCCAGCCAGATGAAGCACACCGCCAGCACGCCCAGCATGACCTTGGAGATCCAGCCGCGGTAGCGCACCGACTTGACCTTGGCCTTGTCCAGCCACGGCACCAGGAACAGGATCGCAATGGCCGAGAACATCACCATCACGCCCCCCAGCTTGTTTGGCACCACCCGCAACATCGCGTAATACGGGGTGTAGTACCACACCGGTTTGATGTGCTCGGGCGTCACCAGCCGGTTGGCCTCGGTGAAGTTGTCGTGCTCGAGGAACAGCCCGCCAAAGCCCGGTGCGAAGAAGATGATGAAGGCGGCAATGACCAGCAGGAAACCGGCCCCCACCGCATCCTTGAGCGTGTAGTACGGGTGGAACGGGATGCCATCGGCGGGCGCGGTGGGCGACCAGCGGTTGCCCTTGGGCCCCTTCTTGATCTCCACCCCGTCAGGGTTGTTCGAGCCCACTTCATGCAGTGCACCGATATGCAGCACCACCAGCAGCAACAGCACCAGCGGCAGCGCGATCACGTGCAGGGCGAAGAAGCGGTTCACGGTGGCGTCGCTGGGCAGGTAATCGCCCATGATCCATTCGGTCAGGCCATTGCCGATCACCGGAATGGCCCCGAACAGCGAGATGATCACCTTCGCGCCCCAGAACGACATCTGTCCCCAGGGCAGCACGTAGCCCATGAAGGCCTCGGCCATCAACACCAGGTAGATCAGCATGCCCAGGATCCACACCAGCTCGCGCGGCTTCTTGTAGCTGCCGTACAGCAGCCCGCGGAACATGTGCAGGTAGACCACGATGAAGAACAGCGAGGCCCCGGTGGAGTGCATGTAGCGGATCAGCCAGCCCCAGTCGACGTCACGCATGATCGTCAGTTCCACCGAGGTGAAGGCCTCGGCGGCGCTGGTCTTGTAGTGCATCGTGAGGAAGATGCCGGTCAGGATCTGGTTGACCAGGATCAGCAGCGCCAGCGAGCCGAAGTAGTACCAGATGTTGAAGTTCTTCGGCGCGTAGTACTCGCTGACATGCTTGCGGTACATCGGCATCAGGCCGGGCGCGCGGTCATTGACCCAGTCGGCCACGCCGGTCGCGGTGCGGGAAAGGATGTTGGCCATGCTCAAGCCGCCCCCTGCGGGTCAACGCCAATGACGATGGTGTTGTCGTCCTGGTAGTGGTGCGGAGGCACCAGCAGATTGATCGGGGCCGGCACGTCCTTGAAGACGCGGCCGGACATGTCGAAGCGCGACTTGTGGCAGGGGCAGAAGTAGCCGCCTTTCCATTCCGGGTCATACGGTTCGGGACGGATTTCCGCGACCATTTCCGGCGAGCAGCCCAGATGGGTGCACAGCCCGACCAGCACCGAGACATCGGACTTGATCGAGCGGAATTCGGGGTTTTCCTTCAGCACGTACTCCGGCTGCTGGTCTTTCTCGCCGGATTCGGGGTCTTTCAGACGCCCATCCAGACCGTGCAGCGCTTCCAGGATGGCCTTGGAGCGCTTGACGATCCAGATCGGCTGACCACGCCACTCCAGGACCAGCCGTTGGCCTTCCTGCAGCGCGCTGATGTCGGCGATCACCGGTGCACCGGCCAGTTTGGCGCGGGCGCTGGGATTCCAGGACTTGATGAACGGAACTGCTGCAAACCCGACGCCGACGGCACCCACCACCGCAGTGGTGGCTGAAAGAAATCGTCGACGTCCAGTGTTGACTGGATCGTTTACCCCATCGTTGGCCATCCGGCACTCCGATATTGATTTAGGTAGCTTGAGGCTGCCAGCAGACCGGTGGGGGCCAGTCCACGTGAATCGGAACCGACTATAGCGGAACCTGACTCGGCGACACAACGAGTGCTGTTCCGAATTTGCGTGAACCATGCACCATGGCTCGCCGCCAGCCGGCAATGATCCAGACCAGGAGCCCCCTTGATGTTCAAGGGGGCGCGCCGACAGGCGCGGGGATGAGGTGGAATGCGTGGGCGCCGGAGGCAACGCAATAGCCGCAACAGCGGCCTATTGCGTTGACGCCTGCGCTCCCCGGTAGCGGTCGGCCAGAAGCGCCACGCGCTTCACGTAGTACTGCGTCTCGCTGTACGGCGGCACGCCGCCGTGGCGGTCGACCGCGCCTTCGCCGGCGTTGTAACCGGCCGCAGCCAGGGTGAGATTGCCGTTGAAACGCTTGAGCAGCCACGACAGGTACTGCACACCGCCGCGGATGTTCTGCGCTGCATCATAGGAATCGGTGACCCCGAAGCGACGCGCGGTCGGCGGCATCAGCTGCATCAGCCCCTGCGCACCGGCGCGGCTGACCGCCGTGGGGTTGTAGGCGGATTCGGCGTGGATGACCGCCCGCACGATGGCTTCCTCGACCCCGAACTCGCGCGCGGCGGCGGCAATCTCGGCCTGGAAGGCGGTGGTGTTGAGCCGCACCGAACCGAAGTTCACGCCCGGGTTGGCCCCACAGGCGTAGCAGCGCTCGATGTAGCTGTAGCGGATGGTGCGCACCTGGCCCAGGCTGGCCACCTGTGCCGGCCGGGTGCTGGTGTAGTGGCGCACGCCGTCCTTCATATAGGAGTAGACCTGGCCGGACACCACCTTGCCGGGCTTGCTGCTGGTCGCCGGGGCCGACGGTGCGGTCAGCACGGTTGCCGCCGGGGTCGGCGCGGTGCCGGCCACCACGGCGGTGCTGGCAGCGGCGATGTCGGCCTGGGCCGGCGATGCGGCAACGGCAGTGGGGGTGGGGGCCGGAGCCGGAGCTGGGGCCGGCGGCGGAATGTAGCGCCGGGGGGCGCTTCGGTCCGGGCGGTAATTGCTGACCACGCTGCAGGTGGCCTTGGGCACCCGCTTGCTGACGTAGCTGGGGATGCCGTCCTCGCCCACACACTTGTACAGGGTGCCGGCACTGGCCGGCAGAGCGGTCAGCGCAGTCACGGTCAGCGCAGCGATTGTCCCCACAATCCCCTTCATGGGGCGGAGTTTCCCCGTTTCGCGGGCCATTAACAAGTAGTGCCACGCCCTGCGTGGCTTCACGGGGTAGAATACGCGGCTACCCCTGCCCGCCCACCCGACTGGAATAAGCGCCATGACCGGGACGCCAGCGTCACCCTCCGAACCCGTCGCCCGCCCCGACCTGATTCCCCTGCCCGGCTCCCGGCCGCAGGTGAACGGCCCGGTGCGCGGCAAGCTGTACATCAAGACCCACGGCTGCCAGATGAACGAGTACGACTCGACCAAGATGGCCGACGTGCTCGCCGCCGAGGAGGGGCTGGAGCTCACCGACGACCCGGCCGAGGCCGACGTGCTGCTGATGAACACCTGCTCCATCCGCGAAAAGGCGCAGGAAAAGGTGTTCAGCCAGCTGGGCTACTGGAAGGCGCTGAAGAACAACGGCCG
>DGLB01000023.1:0-11391 GCA_002387845.1 Stenotrophomonas maltophilia | reverse complement strand
GACATCAGCTTCCCGGAGATCGAGAAGTTCGACCGCCTGCCCGAGCCGCGCGCCGAAGGTGGCTCGGCCTTTGTCTCGATCATGGAAGGCTGCTCGAAGTACTGCTCGTTCTGCGTGGTGCCGTACACCCGTGGCACCGAGGTCAGCCGTCCATTCGAGGACGTGGTGGTGGAAGTGGCGCAGCTGGCCGGCCAGGGCGTGCGCGAGATCAACCTGCTGGGGCAGAACGTCAACGCCTACCGCGGTCCGTATGGCGACGGCGAGTTCGCCGACCTGGGCCTGTTGATCCGCACCATCGCCGAGATCGACGGCGTCGACCGCATCCGCTTCACCACCTCGCACCCGCTGGAGTTCAGCGACTCGCTGGTCGATGCCTATCGCGACGTGCCGCAGCTGGCCAACTTCCTGCACCTGCCGGTGCAGGCCGGCAGCGACCGCGTGCTGTCGGCCATGAAGCGTGGCTACACCGCGCTGGAGTTCAAGGCCAAGATCCGCAAGCTGCGCGCCGTGCGCCCGGATATCTCGATCAGCTCGGACTTCATCGTCGGCTTCCCGGGCGAAACCGACGCCGATTTCGAGAAGACCATGAAGCTGATCGAAGACGTGGGCTTCGACCAGAGCTTCTCCTTCATCTATTCGCGCCGCCCCGGCACCCCGGCGGCCGACCTGGAGGACACGATCAGCGACGCGGAGAAGCACGCAAGGCTGTCGCGCCTGCAGGCGAAGATCAACGAGCAGGCGGCGGCCATTTCGCAGGCCATGGTCGGTACCGTGCAGACCGTGCTGGTGGAAGGGCCATCGCGCAAGGATCCGAACGAGTTGACCGGCAAGACCGAGAACATGCGCTCGGTGAACTTCCCCGGGCAGTTGCGCCTGGTCGGGCAGCTGGTGGATGTGGAGATCACCGAGGCTTACAGCAACTCATTGCGCGGGCGGTTGGTCGTGGCCTGATCGGTGCCGGATCAATCCAGGCGTTTGCGGAAGCGGGTGATCGCCACGGCCATCATGACCACGATGAAGGCCAGCAGCGCCAGCACCTCCGGCCACAGCTCCCACCAGCGCGCGCCGCGCAGCATGATGCCGCGCACCAGGCGCAGGAAATGGGTCAGTGGCAGCACCTCGGCCAGCCACTGCACCACCCGCGGCATGCCGGCGAAGGGAAACATGAAGCCGGACAGCAGGATCGACGGCAGGAACACGAACATCGTCATCTGCATGGCCTGGAACTGCGACCGGGCCTTGGTGGAGATCAGCAGCCCCAGCGCCAGGTTGGCCAGGATCAGCAGCATCGCCACCAGATAGACATCCAGCACGCTGCCACGCACCGGCACCTCGAACAGCCACAGGCCCAGCACCAGTACCAGGCTGGTCTGTACCAGACCGATCACCGCGTACGGCAGCACCTTGCCGATCATCAGTTCGCTGCTGCTCAGCGGCGTGGCAATCAGCAGTTCCATGTTGCCGCGCTCACGTTCGCGCACGATCGCCACCGCGGTGAACATCACCATGGTCATGGTCAGGATGATGCCGATCAGGCCGGGCACGATGTTCACTGCCGAACGTCGCTGCGGGTTGTAGAACGCCACCACGCTGACCTGCCCGCCCGCCCCGCTGGCACCGGCGCGCAGCGGACGGTCGTTGCGCACCGGCTGGCCGTCCAGCGGCACCTGTGCCAGCTGCACCGCCGCGCTCTGCACCACGGTGTCGCTGCCATCCACCAGCACCTGCACCGCTTCGCGACCTTCAAAACGGCGACGCTCGAAATCCGCCGGCACCACCACCCCGACGCTGATCCTGCCCTGCCGCAGGGCCTGCATCAGCTCCTCGGGCGTGTCCACCTGCAGGATCGGCCGGATCACGCCGGTCGCCACCATGTCCATCACCAGCGCCCGCGACGCACTGGTCCGGGCCTGGTCGGCAACCCCTGCCTCCAGATTGCGCAGGTTGAGGTTGATGGCGTAACCGAACAGCACCAGCTGCATCACCGGAATACCCACGATCATGGCCAGGGTGACCCGATCACGGCGCATCTGCCGCAGCTCCTTGATCACCACCGCCCACAACCGGCGCAGGTTCACGCGGCCTCCTCGCCGGTCGTCGGCCGACCGCGCGTGGCCGAGACAAACACGTCTTCCAGGTTGGGCGTGCTGGCGGTTACGTCCGCAGCCAGCCCGGCCGCATGCAACGCCTGCTGCACGGCCGCCTCGCCGTCGCTGCCTGCATCCAGCAGCACGCGCAGGCTGTTGCCGATCTGTGCCACGCTCAACACGCCTGCGATACCGGCCAGCGCCCGCTGCGCCTGCCGGGGTTGGTCGGCCTGCACCTCCAGGGTGCGGCCGCGCAGCGCACCGGTCAGCTCGGCGGGCGTGCCATCGGCGACCAGCGCGCCCTGGTCCAGAATGGCCAGTCGATGGCAGCGCTCGGCTTCGTCCATGTAATGGGTGGACACCAGCAGCGTGGTGCCGGCGTCGGCCAGATCGAACAGCTTCTCCCAGAAATCGCGCCGCGATTCGGGATCGACCGCACTGGTGGGCTCGTCCAGGAACAGCAGTTCCGGCTGGTGAATCACCGCGCCGGCCAGGGCCAGGCGCTGTTTCTGCCCGCCGCTCAGGGTGCCGGCGAGTTGTGCCTGACGTTCCTGGAAGTGGTAGTGCTCGATCAGCTCGTCGATGCGCGTGCGTGCCTGCGCGCGCGGCAGGTTCTGCACCGCGGCCAGGAACTCCAGGTTCTCGCGGACACTGAGGTCTTCGAACAGCGAAAAGCGCTGGGTCATGTACCCGATACGCTGGCGCAGCGCCTCGGCCTGCTCGGGAATGCGCAGGCTCAATACCTGGATGTCGCCCTCGGTCGGGGTCAGCAGGCCGCACAGCATGCGGATGGTGGTGGATTTGCCCGAGCCGTTGGGCCCCAGGAAGCCGTATACGGTGGCCCGCGGTACCTGCAGATCGACACGGTCCACCGCCACCAGCGCACCGAAGCGCTTGGTCAACCCGCGCGCCTGGATCGCGAGGTCACTCAAAACGTAACCCGCACCGGCACACCGGCCGGAAGATCAGCCAGTCCAGCGCCTGCGTCACCCGGCTCCAGTTCGATCTCGGCCAGCCAGCTCAGGCGCGAGGCATCATCACCACTGAGCGCGTAGTACGGATTGAAGCCGGGGTCGCTGCGGATGCTGCGCACCCGCGCCCGCAACGCGCCTTCGCGGCCCTGCAGCATGACCTGGGCCGGTTGCCCGACTTTCACTTTCAGCCGCAGCGGCTCGGGCAGGTAGACGCGCGCATACGGATGGTCGCCCACCAGCATGACCACCAGCGGTGCACCGACCGGTGCCTGGTCGCCCTGCCGGTACGGCAGCGCGTCGATACGACCGGCGCGCGGGGCCAGCAGGCCAAGCTTGTCCAGCGTGACAACCTGTGCGGCCACCTGTGCCTGCGCCGCCTGCAATGCGGCCTGCCCCTGGCCGACCTGTTCAACCCGGGTGCCCTGTTCCAGCGCCAGCAGTGCCTGTTCGGCCGCGCGTACCGCGCCCTGCGCATTACCGGCGGCGGCACGGGCGCGATCCACATCGGCGGCGGCGACCAGTTGCTGGCGGCCCAGCGGCAGCAGCCGCGCCAGATAGGCGCTGGCATCGGCGGCCTGCGCCCGCTCCGCCGCCAGCGTGGCCCGCGCCTGTTCGATCTCCTCACGCCGCGGGCCGTGCTCCAGCTCCAGCAGCGCCTGCCCGGCCTGGGCGGTCTGGGCCTGAAGGGCCGCCAGCTGGGCCGCCGTGCGCGTTGTCTCGAGCTGCATCAACGGCGCGCCCGCCGCGACCTGCTGGCCCTCGCGGACCTGGATCGACGCAATGGTTTCAGCCGCCGGGGCCGGCACGGTGATGCGATCCCACTCCAGCGTGCCCAGCGCCGCGGCCTCGTCGCGGCTGCAGCCGGCCAGCAGCACCAGGACCACGGGCAGGAGGGGTCGGGTTGAGAGGATGTTGATCCATCCCGGGCTGCTCACTGAGGACATCGGCACGACTCCGTCAGGCAGAACGCGACCGTGCGCGCTGGTCATGAAATGATCACCTACCCGCAGGCATTGCGGCAACTGGCGCGCGCGCGGTTATCCACATGTTTCTCCCGCAGCCGCCCACAGTGCATGTGGAAAACCCACCCAACTTTGACGCTTTTTTGACCACGCCTTCATCTTCATTGCGGCAGTAGGGCTGCAGCGGACTATCCACAGGTTGCTGCACGGACGTTGCACAGCGCCTGTGGAGAACGCGCGGCCGCCGGGAAACGCGCTACCCTGTCATTCCTTTCCTGATCCTGCGGCACCGTCACTGCGTGCCGCCGCTTGCAATGACCGCACTGGCACATCGCGACTTCACCCTGGCCCCGGAAGACAACGAACGCCTGGCCAACCTGGCCGGCCCGTTCGACGAACACCTGCGCCAGATCGAACTCAAGCTCGGCGTGGAAATCGCCAACCGCGGCCATGTGTTCCGCATCAGCGGACCCAAGGCGGTGGTGGCCGAGGCGCAGAAGGTGGTTGAAGCCCTGTATGAGGAAGCCGCCGACACGGTGTTCGACAGCCACGCCATCCACCTGCGCCTGAACCAGGCCAATGTGGAGCACGTGGCCGAGCGCGCATACGAGGCGCAGGAAGTCAGCATCAAGGTCAAGCGCGGCACGGTGCGCGGGCGCGGGGCCAACCAGGCCCGCTATCTGCACCAGATCAGCACCCACGACATCAACTTCGGCATCGGCCCGGCCGGCACCGGCAAGACCTTCCTGGCGGTGGCCAGTGCGGTCGAAGCGCTCAACGAATCACGCGTGCAGCGCCTGATCCTGGTGCGACCGGCAGTGGAAGCCGGCGAGAAGCTCGGCTTCCTGCCCGGCGACCTGACCCAGAAGGTCGACCCGTACCTGCGCCCGCTGTATGACGCGCTGTATGAAATGCTGGGCGTGGAGAAAGTGGTCAAGCTGCTGGAAAAGAATGTCATCGAGATCGCGCCACTGGCCTACATGCGCGGACGCACGCTCAACGATGCCTACGTGATCCTGGACGAGGCGCAGAACACCACCATCGAGCAGATGAAGATGTTCCTGACCCGGCTGGGCTTTGGCTCCACTGCCGTGGTCACCGGCGACCTGACCCAGACCGACCTGCCCAAGCACGTGAAGTCGGGCCTGCGCGATGCCGTCGAAGTGCTGCGCGACGTGGAAGGGGTGAGCTTCACCTTCTTCGAAGCCCGCGACGTGGTCCGCCACCCGCTGGTGGCCCGCATCGTGGGCGCGTACGACCGCCGCGACCTGCAGCGGGTGAAGCCGGACGCGTGACGCTCGCCGCACGGCAAGGTAAGCGCGATACTGTGCCCCTTCTTTGTCGAAACACCGGAATCATCATGACCAAGGGCCCCGTCCGCCTCGATGTCGCCGTCAGCTACGCCCTGCCCCGCACCGGCCTGCCGGCGGCGGTGAGCTTCCGCAAATGGGTGGCCGCTGCGCTGAAAGGTCGCATCCGCGAGGCCGACCTGGCCATCCGCGTGGTGGACGCCAAGGAAGGCCAGTCACTGAACCGGCACTACCGGGGCAAGGACTACGCCACCAACGTGCTCAGCTTCCCGGCCGAGGTGCCCGAAGGCCTGCCCAAGGGAGTGAAGTTCCCGCTGCTGGGCGATCTGGTGATCTGCGCCCCGGTGGTTGCACGCGAGGCGGACGAACAGTCCAAGGCGCTCAACGCCCACTACGCGCACTTGACCGTCCACGGCGTGTTGCACCTGCTGGGCTGGGACCACGAGGACGACAAGGAAGCCGAGGCCATGGAGCAACTGGAACGCGAGATCCTGGCCGACCTCGGCATTTCCGACCCTTACGCCGGCGAACGCTGAGCCCGAACGGACCTGCCCGATGACCCTGCTCCGGCCCGCCTTTCTGACCCTGATCGCCCTGCTGCCTGTCCCGGCCATGGCCGCCGCGGCGCCGCCCGCGCAGGCCGCCGCCAAACTGGATCTGCCGGCGCTGATCGAATGCCGCCAGCGCGTGGCCGACTACGACGCCGTGGCCGCGGTGGTCGCCGACCCGCTCAAGGCGGTCGCCAACGGCCTGCAGCCGCTGGAACAGCGCAACCAGTTCATGGCCGAGTACCGCCTGGCCAACCCGATCACCGTGTTCGGCCAGCGCGCCGAGTACATCACGGTGTCCGGGGCCAGCATCATGGCCATCCTGGACGTGGCCGACCCGCGCCCGCTGGCCAAGGGGCTGGCACTGGAAGATGGGGTGGACAACCCCGAAAAGTTCATGGCCGGCCGCGAGGTCGTGGCCCGCGACGTCACCGACCCGCGCAGCGGCGAGCCGATGATCGAATCGATCATCCTGAGCGTGTCCACGGTCCAGAGCCACCCCGGCAAGACCCTGGCCGGCTGTACCTACAGCCTGGACCTGCCCGCCGAGGACGAGGAGGAGGCGGCACCGGCCGCTGACGCCCCCCTGCCCCCTTCCGTGAATACGCCCGACGACGGCCACTGACAGCGCCCCACATCCTGCTAGACTGGCCCCAACGCCCGGTTCGCCGGGTGCCTTTTTTCCAGAGATGTCAGAAGACGACAGTAGTGGCTCCCAGACGGAGCAGAACGAAAAGAAGCGCAGCTGGCTGGAACGCCTGACCTCTGCCTTCTCCGGCGAACCCCACACCCGTGACGAACTGGTGGCGGTGCTGCACACCGCACAGGAAGACGGCCTGATTGCCGCCGACACCCTGCGCATGATGGAAGGGGCCATTTCGGTCGCCGAACTCACCGTGGGCGACGTGATGATCTCGCGCTCGCAGATGGTGTCGCTGCCGGTGCAGGCCCCGTTCCTTGAACTGATGAAGCAGGTGGTCGAATCCGGCCATTCGCGCTTCCCGGTGCACGGCGACAACAAGGACGAAATCCTCGGCATCCTGCTGGCCAAGGACCTGCTGCGCGGCGTGGTCGCCGACAACGGGCCGGCCAACGTGCGCGAACTGCTGCGCCCGGCAGTGCTGATTCCCGAGGCCAAGAAGCTCAACGTGCTGTTGAAGGAATTCCGCCTGTCGCGCAACCACATGGCCATCGTGGTGGACGAGTACGGCGGTGTCGCCGGGCTGGTCACCATCGAGGACGTGCTGGAACAGATCGTCGGTGAGATCGACGACGAGCACGACGAAGCCGAAGACCACACCGCGCAGATCGCCATCCAGGCCGACGGCCAGTACGTGGTGGACGCGCTGACCCCGATCGGCGACTTCAACGAACGCTTCGGGGCCGGCTTCGCCGACGACGACTACGACACCATCGGCGGCCTGGTCACCGAAGCCATCGGTCACCTGCCGGAAACCGGCGACGAACTCACCCTGGACCGCTTCGTGTTCCGGGTGGCGCGCGCCGACGCCCGCCGCGTGCAGGCATTCCATGTAACCGTGCTGCCACCTGACAGCACCGACGAGGGTTGAAC
The DNA here is from genome assembly GCA_002387845.1 of Stenotrophomonas maltophilia. Lineage (GTDB taxonomy): Bacteria > Pseudomonadota > Gammaproteobacteria > Xanthomonadales > Xanthomonadaceae > Stenotrophomonas > Stenotrophomonas maltophilia_AG. The sequence continues at coordinate 3,937 of DGLB01000023.1, read as the reverse complement.
CACGCCATGCGGCCCCTGCTGACGCGGTGGCCGCTGTGCCGCCTGTTGTTCCTGTTGATGCTGTGTGCCCTGCCCAGCCTGCCGATGGCAGCGCTGGCGCAGACCACGCCCCCTGCCCCCGCCGCCGCGGCACCTGCCGTGGAGGCCCCGGCTCCACGCATCGGCATTGTCACCATGCAACCAGGCTCGATCTTCTTCGAGCGCTTCGGGCATGACGCCATCGTGGTCCAGGACCCGGTCAGTGGACAGGCCATTTCGTACAACTTCGGCTACTTCGATCCGTCCGAGCCCGATTTCATCGGCCGCTTCATCCGCGGCGACATGATGTATTACCTGGTGGCGCTGCCACTGGAGCAGGATCTGTCGTACTACGCCGAAACCGGGCGCGGGGCCAACCTGCAGTGGCTGGACCTCAGCCCGCAGCAGGCCCGCACCCTGGCCGCTTCGCTGGCCGAACGGTCCAAGCCGGAGAATGCCCGCTACCGCTACGACTACTACACCGCCAACTGCGCCACCATGGTGCGCGACACTATTGATGAAGCGCTGGGCGGCGGGCTGCACGCACAGCTGTCGGGGCGCTCGCGTGGCAATACCTACCGCAGCGAATCGGTGCGGCTGGCCTCACCCGCCCCGTGGATGTGGCTGGGCTTTGATATCGGCCTGGGCCCCTACGCCGACCAGCCGCTGTCGCGCTGGCAGGAGGCCTTCGTGCCGATGCGGCTGGCCGACGCGCTGCGCCAGGTGCGCAACACCGATGGCCGCCCGCTGGTGCAGGCCGAGCAGGAACTGCTGCCGCATCGGATTGCCCCGGAACCGGCCGAGTTCGCCCGCCGCTGGTGGCCGTGGCTGCTGTGCGGGCTGGTGCTGGCCGCCGGCGTCCTCGCACTGCGCCAGCGTCGTCGCCTGCTCGGCGGGCTGGCATTGCCGCTCTGGCTGCTGTGCGGCATCGCCGGCGGATTGCTGACCTTCCTGTGGGGCTTCAGCGCCCACCACGCCGCCTGGGCCAACCGCAACCTGCTGCAATTGTCGCCGCTGTGCCTGCTGCTGTTGCCGGGTGCGATCACCCTGCTGCGCGGGCGCACCCCGCGCGCGTGGTTCCGCGTACTGCTGTGGACCGTCGCCGTGCTGTCCGGCCTGGGGCTGGTGCTGCACTGGCTGACCCTGCAGCCGCAGATCAACCTGCAGTGGATCGTGCTGCTGCTGCCGGTGCACGTTGCGCTGGCCTGGGTGCTGGGCCGCCGTGACCCGACCGTCACGGCCGGCTGACGCACCATGACGACCATGGAACATAAAGATTCGAGCAACCCTGCCTGCGTCATCAACTGCGTTCACTACGACGACCAGGGCAAGCGCCACGATATCGCGCTGGACGCGATCAGCGATGTGATTGCCAGCGGCAACGGCTTCGTCTGGGTCGGGTTGTACGACCCGGCGGATGCGGTGCTGCTGAAGCTGCAGGAGGAGTTCGGCCTGCACGATCTGGCCATCGACGATGCACGCAATGCCCACCAGCGTCCCAAGGTGGAGGCCTATGGCAACTCGCTGTTCGTGGTGGTGACCACCGCACAGAGCGTGCAGGACCGCATCGAGTACGGCGAAACCCACGCCTTCCTTGGGCCGCGCTTCCTGGTGACGGTGCGGCATGGGGCCTCGCTGTCGTATGCACCGGTGCGCGCGCGGGTCGAACGCGAACCGCAGCTGCTGAGGATGGGGCCCTCGTACTGCCTGTATGCGGTGATGGACTTCGTGGTGGACAACTACCTGCCGATCACGGTGGGTTACCGCGACACCCTGGACACGCTGGAGAAGGACATCTTCGCCGAGAACTACAAGCGCACCACGGTGATGCGCCTGTACGAACTCAAACGCGAGCTCAACAAGATGCGCATGGCGGTGGCTCCGCTGCAGGACGTTCTTGCGCAGCTGCGCCGCTACCCTGGCGACCTGATTCCCGACGAAGTGAAGCTGTACATCCGTGACGTGCACGACCACGCCGTGCGGATCAGCGACGTGATCGATACCCTGCGCGAAATGCTGGGCACCGCGTTGAGCGTGAACCTGTCGCTGGTCACGCTGGCGCAGGGCGAAACGGTGAAGCGGCTGGGTGCATGGGCCGCACTGCTGGCCGCGCCGACGCTGATCACCAGCTGGTACGGGATGAACTTCGCGCACATGCCCGAGCTGGACAAGCCGTGGGCGTACCCGGCGATGATCGTCGGCGTGGGCGCGGTGTGTGTTGGCCTGTACCGGTTGTTCAAGCGCGCACGGTGGCTGTAGTCACGCGACCTACACCGTCGGGAGGCAGATGCACAGTGAGCCGGATGCAGCCCCGTAGAGCCGGGCTTGCCCGGCTGCATTTTGCGCGCCAACAGCAGCCGGGCAAGCCCGGCTCTACGGATCCACGTCAGCGGCATCCGGGCAGAACGTGCCACGGGTGCATCGGCATCCGGACAGGACGTGCCGCGGGTGCATCGCAGGCCCTACGCCTTCTGGGCCAGCTGCATGTCGCGCTGGCGGCGCTTCTCGCTGCGTGCGGTGATGAACCAGCCGACCACTGCCGCGACCGACACCGCCAGCACCATCAGCGTGGCCAATGCGTTGATCTCCGGCTTGATGCCCATGCGCACCGAAGCGAACACCTTCATCGGCAAGGTGGTGGAGTTCGGGCCGGCAACGAAGCTGGCAATCACCACGTCATCCAGCGACAAGGTGAACGCCAGCAGCCAGCCGGCAACCAGCGCCGGCGCGATGATCGGCAGGGTGATCTGGAAGAACACCGTGAGCCGGCTGGCCCCCAGGTCCATCGCCGCCTCTTCCAGCGACCGGTCCAGTTCGCGCAGGCGCGAGGACACGACCACAGTGACAAAGGACAGGGTAAAGGTGACGTGCGCGATCCAGATGCTGCCGACCCCACGGCTGGGGAAGCCAGGAATGCCCCCCATCGCCACCAGCAGGGTCATCAGTGAAAAGCCCAGGATCACCTCGGGCATCACCAGCGGCGCGGTGATCAGTGCCCCGAACACGGTCTTCCCGGGGAAGCGCTGGAAGCGGGTCATCACCATCGCCGCCATCGTCCCCAGCACAGTGGCGGCGGTGGCGGTCCAGAACGCCACCTTCAGGCTGACCCACAGCGCATCCAGAATCTGCCGGTTGTTGAACAGCTCGCCGTACCAGCGCGTGGAAAAGCCCGACCACACCGTGGCCAGCTTGGACGCGTTGAACGAATAGATCATCAACAGCAGGATCGGCAGGTACAGGAAGCCAAAGCCGAGGACCAGCACCGACCACCCCAGCCAGCGGTTGCTGCGCACCATGCTCATGACAGCTTCCCTTCCAGCTCGCGCTGCTGCACCCGGTTGAACAGCAGGATCGGCACCAGCAGCAGGAGCAGCATCACCACCGCAACCGCTGACGCAGTCGGCCAGTCACGGTTGTTGAAGAACTCGCCCCACAACACCCGGCCGATCATCAGCGTATCCGGGCCGCCCAGCATTTCCGGAATCACGAATTCACCGACCGCCGGAATCATCACCAGCATGCAGCCGGCGATGATGCCGCCCCGTGATAGTGGCAGGGTGATTTTCAGGAACGCCTGCCAGGGCCTGGCCCCCAGGTCGTAGGCCGCTTCGAGCAGGCGGTGATCCAGTTTGACCAGGTTGGCGTACAGCGGCAGCACCATGAACGGCAGATAGCAGTACACGATGCCGATATAGGCAGCGGTTGGTGTGTACAGCAGATTCAACGGCGCATCGGTGATGCCGATCTTCTGCAGCAACTGGTCGAGCAGGCCGTTGCGGTCGAGGATGCCGATCCAGGCATACACCCGGATCAGGAACGAGGTCCACGACGGCAGCACCACCAGCATCATCGCCACGTTGCGCGCGGCCGGCGACATCCGTGAAATCACGTAGGCCATCGGGTAGCCGATCAGCAGCGT
>DGLB01000025.1:46267-60162 GCA_002387845.1 Stenotrophomonas maltophilia | reverse complement strand
GGCGCTAAAGGTCCTTCCGTGTACGCGGGTGCCCCCCGCCCGCGGGCCCCCCCCCCCCCCCCCCCCCCCCGACCCCGCCATGACACGGCATTGGTGGCCACGGAAGATCAAAAGCACGTAGCCTGGTAGCGTCGGTCGACAGACGACGGCCGTGAAATCCCCCACGTTCTTTAACGCATGAACCTCAAATCGAATGCTCTCGTCTTCCGCGATGGCTCACCCCACATCAGCGGGCCGTCACCGCATGACACCCATAAGGCGCTTCCCGGATCGGCAGATTCACCACCGCCGCCACCGCGGCCAATGCCATATCGGCGTACCACATCCACACATAGCTGCCCGAATGCGCCAGCGCCAATCCTCCCAACCATGCGCCAAAGAATCCGCCCAGCTGGTGCGACAACAGCGTCAGACCGAACAACGTACCCAGATAGCGTGGCCCGAACAGCTTGCCTACCAGCCCTGCGGTCGGCGGTACGGTCGCCAGCCAGGTGAACCCGAGCGCCGCCGCGAACAGATAGAACGTGAGCGGAGTGGGCGGAGCCAGCAGATACAGCCCGATCATCACCGCACGGCTGGCGTACATCCAGAACAGCAGGTACTTCATGCGATAGCGCTGGCCGAGCGCCCCGACCAGCAGGCTGCCGGCGATGTTGAACAGCCCGATCAGCGCAATCGACGTGGACGCCACCGTCGGTGACAACCCACACAGCGCGATCTCGCCGGGCAGGTGCGTGACCAGGAAGGCGATATGCAGCCCACAGGTGAAAAACCCGATGTGCAGGTACCAGTAGCTGCGGTTGCGCGCGGCCAGCTGCAGCTGCGCGCGCAGCCCGCCATCTTCCTCGGCGGCGCTGATGGCATGGTCGCCGGGCCGGCGCCGCAGCGGCCAGACCATCGGCAATGAAAGCAAGGCCGCGGCCGCCATCACCCACATCGCCCGTGCCCAGCCGGCACTGCTGATCACCCACTGCACCAGCGGGGCGAACACGAACTGGCCAAGCGAGCCACCGGCGTTGATCAAACCGGCGGCGAACGAGCGCTTCTGCGCAGGCAGGCGGTGCGCGGTGGCCCCGATCAACACGGAGAAACTGCCGGCCCCGGCACCCGCCGCCATCAGCAGGCCGAGGGTGAAGCTGAGCCCCAATGGGCTGGTCAGCAGGGGAGCCAGCAGCAGGCCGGTCACCAGCAGCACCGTGCCGGCCAGCAGTACCGGCCACGCGCCGCGCTGGTCGGCGACGGCACCGAACACGGGTTGCACAGCCCCCCACACGAACTGGCCGATGGCCAGTGCGAAGCTGATTTCGACAATGCTGACCCCGGTGCTGCGATGGATCGGGTCCACGTACAGACCGGAGGTCTGACGCACGCCCATGGTCACCATCAGGATCGCAGATGCGGCGACCAGCAGTCCCCAGTGCATGCGTGGGGCAGGGGAAGCAGGGGCCATGCGTGTGCTCCGGCAGAGAGGCCTCCCGATTGTAAGGCCAGGTCACACCTCAGGCGCACCCGGCGCGACGGTCACCCGTGGCAACCACGGGCGCATGCGCTGTGGGCACTACGGGCTACCGGAACCTGGCGCAATGCCTGCACTACGGGCGACCGGAACCTTGCGCAATGCGTGCACTACGGGCGACCGGAACCTGGCGCAATGCGTGCAATACGGGCTACTGGAACCTCGCGCAATGCGTGCACGGGTAGAGACGGTCGCAAGACGTCTGCCGATAGCGGTGATCGGCACGGTGACGCAGGACGCTGCGCCGGAGAAATGCATCATTGCGTTCAAGGATCATGCGTTACCGGGCGTTGATGGGTTCACGGCAGTCGTCTGTCGACCGACCCTACCGCATCCCCTGCATCCGACACGTGCCGCGAATCCCGAATCCCCGCAAGAAAAAGGGGGCCTTGCGGCCCCCGAAAGGTGTAACCAAAGACCCAGGGAGGGATCAGAAATACGCGCGGATGCCGAACGCCACGCCACGGCCCGGCAGCGGCGAGTAGTCGCGCAGCAGCGAGGTGTGCGGACGCACTTCGCGGTTGGTCAGGTTGTTGCCGTCCAGGAACACTTCATAGCTGTTGCTGTCGTTGCGGTCCCAACGGTAGGCCAGGTGCGCGTCGACCAGGGTATAGCCGTCGCTGGGCTCTTCGTTCTGCGCCACATCCTTCTGGCTGCTGTAACGGACAGCGCCGACCGAGGCGCGCCAGCCATCCTTCGACCAGCGCAGGTCCGCGCCCACACGCGCGGGCGAGATGCGCGGCAGGTAACCGCTGTTGGCGATGTCGACCGTGTAGTTGTGATTGTGGTCGCCGTGCGGCACGGCGATGTCGACGCTGCGGCTACCGCTGCCATCCAGCTCGGCCTTCACGTAGTCGCCGAACACGCGCAGGTCCCAGTCACCTGCGCCACCCTCGAACAGGTGGAACAGCGCCTCGGCTTCCGCGCCCTTGAAGGTGGCGTCCTGCTGGGTCCACAGGCGCACCGGGAGGTCTTCCACCACGCCGGTATCAGCCAGGTAGATGAAATCCTTGAACTTGGTCTGGTAGATCGATGCGGAGAAGTCGACCAGGTCGCTGTGGGTATGGATGCCCAGTTCGACACGCTGGCCACGTTCGGTCTTCAGGTCGGCGTCGCCGATCTCCAGCGAACGGGTGGCGATATGCGCACCGGCGGCGTACAGCTCTTCCGTGGTCGGCGCACGCTCGGAACTGTCGATGCCGAAGCGCAGGTCAACGCCGTCACTGAGCTTCCAGATGCCGGCGGCGGACAGGTTGGTGGCGTCGAAATCACGCTTGCGGTAGTCGCCGGTGGGGTCGAGCTTGACCTTGTCCTGGCGCGCGCCCAGTTCGACCTTGAGCGGGCCGAACTGCTTTTCCTGCAGCACGAACACGCCCAGGCTCTCGGTACCGGTATTGGGCACGAAGGCTTCCTCGCCAATCGCACCGAAGTCACTGTTGCCGAACTGCAGGCCGAATGCGCCGTCCCAGCCGCCGATCTGCTGCTGGGTGGCTTCCAGGCGACCTTCGATGCCGCGGTTGGTGAAGCGGGTCGATGGCGTGCCGGCTTCCAGTTCGGTGTGCTCGTAGTCGGTGTAGCCGGCGCGCAGGTTGATGTTCTTCAGGAACGACACCGGGTTGTAGATGCCCGCCTTCATGTCGAAGCGGTTCTGCACCATGTCGATGCGGACATCGTGCTCGTCGCCTTCTTCCTCTTCATCACCATGGTCATGGTCGTGATCATGGTCGTCACCTTCGGCATGCACGTGCGCGCCGTTGGGAATGCCGTAGTTGGTGCGGTAGGTGCTGGCCGAGGCACCGAAGTAGCCGCCTTCGCCTAGCCAGGTGGCACCGACGCCGCCAGCGCGGGTGCGGATGGAACTGTTGTCGAGACGGCCACGACGCGGTTCGTCGGCGTCGCCCTCGTCGTGGTCGTGGCCGCTGTGGTCCTCCAGGCTGTCGACCACGGCGTAGCCGGGAATGCGGTAGTCGTCGCCGTTGCGAACCAGGCCGTCAACATGCAGGACCACGTTGCCGCTGACGCCGTCGAGGCGGAACATTCCGCTGCGTTCATCGTTGACCGAGTTGCCGCGCAGTTCGGCGCGGCCGCTCAGCGGACGGTCCGGCAGTTCGCTGGCGATGCGGCCGTCCACGACATTCACCGCGCCGCCGATGGCTCCGCTGCCGAACAGCAGGGTGGCCGGGCCCTTCAGCACTTCGATCTGGTCGGCCAGGAACGGCTCGATGCTGGTGGCGTGGTCAGCGCTGACGGTGGAGGCATCCATGTTGCCGACGCCGTTGGACAGCACCTGCACACGCGGGCCCTCCTGGCCCCGGATGATGGGACGGCCCACGCCGGGACCGAAGTAGGTGCTCTGCACGCCGGGCAGCTTGGCGACGGTATCGCCGAGGGTGCCGGCCTTCTGTTCATCCAGGCGTTCACCGGCGAGCACATCGACCGGGCGGGCGAGCGATTCGGCGTCGCCCTGGAGGGGCGAGGCGGTGACCTTCACAGTGGTCAATTCAGTCAGGTGGCGGTCGGGATGACCGTTGTCTTCCGCAGCGCTGGCGAGGGCGGGTACCAGGGCAACGGCCAGCGCGAGGGACAGCGCGTGCGGGGTCAGCAGGGGGCGGGGAGAGCGCATGGAATAGGGTCCGTCGGTCAAATTGTTACAATGTATCAATGAGTTGGCGCAGCTTTCCAGTCGTTTCCGGCCCAGTCTGGGACGGTGGGTGACAAGGGTGGAACACCGGGAAGAGGTGTGCGTCGGGATTGATGTTATATTATTCCATATCGCCTCGCCGACCCTGCTGGAAGTCATGCCCCTGTTTGCCCGCGTTCGCCATCTGCTTGATCGTTTCGGTGCCACCGGTTCGCTGCTGTGTGCGGTGCACTGCGCGGTGCTGCCGGTGTTGCTGGCTGCGGCCCCGTCGCTGGGCTTGTCGGTGTGGATGAGCGACGGGGTCGAGCTGGCGCTGGTGTGCTTTGTGACCCTGCTGGGGCTGTTCAGCCTGGTCTGGGGTTACCGCCGGCACGGCGCGCTGCGTGCGCTGGGGTTCCTGGTGCCGGGCCTGGTCGCCCTCTGGGCAGGGTTGCTCTACGACCCGCTGCACCATTCGGCGGTACCGCACGCGATCGTGATGACGCTGGGCGGGGTGCTGGTGGGGGTGGCGCACCTGGTGAATCTGCGTCTCAATCACGGCCACGTCCACGACGCCAGCTGTGCGCATTGAGGCCGTGTGATAGGCTTCCTGATCGTGCGCAGGGCGGTCGAAACAGACCGGCCTGCCGAACCCGTGTCCGTACGGGGTAATCAGTATTCAGACTTTAAGGAGTTGACGACATGGGTAAGGGTGACCGCAAGACCGCCAAGGGCAAGCGCTACAACGCCAGCTATGGCAATTCGCGCTCGCACAGCGTGAGCAAGGTGGCCGTGGGCGCAGCTGCGCCGGTCGCCAAGAAGACCGTGGCCAAGGCCCCGGCAAAGAAGGCCGTTGCCAAGAAGGCTGTGGCCAAGGCCAGCTGATCCTTCATCGGGATTGGTCGAGAAAAACGCGGCGCTTGCGCCGCGTTTTTTTTGGGTTGCGGCGTGCCAGCGCAGGGCGCCGTTACTTCAACGCAGGCAGCAGCGTCTGCGGATTGCCGTCGTTGGCCGCAGCCGGAATGCCCAGCAGGCGCGTCAGCAGCGGATACACGTCGACGTTGTCGAAGCCGGGCAGGGTTTCGCCCTGCTTGAACGACGGACCACGGGCGATGAACACCGCGCGCATCGAGGGCAGGGCGTTGTCGTAGCCGTGCGAGCCGCGTTCGCCGGACTTTTCCTGGATGCGGTCGCGGCGCATCGCGTTCCAGCCTTCGTGCATCTGGCAGATGATCGGCGGAATGCGCGGGTTCGAGCCGTACTCCCAACGTGCCGGCAGCGTTTCGCGGGTCCAGCAGTCGTACTGCGCGTGTGCCCCCAGCAACGCCTTCCTGGCCTGCGCCTCCTTGCCCGGCAGCGGCGCGAAACCTACCGACTGTCCCACAGACACATCCGTGGCAAGGGCCGGGTTGACCATGTCTTCGACCGCGATCGTCTGCCCTTCCGGCACCAGCGCCATGCCATGGTCGGAGACCACGATCACGTTGGTGCTCTCGGCAATACCGCGTGCCTGCAGGCCGTCCAGCAACCGGCCTACCGCTGCGTCGGCAGCCTTTACCGCCGCCGCGTATTCGGATGAGTTGGGACCATGCTGGTGGCCGTCATGGTCCACGTTCTCCATGTACAGCGTCACCAGTTGCGGTGCCTGCGCATCATCGCGCGCCACCCAGCCCAGCACTTCGTCCACCCGGTCCGGCAACGGCACGCTGCCGTCGTAGATCCGCCACTGGGTCGGGCGCACGCCCTGGATGGCCGCCTCGCTGCCCGGCCACGACCAGATGGCCGTGCGCAGGCCCGCCTTCTCCGCGCCTACCCAGATCGGTTCGCCCCCCCACCAGCGCGAATCGGTCACCGCCTCGCGCATGCTCAGCTTGAAGCTGCCCAGTTCGTCCTCGTGCATGCTGTTGTGCACGATGCCGTGGTGATCCGGGCGCAGCCCGGTCACGATGGTGTAGTGGTTCGGGAAAGTCAGCGACGGATACGAGGGTCGCATGTACTGCGCGCGCACACCTTCACGCACGATACGCGACAGATTCGGGGTGATGCCCTTGTCGAGCATGTCCGCACGCAGGCCATCGATGGAGACCAGCAGCAGCTTCGGCGTCTGTGGCGCGACGCTTGCGGAGGCGGCCGTGGCCGGCGCGGTGGACGGGGTGCTGGCACAGCTGGTCAGCGCGAGGGTGGCGGCAATCGCCAGAGTCAGGCGGACAGAATTCATCCGGCCATCATAGGCCGCACCGGTGACCGCGCGAAGACAACCAATGGCACATCACACCAGCAGCGGCGTGCCCCGGCCTTCCAGTTCCAGCAGTGCCGCCTTGGTCTCGATGCCACCGCCAAATCCGGTCAGCGCACCGCTGGCACCGATCACGCGATGGCAGGGCAGCACGATGGGCAGCGGATTGCGTCCGTTCGCCGCACCCACGGCGCGGCTGGCGGTCGGCTGGCCGATGTGCCGGGCCAGTTGCACGTAACTCCAGGTCTGGCCGAACGGAATGTCGGCCAGCGCCTTCCATACCCGCAGCTGGAAATCGGTGCCATGCGGTGCCAGCGGCAGTTCGAAGCGGGTGCGTTCGCCGTGCAGGAACTGCAGCAGCTGTGTGCGCGCATCACGCAGTGCGTGCGCATCGCGCTGCCAGCGTTCGCGTCCTTTGGCGTCGTAGCGGTTGTTCTCGAACAGGATGTGATGGATGCCCTGGCTGTCGCCGGCCACGGTCAGCGCGCCGATCGGGCTGTCGAAGGTGTCATAGAGCAGGGTCATGTTGCGTCTCCTGGAGGGGTCACAGTCGGCGTGGCCAGATGCCACAGATGCAGCACCGCATAAGCGCGCCACGGCCGCCACGCCTGCGAACGGGCTTCGGTGGCGCGTTCGCTCAGGCGGGTGCCTTCGCCCAGCACCTGCTGCAGCACTAGGTCGCCGGCCGGGAACGCATCGGGCAGGCCCAGTGCCCGCAGTGCGATGTAATGCGCGGTCCACGGCCCGATCCCGGGCAGGGCGACGCAGCGCTCGATGAAGCTGTCCAGTCGCTGGCCGGCGGCAAAGTCGAGGCGGCCCTCAGCGACCGCCGCCGCGACGGCACGCACCGTGGATGCGCGCGAGCGCGGCAGGCCAATCGTTTCCAGCGGCGCGTCGGCCAGTTGCGCCGGGGTCGGGAACGCGCGGTCCAACCCTTCCGGCATGCCGTCCAGCACGCCGCCGAAGCGGTCCACCACGCGCCGCGCCAGGGTGATCGCGGCGGCCACGCTGACCTGCTGGCCCAGCACCGCGCGCACCGCCACCTCGAATCCGTCCCAGCCGCCCGGGACGCGCAGGCCGGGGCGCTCGGCTACGCCGCGCGCCAGCACCGGTTCCTGCGCGAAGGTGGCATGGACCATGCGCAGATCGGCGTCGAGATCAAAGATCCGCCGCACCCGGCGCACCACGCCGGGAATCGCGCGCGGGTCGATCTGGCCCAGCTGCAGCAGCAACTCCGGGCGACGTGGGTCGGCGGTCACGGTGATGATCGACGGCCGTTCGGCCGGGCCGATGACGCGCTGGTAACGGTCCTCGCCAATCTGTTCGATGCCGGGAATGCAGCGCCGGCGCAGGAAGGCCAGCATGGCCGGGAAATCCAGCGGTGGCCGGTAACCCAGGCGCAGGGTCAAGGCGCCGTCGTCGAGGGCGCCGCGCTGGCGGCGGATCGCCGTGGGTGGCATGCCGCAGCCTTCCAGGAACGCCGCGTTGAAACGGCGCAGGCTGTTGTAGCCGGCGGCCATGGCCACGTCGGTCACCTGCAGGCCGGTTTCGGTGAGCAGCTGTTTGGCCAGGAGCAGACGGCGGGTGGCATGGATCTGCGCCGGAGCGGCACCCAGCCGGGACACGAACAGGCGCTGTAGCTGGCGTGCACTCAAGCCCACCCGCGCGGCCAGCTCGCCCACCGCCGCGTCCTGCAGATAGCCGTCGTGAATCAGCGCCAACGCGCGCTGCAGGGTTTCGTTGTGCAGTGCGTCCTGCGCCTCGGGAGCCAGCTCCGGCCGGCAGCGCAGGCAGGGGCGGAAGCCGGCGGCAGCGGCGGCGGCGGCCGTGGGGTAGTAATCCACATTGCGCGGCTTGGGCGGCGGGGCCGGGCACACCGGCCGGCAGTAGATGCCGGTGCTGCGCACGGCGGTGTAGAACACGCCGTCAAATCGGGCATCGCGGGCGAGGCGGGCGCTTTCGCAGGCGGCGTAGTCGAGGGGCAGGGCGGTGTCCATGGCCGCCAGTCTATGCCCGGAACCCGGCCCCGGCTCGCCATTTTCGGACATGTATGGGCCAGGCCGGCCGGGCGGTTCAGGGCAGGTTCCCGCGCGCGGCCCGGCTCGCACTAGACTGTGTCTTCACGTGTCGCCGCTGGCACGCCATCGAACCGGAACCGGGTATTCATGTTGCTCAAGTCGTGGGGATTGCCGTTGCTGTGTCTGGGCCTGGCGGCCTGCAGCCAGTTGGAGAACCCGGGCAACGTGACCGCCGCCGACAAGGCCGCGCGGGCACCGGCGGTGGATGGCAACAACATGGTGTCGATCAACGCCGCCGATGCGCCGCCGGCGGTGCCGCCGCCGCCGCGCAAAGGCGAGCAGGGCTGGCCGGACGTTGCGCTGGAGAATGGCAAGGCCTGGATCAGCTGCGATACCGATTACGCCGGTGACGCCGGCGACGGCGTGGCGCTGGAGGCGCTGGACCGCGCCAGCCTGGAGGCGGCCATTGCCCCGTGCGCCGAACGCGGCCTGCTGCGGCTGCGTTATGTGGGCAAGATCAACCCCGGTTTCTCCGAGCTGGTCGCGCGTGCCGCGCTGGTGGCCGACGCGCAGCGCATCCAGAGCCGGATCCTCGACCTGGACTCCAGCGGTGGGCAGGTCGAAGCGGCCATCGTGGCCGGCGACCGCATCGGCGAATCGCGCTGGACCATCTGGGTGCGCGAAGGCTCGGTCTGCCACAGCGCCTGCGTGTTCGTGCTGGCCGCAGGCGACAACCGCCTGGTGGCCGGCAAGGTCGGCATCCACCGGATGATGCGGATCAGCTCCAAGGCCACCTCGCGCGCCGAACTCAACCTCGAGCTGCAGCAGGTCTACGACAACGTGAAGGACTACCTGCAGCGCAACGGCGTGGCGGTGGGCGTGGCCGACCTGATGATGACCGTACCCAACCGCAGTCTGCGCCTGCTCAGCGCCGACGAACTGCGCCAGTTCGGGCTGGACGGCACCAATGCGGTGCAGGACGACCTGGAGCGGATCAAACAGATGCGCAAGTGCGGAGACGACTTCGTGCGCCGCAAGGACGCTTTCCTGGTCGCCTTCGACCAGGAGTGCAAGCGCGAGGGCAGCGAGCTGGAAGCCGTCACCGCCTGTGGGCAGACCCTGAAACAGCGTTTCGGCTTCCCCGACGAGACCTGCCCGGCGGAAAGCCCGCTGTCGGAAATCGACGTCTCCACCCTGCTGCCGCCGCCGGCCAGCAAGTCACAGGACCCGCTGGCCGAGCGCACCGCCAGCGAAGTGGCGCAGCCGGCAGCCGAGGCCGCCGAGCGCAACTGACGGCGTGCTAACGCGGGTGGCTTAGACTCTGGCCACCTTTCACTTGGATGGTGAACCGATGCGCGTTCCGTTGCTGCTGTCGCTCCTGCTTCCCGTTGCCGCGCTGGCCCAGACCCCGGCCACTCCCGCTCCGGCCCCGGCGCGCCCGGCCCCGTCCGCGCCTGCGGCGGCCGCCCCGGCAACCGCAGCTACGCCGGCGCGTCCGGCGCTGACCCCGGCGCAGCAGAAGCAGGTCAAGGAGCAGGACGACCAGCTCAGCGCCGCGGCCCGGGAGGTGGCAGGGCTGGTGGACAGCAACCGTGCTGCCGAGGCCTGGAAGGGCGCATCGGCGGTGGCCCGCAAGGCGGTGCCCGAACAGACCTTCGTCAATCAGCTGGCCGCAGACCGCAAGCGTCTCGGGGCGCTGACCTCGCGCGGCCAGCCGGTGGTGACGCGGGTGAAGTACGCCCCCGGGGCCACGGTTCCGGAAGGGCTGTACATCAACGTCAGCTTCCCGACCCAGTTCGCCAACAGCCCGCAGCCGGTACGCGAGCTGGTCTCGTTCCGCCTGGACGAGGACAAGGTCTGGCGCCTGGCCGGCTACAGCGTGCGCGCCGCCGCACCCTGACCCACGCTGCATTCCCTGATTGAAGGAGCTGTCATGGGCATTGAAGTGCAGATGCTGGGCTGGTCGATCGTGCTGGGCCTGGTCCAGCTGCTGGTCGCCGATTTCGCGGTCACCCGCGAGCGCGGGCTGGCCTGGAACGTGTCTGCCCGCGACGGCGAGGCACCGCCGCCGGGCAAAGTGGCCGCACGCCTGCTGCGGGTGCAGGCCAACTTCATGGAAACCTTCCCGTTCTTTGCCGCGGCCGTGCTGGCCGTGGTGCTGACCCAGCGCCAGGACGGGCTGACCGCGCTGGCGGCGCAGCTCTATTTCTGGGCGCGACTGGTCTATGTGCCGCTGTATGCCGCCGGCATTCCGGTGCTGCGCAGTGCGGTCTGGATGGTATCGCTGGCGGGCATCGTGCTGCTGGTCTGGGTGCTGCTGCGCGCGCTGGCGTGAACGTCGGCGAACCTGCGCTGATCCAGATCAAGGGCCAGGGCCGGGCGGGGCGTTAAGCTCGTAGCGCACACGTCACCAGGAAGGACTCATGCCGGATACCGCAAGCCAGGCGCAGGGCGCGCACGACACCACCGCAGCACCGCAGGTCGGCAGTGTCGACGTGCTGGTGGTGGGAGCAGGGCCGGCAGGGTTGTGCTTCGCGCGCGCGCTGGCCGACAGCGGCCTGAGCGTCACCCTGGTCGAGCAGCAGCCGCGCGCGGCGCTGGCCGAAGCCGCCTTTGACGGCCGCGAGATCGCACTGACCCATGCCTCGCGCCGCATCCTGGAACAGCTGGGGGTGTGGCAGCGGCTGGACCCGGCCGAAATTTCCGACCTGCGCGACGCGCGGATCATGGACGGCAGTTCGCCCTTCGCGTTGACCTTTGCCGCCGACCAGCGCCAGGGCGATGCGCTGGGTTGGCTGGTGCCCAATCACCTGATCCGCCGCGCCGCATGGGACAGCGTGCAGGGCCAGGCCGGCCTGCAGCTGCTCGACCAGGCCAGCGTGCGCGATGTGGTGCCCGGCCCCACCCACAGCGAGGTGACCCTGAGCGACGGTCGTCGCCTGCAGGCGCGCCTGGTGGTGGCGGCCGACAGCCGCTTCTCGACCACCCGCCGGCTGCTGGGCATTGGCGCGAAGCTGCGTGATTTCGGCAAATCGATGCTGGTCTGCCGCATGCAGATCGAGGTGCCGCACCAGCACACCGCCTGGGAGTGGTTCGGCTATGGCCGCACCATGGCGCTGCTGCCGCTCAATGGCGACCTGGCCTCCGCCGTGATCACCCTGCCGCCGCGCCAGATTGCCGAACTGATGGCGCTGGATGAGGACAGCTTCGGGGCCCGCATCAGCACCCTGTTCGAGTACCGGCTGGGCAACATGCGGCCGGTGGCCAAGCCGATCGCGTACCCGCTGGTGGGGGTGTTCGCCCATGCTTTTGTCGGCGAGCGCTGCGCGCTGATCGGCGATGCGGCGGTGGGCATGCACCCGGTCACCGCGCATGGCTTCAACCTCGGCCTGCAGAGCCAGGACCGCCTGGCCACGGTGCTGCGCACGGCCGCCGGGCGCGGCACCGACATTGCCGCGCCCGCTGGGCTGGCCCGCTACGAGCGGGGCCACCGGCTGGTGGCGCGGCCGCTGTATGAGGCCACCAATGCCATTACCACGCTGTACACGGATGACCGTCTGCCGGCGCGGATGCTGCGCCGGGCCGGGTTGCGGCTGGCGCAGGGCGTGGTGCCGTTCCGCAAGCTGATTGCGTCACATCTCACCCAGCGCTGACACGTCACGACCATGGGTCGTCACGCGCTGCAGGCGGGCTTCACGCGTCCGGGGCCGCCAGCACGTGGATGACCGAGTCGCCAAACTGAACCTGCTGGCCTGCGCGGATCTTGCAGGCTTTGCGCAGTTCCACCTGCCCGTCCACCAACACCTGGCCGTCACCGATCAGCATCTTGGCTTCGCCGCCGCTGGTCACCAGGTCGGCCAGCTTGAGCAGCTGTTTCAGCTCGACGTACTCGCTGTCCAGGTCGAATTCGAGAATCTGCATGGAGCGGGTATCCTGTGAAGGGGCGCAGGCCATGCGCCGGGTCGTGAAAGGGCGCGTATTGTGCGCCAGCACGCGCCAGATCGATATCCATGCAGGAATCTGTACACGCTGTTCAGGGATGATGCGGTATCATCGCGCCCTGAGCGAGAGTACTCCTCCGACCGAGCAGCGCCAGGGCACGCGATAAGAAAGGGCGCCCAAAGCGCGGACCATCCCCTTTTTTATCTCACTGCCAGGTTGACGGCAGTGCCTTTGGAGTTCCCCATGTCCCAAGATTCTTCCGCGCCGCTGCTGTTCGCAGACCTCGGCCTGTCCGACGCTGTGATGCAGGCGGTCGCCGCCGTCGGCTATGAAACCCCTTCGCCGATCCAGTCCGCCACCATTCCGGCAATGCTGGCGGGTCGCGACGTGCTGGGCCAGGCCCAGACCGGTACCGGCAAGACCGCCGCGTTCGCGCTGCCGGTGCTGTCCAACCTGGACTTCAACCAGGCCAAGCCGCAGGTGCTGGTGCTGGCCCCGACCCGCGAACTGGCCATCCAGGTCGCCGAGGCCTTCCAGACCTATTCGGCCAAGATCCCCGGCTTCCGCGTGCTGCCGGTCTATGGCGGCCAGCCCTACGGCCAGCAGCTGTCGGCCCTGCGCCGTGGCGTGCACGTGGTGGTGGGTACCCCCGGCCGTGTGATCGACCATCTGGACCGCGGCACCCTGGACCTGTCCGAGCTGAAGACGCTGGTCCTGGACGAAGCCGATGAAATGCTGCGCATGGGCTTCATCGATGACGTCGAAGCGGTGCTGAAGAAGCTGCCGGAAACCCGCCAGGTGGCCCTGTTCTCGGCCACCATGCCGCCGCAGATCCGCCGCATCGCGCAGACCTACCTGCAGAATCCGGCCGAAGTCACCATTGCCGCCAAGACCACCACCTCGGCCAACATCCGCCAGCGTTACTGGTGGGTGAGCGGCATGCACAAGCTGGATGCGCTGACCCGCATCCTGGAAGTGGAACCGTTCGACGCGATGATCATCTTCGCGCGCACCAAGGCCGCCACCGAGGAACTGGCAGAAAAGCTGCAGGCCCGTGGCCTCGCCGCATCGGCGATCAACGGTGACATGCAGCAGGCCCAGCGCGAGCGCACCATCGGCATGCTCAAGGAAGGCAAGCTGGACATCCTGGTGGCCACCGACGTGGCCGCGCGTGGCCTGGATGTGGAGCGCATCAGCCACGTGCTGAACTACGACATCCCGTACGACACCGAAAGCTACGTGCATCGCATCGGCCGCACCGGTCGTGCCGGCCGCACCGGCGACGCGATCCTGTTCGCCACTCCGCGCGAGAAGGGCATGCTGCGTGCGATCGAGCGCGCCACCCGCCAGCCGATCGAGGAAATGCAGCTGCCGAGCGTGGATGCGGTCAACGACACCCGCGTGAACAAGTTCATGAGCCGCATCAGCGACGCGCTGGCTGCAGGCAACATGGACTTCTACCGCGAGCTGCTGCAGCGCTTTGAAGGCGAGAACAACGTGCCGGCCATCGACATCGCCGCCGCGCTGGCCAAGCTGCTGCAGGGCGATTCGCCGTTCCTGCTG
>DGLB01000025.1:31538-46235 GCA_002387845.1 Stenotrophomonas maltophilia | reverse complement strand
CCCCGCCGGTGCGCGGCGCGCGTGAAGAGCGCGCACCGCGTGAACGCCATGAGCGTGCGGACCGTGGTGAGCGCCCGGCGCGTTTTGAACCGCGCTTCGAACGTGGCCCGCGTCGCGATGACGAGCGCGCCGTGCGCGGTCCGCGTCCGGAAGGCGACTTCGGCCAGAACGACGGCGGTTTCGAGCGCGCTCCGCGTCGCGACATCGCCCCGCGCGGTGCGCCGGAAGCCGGCATGGAAACCTTCCGTATCGAAGTCGGCCACGTTCACGGCGTGAAGCCGGGCAACATCGTCGGCGCGATCGCCAACGAAGCCGGCCTGGAAAGCCGTTACATCGGCCGCATCGACATCCATGACGACTTCTCGGTGCTGGACCTGCCGGCGGAAATGCCGGCCGATCTGCTCAGCCACCTGAAGAAGGTGTGGGTGGCCGGCCAGCAGCTTCACATGCGTCGGGTGGAGCCGGGTGAAGACCTGACCCCGTCGGCCCGCGCGCCGTTCAAGCCGAAGTTCGGCCGTGGCCCGGGCAAGCCGGGCGGCCATCGCGGTGGCCCGGGCGGCAACGACCGTCCGCCGCGTCGCGACGGCTTCAAGCCGCGCGGCCCGCGCTGACCCCGCAGGTGTCAACCGCCGGTACCGCCGGTGGGTGCCGACGGTAGGTGCCGACGTACGTCGGCACACCTTGAAAAAACGCCAGCCCCAGGGCTGGCGTTTTTCGTTCAGCACGTTTTCGCGCCACCTCAACACCCCCGGACATAGCCTTTCGTGCGTATGGCGTGCTTGGGAGGGCAGACAGGCGTCGGCGGACGCAGGCCAGCCTGGGATCGCAACCGGCGACGACAGGACAGGAGGGCGCATGCTGGGAGGCGGTAACAGAGAGGGAGGTGGCAACGCGGTACCGCAGGTGACAAAGGGGCTGACACTGCGGTTCGTGCTGTTGACCGGGATGGCGATCGGGCTGGTCGGCATCTCCGCGCTGATCCAGGAACTGCAGGCGGCGTCCACGGCGTGGATCGTCGGGCAGAGCCATTGGTCGCGCGGGCAGCAGCGCGCCACTTTTTCGCTGGCGCGCTACATCGAGTCTGGAAACCCGGCCAACCTGGCCGACGCCCGCGACGCGCTCGCGGTGCCGCTGGGCGACCTGGATGCGCGGCTGGCCATGGAACAGGAGAACCTGGACCGCGAGCGGGCGCGGCAGGGCCTGCTGCGCGGACACAATACCCCCGCCGACGCTGAACGCCTGATCCTGTCCTTCCGCTATCTGGGCGGCATGAGCTACTTCCGCGACGCCGTACAGTTCTGGCGGCGTACCGATCACGGGCTGCTGCAGCTGCAGCAGATGGCCAATACCGCCGAGGCCATGCACCAGGCCGGGGGCATGCCGCCGGAAGTGCGCCAGGCGATGCTGCTGCATCTGCAGGCGCTGGACCGCAGCCTGCAGGCGCACGCCAACGCGTACTCGCAGTCGCTGCTGAACACCGCTTCGATCGTGCGCATCACCACGCTGACCGTTGGCGGCCTGTCGGTGCTGCTCATCACCGTGGTGGCCGTGTTGCTCGCGCGACGCGTACGCAGCGATCTGATCGAGAAAGAGAGCCGGTTCCGCGCGGCCTTCTACCAGGCCACCATTGGCATGCTCAAGCTCGATATCGAGGGCCGCATTGTCGAAGCCAACCAGAGTGCGGCCGACATGCTGGGCTACCGGCGCGAGGCCCTGCTTGGCATGACCCTGCCCGAGCTGCTGGTGGAGGGCGAGCTGGTGCAGACCGCGGCGGGTGGCATCGACTGGCCGCAGCAGCTGCGGCCGGCCGAGCTGCGTTTCCGCCGTGCCGATGGCAGCCTGCTGTGGGGACGCAGCAGTGGCACCCTGGTGCAGGCTCCGAACCGGACACCGCGGGTGTTCGCGATGATCGAGGACGTGTCGCAGAACCACGCCCTGGCGCGCGAGGTGGAGCACCAGGCCAGCCATGATCCGCTGACCGGGCTGATCAACCGTCGTGAGATCGAACGTCGGCTGGAGCAGGCGCTGTTGAACGTGCGCAGCCACGGCGGCGTGCACAGCCTGTGCTACATCGACCTGGACTACTTCAAGCTGGTCAATGACGGCCTCGGGCATGCGGCGGGCGACCAGCTGCTGCGCAGCCTGTCCGAGTACCTGGTGAGCGCGGTGCGTGACGGCGACTGGGTGGGCCGCATGGGCGGCGACGAATTCGCCCTGTTCCTGGCGCATGCCGGCCAGGAGGATGCCCGTCAGGTGCTGCAGCGGGTGATGCGTTCGCTGGGCCGGGCGGGTGCCGTGCAGGACGAAGGCGCGCCGCAGGTGCGCTGCAGTGTCGGCGTGGTGGAGATCACCGCCGACGTGGCGGATGTGAACTGGTTGATGAGCGCCGCCGACAGCGCCTGTTATGCCGCCAAGCAGGCCGGCCGCAACCGCGTGCACTTCTACAACGAGACTCATGAGGCGCTGGAAGAGCGGCGACGCGAGGCCGAGCGCCTGGCGCGTGTGTCGGCGGCCATGGCCGAGAACCGCATGCTGCTGTTCGCACAACGCATTGCCTGGCACGGCGATCCGGCCTTCCTGCATTACGAGGTGCTGGTGCGTCTGCGCGGACGCGACGGCCAGCTGCATTCGCCCGGTGAATTCATGCCGGCAGTGGAGCGCTACGGGATGGGCATGGCACTGGACCGGCACGTGCTGGGCCTGTTGTTCCGCCATCTGCAGGTCTGCCCGGTACATGTGCAGCGACTGGGGCTGTGCAACGTGAACGTGTCGGCGCAGTCGATCACCGAACCCAGCTTCCTGGCGTATGTCAGCGACCTGCTCGAGCGCAACCGCGGGCTGGCGCGCAAACTGTGCTTCGAGGTGACTGAAACCGCAGCGATCAGCAATCTGGAGCAGGCGCGCAGCTTCGTCGAAGCGGTGAAGGCGCGGGGGTGCCGTGTGGCCCTGGATGACTTCGGGTCGGGCCTGTCCTCGTTCGGCTATCTGCGCCAGCTGCCGGCAGACATGCTGAAGATCGACGGGGTGTTCGTTCGCGACATGGACGTGGACCCGGTCAGCCGCGCTACCGTGCGTGCGATTGCCGAGATCGGCCGCGAACTGCACATGACCGTGATTGCCGAATGGGTGGAGTCGGATGAGGTGGCCGGCCAGCTGCAGGCGCTGGGCGTGGACGGCCTGCAGGGTTATGCAGTGGAACGGCCGATGCCGCTGGAAAAAATGACCCAGTCGGCCCTGTGGACAGCCCGTGGCGATGCGGCGCAGCAGAACTTGCGATAATGGTCGCCGGGGACGGCATGCGCGGGGTGTGTCGGCAGCAGGTGGGGCAGTGGTGTGAGGCAGCGCAAGGCGGGACCCAGAAACGACAGGCGAGGTCCATCAGGCCTGGCCTGGCTGCTGTGCGTGCTCACCGTGCTGGTGCCGCTGCTGGCGTCCGCACATGCCCCCGAACCCGGCCGCGACGTACTGCTGCTCGGCGCGGCCACGGACGAACAGACCCCGCAGCGGGCCTGCCCGCCGGAAGTGCTGGCCCGCCACCAGGAAGTCCTTGAAGTCCCGGCACCGGCCGCAGGATGGTCGGGCCAGCCGCAGGCCGTGGACGTGTTCGGCGTGTTCACCGGCGAAGTGCGGATCAGCCATGGCGACCGCCAGATCTGCGGCAACATGCACGACGCCCGCACCCGTGATTCGCGCTTCCGCGCCGGGATCGGCATGGTGGTGGTGCCCAAGGCCGGTGACCATGAACCGATTGTGGTGTCCTGGACCACGCCATTGAAGCCGTACTGGGTGCCGACGGTGCGCCTGGGCGCTCCCAGCCCGGTCCAGCAGAACGACACTGCGCGCCTGCTGGTGCGTGTGTCCTGCATTGCGGTAGCGATCGCGCTGGCGCTGTCGGCGCTGATGGGCTACGTCACCGCCAAGGATCGCTCGTTCCTGATCTACGTCGCGGTGTGCCTGGTGTTCGTGCTGTGGCAGGCGGTGCTGGGCGGTTTGAGCGGTTACCCGGAGCCCTGGCTGCCGGTCTATGAAAGTGCCTCGTGGTGGCTGGTCGCGCTCAGTGCGCTCAGCCTGGGCATCCTGCTGCCGGTGCTGTGGCGGTTGAACGGTGGCGACCGGCTGTGGCCCGGCTCGCGGCTCGGCCAGCAGCTGGTGCTGTGGGCCGGCGTGGCCACCGCGCTGTGCGTGCCCTGGCTGGGCGTGGCCGGCCTGGTCTGGCTGTCCGACGCATTCGAGCATGTGTTCCAGCTGGGTCTGCTGGTCTGCCTCGGGGTCGGGCTGTGGGCGGTGCGCCGGCGCGACTATTACGCCCTGGCAGGCCTGCTGGCGCTGCTGCCGTGGTGGGTGATGATGCTGGCCGACCTGGCGCAGGCCCATTGGCTGATTGCCTACCGCATCGAGGCCTTGCAGTTGTCGGCCACCTGGTTCCTGATGATGTCGGCGTATGCGCTGAACCTGCGGCTGGGCCGGCTGCGCCAGCAGCGCGACGAGATGCGCCAGCTGGCCGATACCGATGGCCTGACCGGGTTGCCCAACCGCCGTGCCGGACTGCGCTTGCTGGCCCGTCATCTGGACCGGCCGGCGCATGAGCCGCAGCCGCTGGCGATCGGCTTCCTCGACATCGACCTGTTCAAGGACATCAATGACCGGTTCGGCCATGAAGCCGGTGACCGGGTACTGGTTGCGGTCGCCCGCGCGCTGCGCGGGGCGGTGCGCGCGCAGGACCAGGTGGTGCGCATGGGCGGGGAGGAATTCCTGATCCTGCTGCCGGGTGCCAGCCACGCTGCAGCGCTGTCGCGACTGGAAAGCGTGCGCCAGCAGGTCGCTGACCTGTCGCCCGCGCTGGGGCTGGAGGGGCTGGCGTTGACCGCCAGCATCGGCCTGGCGGTGTGGCAACCGGGCCGTGACGACCTGGCCGGGCTGCTGCGCCGCGCCGACCATGCCATGTACAGCGCCAAGCGTGCCGGCCGCAACCAGGTGTACGACGCCGGGTAGGACCGGACCATGCCCGGCCGGCGGTTTTCCCGGATAATGGCGGGATGACCACCCGACTCAACAAACATATCGCCGAAACCGGCTTCTGCTCGCGGCGTGAAGCCGATCGCCTGATCGGCGAGCGCCGCGTCACCGTCAACGGCATCGCCGCCGGCACCGGCGCGGTGGTGGGCGAGGGCGACGTCGTCCTCGTCGACGGCCAGCCGCTACGTGCCCGCGAGGCGAAGAAGGCCGGTGGCCGCCGTCACGTGTACATTGCCTTGAACAAGCCGGTCGGGGTGACCTGCACCACCGAAAGCGCGGTCAAGGGCAACATTGTCGACTTCGTCCGGCACGAACAGCGCATCTTCCCGATTGGCCGGCTGGACAAGGATTCCGAAGGCCTGATCCTGATGACCAGCAACGGCGATATCGTCAACCAGATCCTGCGTGCCGAGAACGGCCACCAGAAGGAGTACCTGGTGGCGGTGAACAAGCCGGTCACCGACGAGTTCCTGCGCGGCATGGCCCGCGGTGTCCGCATCCACAACGAAACCACGTTGCCGTGCCGGACCTCGCGCATTGCCAAGTTCGGCTTCCGCATCATCCTGGAGCAGGGTTTGAACCGGCAGATCCGCCTGATGGCAGCGGCGTTCGGCTACCGCGTCACCCAACTGCGCCGGGTGCGCATCGACAACATCAAGATCGGCGCGCTCAAGCCGGGTCAGTGGCGCAACCTGACCGACGCCGAACTCAAGGGCCTGCTGCCCAAGCAGCTGGACTGGTAACCCGCTGGCCCGCGTGCACGGCGCGCTAACGCTCGGTCACGCGGTTCGGGCTAGACTGCGGCCAGCTCCCGGATTTCGACCCGCTGCATGATCAAGCCCGAGAAGCCTTCCAATGAGGCGCTGCGCCTGGACGCGCTGTACCGTTACCGCATCCTCGACACCGACAGGGAAAAATCCTTCGAGGACCTGGTCACCATCGCCAAGGCGGTGTGTGGCACCTCGATGGCGGCAGTTACCCTGATCGACGCCGAGCGCCAGTGGTTCAAGTCCATCCAGGGCACCGAAGCGGCGGAACTGCCGCGCTCGGAATCGATGTGCGGCCACGCGATCCTGCAGCCGCAGCAGGTGATGGTGATCGAGGATGCGCGCATTGATGCGCGCTTCCATGACAACCCCATTGTCACCGGCGCACCGCACGTACGCTTCTATGCCGGCGCGCCGTTGATCAGCAACGAAGGCTATCCACTGGGCACGCTGTGCGTGTTCGATCCGCAGCCGCATCAGCTGGACGCGGACCAGACCGAAGCGCTGGCCGCATTGTCGCGGCAGGTGATGCTGGTGATGGAGCTGCGCCGTTTCGCCCAGGACATCCAGAGCCACATGCTGGCGCGCGAGGACTACGAGCGGCTGCTTACCGAGTACCACGACCTGCTGCTGGCGCAGAACGCCGACCTGGCCGAGCAAAGCCGCACCGATGTGCTGACCGGCCTGCCCAACCGTCGCGCCATGGCGGTCGCGCTGGAGGCTTCGCTGCTGGACGCGGATGGCCAGCCACGGCAGACCGCGGTGGCCCTGGTGGATATCGACCACTTCAAGCAGATCAATGACTTCCATGGGCATGCCACCGGTGACCGGGTGCTGGCCGAACTGGGCGTGCTGCTGCGCGCGCACTTCTCCGGGCGTGGCATGGCCGCGCGCTATGGGGGCGAGGAATTCGTGGTGCTGATGCCCGACACCGACCTGCGCACCGCCGAGCTGCAGTGCGACTTCCTGCGCATGGCGGTCGCGGAGTTGCCGTTGGGCTTCCCGGTCACGATCAGCATCGGCGTGGCCGCGCACAGCGCGGGCGACAGCGTCGACCAGACCGTGTCCCGTGCCGATGCCGCGCTGTACCAGGCCAAGCGCAACGGCCGCGACCGCGTTGTCGTGGCATCGAGTACTGCCCGTCTGGACTGATCGGATGCTGCAGACCCTGGCCGTCTCCAACTATCGCTCGCTTCAGGATCTGGTGATCCCGATGGCGCGCCTCAACCTGGTGGTAGGCGACAACGGCAGTGGCAAGTCCAGCCTGTACCGCGCCCTGCGGCTGCTGGCGGACACCGCACGCCAGGGAGTGACGGCGGCACTGGCGCACGAAGGAGGGTTGGGGTCGGTGCTGTGGGCAGGACCGGAAACGCTCACGCGCGGCATGCGTGAGGGCGAAGTGGCGGTGGAGGGCGCTGCGCGTCGGCTGCAGTCGGTGGCGTTGCGGTTGGGCTTTGCGGGCGACGACTTCGGCTATGCGATTGACCTGGGTTACCCGACACCGCACACGTCGATGTTCTCTCTGGACCCCCAGATCAAGTGCGAGTCTGTGTGGGCGGGCCCGTTCCTGCGCAGCAGCAACGTACTGGTGGAGCGACAGGGGGGCATGGTGCGCCGAAAGGTGGGGCGCGGGTGGGAGGTGATGGAGGCGCACCTGTCACCGTTTGAAAGCCTGTTCACCCAGGTGGCCGATCCGCAGCGCATGCCCGAGATACTGAGCCTGCGCGAAACCCTGCGCGGCTGGCGCTTCTACGACCACATGCGGACCGACCGCGATGCGCCGGCCCGCCAATCGTGGTTGGCCACCCGTACCCCGGTGCTGAGCCACGACGGGCATGACCTGGCGTCGGCGTGGCAGACCATTGTCGAAAGTGGTGACGGGCACGCGATGCAACAGTCGCTGGACGACGCGTTTCCCGGTGCGCAGGTACACATTGACGCGCATGATGGCCGCTTGTCACTGAAGTTCCACCAGCCGGGACTGCTGCGCCCGCTGGCGGCGGCCGAGTTGTCTGACGGCACGTTGCGCTATCTGCTGCTGCTGGCGGCGCTGCACACGCCACGACCGCCGCCGCTGATGGTGCTCAATGAACCCGAGACCAGCCTGCATCCGGACCTGCTGCCGGCGTTGGGGCGGCTGATCATCGGTGCCGCCGGACGCAGCCAGCTGTGGGTGGTGTCGCACGCCAGCCGTTTGATTGCCGCGCTGGAGGAAGCACCGGACTGCAACCTGATCGCGCTGGAAAAGCAGATGAGCCGCACCACGCTGCGCGGCCAGGGCCTGCTCGACGCCCCCGCCTGGTACTGGCCCACGAGGTAGAGCCGGGCTTGCCCGGCTGATCGCGGATGCGGGTGCTTCAGCCGGGCAAGCCCGGCGCTACGCCTCACTCCGCGATGTTGCGCGCCTCCGCCGTCCCCAGGATCTCCGGATGCTGCACCGGCTTGCGGCGGTTCAACAGCGGATGCAGGAACACCGCACCGACGATGATCGCCACGCCGGCATAGAACAGCGGCGTGAGTTCACGCTGCTCGTTCAGCAGCACGACGGCCAGCACGATGGCGTAGACCGGTTCCAGGTTGGTCACCAGCTGCACGGTGTAAGCGCTGAGGTGACGAAGGGCGACCAGTGCCAGCGCGAACGGCAGCAGCGTGCAGACGCCAGCCAGGGTCAGCAGCAACAGGCTGTCGCGCAGGTTGGGGACGACCCACAGGGGGCTGGCCAGCGCCGGCAGCAGGAACGGCAGCAACGGAGCCAGCACGGTCAGGGTGATCGTGCCGGCACCCAGTTCCACGGCGGTCACGGTGAGCGGGTCGGCATGACTGACGAGGCGCTTGTTGAGCGAGCCGAACACCGCCACCAGCAGTGCGGAGAGGGCACCCACCAGCACGCCCAGGCGCATGCCATCGGGCACCCCACCGACCACCAGCGCCACGCCGGGCAGCACGGCGATGCCGAACGCCAGTTCGCGCAGCTGGAACGGGCGCTTGGCCACCCACGGTTCGATCACCGCGGCGAACACCGGAGCCAGTGCGATGCAGGTGGCGGCTACCGAAGCATTGGCCAGTTTCGCAGCCCCATAGAACGTGAGCCAATGCAGCGCCACCAGCGCGCCCACCCCGCAGTAACCGGCCAGCAGGGCAGGGGAAAGCTGGCGCAGGCCTCGCCATACGCGTGGCAGCAGCGCCAGCAGGGCCACCACCAGCAGCATGCGCCACCACACCAGTGGCAGTGCGGGCAGGCTGATCAGGACGCCGAGGATGGCGGTGACGCCCCACAACAGCACACAGAAATGGATTTGCAGCAGCGCTCTGCGGGTATCGGTCATCGGCATGCGAGTATTGTGCGCGTTAACCTTTGCGAGGAACACCATGCGTGCGCCATCCACGTTTGCCCGTCTGCTGGCGGGTCTGACCGCGCTGGTCGCGGTGCTGTCGCTGGTGCTGCAGTTCGTGCTGCTTCTGCCCCCTGGTGGCGGGCTGGAGGGCGCTGGCAGCGCCAGCCTGCGCCTGCTGGGCTACTTCACCGTTCTGAGCAACATCGGCGTGGCTGCGGTCTGTCTCGCGCGTGCCAGCGGTGACGCCGACGGCCTGGCCGGTCCGGGGCCGCGCGCGGCGATGGCGCTGTACATCGGCATTACCGGGGTGGTGTACGTGCTGGTGCTGCGCACGCTGTGGCATCCGCAGGGATGGCAATGGTGGGCCGACGCAGGACTGCACTACGCGGTACCTGTGTTGTACCTGCTGGGATGGGGGCTGGGCGAACATGGCGGCCTGCACTGGCGGCAACTGCTGCTCGCGCTGCTGGTCCCCGTGGCCTATCTGGCCTGGGCGATGCTGCTGGGCCGCGTCACCGGGCAGTACCCCTATCCGTTCCTGGACCTGGCGATGCTGGGCTGGACGTCCCTGCTCGGCAACGTCGCATCGATGACGCTGGCCTTCATCGCGCTGGGCGGGTTGCTGTGGAAGCTGGACGAGAGCCTGGCGCGAGGGCGAACCGCGCCGTAAGGCGGGCGGGTGCCAGGCTACCGGGTGATGGCGCGCACGTGGTCCTGCAGGGCGATGGCCGCGCCGGGATTGCGGTGCTTGGCCGCACCGATGAACAGCAGGTAGACATCGCGCGCGGCATGGGGCGGTGCCTCATGCGCCAGATGGGGCAGGTCGGGATTGTCCTCGCCACGGGCCCAACGCTGGGCGCGCAGCGCCCATTGCTCCAGCGCACGCTGCGGGTAGCCGGCGCGCAGATTGGCGCGCGACTGCATCAAGCGGGCATAGATGAAGGAACCGGTGGGGTCGGCGTAGCTGGGGTAGTCGCTTGAGCCGCTGTACACCAGGGCGGCGTGGTGACGGCGTGCGACATCGACCAGTTCCGCTGTCCACGCCGCGCGGTTGCGCACCTCCAGTGCATGCTGCAGAACGCAGCCGTTCGCCTCGCGTGGCAGATCCTGCAGCAGCCGGTCGAACTCCTGCGCACCGGCCGGGTGCTGTTCCCCGAACTGCCAGACCAGGGGGCCGAGCCGATCCTGCAGCGTTGCAATGCCCTCGATGAAGCCATCCGCACGCGCGGCGACGGCGGCCAGATCACGCCCCTGGGTGAGGCTTCGCGGCACCTTGGCCGAAAAACGGAAACCGACCGGTGTCTGGTCGCGCCACTGTGCGTACACCGTCGGCTTCTGTGCACGGTAGAAGGTGCTGTTGATCTCGATGCAGCCCAGCCGTGCGGCTGCATAGGACAGTTCTTCGCGCTGCGCCAGACCGCTTGGATAGAACATTCCGCCGCGCCACTCCGGAAACACCCAGCCACCGATCCCGGTGCGGATGGTGCCGCCGACCACGCTCATGCGCCCGGGTGCTCCGCCTGCCACGGGTCATAGCTGCCGAACCACCACAGATGGCCTTCGGGATCGCGGCAGGCGTAACCGCGCCCGCCATAGTCCTGGTCGGCGATGTCGATCACCACTTTGGCACCGGCAGCGACGGCACGTGCGTAGTGCGCGTCCGGGTCCGTCACAATCACGCAGGCACTCTGGGTTTCGCGTCCATCGATCTCATCGGGCTGGACAACCAGTTTTCCCCACTCACTGCCGTTGTCCACCGAACCGAGCATCACCATGCCGCCGCCATACACCAGCTGGGCGTGGTAGACGATGACACCGTCGGCGTAAACCGCCTGCGGTTTGAAATCGAATGCCTTTTCCAGCCACGCGATGGCCGCATGGGCGTCGCGGTAGCGCAGGCAGGGAATGATGGCGCTGGTGGTGGGGGCGGTCATGGCGCGGGCTCCTGGACGGGCTTCTGGCACAGGCGAGCCTGCGACGCGACGCGTTACCATTCTGCGAAAGGTCGCGCTGAATGCGGCCTCGACATTCCGGTTACAGTCCCGTGGAGACACTGCTTGAACACATCATGGATTGGAGGCGTCGTGCTGCTGGCCTGCGCACCGTTGGTATCGGCCGCCGCGCCGACCGAACTGGATTCCCGGCTGGAGGCCACGGTGGAACGCGTGCGCACCCAGTTCGACGTACCCGGCATCGCCGTGGCCGTGGTCAAGGATGGACAGGTGGTGCTGGAACGCGGCTTTGGCGTGCGTGAACAGGGCAAGCCAGATCCCGTACAGGCCGACACCCTGTTCGCCATTGCCTCCAATACCAAGGCGTTCACTGCCACTTCGTTGAATCTGCTGGCCGAGCAGGGCAAGCTGAAGATGGATGACCGGGTGATCGACCACCTGCCGTCGTTCCGCATGTCCGACCCGTACGTGACTGGCGAAATGCGCATCCGCGACCTGCTTTCGCACCGCAGCGGGCTCAGCCTGGGTGCCGGCGACCTGCTGTTCTGGCCGACCACGACCTACAGCAATGCCGAGGTGGTGCAGCGGTTGGGCAAGGTGCCGTTGAAGGGCGGCTTCCGTGACCGCTATGCCTACGACAACATCCTGTATGCCGTGGCCCAGCAGGTGATCGAGCAGGTGTCCGGGCAGTCGTATGCCGACTTCCTGCAGCAGCACATCTTCACCCCGGTCGGCATGACCGGTACCCGCTACAACGCCGACCACCTCAAGGCTGGCGACAAGGCCGCAGTGGGGCACGCGAAGTACGACTTCAGCCAGTTGCGCACCGTAGCCCCGCTGACCTGGTCCAACAATGCCGGTGCCGGCGGCATCTATTCCAGCGTGCATGACATGGCGCGCTGGATGAACGTGCAGCTGGCCCATGGCGTACTGGAGAACGGCACGCCGCTGTTCACGCCCAAGACCCAGCAGGCGATGTGGCAGGTGATCACCCCGCAGGTGGTCGCCGATCCGGCGGTGCCGGAACTGGCCGCGGCCAAGCCGAACTTCGCCGGCTACGGCGAAGGCTGGAGCTTGAGCGACTTCCGCGGACAGAAGCTGGTCTGGCACACCGGTGGCTGGCCGGGCATGGTCTCGCGGGTCACCCTGGTGCCGGAACAGAAGCTGGGCATCGTGGTGCTGACCAATCAGGAAGTCGGTGCGGCGTTCAATGCGATCACCCTGGATGTGCTGGACGCCTACCTGAAGCCGCAGGCCCCGACCGACTGGGTGGCGGCCTATGCGGCCGCCGTGGCCAAAGCCCAGGACAAGGCCGACGAAGGCTGGGCCGCGCACCAGGCGGCGCGCGATCCGAAGTCGAAGCCCTCACTGCCGTTGGCGAAGTATGCCGGTCGCTACCGCGACGCGTGGTACGGCGATGTGCATGTTGAAACGGACAAGGGCGGTCTGCGACTGCGCTTTGACAAGACCGCGCAGCTGGTGGGTCGGCTGGAGCCCTGGCAGCACGACACCTTCATCGTGCGCTGGGACGACCGCTCGCTGAATGCTGATGCTTTCGTGAGTTTCAGCCTGGATCCGGATGGCAAAGTGCGCGATGTGCGCATGCAGGCGATTTCCTCGTTGACGGATTTCAGTTTTGATTTCCAGGACCTGATCTTGGTTCCGGTGTTGTAGAGAGGTTGCCGGGCAAGCCCGGCACTACGTTGGAGGTAACAGGATGTTCCGCTGGTTCGAATCGCTGATTCCGGTGTTCCCGCCGGTGGACGCGCGCATGCCGCCACGCAACGTGGCGGCGTTCTATCTGTATTACCTGCGCCCAGTGTGGCCGGTACTGCTGGCCACACTGGTGGCCGGCCTGCTGCTGGCGCTGGTGGAAGTGGCGATGTTCGACTTCCTCGGCCGCATCGTTGACATGGTCAGCGAGCAGCCGGATGCCCGCTTCTTCGCGCGGCATGCCGACACCCTGTTGTGGATGGCAGCGATCACCCTGATCGCCCGGCCGGTGCTGGTCGGCCTGCACAACCTGCTGGTCAACCAGGCCATCGTGCCCGGGCTGAGCAACCGCTCGCGCTGGCTGATGCACAACTACGTGGTGCGCCAGAGTCTGTCGTTCTTCCAGAACGACTTTGCCGGCAGCATGGCCAACCGGGTCATGCAGACCGGCACGTCGCTGCGCGAGTCGGCGGTGCAGATGGTCGACTCGCTCTGGTACATCGTGGTCTACACCGGTACCGCGCTGTATCTGTTCGCGCAGGCCGACTGGCGGCTGATGATCCCGCTGGTGCTGTGGCTGCTGGCCTACGTGGTGATCATGTGGGTGTTCGTGCCGCGCGCCAAGCAACGCGCGTGGATCGCCTCCGAAGCGCGATCCAAGGCAATGGGGCGCATCGTGGATGGCTACACCAACATCCCCACCCTGAAGCTGTTTGCCCATGGTGGCCGCGAGCAGGCCTATGTGGCCGAGGCGATCGAAGAGCTGGCGGTCAAGCACCGCCGCCAGACCCGCGTCACCACCGGCATGGACCTGACCATCGCCATCGTCAACGGCTTCCTGATCGCCGGTACCTGCGGGCTGGCGCTGTGGCTGTGGAGCCGCGGCGACATCACCGTGGGCGCGATCACCCTGGCCACCGGGCTGGTGATCCGCATCCACAACATGTCCGGCTGGATCATGTGGACCATCAACGGCATCTTCGAGGACATCGGCACGGTGCAGGATGGCATCACCACCATTGCCCAGCCGCTGACCGTGCAGGACAGCGCCGATGCGGTGCCGCTGCAGGTCACATCGGGCGGCGTGCGCTTCGAAGACATCCATTTCCATTACGGAAAGAAGGGCGGGGTGATTGCCGGGCTGAACCTGGAGGTGAAGCCGGGCGAGAAAATCGGCCTGGTCGGCCCCTCCGGTGCCGGCAAGTCAACCCTGGTCAATGTACTGCTGCGCCTGTACGACCTGGAAAGCGGTCACATCCGCATCGATGGC
This sequence comes from Stenotrophomonas maltophilia, assembly GCA_002387845.1. Classification (GTDB taxonomy): domain Bacteria; phylum Pseudomonadota; class Gammaproteobacteria; order Xanthomonadales; family Xanthomonadaceae; genus Stenotrophomonas; species Stenotrophomonas maltophilia_AG. The sequence continues at coordinate 32,182 of DGLB01000025.1, read as the reverse complement.
CAGGACATCGCGGGCGTGACCCAGGAAAGCCTGCGCCGGCAGATCGGGGTGGTCACCCAGGACACCTCGCTGCTGCACCGGTCGATCCGCGACAACCTGCTGTACGGCAGGCCGGACGCCACCGAGGCGGAGCTGCGCGCGGCAGTGGCCAAGGCGCGTGCCGATGCCTTCATCGACACCTTGCGCGATGGCGAGGGACGCGTGGGCTATGACGCGCACGTGGGCGAGCGGGGCGTAAAGCTTTCGGGTGGCCAGCGCCAGCGCATCGCCATTGCCCGCGTGCTGCTCAAGGACGCGCCGATCCTGGTGCTGGACGAAGCCACCTCGGCGCTGGATTCGGAAGTGGAAGCGGCCATCCAGGACAGCCTGGACGAACTGATGGGCGGCAAGACCGTGATCGCCATCGCGCACCGCCTCAGCACGATCGCACGCATGGACCGGCTGGTGGTGATGGACCAGGGCCGCATCGTCGAGACCGGCACGCATGCCGAGCTGATTGCCGCGGGCGGGCTGTATGCGCGCCTCTGGGCGCGGCAGACGGGTGGGTTTGTCGCTGCGGACAGCGAGGTTCCGTAAAGCTACGCTCCGTGTGGCTGCCTTTCCCATGGCCGCCGGCCCATTTTCGGAGGGCCGGCGGGGGGGGG
>DGLB01000025.1:25811-31518 GCA_002387845.1 Stenotrophomonas maltophilia | reverse complement strand
GGATGTTTTCTACGAGCCTCCAGGGATGGATTCACGGCGTGTCCCGCAAATCCACCCCCGACGGACCTAGGCACGTAGACCAGCAGCGGAGGGCCGTTCGCGACGAATCCGCATCACTCGATCGGCTGACCCAGCATCAGCTGGCGCGCGAAGCGCACCGGCGGTGCGCCGTAGGACAGCATCTGGTCGTGGTAGGCCTTCAGGTTGAACTTCTCACCCTGCTTCTCCTGTACCGCCTTGCGGGTGTCGAAGTGTTCCTGCGCGCCCACGAAGTAGGTCGGCAGCTGCGCCGAGGTCAACTGCGCACGCACCCACTTGCCCGACGCCTCGCTTTCCTGCTGGAACGCATCGTGGGTCATCAGGTGCATGGCCTGCTCACGCGTCCAGTTGTCCACATGCACGCCCTGGTCCAGGATCGCGTTGGAAATGGTGCGCAGGTAGAACTTCAGCTGCACCAGGTGGAACAGCGGGTCGTTGTCCAGGTAACCCTGCTCCTGCATCATCCGCTCGGTGTACACCGCCCAGCCTTCGGCAAACAGACCCGAACGCAGCACCGCACGCAGCGTCGACGGGAACTTGCCCGAGTGCCAGCCTTCCAGGTAGTGGCCCGGGGTGCCTTCGTGGATGCTCAGCAGGTGGATCATGCGGCTGTTGTATTCGCGCAGGAAGGAGTCGACCTGCTGGTCGGTCCAGTCGTCCGGAATCGGCGAGACCGCGTAGAAGGTCTTCAGGTTCTTGTCCAGCGGACCCGGCGAATCGCAGTAGGCCACCGCCACGCCACGCTGGAACTCCGGCATCAGGATGATGTCCACCGGCGCATCCGGCAGCGTCATCAGGTCGTGCTTGCGCACGAATTCGGTCGATTGGGCCAGCGCAGCCTTGGCGTCTTCCACCACCTTGTCGCGCGCCGGCTTCTCGGCGTAGGCCAGTTCCAGCGCGGCTTCAATCGCCGCCTGCTGCTGCTCGTCGGTCGGGTTGGCCGGCAGGGCCGGTGCACCCGGCTTGTCCTTCAGCACGGTCTGGGCAATGCCGTACATGTCGCCACGCACGCGCTTGAGTTCGGCGCGGGCGCGCTCGCCGATCTCGGCGCGCGACAGCGAGGAGTTCAGCGCGAACTTCAGCTTCTGGTCGTACAGCTCGGCACCAATGCGGAAGTCACCCTTGGCGTTCGGCACCAGGGTGGTGTCCAGCCAGGTCTGCTGTTCGGCCACGGCCTTCTTCAGCCCGTCGATGGCGGCCTGCAGGCGCTTGCCGTCCTCGGCCGGCAGTTCGCCGATGTGCGGGGTGATGAAGGTATCGACAATGCTCAGGATGCCCTTGTTCTGCTTGGACACCGTTTCGGCGTGGATCTTCGGCACGCGTGCCGGGTCCAGGTTTTCGCGGGCCTGGGCGAAGATCTGCGGCAGCTTTTCCATGCGCGCCGTCGCCGACTTCAGGCGCTCGGGCAGCGGGGCGAATTCGCGCGCCATCAGACCGTACAGCGCGCTGCCGGCCAGGCCGTTGTACATCTGCGGGTCCCACTTCGACGACTGCAGCACCTCGGCGTTCCAGATCTCCGACTGCAGCTGGTTGCGCAGAATCGCCGCATCGACCTGGTTCTCGCGGCCGAGCTTGCTCACGTCAACCTTGTCCAGGTCCGCCAGCAGGCCCTTGTAAGCGGCCAGCGTCTTCTGCTGCCCGGCAGCGCTGAGGTCATCGATCTCGCTGTCATAGCGGTGGTCGCCGATCTGGGTGGCGCTGACCGGCGACAGCTGCATCCAGGTGTCCAGGGCGCGCTTGGACAGGTCGGCGAAGGCGGCATCGGCCGCGGCATCACCGGCGGTGGCCGCCGCCTCGGTACCGGCCGGGGCAGTGGGGGCGTCGGCCTGCTGGCAGCCACCCAGGGCGGCAATCAGGGCGAGGGCAAGAAGATGCTGGCGCATCGGTGATCCTGTGCTGTGGACAATCGCCGAGCATAGGGCCGCGTGGGTGCGGCCCGCCCGTGCCATTGGATTACCATGGCGCTTTCCAGGCCGACACAGGGGGGGGGCATGCAGTACCAGGGAAGCTGTCATTGCGGAAACATCGCCTTCACCATTGACACGGCCGAGCCCATCGTCGACGTGGTGGACTGCAACTGCTCGCTGTGCCGCCGCCGGGGTGGGCTGCTGTGGTTCGCGCCGCGCACCGCGCTGACCCTGAACACGGACCCGACGCGGTTGGGCACCTACCAGTTCAACAAGCACCATCTGGAGCATCATTACTGCGCCACCTGCGGAATTGCCCCGTTCAGCGAGGGCGTGGACCCGCGCAGCGGGCAGGCGATGGCGGCGGTGAATGTGCGCTGCCTGCCGGACCTGGCATTGGACGACTTGAAGATCACCCACTTTGACGGAGCAAGGATGTGAGAACACGGATGACGTGGCGCGGATGCGCCGTGGCAGGGATGCTGGTGTTGGCCGTGGCGGGCTGCAGCAAGAAGATCAGTGAAATGCCGGCTGATGCGTCGGCCGCCGGAGCCACCATCGCTTCGCCGGAAGGCGCGATGCTGGCCTACGAGCACACGCTGGACATCAAGCTGGAAGCGGCGCAGATCGGGCCCCGGGTCAAGCAGATCGCCGAGGCCTGCCAGTCGGCCCGGTTCGGGGATTGCGCGGTGCTGCAGGTGGAACAGCAGGGCGGTGAGTATCCGTCGGGGTCGGTGCGCTTCCGGGTCGCCCCGAAAGGCGTGGAGCCGCTGATCAGCCTGGCGGGAGAGGGCGGTGAAATCGCCTCGCGCAACACCCAGGCCGAGGACCTGGCCCAGCAGGTGGCCGACACCGCGCTGACCAAGGCGCGCCTGCAGAAGGAGCACGAGCGCCTGCTGGCGTATCAGGAGGGCAAGGACGTCAAGATGGCCGACCTGCTGGTGATTGCCCAGCGCCTGTCGGAGATCGAGGCGGGCGTGGAGCAGGCCAACAAGGACGCAGCAAACCAGCGTCGACGCATCGATACCCAGCTGGTGACCGTGCGTTTCAACGCGCCGTCGGGTGAACGCAATCGCAGTGCCATCGGCGAAGCCTTCGGTGATGCGGGGATGATCTTCACCGAAAGCATCGCCTTCCTGATCCGTGCGGTGGCGGCACTGGTGCCGGTGGCGGTGGTCGGCGGGGTATTCGTGTGGGGGGTGCTGGCGCTATGGCGTCGTCGCCGTCGCGCGCGGGTGGCAGCGGGTCAGTAACCCGCATGCGGTGCCGGCCCGGCCGGCACCGCAGCGTGCTCAGCCTTCGTCGTGTTCGTACTCGACGAACACATCCAGTTCACGCGCCAGCGCTTCCACCGCGTCGCGCACGCGCTGCGTGGTGTACTCGTTCCCGACTTCCACTTCCAGTTCGTGAATGCCCGGGCCGATGTCGTCGGACAGACCGGCCGAGCTGGAATCGTCGTCATCCATGTGCGGCATCAGGTCATCGGTTTCCTCGACATGCTCGATGCCGTCGATGCTCTGCAACAGGTCGCTGATCGCACGGGCGTCGTCTTCGGTGCCGGTGATCCTGAGTCGCAACAAGGCCATGGGGTATTCTCGGGGGAGTCGGGAGTTCCAGCCTAGCCAGCCGGTGGACAAGAGTGGGTGATGATGGCCTACGCCACCGGCCGTCCCAGCAACTCGTCGGGCAATGCAGGAATGGGCGTGCGCTCGTCCTGTGCTTCGCGCTTGAGCCAGTCCATGAACGTCAGGGCCACCGGGCTGAGCGGGCGGTGCTCGGCGTGCACGACGTAGTACGCGTAGCGGGCCTTCAATGCGGGGCCTGGCAGCCGCACCAGTTCATAGCGCTGCAGGTAGGGCTGGGCGATGTGCTTGCGTGCCAGCACCGCACCGATCCCATACACCGCCGCGCGCATGGCATCGGTGCTGTCGCTGAAGACGTGTGGGGTGGCCAGGTCGAGGCCGCGCACGCCGGCCGCGCGGAACCAGTCGCGCCAGCCCTGTGGGGACATGTCGCTGACAAGCGGCAGCTGGGCGATCTGGGCCGGTTCACGCAGCGCGGATACGCCGGGCAATGCCGGCGACGCGACCGGAAACAGTTCATCGTCCATCAGGTGATGCGCGGTCAGCCCGGGCCATTGGCCCAGGCCATAGCGGATGCCCAGTTCGGGGCCGTTTTCGTCGAAGCGGGTGAGTTCGCTGCTGGTCTGCAGTTCGATGCGCAGACGGGGATGCAGCCGGGTGAAGCGCGGCAGGCGCGGAATCAGCCAGCAGTAGGACAACGAACGGATGGTGGTGACCCGCAGCGGCACGACGTCGGCCTGGGGGTGAAGATTGGCGGCGACCGCATTGAGGTCGCTGAGCGCGGCCGCCGCCGCATCGGCCAGCTGCCGGCCTTCAGCGGTGAGGCGCACGCCGCGCGCCTGGCGCTGGAACAGCACGGTGCCCAGCAGGGATTCCAGCCGGCGCACATGGTGGCTGACCGCGCTGGCGGTGAGGTGCAGTTCCTCGGCGGCGTGGGCGAAATTCTGGTGGCGGGCGGCCACCGCGAACACCCCCAGGGCGGGTAGCAGGGCAGGGCGCAGGATCATCGGCAAGACCCAAGTATGATTTGTGGCTGGCAGCGATACTACGCGCTTGCAAGGGATCCGGGGCAGGCGGATGCTGTAATTCTCACTCTGGAGCGTTCGCCATGTTGCTGTCCTGCCGCCCCTCGAATGACCGCTGCTCCCACCCGTGGGGTGGCGCATGAGCGCGGACCTGGCCGCCAGCCAGGCGCGTGACTGGCGCACGCCGCTGGAGCTGACCCTGCTGGGCGCGATATGGGGTTGCTCGTTCCTGTTCATGCGGGTGGCGGTGCCGTCATTTGGCCCCTATGCGCTGGTGGAGGTACGGCTGGTGCTGGGCGCGCTGGTGCTGCTGCCGTTCCTGTGGAAGGCGCGTGCGCTGTTCCCGGCGCGGCGCTGGCTGTGGCTGGCCCCGATCGGTCTGATCAACTCGGCACTGCCGTTCGTGCTGTTCGCCTATGCGGCCGAGCGCGCACCGGCGGCGATCGGTGCGATCTGCAATGCGATGACGGTGCTGTTCGCGGCATTGATCGCATTCCTGTTCTTCGGCGAGAAAATCGGCATGCGCCGGGCCATCGCCCTGCTGGTGGGTTTTGCCGGCGTGGTGGTGCTGGCCACGGCCAAGGTAAGTGGGCTGAGCATCGGCGCGGCGGTGATCGCGGGCGCAACCGCATCGCTGCTGTACGGGCTGGGCGTGAACCTGGTGAAGCGCCACATGACCGGCCTGCCGTCTGCCGCAGCGGCCGCAGCCACGCTGGGTTGCGCATCGTTGTGGATGCTGCCGATGGCAATCACGCACTGGCCGCAGTCAGCGGTGCCGTTCAACGCCTGGGCCTGCGCGGTGGCGCTGGGCGTTCTCTGCACCGGGCTGGCCTTCCTGATGTTCTACCGCCTGATCGGCCGCATCGGCCCGGCCCGCGCCTCGACGGTGACCTACCTGATCCCGTTGTTCGGTGCCGCATTCGCCTGGCTGTTCCTCGGTGAACCGGTCACGCTGGCCATGCTGATCGCCGGCGCATTGATCCTCGGCAGCGTGGCGGTGTCGCAGCGCTGACTGCATGGATTCTGGCGAACAGCCGGTGGTTCATCGGTTTCCGTGTTTGGGCGTGCCAGGGTGGGTTTGCGGGACACGCCGTAAACCCATCCATGGGGGCTCGTAGAAAACATCCATGTTTTCTACGGTCCCGCAAACCCA
>DGLB01000025.1:8498-25696 GCA_002387845.1 Stenotrophomonas maltophilia | reverse complement strand
GAGGGGGCGTGAGCCGCATGGATGCGGCGATCGAGGCTACATGGACGTACTTGCGCCGTCCCCCGGAACGCCCACCCCGGTGCGCACAAACACGGGAACCGTTGACCACCGGCTGTTCGCCCGAAACCAACCGCAGCCGGGCAACGCCCGGCGGTACGGAAACTGTGCAATCACGCAAGAAGGGAAACGCTCACCGCACCGGCACCGGAATATTGCACAGGTCGATATGCCCGGCCGCCCGTTTATAGAAATCGTCGACGCGGTTGCGCCGCGCTTCCACCGTGTCCACGAACGTCTTCGAATCGGTGCGCAGCACCTGCAGCGTCGGGCGCTGCGCTTCCGGCAGGTCGCTCACGCGCTGGATCGAGACAATCGGCGTGCGCTGCGCTGCGTCCGCGTAGAAACCCATTGGCGCCGGGCCGCGGGGCAGGGCGCTGAGCAGCTCCATCCCCTTCAATACGCGCCCCACCACGGTGATGTTGCGGTCCAGCTGCCGCGGTGACTGCCCGGTTACCACATACAGCTCCGCACCGATGCTGCTGTCTTCGTCATTGTTACGCCCTGCGCCCAGCGCGCCGTAGCAATGCGCCAGCCAGGTCTTGCCAGCGGCCGAGTCCTGGCCGACCGGGAAGCCATCCACGAAACCGGTGTGGTCGGCCCAGCCATCGCGGTCCGGCAGCACCGTGACCTTCAAGCCCTTGCTGTCGCGCTGGAACTCCGCCGGCAGCTTGCGCTTGGCGCTGCCGAGAGGCTTCGCCTTCGCCGCATCGTCGGCGTCCGCATCGCCGAACTGCACCACGAAGTTGTCCTGCGCGCGGTAAATGCTCTCGCCATCCCAGAAGTGCTCGTGCGCCAGCGTCTGGATGTTGGCCACGTGCTGCGGCGCGAATGCCGGGGCCAGTTCGATCAGCACCTGGCCCGCGGCCAGATTCATCACCAGCAGGTTGGCCGGGTCCGGCGTGCGCCAGTCGCTGGCCGGCGAGGCGTCCAGGATCTGCTGCGCACTGCGGTAGGGCGTGGCCGCGTTGGCCAGTCCAGGAAGCAGGCAGGCAAGTGCGAGGGCGAGCAGGGCAGGACGGCGTGGCGACATGGCGGACCCTTTCGAAGGAAGTGGGTCGATTCTGCGCGAAGGGCGCGCCCCGCCGCCAGCGGCCCCTGCCCCCGGGCAGGGTGACTAACGGCACGTTCGCTATAGCTGAGTTCACACTAGTGTTGACTCCACGCTAGCGGAGACCGTCATGAGCGAGCACGAAGCCCATCTGAAGAAGTTCCAGAAAGAGCTCAGCGCCGGCACCGTGTCCCTGGCCCTGCTGGCGGTACTGGCGCGGGCCGACGAGCCGCTGTACGGCTACCTGATTGCCAAGGAGCTGGAGCGGGTAGGCGAGGGTGTGCTGAGTGGCAAGCAGAGCGCGCTGTACCCCGTGCTGCGCAACCTGGAGGCTGCCGGCCTGCTGGAGAGCCAGATCGAGCCGTCGGTGGCTGGACCGCCACGGCGTTACTACCGCATCAATGAGCAGGGCCGCGAGGTGCTGGCGCAGTGGACTGCCGCCTGGCGCGCGACCCGGGATTCCGTCGATTCCGTGTTGGAGGGGGTACTGCAATGAACGAACAGACCACGGCGGGGGTAGGCCTGCCCACCACGATTCCGCAGTACCTGGCGCAGCTGCGCGCGGCCCTGCATGACGCCGATCCGGCGATGGTGCAGGACGCGCTGTACGACGCCGAGGAGTACCTGCGCTCGGAGCTGGCGGTGCAGCCCGGCCGCAGTGAGGCGGAGGTGATTGCCGACGTCGCCGGCAGCTATGGCGCGCCGGAGGAAGTGGCCGAGATCTACCGCGAAACCGAAATCACCGTGAACCGTGCCCTGCGGACGCCCAGTGCCAGCGTGCGGCCGATCGCACGGGTGGTGCCTGCGGCCGAACCCGGCGGCACTGCGGCGGCGGCAACGGCAGCAAGCGCAGGCGAGGTGCCCGCCGACGTGCCGGTACCTCACCGTTCGGCGCTGGCGCGCTTCTTCGGCGTCGCCCTGGAACCGCGCACCTATGGTTCGCTGTTCTACATGCTGCTGTCGCTGGCCACCGGCATTTTCTTCTTCACCTGGGTGATCACCGGGCTGTCGCTGTCGCTGGGGCTGATGATCCTGATCATCGGCATCCCGCTGACCGTGCTGTTCTTTGGCTCGGTGCGTGGGCTGTCGCTGCTGGAAGGGCGGCTGGTGGAGGTGCTGCTGGGCGAGCGCATGCCGCGCCGGCCGCGCTACGCCGACCGCAGCCGCAGCTGGCTGCAGCGCATCGGCGACATGTTCACTGACGGCCGGACCTGGCTGACCATGCTGTACTTCGTGCTGATGCTGCCGCTGGGCATCCTCTACTTCAGCGTGGCGGTCACCCTGTTGTCGACGTCGCTGGCCTTCATCTGGGCCCCGGTGGCGTCGCTGCTGGCGCTGAATGGCGCAGGGGGAATCTACATCGACAGCGAATTGCTGCTGCTGCCGCTGTGGGCGATGCCGATGCTGGCCATCGTGGGCGTGGTGCTGCTGTTCTGCACCCTGCATTTGGCGCGCGGCGTGGGGTACCTGCACGGGCAGATGGCCAAGCACCTGCTGGTGCGGCTGTAACCTCGGACGACGCTAGCGCCGGCCAACGGCCGGCGCTAGCGGATGTCGAACGGCTTAACCGGCCTTTTTGCGGATCGGCGTCACGTTCTTCGGTTTCACGGCCTTCTGCGCATGCGCGGCAAAGAACGCGCGCACCTTCGGGTACACGGTTTCGCGCCAGCGGCGGCCGCTGAAGATGCCGTAATGGCCTGCGCCTTCCACGATGAAGTGCTCGCGGTGCTTCTCCGGAATGCCGGTGCACAGCGCCTGCGCCGCTTCGGTCTGGCCCAGCCCGGCGATGTCGTCCAGTTCGCCTTCAATGCTGAGCAGCGCGGTGCCGGTGATCGCACCGGGGTCCACGCGTTCACCCTTCACGAACCACTCGCCACGCGGCAACAGGAACTCCTGGAATACCACCCGGATCGTGTCCAGGTAGTAGCGCGCGGGCATGTCGAGTACGGCGTTGTACTCGTCGTAGAAGCGACGGTGCGCGTCGGCGTCTTCCATGTCGCCCTTCACCAGGTCGGCATAGAAGTCCCAGTGCGAGCTGAAGTGACGGCTGGGGTTCATCGACAGGAACCCGGCGTGCTGCAGGAAGCCCGGATACACCTGGCGGCCGGCACCCGGGTAACCCGGCGGCACGGTGTGGATCACATTGTTCTCGAACCACGACAGCGGGTTCTGCGTGGCCAGGTTGTTCACCGCGGTGGGGCTGCAGCGCGCATCGATCGGGCCGCCCATCATCACCAGCGTACGCGGCGTGGTTTCGCCACGGCTGGCCATCAGTGACACCGCCGCCAGCACCGGTACGGTCGGCTGGCAGACGCTGACCACGTGCAGTTTCTCCGCACCCAGGTGGCGGATGAATTCCTGCACATACGCGATGTAGTCTTCCAGGCTGAACTCGCCTTCGCTGGCCGGCACCATGCGTGCGTCCACCCAGTCGGTGACGTACACACGGTGGTCGCGCAACAGGGTGCGCACGGTGTCGCGCAGCAGCGTGGCGTGGTGGCCCGACAACGGAGCCACCACCAGCACGAACGGCTGGTTGAGCATGGTGTGCAGCTGGTCCGCTTCGTTGCTGTGGCGCTTGAAGCGCAGCAGTTTGCAGAACGGCTTGCTGACCTCTTCATGGACCACGATCGGCACGCGCTCGCCGTCGACGTCGATTTCGTTGATGCCCCATTCGGGCTTCTCGTAATCCTTGCCGATGCGATGGAACAGCTCGTTCACCGCCGCCAGACGATCGGCACCGGGCATCTGCGACCACCAGTGGCCCGGGTTGGCGAAGAACTTGGCATTGGCCTGGGCCTGGTGCACCCAAGGGGCGAGCATGTTGCGGGTCAACTCATGCAGCTGGTAGAGCATGGCGTCCGAATATGTATGGTCATATGTTGCCGCGCAGCATAGCGCATCGGGATGTGAAGCGCCTTAATACGGGCCGGGCCCGGCGCTAGGTTCCGCGTTCGAGCGCGGCGGCGTGGCCGGCCAGCGCCGGCGACAGCCAGCAGTGCGAGCCCAGGGCGGTGAAGCCTTCGGCCTTCAGGTGCCGACGATACCAACCCGCCGGACGCGCCTGGAAGCCCTCGTGATCGCCCTCGAATTCATCTTCCGCCGTGAAGGCCTCCAGGAATGCCACCCCGCCGGTCAGCTCGGCAAAGCCGGCCAGCGCCGGGCGCAGCTCGCGGCTGGGCACGTAATGCATGACATCGGCGCAGACCAGCAGGTCCACCGGCGGGCAGGGCCGCAGCCAGGCGAAGTCGCCCACCCGCGCCGGGTGCAGGTTGCGGCTGCGTCCAAAGCGCTGCACGGCGTATTCGCTGCTGTCGAAGCCCATGTACTGCACCCGCGGACGCAGTTTGAGCAGGGGCGCGCGCCAGGCCGCTTCACCGGCTCCGATGTCCAGCACGGTGCGGATCGGTCGCTCCAGGTAGTACTCGGCCGTGGCCACCGCCAGCGCCACCTTGCGCGCCAGCCGCGCGGCACCCCCGGTCTGGTCGGGCTGGTACCAGCGCTGGAAATAGGCGTGGTCGTAGGTCTTGGTCATGCGCGCAGGGAAAAGCCGGAAACGGACGCCATGGTAGCGGAGCGGCGTGCGTCAAAGCGTCGCGCATGCGTCGTGGCAGTGAATGGGTGAAAATGAACGACATTCCAAGCCAGCCGCCGGAGCAAGCGCATGCAGTCCTATTACTGGGTCAAGACCTTCCACCTGGTGTTCGTGGTGGCGTGGATGGCATCGGTGTTCTACCTGCCGCGCATTCTGGTCAACCTGAGTGAAACCGCCGGCCAGTTGTCGGTGGTGGAACGGCTGCAGCTGATGGGCCTGCGCCTGTATCGCTTCGGCCACATGATGTTCGGGTTCGCCCTGATTCTGGGTATCGTGCTGTGGCTGGGCTACCGGGTGTTCCCGGATTTCCCGACCATGGTGGCACCGGGGGCGGCCGGCTGGCTGCATGCCAAGCTGGGGCTGGTGGTGTTGCTGCTGGTGTATTTCAGCTGGACCGGGCGGCTGTTGAAGGGGGCGGTGAAGGGGAAAACGCTGCCGTCTTCGCGCGCGCTGCGCTGGTTCAACGAGCTGCCGCTGGTGCTGTTCATCGGGGTGGTGTGGCTGGTATTGGCCAAGCCGTTCTGATTGGAGAATGGCGGTAACGAAAAAACCGGGCGCAGGGCCCGGTTTTTTTGTTTCACCTGGTGCGGGACGATCACGCCGTCTCGTAGGCCCCGTAGCTGCGCAGGCGCTCGTAGCGCTTCTGCAGCAGGTCCTCGGTGGACAGCTTCTCCAGCGCATCCAGCTCGTTGAGCAGCACGGCCTTCAGGCGCTTGCCCATCGCGGTGGGGTTGCGGTGGGCACCGCCGGTGGGCTCGCGCACCACCTTGTCGACCAGGCCCAGCCCCTTCAGGCGCGGGGCGGTCAGGCCCAGCTGCTCCGCCGCTTCCTTGGCCTTGCCGGCGTCTTTCCACAGAATCGAGGCGCAGCCTTCCGGGCTGATGGTCGAGTACACGCTGTACTCCAGCATGATGGTGCGGTCGCCCACGCCCAGCGCCAGCGCGCCGCCGGAGCCGCCTTCACCGATCACGGTGCAGATCACCGGCACCTTCAGTTCAGCCATTTCCATCAGGTTGCGTGCGATCGCCTCGGACTGGCCGCGCGATTCGGCGTCGATACCCGGCCAGGCACCGGCGGTGTCGATCAGGGTCAGCACCGGCAGGCCAAAACGTTCGGCCATCTTCATCAGGCGCAGGGCCTTGCGGTAACCCTCCGGCTTGGGCATGCCGAAGTTGCGCTTGATCTTTTCCTTGGTGTCGCGCCCCTTCTGGTGACCGATCAACATCACCGGACGGCCGCCAATGCGGGCCAGGCCGCCGACAATGGCTTTGTCGTCGGCGAAGGCACGGTCGCCGGCCAGCTCCTGGAACTCATCACAGAAGATACGGATGTAGTCCTGGGTGTACGGGCGCTGCGGATGGCGCGCCAGCTGCAGCACCTGCCACGAGGTCAGGTTGCGGAAGATCTGCGCGGTGCGCACCCGCAGCTTGTCCTGCAGGGCGTGCACTTCGGCCTCGACATTGACCGCCGGGCCGGCGCTGGCGCTGCGCAGCTCCTGGATCTTGGCTTCCAGATCAGCGATGGGTTGCTCGAAGTCGAGATAGTTCGGATTCATCGGAAGCCGTCGTGAAGTAAAGAGGGAAAGTGTAGCCGAATGCGTCGAAATACCCCGTACGCAGTCGTTTGGTGGGTCAATTCGCCCAGGGCGGGCTGTAGCGGACCTTCAGCGTGCGTACGGCCGGGTCGGCGCGCAGCGCGTCCACCAGCTGGCTGTCCACGCGCACCGCCGTCTCGCCACCGACGTCCAGCATGCCGGCCACCGGGCCCTGAGGCGAACCCAGCAGCAGGTCCAGGCGCAGGGGGGTGCGGCCGGGGCGGTGGCGGTCCAGCAGCGCGTTCACGCGGCTCCAGACCGGGTCGCCCTGGCGCAGGTCCAGGCGCAGCGACAGCCGGGTGGCGTAGTTGGCGCAGATTTCCTCGTAGTCCCAGCACTGGCGGATGCGCAGCGCGTAGCCGCCGTTGAATTCGTCCTCGCGCAGGCCGCCCTTGACCACCAGGATGCGGTCCTTGGTCATCAGGTGGCCGAACTCGGCCAGGCCATCGGAGAACGCGCTGCACTCGACCCGGCCGCGGCCGTCTTCCAGCTGCATGAAGATCTGGCTTTCGCCCTTGCGGCGCACGCCGACCACCAGCCCGGCCAGGATCACCGGGGTTTCCTGGCGCCAGGCGCGCTTCTCGCCGTCCTTGCTGGGGCGGGCCGGGGGAATGAGCTTCTCCAGCATGCCCAGGTCGGTACCGACCAGTTCCTTGACGTCCTCCGCCCACGGGTCGAACGGATGGCCGCTGAGGTAGAAGCCCAGCGTTTCGCGCTCGCCTTCCAGCAGCTGCGCCAGCGCCCACTCCTTGGCTTCGGGCAGGTCCAGCTGCATCGCGGTGCTGACCGGGTCGGGCGCGCCGAACAGCGAGTTCTGGCCCGAGGCCTTCTCGCGCGACATCTGGTCGGTGGCCTTGAGTACTTCCGGCAGCTGCAGCATCAGCGAAGCGCGGTTCTTGCCGAGCCCATCCAGTGCGCCGCAGTTGATCATCGCCTCGAGCGTGCGCCGGTTGAGCTTGCCGGACTCGATGCGCATGCAGAAGTCCAGCAACGATGCGTAACGTCCTTTGGCGATGCGCTCGTCCACCACCGCTTCGCACGCGCCCTGGCCCACGCCCTTGATCGCACCCAGTCCATACTGGATGGTGTCGGCGCTGGAGGCTTCGAACATGTAGGCCGAGTCGTTGACCTTCGGCGGCAGCACGGTCAGCCCGAGGTTGCGTACCTCTGCCAGGAAGCCGACCACCTTGTCGGTGTTGTCCATGTCCGAGGACAGCGTGGCCGCCATGAACTCGGCAGGGTAGTGACGTTTCAGCCAGGCGGTCTGGTAACTGACCAGCGCGTAGGCCGCGGCGTGCGACTTGTTGAAGCCGTAGCCGGCGAACTTTTCCATCAGGTCGAAGATTTCATCGGCCTTGGGACCGTCCACGCCGCCCTTGGCCGCACCTTCGCGGAAGATCTCGCGGTGCTTGGCCATTTCCGCCGGCACCTTCTTGCCCATCGCACGGCGCAGCAGATCCGCGCCGCCGAGCGAGTAGCCGCCGACGATCTGCGCCATCTGCATCACCTGCTCCTGGTACACCATGATGCCGTAGGTGTCCTTGAGGATGGCTTCGGTACGCGGATCGGGATAGATGATCTCTTCCTGGCCGTGCTTTCGCGCGTTGAAGGAAGGAATCAGGTCCATCGGGCCGGGACGGTACAGTGACACCAGCGCGATCAGGTCTTCAAAGCGGTCGGGGCGCGCGTCCTTCAACAGGCGGCGCATGCCCGAGGATTCGAACTGGAACACCGCACCGGTGTTGCCGTTGGCGAAGATGTCCTTGTAGGTCGGCGCGTCGTCGAGCGGAATGGCGGTGATGTCCACCGGCGGAATGCCGGCGCGGGCATGCCGCTTGTTGATCGCCTTCACCGCCCAGTCAATGATGGTCAGCGTGCGCAGGCCGAGGAAGTCGAACTTCACCAGGCCGATTTCTTCGACGTCGTTCTTGTCGAACTGGGTGACCGGATTGCGGCCACGGCCGCCTTCGTCGTGTTCGGCGAACAGCGGGCAGAACTCGGCCAGCGGCTCAGGCGCGATCACCACGCCACCGGCGTGCTTGCCGGCGTTGCGGGTGAGGTCTTCCAGCTGCCGCGCCAGGTCGATCAGGTCACGTACTTCGTCTTCGGACTGGTAGCGCTGGATCAGCTCCGGCGAGGCCATCTCCGAATCCTTGCCTTCGCCCATGGCGTCCTTGAGCGAAATGCCCAGGATGTTGGGAATCAGCTTGGAAACACCATCGACCAGGCCATAGGGGAAGCCAAGCACGCGCCCGGAGTCGCGCACCACCGCCTTGGCGGCCATGGTGCCGTAGGTGATGATCTGGCTGACCCGCTCGCGCCCGTACTTGCGCGCCACGTAGTCGATGACCTCGTCGCGGCGGTCCATGCAGAAGTCGATGTCGAAGTCGGGCATCGACACGCGTTCGGGGTTGAGGAACCGCTCGAACAGCAGGTTGTAGGGCAGGGGATCCAGGTCGGTGATCTGCAGTGCCCAGGCGACCAGCGAGCCGGCACCGGAACCACGGCCAGGGCCGATCGGAATGCCCTGGTTCTTGCCCCACTGGATGAAGTCGGCCACGATCAGGAAGTAGCCGGGGAAGCCCATCTTGATGATGGTGGCCAGCTCGAATTCCAGCCGCTCGAAGTACTCTTCGCGGGTCTTGCCTTCGGCCAGCGGATTCTTTTCCAGGCGCGCTTCCAGGCCCTTGCGCGACTCGCTGCAGATCCAGCTGTCCAGGGTCTCGTTGTCGGGCACCGGGTAGTTGGGCAGGAAGTAGGTGCCCAGCCGCATTTCCACGTTGCAGCGTTCGGCCAGCGCCAGGGTATTGTCGATGGCGTCGGGAATGTCGGCGAACAGCGCACACATCTCCTCGGGCGACTTCAGGTACTGCTGTTCGCTGTAGTCGCGCGGGCGCTTGGGGTCATCCAGCACGCGGCCGGAGGAAATGCACACGCGCGCCTCGTGGGCGCTGAAGTCGTCCGGGCGCAGGAAGCGCACGTCATTGCTGGCCACCACCGGCAGCCCGCGCTGGCCGGCGGCCATCAGCGCAAACTGATTGAAGGCTTCTTCGCCGTCGCGCCCGGTGCGGGTCAGTTCCAGGTGCAGGCCGTCGCCGAACACGCGCTGCCAGTCGGCGAGTTGCTGCTCGGCCAGGTCATGGCGGCCCTCGCCGGCAAGGCGACCGGCGAGGCTTTCGCGCCCGGCCAGCGCAAACAGGTTGTGGCAGCCGGCCTTGAGCCAGTCCGGGTGGACGGCCACACCGCCCTCCGGGCGATGGCCCTCCATCCAGGCGCGGGTCAGCAGCCGCGACAGGCTGAGATAGCCTTCGCGGTCGCGGCACAGCAGGGTCATCCGCCACGGCGTCATGCCTTCTTCGGCAATCATCACGTCGGCACCGGCAATGGGCTTGATGCCCACGGTCTCGGCGGCCTTGTAGAACTTGACCAGCGCGAACAGGTTGTTCAGGTCGGTGACGGCCAGGGCCGGCAACTGCAGTTCGACGGCGCGGCTGAGCAGATTGGCCTGTTTGGCCTTTTTCGGGTCAGCCTGATCCGGTTTCGCCGGGACACGGATGGTCGAATCCGCCAGCGAAAACTCGGTGTGGACGTGAAGATGTACGAAACGGGAAGTGGTCATGCCGGGCCAATGTAATGCCCGGTCAGGGTAGCGGCGTGAGCCTGACCGAACAAGGCTTGACAGGGGTGTTACAGGGGGCAGGGTGGGTTGCGGGGTTCAGGTTGGTTTTTGTTTTTTTCGAAGCTTGGGGCAAGTTCAACGGCAACGGCAACGGCAACGGCTACAAGCCCGGTGTGCGGGTGCCGAAGGGCTTGGGCGGGGGAGGCAGGGTCGCGGGACACGCCGCAAGTCCNNACCTGTCGAAGGTGGGGCGGGGCGGGTTTGCGGGGGTGTCAAAAACATGGATGTTTTTGACAAGGCTCCATGGATGGATTCACGCCGTCCCCCGCAAACCCGCCCCGTCCCGCCAAACCAGAGAACCGTTGCGCATCGGCTGTTCGCCAAAAACCAACAGCAGCCACGCAGCCCATGGAGTATCAGCCAGGTGTCAGGCGATCACGGGAATGGCGAGGCAGTCGCGGACCGGGGCGAAGCTGCGGCGGTGGGCGGGGCAGGGGCCGTGCTGGCGCAGGGCGGCCAGGTGGGCGGGGGTGCCGTAGCCTTTGTGCTGGTCGAAACCGTAGTGCGGGTGCTGCTCGTGCAACTGCTGCATGTAACGGTCGCGGCTGACCTTGGCCAGGATCGAGGCGGCCATGATCGCGCGGTCCAGGGCGTCGCCACCGACCAGGGCTTCGGCCGGGCAGGGCAGGCCCTTGGGGATCTTGTTGCCGTCGATGCGGGCGAACTGGGCGACGTGCGCCACGCCTTCCACCGCGCGGCGCATGCCGGCCATGGTGGCCTGGAAAATGTTCAGCGTGTCGATCTCGTCCACGTCGACCATCACGATGTGGAACGCCAACGCGCGTTGCTGGATCTTGTCGAACAGCGCGTCACGACGCAGCGCGGTCAGCTGTTTGGAGTCGTCCAGGCCGTTCAGGCGCGGGCGGTCCGGACAGAACACCACGGCCGCGACCGCCACCGGACCGGCCAGCGGGCCGCGACCGGCTTCGTCCACGCCCGCGATGAAACGCGGGGCCACGGTCGCCAGCGCCGCACCGTCGAACAACGCCAGCGAAGCTTCCGCTGCGTGACGGCGGCTCATGCCGCTGCGCCGCCCTGCGCCGGGCGATTCAGCAGTTCGGCCACGGCATCAGCTGCACGCGCCGATGCGTCCTGGCGCAGCTGCTGATGCAGTTTCTGGTAGGTCGGCTGGATGTCCACGCCGCGCTGCGGGTGGTCGAACCACTGCAGGATCGCTGCCGCCAGCTGGTCCGGCACGCAGTCGTGCTGGATCAGCTCCGGGGCCAGGTCCTTGCCGGCCAGAATGTTCGGCAGCGCGAAGCGGTCCACCTTGATCAGGCCCAGCGCCTTCACGATCCGGTAGGTCAGCTCGGCAACGCGGTAGCCCACGACCATCGGGCGCTTCACCAGCATCGCTTCCAGCGTTGCCGTGCCCGAAGCCAGTACCACCACGTCGGCGGCGATCATCGCCGTGCGTGCCTCGCCATCCAGCACGTGCGAGTACGCCACCGGCAACGCCGAGCGCGACAGCTGTTCGGTGATCAGGCGGCGGCAGGCCGGGTTCGCCGCCGGCACCACCACGTGCAGCCCCGGAATGCGCTCGGAGACCTGCCAGGCCGCCTCGAAGAAGGCCTGGCCCAGCTTGCTGATCTCACCCAGGCGGCTGCCCGGCAGGACCGCCAGCACCTTGGCGTTGGAAGGCAGGCCCAGGGCCACACGCGCGGCCTCACGGTCGCTGTGCAGCGGGATGTCGTCGGCCATCGGGTGGCCGACGAAGCGCGCATCGATGCCATGCCTGGCATAGATCGGCGGTTCCATCGGGAACAGGCACAGCACCAGGTCCGCGCTGGCACCGATTTTCTCGGCGCGCTTCTCGCGCCACGCCCACACCGATGGGCTCACGTAATGCACGGTGCGAATGCCACGTTCCTTCAACCAGCGCTCCACGCCCAGGTTGAAGTCCGGTGCGTCGATACCAATGAACACGTCCGGCTGCCAGTCCAGCACGCGGGTGCGGAACTCCTTGCGCAGCTTCAGCAGCCGCGGCAGGTGTCGCAGCACTTCGGTCAGGCCCATCACCGCCAGTTCGCTGGCATCGAACCAGGTCAGGCAGCCCGCGTTGCGCATGGCGTCGCCGCCGATGCCGGCAAACTCTGCTTCCGGGAAGCGTTGCGCCAGTTCGCGGATCAGCCCGGCACCGAGCAGGTCGCCGGATGCTTCGCCGGCGACCAGCGCGATCCGCAGCGGCCGGCCCGAGCTGGCCAGTGCGTTGGGCAGGGTATCGACCACCGAGGTCAGCGGAGCCGACCCCAGCGTGGCCACCGTGGCAACGTGCCCGCCAGCGCCGGTCATCGCAGCAACGGCCTTTCAGCCTGTTCGATGAAGTCCAGCAGATCCTTGACGTCGCTGCTGGTCTTGGCCTGTTCGGCCAGCTGCACCTTTGCATCGGCCAGGGGCAGGCCGGCCACATACAGCGTGCGATAGGCACGCTTGATGCTGGCAATGCGCTCGGCGTCGAAGCCACGGCGCTTCAGGCCTTCGCTGTTGATGCCGCGCGGACGGCCCAGCGAATCGCTGCCGACCATGGTGAACGGCGGCACATCGCCATTGGTCAGTGCACCCATCCCCAGGAAGGCATGCGCGCCGATCCGGCAGAACTGGTGCGCACCGGCGAAGCCGCTGATGATCACGTAGTCGCCCACGGTGACATGGCCGGCCAGGGTGGTGTTGTTGGAGAACACGCAGTTGTTGCCGACATGGCAGTCATGCGCCACGTGCGTGTAGGCCAGCATCCAGTTGCCGTTGCCGATGGTGGTGATGCCGCCGCCGCCGCCGGTGCCGCGGTTGAGGGTGACGAACTCGCGGAACACGTTGTCGTCGCCGATCACCAGTTCGGTACGTTCACCGGCATACTTCTTGTCCTGCGGCTCGCCGCCGACGGCGACATGGCCGATGAAGCGGTTGTTGCGGCCGATCCGGGTCGGGCCGTGGATCGAGCAGTGCGGTCCGATCTCGGTGCCTTCGCCAATCACGACGTCGGCACCGATCAGGCAGAACGCACCGACGCGCACATCCGCAGCCAACGTCGCCGACGGGT
This sequence comes from Stenotrophomonas maltophilia, assembly GCA_002387845.1. Classification (GTDB taxonomy): domain Bacteria; phylum Pseudomonadota; class Gammaproteobacteria; order Xanthomonadales; family Xanthomonadaceae; genus Stenotrophomonas; species Stenotrophomonas maltophilia_AG. Next base: position 12,683 of record DGLB01000025.1, on the reverse strand, counting down.
CGATGACCGCGGTGGGGTGGATGAGGGGAGCGTTGTCGGTCATTGCAGGTCTCCTGCCTGGATCATTCGCGGGTGCCGGCGCACAGCACTTCGGCGCAGGCGACAACTTCGCCGTCGACCTTGGCCACGCAGTCGTACACCGCCATGTTGCGGATCACGCGCTTGATTTCCACGTGCATTTCCAGCACGTCGCCGGGCACGACCTGGCGGCTGAAACGGGCCTTGTCGACCTTCACCATGTAGAACAGCTTGGACTGCGCATCGCGGCCCAGGGTGAGCTGGGTGAGCACGCCACCGGCCTGGGCCATGGCTTCGATGATCAGCACGCCGGGCATGATCGGCTGGCTGGGGAAGTGGCCCTGGAAGAACGGCTCGTTGATGCTGACGTTCTTGGTGGCGACGATGGTGCGCTTCTCGTAGTCAATCGAGAGCACCTTGTCCACCAGCAGGAACGGGTAGCGATGCGGGATCAGTGCCTGGATCTGGGTGATGTCCGGCAGCTTCTGTTCGTGGCTCATTCCTTCTCCTTGCTCACAGACAGGATGCGACGGGCCAGGGCATCAAGCTGCTTGAAGCGCGCGGCGTTCTTGCGCCACGTGCGGTTGTCGGTCAGTGGGGTGCCGGAGGAATACTCGCCCGGCTCGGTAATGGAGTTGCGCACCACCGATTTGCCGGTGATGACGACTTTGTCGCAGATTTCGAGGTGGCCGACGACGCCGACCGCGCCGCCGAGCAGGCAGTAGCGGCCGATCTTGGCGCTGCCGGCAATGCCGGTGCAGCCGGCGATGGCCGAATGCGCGCCGATCTGGACGTTGTGGGCGATCTGGACCAGGTTGTCCAGGCGCACGTCGTTGTCGAGCACGGTGTCTTCCAGCGCACCACGATCGACGCAGGTATTGGCCCCGATCTCGCAGTCGTCGCCGATGCGGACGCCGCCAAGCTGGGGCACCTTGATCCAGCTGCCGGCATCCATGGCCAGTCCGAAGCCGTCGGCACCGAGCACGGCACCGGGGTGGACGCGCACGCGCTTGCCGAGCTTGACCCGTGTGACCAGGGTGACCCGGGCGATCAGTTCGCAGCCGGTATCCAGGGTGCAGTCTTCACCGATCACGCTGCCGGGACCGACGATGCAGTTCTCACCCACAACGCTGCGCGCACCGATGGTGACGAACGGGCCGATGTGGGCGCTGGCGGCGACCTGGGCGGCGGGGTCGATGATGGCGCTGGGGTGGATGCCAGGCGCGCGCGGCGGCGCGATGTCGAACAGCGCGGCGATCTTGGCGAAGGTGGTGTAGGGGTCCTTGGCGACCAGCGCGGTGCCGGGCGCGGCGTCGGCGTCGTCGGCGCGCAGCACCACGATGCCGGCCTGGCTGTCGGCCAGCTGGCTGCGGTAGCGCGGATTGGCCAGGAAGGTCAGCTGGCCGGGTCCGGCATGGGCAAGCGTGGCCACGCCCTGAATGGCGGTGGCACCGTCGCCATGGACCTGCAGGCCAAACTGCTCGGCGAGTTGCTGGGCGGTATAGGTAGGAGTATTCACGCCGGAAGTTTACCGTGTGCCGCGATCCGGGTCATGTTGGGGATGCTGGCGGTCGACAGGTCACGTAGGGACACGCCGTGCGTGTCCGCTGCCGGATTCAGGCCAAAAGCCGGCATGCAACGGTTTGCTGGCTTGGCGGGCCGGTGCGGGTTCGCGGGGGACGCCGTAAACCCGTCCATGGGGGCTTGGTCGCCGCATCCATGCGGCTCACACCCCCGCGAACCCGCCCCGACCCGCCCTCGACAGGCCATCGGTGGCCTCGGGAAACGACAGGGCAACCGCACAAACGAAAACGCCGGGCAATGCCCGGCGATTCATGATGCATCTGGTGGAACAGCCCCCTTTTGTTAAGGGGGCGCGCCGACAGGCGCGGGGATAGGAGGCATGCGTGTGCAGTTCTGGGGAACTGCGCAGCAGTTCCTCAGAACTGCCCGCCGAACGTGAACTGGAGGCGCTCGATTTCGTCACCATCTTCCTTCTTCAACGGGAAGGCATAGCTGATCGAGATCGGGCCGACCGGGGCGCGCCACAGCAGGGCCACACCGGTGGAGACGCGCAGTTCGTTGGCCTTGAAGTTGTCCACGCCGGTGTACACGTTACCGAAGTCGACGAAGGCCGAGACGCGGGCCGACGGGCTGTCGAACAGGCGCGGGAAGTAGGCTTCGACCGAACCGACGGTCTTCAGCGAACCACCCAGCGGCTGCCCGCGGCTGTACGAGTACGTCGGCTCCGAACGCGGACCCAGCGTGTTGTCTTCGAAGCCGCGCACCGAGTTGGTACCGCCGGCGTAGAAGTTCTCGTAGAACGGCAGGCCCGAGGCGGTGACCGTGCGGGTGGTGCCATCCGGGTTGGTGATCACGCGGGTGACGTCGTTGCCGTAGGCATCGCCATAGCCGACTTCGGCACGGGTGTTGATGACCAGCGACGGAATGATCGGCCAGTACTTGGAGATCTGGTAGTTGAGCTTGTAGTACTCGACCGTCGAGCCCGGCAGCGTGGTTTCCAGGCCGACGCGCTGGTAGGTACCGCGGGTCGGCATGAAGTAGTCGTTGCGGGTGTCGCGCGCCCAGCCCAGCTCGGTGCGCCAGGAGTGGAAGGTGCGCGAGCCGATGGCGTCGATGTAATCGATGATCGACTGCGGCGTCGAACCCGGGTACGTGGTGATCTGGTTGCTGTCGATGCCCACCATCAGCGAGACCGTGTCGTTCTCGGTGATCGGCACGCCGAACACCACCTGCGCCGCACCGTTGGTGCTGTTGTACTGCGCGGTGTTGAAGTCGGAGTAGTCCAGTTCGCGCCAGGACAGGTTGTAGCCCAGCGACACACCGTCATCGGTGAAGTACGGGTTGGTGTAGCTGAAGCCGTAACGCTGCAGGTAGCTGCTGCGCGAGGCTTCCACCGACACCCGGTTGCCGCCGCCGAGGAAGTTGTTCTGCGACAGCTGCACCGAGGTGGTCATGCCGTAGGACTGCGAATAGCCCAGGCCGAACACGAAGCTGCCCGACGTGGTTTCCTTCACGTTGTAGACCACGTCCACCTGGTCATTGCTGCCGGTGACCGCAGGCGTTTCCACGTCCACCGATTCGAAGTAGCCCAGGCGCTGCAGGCGGATCTTGGAGCGGTCGATCGCGGCCTGCGAGTACCAGGTGTTTTCGAACTGGCGCATTTCACGACGCAGCACTTCGTCGGAGGTGCGGGTGTTGCCCTTGAAGATGATGCGGCGCACGCCCACGCGCGGACCCGGCACGACCTGCATGTTGATCGCCACGGTCTGCTCGGCGCGGTTGCTGGTCGGAATCGGGTTCACCTTGGCGAACGCGTAGCCGATGTTGGACAGCGAATTGGTGATGGTGTCCGAGCTGAATTCCAGCAGCGCACGCGAGAACGTGTCGCCCGGCTTCTGGATGACCATGCGCTCCACGTCTTCCTGCGGAAGAATGGTGTCGCCGGTGACCTTGATCTCGGAAATCTTGTACTGCTCACCCTCGGTCACGCCGGCGGTGATGAACATGTCGCGCTTGTCGGGGCTGATCGACACCTGGGTGGAGTCGATGCTGAAGTCCACGTAGCCGCGGTCCAGGTACCAGGAGTTCAGCTTTTCCAGGTCGCCGGACAGCTTTTCCTTGGAGTACTGGTCATCACGGCGGTACCACGAGGCCCAGTTGTGTTCCTTGGATTCCCAGGTTTCCAGGATGTCCTCGGAGGCGAACTTTTCCGTACCGACCAGGTTCACGTGCTGGATCTTGGCGGCCTTGCCTTCCTTGATCGCAATGGTGATGTCCACGCGGTTGCGGTCCAGCGGGCTCACGGTCGGGGTGATCTCGACGTTGTACTTGCCGCGGTCGTTGTACTGGCGGCGCAGTTCCTGGGTCACGCGGTCCAGGCTGAGGCGGTCGAAGGTGCCGCCTTCGCTCAGGCCGATGTCGCTCAGGCCCTTGAGCAGCTGGTCGCTCTTGATGTCCTTGTTGCCGGTGACGGTCAGCTTGTTGATCGCCGGGCGCTCCTTGACCGTGACCACCAGGATGTCGCCCTGGCGCTGCAGCTGCACGTCTTCGAAGAAGCCGGTCTTGTACAGGGCACGGATCGATTCGCCGACCTTGCTGTCGGTCACGGTGTCGCCACGGTTCACCGGCAGGTAGGTGAACACG
>DGLB01000025.1:0-8459 GCA_002387845.1 Stenotrophomonas maltophilia | reverse complement strand
GCTCGGCTGCCTGGGCCAGGGCCGGCACGCCGAAACCGGCGGCAAGTGCAAGGGCAAGCAGGCGGCGGTTGGGGAGTCGCGTCATGTCACGTCCGGTTGGAGTCGAATGCAATGTTGCGGGATGCCGGCGCATAAGACGACGACAAAAGGAAAAAGTTCATCGCGAGGCCAGCCCGAGGATGTCGTTGTAGAACGCCAATCCCATCAGGCCGGCCAGCAATGCCAGGCCGATGTACTGACCTGCTGCCATGGCGCGCTCGCTCAGCGGGCTGCCCTTGACCAACTCAATAAGGTAATACAGCAGGTGCCCGCCGTCCAAGATCGGGATCGGCAGCAGGTTGATGATGCACAGGCTGAGCGACATCACCGCCAGGAACCAGAGGAACCAGTCGAGCCCGCGCTGGGCCGAAACATTGGCCACGCGGGCGATGGTGACCGGCCCGGAGACGTTCTGCAGCGAGGCCGCGCCGGTGATCATGCGTCGCATCATGCCCAGCGAATCGCTGGTGGCGCGGGCGGTTTCGCGCAGCGCGGCGGGCAGGGCGGCCAGCGGGCCGTACTGCAGGGTGGTGTCGTAGACCGGGGCGCTGCTCTGCGGGAAGCCCACGCCGATCTGCCAGGTGGGCTGGCCGCGCGCGTCCTTGCCCTGCTGCGGGGTGATTTCCAGCGCCATGCGGTCGGGGCCGCGCTGGACCTCGATCATGCCGGGGCCGCCGCGCTCACCCAGCGCCCGTACCTGGGCCGGCACCTGTTCGGCGGAATCGATGCGCACGCCGTCCACGGCCAGCAGCAGGTCGCCGGGCATCAGCACGCCCTCGGCGGGGTGGCCGGGCTCAATCCGCTCCACCAGGGCCGGCTGCATGCGGAACTGCCAGGTCAGCCCGGCCAGGGCCGGCACCCAGCGTTCATCGAAACCGGCCGGCAGCTGCGACAACGGCAGCACGCGGGTGCGCACCTGCTGCTGCGCGTCGAGCACGGTCAGCTGGGCGTCGCGCCGGTCCATTGCGGCCGTGGTCAGGGCCATGCTGGCCTGGCCGGCGGTGACCACGTCGCGGTCATCCACGCCCAGCACGCGGTCGCCGCTTTGCAGGCCAGCGGCCTCCGCCATGCCGGCGGCGCGGCCGATGGTGGCCGAGTAATCCTGCTTGCCCAGCACGAACATCGCCCACAGCAGCGCCACGCACAGCAGCAGGTTGGCCAGCGGGCCGGCGGCCACGATGGCAATGCGCTGCCAGACGCTCTTGTGGTTGAACGCCTGCCCACGTTCGGCGGGATGCACCTCGACCTCGCGCTCGTCGAGCATCTTCACGTAACCGCCGAGTGGAATGGCGGCAATGGCAAATTCGGTGCCGGCACGGTTGCGACGCATCCACAGCGGCTTGCCGAAGCCGACCGAGAAGCGCAGCACCTTCACCCCGCAGCGGCGGGCCACCCAGTAATGACCAAACTCATGGAAGGTCACCAGCACGCCAAGGCTGACGATCATCCACCAGACCGAACCGATGAATTCACCCATGTTGTTCGTCGCGGTTGAAGGGCGGGAAGAGCATTCAGTGCGTATCGATGGCGGTCTGGGTGATCTGGCGGGCGCGCTGGTCGGCGGCCAGCAGGCCCTCCAGTGTATCGGCCGGGTTGGCCGGGAGTGTTGAAAGCGCGTTAGCGACCAGTGCCGGGATGTTCAGGAAAGCGATTCGCCCCTGAAGAAACGCTGAAACAGCCACTTCATTGGCGGCGTTCAGGATGGCCGGCGCAGTGCCGCCGGCCGCCATTGCCTGCCAGGCCAGCCGCAGGCACGGGAACGCGTCGGTGTCGGGGGCCTCGAAATCCAGTCGGCCCTGGCTGAGCAGGTCCAATCCGGCCACGCCCGATTCGATCCGTTGCGGCCAGCCGAGCCCCACGGCCAGCGTGGTGCGCATGTCCGGCAATCCCAGCTGGGCCAGGGTCGAACCGTCGATGAACTCGACCAGCGAGTGCACCAGGCTCTGCGGGTGCACCAGCACTTCGATGCGTTCGCCCGGCACGTTGAACAGATGGTGGGCCTCGATCACTTCCAGGCCTTTGTTCATCAAGGTGGCCGAGTCGACCGAGATCTTCGGGCCCATGCTCCACTTCGGGTGGGCCACGGCCTGGGCCGGGGTGACCTGCGCCAGTTCGGCGCGCGCACGGCCGCGGAACGGGCCGCCGGAGGCGGTCAGCAGGATGCGGCGCACGCCGGCCTGGTCCAGGCTGGCATCGCGCGAGCGCAGGCACTGGAAGATGGCGCTGTGCTCGCTGTCGATCGGAATGATCTCGGCACCGGCGGCGGTGGCGCGCTGCATCAGCAGCTCACCGGCCAGTACCAGCGATTCCTTGTTGGCCAACAGGATGCGCTTGCCGGCGCTGGCGGCGGCCAGGGTCGACGACAGGCCGGCGGCACCGACTATGGCGGCCACCACGGTGTCGCAGGCATCGCTCGCGGCCAGCTGGTCCAGCGCATCGGGGCCGGCATGGGCCTGGGTGGAGAGGCCGGCCGCACGCAGGCCATCACGCAGTGCGGTGAAGCCGGCTTCGTCGGCGATCACGGCGTGCTCAGGGCGGTGCACCACGCACAGCGCCAGCAGCGCCTGCACCTGGGTGCCGGCGGCCAGCACGGTGGCGCGGTAGCGGTCCGGATGGCGCGCGATGACATCCAGTGCGGACGCACCGATCGAGCCGGTGGCACCGAACACGGCGACCTGGCGCAGGGCAGTGGGGCTGTGCATGTTCAGAACCCGAAGATTTCCTTGCCCAGTGCGAACACCGGCAGGGCGGCCAGAACGCCGTCGATCCGGTCCAGCACGCCGCCGTGGCCGGGAATGATGTGGCCCGAATCCTTGGCACCGGCATGACGCTTGATCAGGCTTTCATACAGGTCGCCCAGCACCGAGGCGAATACGGCGACCACGGTGGTGGCGACCAGGCCGAGCAGATGGTCGGAGGTGGCCCCGGCCATCCAGCCGAACACCAGCGCGACCAGCAGGCCGGCCAGCAGGCCCCCGACCAGACCTTCCCAGGTCTTGTTCGGGCTGATCCGCGGTGCCAGCTTGGTACGGCCGAAGGTGCGGCCCGCAAAATAGGCTCCCGAATCGGCGGCCCAGACGATGGCCAGGGCGGTCAGCAGCCACAGGTGGCCCTGTTCGCTGCTGGCGTGGATGAGCACCAGCGCGGCCCAGGCCGGCACGATCGCCAGCGAGCCGGCCAGCAGCTTCAAGGTGCGCGCATGGCTGCCCGGTTCGGCCCCGAAGGTGAAGAAGCGCAGCCACAGCAGGGCCAGCAGCCACCAGGCGATGCCGGCCAGGGTGGCGATCTGGTACAGCACCAGGGTGCCGGCGTCGGCCCACACGATCAGCACCATCAGCACCAGGTTCAGCACCAGCAGCACGGTGCGCGCCAGGGTGTCCTCCACCTGGGCCAGCTTCAGCCATTCCCACAGGCCGATCAGGAACACGGCGGCGGCGGCAGCGGCCAGCCACTGGGTGGGCAGCAGCAGGATGGCGGCAATGGCAACCGGCGCCATGATCAGCGCGGCGATGACTCGGGTTTTGGTCATGGGTGGGACGTCTCGGTAGCCAGGGCGGCGATCTGGGCGCTGGTCAGGCCGAAGCGGCGTTCACGCGAGGCATAGGCGTCCAACGCCTGCTGCAGGTGGGTGGCGTCGAACTCGGGCCACAGCACGTCGGTGAACCACAGTTCGGTGTACGCCAGCTGCCACAGCAGGAAGTTGCTGATGCGGGTGTCGCCGCCGGTGCGGATGAACAGATCCGGGGCAGGCAGGTCGGCCAGGGCGACGCGGCTGCCCAGCAGGGCTTCGTCGATCTGTTCGGGGAGCAGGCGACCGGCCGCCACTTCAACCGCCAGCTCGCGGGCGGCGCGGGCGATGTCCTGGCGGCCACCATAGCTGGCGGCGATGCTCAGGGTCATCGCGGTGTTGTCGGCGGTGCGCTGCTCGGCCAGCTGCATGCGGCTGACCAGCCCGGCACCGAAGCGTTCGCGTTCGCCGATGAAGCGCACACGCACGCCGCGCCGATGCAGCTCGTCCACTTCGCGGTCGAGCGCATTGAGGAACAGCTTCATCAGCGCATCGACTTCCTCGCTCGGCCGGCCCCAGTTCTCGCTGGAGAAGGCGAACAGGGTGAGCGCGGCAATGCCGCGTTCGAGGCAGAAGTCGATGGTGCGGTTGACCGCACGCGCGCCGGCACGATGGCCGATCACGCGCGGGCGGCGACGCTTCTGTGCCCAGCGCCCGTTGCCATCCATGATGATGGCCAGATGGCGGGGCACACCGGCAGCAGGGGTCGGGGCCTGGGACATGGGCTCAGACCTGCATCAGTTCCTTTTCTTTATCGGCCACGACACTGTCGACGTCCTTGATGGCCTTGTCGGTCAGCTTCTGGATGTCGTCTTCGCCGCGCTTCTTGTCGTCTTCGCTGATTGCTTTGTCCTTCAACAGGGCGGCGATCGCCTTGTTGGCATCCTGGCGGATGTTGCGGACGGCAACCTTGGTGCCTTCGCCTTCGCCCTTGACCTGCTTGGCCAGTTCCTTGCGGCGTTCCTCGGTCGGAGGCGGCATGTTGATGCGGATCGAGGTGCCCAGCGTGTTCGGAGTGAACTCAGCGTTGTACAGCCCCTTCTCGATCTCCTTGATCATGCTCTTGTCGAAGGGCGTGACCAGCAGCGAGTGGGCGTCGGCATTGGAGATGGACGCGACCTGGTTGAGCGGCGTGGAGGCGTTGCCATAGGCGTTGACGACGACGCGATCCAGCAGGGCCGGGGTGGCACGGCCGGTACGGACCGAGGTGAGGGTGTGCTTCAGAGCATCAATGCTCTTGGCCATGCGCGTCTGCGCGTCGTTCTTGATGTCGTTGAGCATCGCCCGAATCCTGGATGTCACAGAGAATCGGGCGATTATAGGCGAAATCCGGTGAACCAAGGCCGGTGCCGCCGGCGGGGAGCCCGGGGGCCCCCGCAAACCACTTACTGGTTGCGGCCGCGCACCAGGGTGCCGATGTTCTCGCCGTGCAGGATCTTCAGCAGTTCGCCCGGCTGGCCCATGTCGAACACGCGCAGCGGCAGGTCGCTGTCGCGGGCCAGGGCGAAGGCGGCGGTGTCCATCACTTCCAGGCCGCGGGTGATGACCTCGTCGTAGGTCAGGCTGTCAAAGCGGACCGCATCGCTGTACTTGTTCGGGTCCTTGTCGTACACGCCGTCAACCTTGGTTGCCTTCAGCAGCAGGTCGGCCCCGATTTCGATGGCGCGCAGCGCGGCACCGGAGTCGGTGGTGAAGAACGGGCTGCCGACGCCGGCGGCGAAGATCACCAGGCGGCCCTTTTCCAGGTGGCGGATGGCGCGGCGGCGGATGTAGTCCTCGCACACGTCGTTGATCTTGATCGCGCTCATCACGCGGGCCTTGGCCCCGAGCTTCTCCAGCGCGTCCTGCATGGCCAGCGCGTTGATCACCGTGGCCAGCATGCCCATCTGGTCACCGGTCACGCGGTCCATGCCGCCGGCGGCCAGGCCGGCCCCGCGGAAGATGTTGCCGCCGCCGATCACCAGGGCCACTTCCGCGCCCGCCTGCTGGGCCTCGATCACTTCACGGGCCAGGCGGTTGATGACCTTGGGGTCGATGCCATAGTCCTCGTCTCCCATCAACGCCTCCCCGGAAAGTTTCAGCAGGATGCGGCGATAGGTGAGATTGGACATGACGGCCTCTGGGTGCGTGGAAAACGCGGGAATTCTACTGGATGCGGCGTCAACCGGCGTAGAAATTTTGTTGCGCCGCGGCGCAGATGGCCGCGACGCCTTCCCGGCCTGTTCAGGCAGGCTCGGTATCCGGGGACCGGGCGATGACCCGGTTGCGGCCCAGGCTCTTGGAGCGGTACAGCACGTCGTCGGCCGCCTTGAGCAGGTCCTGTACTTCGGCGAAGCGCTCATAGCCGCCCTGTGTGGCGACGCCGGCCGAGAAGGTGATGTACAGCGGGCTGCCACCCACGTCGGCCATGGGGGTGTTGACGATGTTGGCCAGGACCCGGCGGACCACGTCCAGCGCCACCGCCTCGGTGGTGTTGGGCAGCAGCGCGATGAACTCCTCGCCGCCGAAGCGCGCCACGGTGTCGCTGCTGCGCAGCTGTTCCTGCAATTTGGAGGCGAAACTGCGCAGCACTTCGTCGCCCAGCAGGTGGCCGTGGGCGTCGTTGACCTTCTTGAAGTCGTCCAGGTCGATGAAGGCCACCGACAGCGGCCAGCCGTGGCGGGTGGCGCGGTTGAACTCCTGCTCCAGCACGGCCTCCAGCTGGCGGCGGTTGAGCACGCCGGTAAGGGCGTCGCGGTGGGCCTGTTCGGCCAGCCGGTTGGCGCGGGCTTCGAACTCGTCGGCGCGCTGGCGGGCCATCGCAGCGTCCTGCATTTCACGCAGGTTGCGCAGGGTGGCCAGCTCCTGGGCGTGGTCGATCAACTGCTGCACGCGCAGCGGTGAGGTCAGGGTGGTTTCGAACAGGGCCCCGATGTCGGGCAGGGCCTCGCTGATCCGGGCCAGCACCTGGTCGAACTGGGCGCTGTCCAGCTGCAGGGTGTCGTGGACGCGCTGCAGGGCGTGTTCGCGCGCGGCGTCGGCGTCGGCGCTGAGCCAGATGTCGGCGACCGCACCGGAGACCGCCACGCAGGCCTGGAACTTGTCCTCGGTGGCCTCGGGCGATTCGCTGCGGGCGATGGCATCCACCAGGTAGCGGGGCAGGTCCCACTGTTCGGCCATCCAGGCCCCGACCTCGGCGTGGGTGCAGTCCAGCTGTTCGCGCTCGAGTTCCAGCAACTGGTCATTGTCGGCGGCGGCGCGCAGCACCGGCAGGTAGCGGTCTGGTTCGCTCTGCGCCAGCACCAGCACGCCGATGTCCTGCAGCAGGCCGGCCAGCATCAGCTCCTCGGCCTTGCGCAGGCCGCGGGCCTGGCCGAGCAGGCTGGCGGCCAGGGCACTGAGGATGCTGCGCCGCCAGGCGCGCTCACGCACGTCCTGGCCCTGGCCGGGGGCGGTCAGGTCACGGGTGACGGTGAAGCCCAGGGCCAGGCTGACGGTGGCGTTGAGGCCGAGCATGGTCAGGGCCTGGCCGAGGTTTTCGATCCGGCGGCGGCTGGCGTACAGCGGCGAATTGGCGATGCGCAGCATGCGCGCGCTCAGCGCCATGTCGATGCCGATGATGTCGGCAGCGGTGGTGATGTCCGCTTCCGGGTTCTGGGCCAGCTCGATGATGCGCAGGGCAATACCGGGCGGCGAGGGCAGGTTGCGGCAGAGCGCCAGGGCGGCAGTCAGCTCGGGAGACATGGCAGGAACACTGAGATGATGTGGCAAGAATACATGGAGTACGTCACAGATTTGAGCTGTAGTGCTTGCCATGTCCGAATTCGTGAGGTTGGTCACCCTGGTTTGCGGGCGGGGTGGCCTCTTGATGTCTTTGGTACCACATCCGCCCAACCTGTACCATGCGCGCACTCACTTAAAAAGAAGTTGCTGCCAATGGCTGTGAAGTCGCTCAAGGAATTCCTGGCTGCCACGCAGGAAAAGGATCTCAGTTCGGATGCCTTCGAGCTGGAGAGTCCGTACATGCTGGAAGTCCGGGTGGATGGCCGGGTCTGGGCGAAATCGGGCGCGATGGTGGCACGCAAGGGTGCGGTCAAGTTCACCCGCGAGGGAGTCCTGGAGCGCGGCGTGGGCAACCTGCTGAAGAAGCTGGCCACGGGCGAGGGCCTGCGCCTGATGAAGGCCGAAGGGCAGGGGCGGGTCTACCTGGCCGACATGGGCAAGAAGATCACCCTGCTGCGCCTGGAGGGCGACTCGGTGTTCGTCAACGGCAACGACGTGCTGGCCTTCGAAGATGGCATCGACTCGCAGATCACGATGATGCGCAAGGTGGCCGGCATGCTGGCCGGCGGCCTGTTCAACATCCGCCTCAGCGGCCATGGCGTCGTCGCGATCACGTCGCACTACGAGCCGATGACCCTGCCGGTGAACGCACAGACCGGCCCGATCTTCACCGATCCGAATTCGACCGTGGCCTGGTCGGGCACCCTGACCCCGGAAATCGTCACCGACATCTCGCTGGGCACCCTGCTGGGCCGTGGCTCCGGCGAAACCCTGCAGCTGAAGTTCGCCGGCGAAGGCTGGGTGGTCGTGCAGCCCTACGAAGAAGTCACCTTCCAGACCAAGCCCTGATTGCAGGGGTTCCGTGCCGCCGGGCTTCGCCCGGCTGCTGTTGGTTCTTGGCGAACAGCCGGTGGTCATCGGTTCCCTGGCTTGGCGGCTCGGGATGGGCGTTCCGGGGGGCGCCGCAAGTCCCCCTCCGGGGCCCGGCCCAGCCGCCGGCGGCTGGGCGTTCAGTCGCACGCGAGGCAGTGCCTCGCAAGCAGTGCGCCTTCACCCATGTAAGCTCGATCGCCGCATCCATGCGGCTCAC
>DGLB01000059.1 GCA_002387845.1 Stenotrophomonas maltophilia | reverse complement strand
TACGTGCTGCCGCTGCTGCTGGCCACCGCGCTGGGCGTTTCTCCTGCGCTGCGTCGCCCGCTGCGCGCCGGTGCCGGCGCGACGCGCGCCGGCTGGACCGCACTGCGCCCGTGGTTGCCGCAGATCATCGCGCTGGCCGTGTTCAGTGTGGGCGCGGCGCTGGTGATCGACGGCACCCTGCCGACCCCGCGCCGGCATCTCCTGCATGCCTCGCTGCCGGTGCTGGAGACCTCGCACCTGCTGGGCAGCCTGGCCGGTGTGGCGCTGCTGCTGATCGGCCAGGGCCTGCAGCGACGCAGCCATGCGGCCTGGGTGCTGGCATTGGCGATCTGCGTGGCGGCCCCCTTGCCGATCTGGCTGCGCGGCGGGCAGTTGCTGATCGCGCTGTCGGCGGTGCTGGTCGCGATGGCGCTGTGGGCGTCGCGGCGTGAGTTCTATCGCCAGGGCGCGTTGCTGGATGAGGCGTGGTCATGGCCGTGGATCCGCAACCTGGGGCTGGTGCTGGTGGCGGTGATCTGGCTGCTGTTCTTCGTCTACAGCCATGTGGAATACCAGAACGAACTATGGTGGCAGTTCGCGGTGCAGGGCAATGCACCACGGGCACTGCGCGCGCTGTTGCTGGTGGCCATTGCACTGACCGTGTTCGGGCTGGCGCGCCTGCTGCACAGCACCCGCACCCCGCTGCCGCCCGCGGACCCGGCAACGCTGGACGCGCTGGCACCGGTGCTGGCCGGAGCCGAAGACACCCAGGCCTGCCTGGTGCTGACCGCCGACAAGGCCGTGCTGCGCGACGACGCGCAGCGCGGCTTTGTGATGATGCAGCGCTACGGCGGTTCATTGATTGCGATGGGCGACCCGGTAGGCCCGCCGGAGGTGGCACGCGCACTGATCTGGCGCTTCCGCGAAGAGGCCGACCGCCTGGGGCTGCGCCCGGTGTTCTACCAGGTCGGCGAAACCTACTGGCAGACCTATCTGGACCTGGGCCTGAGCCTGGTGAAACTGGGCGAGGAAGCGATGGTGCCCTTGCATGATTTCACCCTGGAGGGGCGCGAACGCGCCGACCTGCGCCAGGCCTGGAATCGCGGCAAGCGCGGCGGACTCAGCTTCCGCGTGGCATCGATCGACGAGGTGCCGGCGCTGATGCCGGCGCTGGCGGAGGTCTCGCAACAATGGCTGGACGACAAGGCGGGCGATGAGAAGGGATTCTCGCTCGGCAGCTTCGATCCGGCCTACCTGTCCCGCTTCCCGGTCGCGCTGGTGGAGGCAGAGGGTCGGATCGTGGCGTTTGCCAATCTGTGGCAAGCACCGGCCGGCCATGAGCTGTCCGTCGATCTGATGCGGCATGTGGATGACGCCCCGAAGGGCACGATGGACTATCTGTTCATCGAACTGTTCCTGTGGGGACGCGCGCAGGGTTTCCAGCGTTTCTCGCTGGGCATGGCGCCGTTGTCAGGGCTGGCCCAGCACCGGCTGGCCGGGCGCTGGAACCGCTTTGCCAACCTGGTTGCGCGGCACGGTGAACGGTTCTATGGGTTCAGTGGACTGCGACGGTTCAAGTCCAAGTTCGCGCCGAGCTGGCGCGCGCGGTATCTGGCCGCGCCCGGCGGCATGCATCTGCCGGCGGCGCTGCTGGATGCGACGCGGTTGATCAGCCGAACGCCGCGTTGACGTTACCGCGCATGCTCCAGCAGCGTGCGTGCAAGCAGGTCGTAGTCGCCCTTGAAATGGTGGTCTCCGGGGAGCGCGATGACCTGCGCCTGGCCCGCGGGCAGGTCCGGGCACAGTGCGTCCTCGTCATCCTTGCCATACAGGCACAGGGTGCGCTGCGCCGGCAGCTTTGCGATCTCCGGCGCGATCGGCAGGCCATCGCCGCCACCGCCCAACCAGTTGCTGACGTGGAACTCGTAATCCGCGTTGCGCCCGACCGACATCAAGCCGATCAACGCAACCGCATCGCGCGTGGCCGGCTCGAGCTGGTTGATCGCCGCCGGCAACACATCGGCCCCTTGCGAAAAACCGATCAGCAGCAGACGTCGGCGCTGCCACTGCTGCTGGTAATGGGCGGCAACACGCTCCAGATCGCGGGCGAAGCCCTCCGGCGTGCGCCGGGTCCAGAAGTAGCGCAGCGAATCCACCCCAACCACGGCCACCCCCGCCTCGGCCAGTGAAGCCGCCACCTCCTTGTCCAGGCCGGCCCAGCCGCCGTCGCCCGAGACGAAGATGGCCAGCGTGTCACCTGGCTTGGCCGCCGGAATTTCCACCACCGGCAAGCCACCCAGCCCCTGCGGTGGCGGTGCCAGGCTGACGCCCTGCTGCGCGCCCAGCACCTGCGCCGCGGCCAGCAGTCCGGGCAGATCGTCGCCGCGGCCGGTACGCTGGAACTCACGTCCCAGCGCAACCCTGCGCACAAATGCAGCGGCACTGCCCACCGTGCAGCGCGCATCTCCGGCCGCGTTCAACCAGGGGAAGTTCAACTCGGTGGGCTGCAACCGGCCATGGCTGACCCCGGCCCCACACACCTGCCGTTCGCGCACGGCGTCGGGGCAGAAGCCGGTGGTCAGCAGCCCCGCAAACACCTGGGTGTCGGCCTGCGCGGCCACCGCGTAGGCCAGTTCAGCACCGCTGCCATCGCCGGCGATCAACGGCAGGTGGTACCCCGGCACGTGCAGGTAGGCCTGGAAGAACCGCGAGAAATTTTCCACGTCGCCCGCGCCGAATGCACAGCTGCCTCCATCGGCGGCAACGGCCTGGTGCAGTCGCGCGACATCCACCCGCGCCACCAATGCCCCCTGCGTACGCAGCCCCTCGATCCGCTGCGTGGTCAGCGCCGGTTCGCGCCCCCCGTCGAACCACACCACGACCCGCTGCGGCTGCCCATCCGGCAGGTACACCGGCACGTCATGGAAGCGCCCGTGGCTGACCTGCTGCGGTGCCGCCTGTGCACCGGCACTCAACAGTCCGAACAGCACCACACCCCACCACCGCCGCCTGCCCACGCTGATTGCCCGCATCGTGACGCTTCCCGGAAAAAGTCCGCTCACGATACGCCGCTGGCGTGCCAAGGGGATGTACAGAGCGTGGCGATGCGCGGTTGTCGCGACGCGCGCGGTCAGGCGGTGGCGCGGCGCGCCTGTCGCCATTGCTGCAGCGCGACCACTGCCAGCCACAGCACCACCGCTGCAATGACCAGTTTCTGCCCGGCCCCGCGCGGTGGCCCCCGCCACAGGACGTGCAGCCACAGCAACGCGAAGCACAACCAGGCCCACCACCATGCAGGCACTGCCCAGCGGCTCCAGCGCGGGTCGGCACGCAGGTACCAGCTCTGCAGCAGCATCGCCACGCTCACGCACAGGAAGGCCGTATTGGCGGCAAGGCCGTGCACGAGGGGAGCCAGCAAGGGAGCCCGTTCCGGCAGCCAGCTGTCACCCACCGCAACGCCCATCAGGCCCAGCCCCGCCACGCCGAACAACAGCGGCGCAGCGGCGCTGCGCCGTGGCGACTGCAGTCCGGCATGCAGCGACCATGCCAGCAGCATGATCGCAACCGCCAGCACACAGTAGGCCGTGCGCAGTGCGAGGCCCCAGGGGCCGTGCAGGTACAGGCTCAACGTCGCCTGTACCCAGTCCAGATCATCGCGGGCCCACTGGGTCCACAGCGCGGTGAGGACAAAGGCGCACAGTGCCAGCAGGGCCAGCAGTGCGATCGATGCGTGGGCTCGGCTTGGCGAGCGGACGGCGGCGGACGGCGTCATGCGGGCACGGCCTCAGGGAGCCGCGTCCGGATGGCGCTGTTTCCAGGCCGCCAACGCGGTGCGGTAGCGCTGCAGTTCTTCGCTGTACAGATCCAGCACGCACAAGGGGCAACCGCTGCCGCAGCATTCGTTGGGGCCGGGTTCCTCCGGCGGCAGCGGGCGGGGATCGGGATCGGGCGGCGGAACAAGATCGGGCATCGGCGCAACGGCATGCAGGTGAACCCGTGCAGTGTAAACGACGCTCAACGACCCAGCCGGCGGCGCAGATTGGCGCGTGCCGCCGCGTCCAGGCGCTGGTGGAAGAAGTCACTGAGGAAAATACGCGGACGCTTGAGCAGCTGGGCCAGGAAGCGCCGGCGGTTGAGCCGGAACAGGAAGCCCGGCACGTGCCCGGCGTACTCTTCCGCAATGCCACGGTCGTAGGCATCGAAGACCTCGGGCGGGGCCCCCAGGATGGCCATGTCGCAATCCAGGAACAGCGCGGCCTGGTCGTCCACGTCATCCCGGCCCAGCACGCCGTGGCGGGCGGTCAGACCGATCAGCAGTTCCACCCGCGCCACGTCGACCCCGGCACCCGGCAGCCAGCGCTCGATCTGCGCGCGCGCCAGCGCTGCGGAGCGGGCTTCGTTGTCGCTGCGCCCGGCGTCGTAGATCGCATCATGGTACAGCGCGGCCAGTTGCACCTCGCGCGGTTGGGTCCAGCCGGGCCCTTCGGCGACCTCCTGGCAGTGGCGCAACACAGCGCGCACGTGCGCGAAGCTGTGGTACGCCCGTGGCGGCATGGCGTACGCCGCTTCCAGGTCGGCCTGCATGGCCGCCGGCAGGAGCACAGGTGCGAAGGTCATGGCCGCATGATTGGCCGCACAGGGGGCCGCTGGCAAGCGGCAAAGGGCGCGGCGGGCCGACAAGCGGCGCGCCAACGCCGTCGGCCCAGCCTATGCTGGGGCCGGAACGCCGCGTTGGCTGGGAGGTGACCGCGATGTCTACCGTGAACGTCCATGCCGTGCTGACCGCCATCCTGGCGGCGCTGCTGGCCACTGGCCCGGTCCGGGCCGACCCACCACGCCCCCCTGCCCTGACCCTGCCCGCCGTTCAGGTCGCTGCCGAACCGTCGTTGCAGGCACCGCCCAGCGCCGACCAGATCCTGGCCATACCGCCGGCGTTGCGGACCCTGCTGCAGCAACGCGTGATTGGGGCCGCCAATTCGCGCGAACAACGGCTGGAAAAGCTGGTGCACCTGATCTTCGACGCCGATGGCATGCACCTGGAGTACGACCCCTACGCCACGCACACCCTGACCGAAACCTGGCAGACCGGCCGCGCCAACTGCCTGTCATTCACGCTGCTGTTCGTCACCCTGGCACGCGCCGCCGGCATTGACGCGCGTGTGCAGGAAGTGGCCCAGGTAATGACCTGGTACCAGGATGAGGGGGTGATCTACAGCGTCGGGCATGTGAATGCCGGGGTGGAGCTGAACAACCGCACCGCCGTCGTCGACCTTGATCGCAACGTGCTCTATGACCGTTATGGCCCGCGCCCGATCACCGAACAGCGCGCGCTGTCCCACTTCTACAACAACCGCGGCGCGCAGGCCATGGCAGCGGGCGACCTGCCCATGGCCAGGACCTATCTGAAGGCCGCCCTGGACCTGTCGCCTGGGTTCACCCCGGGCTGGAACAATCTGGGCGTGCTGGACACCCGCGAAGGCCGCATGCCGCAGGCACGGCAGGATTTCGAGACCGCGCTGCGCCTGCAGCCACGCCATGCCGCGGCGCTGACCAACGCCAGTGCGCTGTATCTGCGTCTGGGCGAACCGCAACTGGCCAGCCAACTGTCCAGGCGGCTGCAGCAGGTGGAACGCAAAGATCCCTTCGCCCAGTTCCGGATGGGGAACCAGGCCGAGGAACGCAAGGACTACGACAAGGCCATCCACTATTACCGGCAGGCGATCGCCCTGTACGGCACCGCGCACCAGTTCCACTTCGGCCTGGCGCGGGCCTACTTCCTGGCCGGTGACAACACCCGGGCCTCCAGGGAGATGCAGCGTGCGCGCGACCTGGCCGGTGACGACGCCAGCGTGCTGCGCGCGGCCTACCAGGCCAAACTGGACGGCCTGAAACGCTGGCAGAAACGTACCGCCGCCAATTGACGGCGGTGCCGGGGGCGTTACCTCAGGCTTTCTTGAGGAAGCAGGTCTTCAGCACCAGCCCCTTGATCTTGTCCGAGTTGCCTTCAATGTGCTCGGCGTCGTCCTCGACCAGCCGGATGTTGCGGATCACCGTGCCCTGCTTGAGCGGAATGGATGACCCCTTCACTTTCAGGTCTTTGATGACAGTCACGGTGTCGCCGCTCACCAGCACGTTGCCGTTGCTGTCACGGACCACCACGCCCGCTGCGTCGGCATCACCCGCCGCCCACTCGTGGCCACAGTCGGCGCAGATGAACAGCGCGCCGTCGGCGTAGGTGTTTTCAAGGGTGCATTGCGGGCAGGCGGGAACGGCAGACATGGGGGCCTTCGGTAAAAGAGTGAAACGTTCACCATTGTAACCGGCGCGCCGCCGCCCCTTGCGCCCGCGCGCCGGTTGCCGCACAGTGCGCGCCCCCTTCCATCTGGCGCGGCCCGCATGAAGATCGGCATCGACTTTGGTACCAGCAACTCCGCCGCCGCCGCCGTGGTCGAAGGCCAGGTGGTGCCGATCCGCTTTGGCGAGGCCGAACAGTTCCGCACCACGGTGTACTTTCCCGAGGTGATGCGCGACCCCAATGACTTCGAGCTGACCCCGGCACTGGAACACGAGCTGCATCGTCTGATCGACGCCGCCGCCCGTGAGGCCCGCGCCGCAGGGCAGGAGCGTGCGCCCGATGCGCTGCGCCGCGACGCATTGCGGGTAGTGCGCCGGCAGTGGATGGAAGAGCAGATGCAGCAGCCGCTCAGTTCCACCACGCTGCTGCAGAACGCGGTGTACGGCGACGAGGCGCTGGAAGCCTACTTCGAGGAGAACGAAGGCAACCTGGTGCAGAGCCCGAAGTCGATGCTGGGTTACAACCTGCACCCGCGCGCGCGCCAGACCATCACCGGTATTGCCACCCACATTCTGGAACACATCCGGCTGACCGCATCGCGCCAGCTCGATACCCCCGTGCGCACGGCGACCCTGGGACGACCGGTGCAGTTCCGCAGCTCGATCGGCGCGGCAGGCAATGAGCAGGCGCTGGATATCCTGCACACCGCCGCGATCGCGGCAGGTTTTGACAGCGTGGATTTCCTCGAGGAACCGGCTGCGGCGGCCATGCACTACCACGCTGAAAGCGCCGACGAGCACGACGCGCTGGTGGTCGATATCGGCGGCGGTACCACCGACATCGCGCATGCCCGCGTGGGCGGCACACGGGCCCCGGCCATCCATCGGGCCTGGGGTATTGCCCGCGGCGGTACCGACATCGACCTCGCGCTGAGCCTGTCCGGCTACATGCCGCTGTTCGGACGCGGCATCAGCCGCGTGCCCGCGCATCATTATGTGGAAGCGGCGATGGTGCAGGACATGCCGCGCCAGCGCGAATTCCGCCAGCACAGCTACCGCGATGTCGACGCGCCCTGGGGCAAGCGCCTGCAGGCGCTGCAGGACACCGGCAACACGGCGCGCCTGTACCGCGAGGTGGAGCGCTGCAAGATCGCCCTGAGCAGCACCGACCGCCATGACAGCGCGCTGGACTTCATCGAGCGCGGGCTGACCCTGCACACCAGCGCGGCACAACTGGGAACGGCTGCGGCCGGGTACGTGGGCGAACTGACCCAGCTGCTGGCACAGGTCCGTGAGGACATCGGCCGGGAGCCTGCCGCCGTGTTCCTGACCGGTGGCATGTCGCGCGCCGGCTACCTGCAGCAGGCCGTTGCTGCGGCGTTTCCCGGGGCGCGGCTGGTACGGGGCAACCCCTCGTTCGGCGTCGTGCACGGCCTGGCCTGGGCCGCAAGTCATTGATTAAGATGGGATCAGGCACACTGCCTCGGCGACATTAACAAAACGTTACGCCGGAACGACTATCATTTTCCGGCTTTGATGCGCCATGCGCATGACGTCCCGGGCCAGCCGTAAGCGCGCCCTCCTTCGCCAAAGCTGCCACCCGAGGTTTCGGCCCCGGGCCTGGGAGTGCTTTCCCGTATTTGCCGCCAGTCCACGACCGGCGACATCGCGCCCGCCCCGTGCGGCGCTACTTCCGCCGACAACCGCATGATCCGTCGGCGATTTTCTCCACGCTGTAACTAGAAAGGAGCATCCATGGCACGTTCGCCAAAGACCTCCCCCAAGGCCGGCAACACCGTCCGCGTTGACCGCAAGCAGACCGCCAGCACGGCGATCAACAGTGCCAGCATCGCGGCCGATCTGGCTGCGTTCCGCAAGAGCGGTGGCAAGATCGAAGTCCTCGGCAACACCCTGGCGCTGAAGAAGGCCAGCTGAGCCCGCCCGCCGTCCGCACCGGCACTTCTGCCGGTGCGGTGGTTGTCTTCAACGACCGCCCAGCGTCACCCGTACGTTGCCCGAATGGGCATTGATCGAGATGTCACCGTCGCCCGCACCCAGTCGGGTATCCAGGCTGCGCCCCGGACCATAGCGCGGCCGCTCGACCTTGCCGGCGTCGGACTGGATGTCGCCACTGAAGGTCTTCACCGCCAGCCGTGCCGAGACCTTGGCCGGCAGCGCCAGCGCAATCGAGCCGCTGACCGTTTCCAGCGTGACCTTGCCGCCGGGAGCCAGGCCTGTGGTACCGATGCTGAGGCTGCCCGACACCGCTTCGGCGGCCAGACGCTGCACCTGCGCGGTATCCAGGCGGATGTCGCCCGATACCGTCTCCGCCGCGACTTCACCGGCAATGCCGCCTCCGGCCTGGATGTCACCGCTTACCGCACGCAATGCCAACCGCTGGGTCTGCACCTGCGCCCGGACGCTGCCGCTGACCGTGGCCAGCGCGGCCTCGCCGCTGCGCCCTGCGGCGGTGATGTCCCCGCTGACCGCATTGGCGGCCAAGCGGCGCAGATCGACCCCTGCCACGTCGATGTCCGCGCTTACCGTGCCCAACTGCACTTCCACCGAACGCGGCACGCGCAGTTCCAGGGTGGCGTTGCCGTTGTTGCGGCTGTTGCGCGGGTAGATCACTTCCCAGCGCACCCGGTTGGTGCTTTTGTCCTGCTGCAGGCGCAGGCCGTCGGCCAGGCTGCCGGTCAGCGCCACCTCGTTGCGGTCCCAGCCGCGTACGGTGACCTTGCCGGCAATGTTGCTGACTTCCACCCGGCCACCGGCCGCCAGTGGATGGCGCTCATCGACCCGGGTTTCCGCCTGCGCGGCCAAGGGCAGCAGCAGGGTCAGGGCGGCAATCATTCGCAGGCGGTAGTGCATGGTGTTCTCCTTCAGGATGGCAGGCCAGCGGCGTTCAGCGCCTGCTGGGTCAGTTCAAGGCGCAGCGCATAGGTGCGCTGCAGTTGCCCGAGCAGATAGCGCGAGCGGGGGTTTTCGGCGATGGCGGCGCGGATGCTGGCCGCACTGCGATCGAGCTCGTGCAGGGTTGGCTGCCAGTCCGGTGCGAGTGTGTCGGTCGGCAGGGTGGCGATGGCCTGCTGGTACTCCTGGGCGATGACATCGGCCTGATGCTGCAGCGGGCTCGGCTGCACCGCCGGCGGCGGTGCCGTGGGCACCACCATCAACACGGCCAGGCCGGCGGCCAGGCCCAAGCCGACCCGCAGCGGCCAGCGACGCCGGGGGC
>DGLB01000068.1:23716-44174 GCA_002387845.1 Stenotrophomonas maltophilia | reverse complement strand
CGACGGCCGGCATCCACCTCGACCCCGCGCGGTCACCCAGGCCCAACTGGTCCAGTCCCCCCGTACCGCCTGCTATAGTCCCCCCCATCCAGCAATCACAAGGAATGGTCATGGGTTTGATCCAGGCGGTAAAGGGTGCAGTTGGCGGTGTTCTGGCCGACCAGTGGAAGGATTTCTACACGGTGCCCAACGGCCTGCCGTCCACGGCCGCGCTGTTCGCCGCGGTTCCGCGCGGCACCAACGCCGGCCGTGGGTCCAACACCAGCAGCTCGTCCAACATCATCAGCAACGGCTCGAAGATCGTCGTGCCGGAAGGCTACGGCCTGCTGCTCATGCAGGACGGTGCCATCACCGCCTTCGTCGCCGAAGCCGGCGGCTACGAATGGCGCTCGGATGACCTGAACTCGCAGTCCGTCTTCGCCGGCGACGGCATTGTCACCCCGCTGATCAAGCAGAGCTGGGAGCGCTTCAAGTTCGGCGGCCAGCCCGGTGCGCAGCAGGCGGCATTTTTCGTTTCGCTGAAGGAACTGCCCGACAACCGCTTCGGCACCCAGTCGGAAATCTACTGGGATGACGCCTTCCTCAATACCCAGGTCGGTGCGGTCACGCGTGGCTCGTACACGCTGAAGATTGAAGACCCCATCCTGTTCGTGAAGAACTTCGTGCCGGCCGCCTACCTGCAGCCGGGCAAGGTGTTCGACTTCACTGACATGGACAACGCCGCCGCCAACCAGCTGTTCAATGAAGTGGTCAGCTCATTGGCCCCGGCGTTCAGTCTGTACAGCAACGATCCCGCCAAGGGCAACCGCATCACCAAGCTGCAGCAGGACTCGCTGGGCTTCGCCCAGAGTCTGTCAGCGGCGGTTGAACAGGGTTACCAGTGGAAGTCCGATCGCGGCCTGGCCATCGTCAAGACCGCCATCGTCTCCATCGAGTACGACGCCAACACCCGTGAACTGCTCAAGACCGTGCAGCGCGCCGATGCGCTGGCCGGCAGCCGTGGCAATTCCAACCTGCAGGCCAGCGTGGCCCAGGGCATCCAGTCCGCCGGCGAGAATGGCGGTGCGGCCGGGCTGATGGGCATCGGCATGGCCAGCGGCATGATGGGCGTGGGCAACCTGCAGCAGCCGGCCACCCCGGCCGCCGCGCCGGTCGACGACACCGTCGCCAAGCTGAAGAAGGCCAAGGAAATGCTGGACCTCGGGCTGATCACGCAGGCGGACTACGACGCGGCCAAGGCCAAGGCGCTGGGCCTGTAAGACGCAAGGCCCGCCATGACCCAGCCAGGAAACACCCCGCCACCGCTGCCGCCGGTGCCGCCGCCGTTGCCCAAGGCAACGCTGGACGGCCCCGGCTCGCCGCAGGACGTTCCCCCCCTGCCCGGCAGCTTCCCGATCGACCCAACCGGCCTGCCCGACCCGATCCGGGCCGAGATTGAAGCGCCCGATCCCGAGGCGCTGGATACCTCGGCCGCTGAACTCAAGGATGGCGTGAACCGCTGTCCGAAGTGCGGTTCCAGCGACGTGCGCCTGAAAGTCGGCACCGATGTGCTGATCTGCCAGTACTGCCGCCACCAGTGGCACGGCGACCGTGTGGAAGAAGCGTTTGGGCTGGGCGAAGGCCTGGACCAGTTGCGCGGAACGAACATTGCCAGCGGTGCCCGCAACATCGACGCTGGCACCGCCGCACTGATGAGCTTCAAGTGCACCGGCTGCGGTGCCGAGGTCACCATCAACACCGAAAGCAGCATGACCGCCCGCTGCCACTGGTGCCGTCACGTATTCGGCGTCAACGAGCAGGTCTCCAACGGGGCCGTGCCCGATGCGGTGCTGCCGTTCCGGATCAGCAAGGACGACGCGGTTGCCCGCATCCGCCAGTTTGTCGACAAGCGGCGCCTGTTCGCACTGAAGGCATTCAAGGACCAGTTCACCCCCGAAAACGTGGTCGGCGTCTACATGCCGTACATGATCGTGGACAGCAACGTCAGCGCCGCCGTGTCCGGCAAGGGCGAAATCCAGACCCGCGAGTACACCGTGGGCACCGGCGACAAGAAGAAGACCTACTACGACGCGGATGTGTACCAGGTGGACCGGCAGGTCGACTTCACCGTCGACGACCTGCCGCTGGAGTCCTCCGCCCAGCGCGGCAACATGGACATCAAGGTCAACACCAACAACATCATCAACACCATCCTGCCGTTCGACACCAAGAACGCTGTGAAGTGGAACGCGTCCTATCTGCTCGGCTTCAGTTCCGAGAAGCGCGATCTGGACGTGGACAAGATGATGCCGCGACTGGAAGACCAGTTGCTGTCCATCGCCCGTTCGGAAGTGCACAGCTCGGTACGGCGTTTCAATCGTGGCGTGCGCTGGGAGCAGGAGCAGCTGGAGGTGCACGGTACCCGCTGGGTCTCGATGTACCTGCCGGTGTGGCTGTACTCCTACCACCAGCCCGGCCGCAACGGCGGCATGCTGCATTACATCGCGGTCAACGGCCGTACCGGTGAAACCATGGGCAGCGTGCCGGTGCAGCAATGGAAACTGCTGCTGGCCGCGCTGACCACCGGCACGATCGTGGAAGCCCTTGTCATTGCCCTACTGGTAGCCAGCGCATGAGCGACGATAGTGGTCTGTGGTTGTTGGCGGCCGGCCCTGCGGCCGCCACCGGGTTGTACTGGGCGCTGTACCGGTACTACCGCAACACCGACAAGTCGCACGCCTTCGAGCGTGAGACGCTGGTGGAGGCGAAGCCGGTGAACGGCTCCGAGCAGAAGGTCGGGACCAACAACGGAACCCGCGAGCGGCGGATCCAGGGTGACAATGTGGGCGAGTATCGAAAGCGGGTTTCGCGCCCCAGATGATCGGAATCGACCGCATGCGCCAAACAACGATCCATGCCCGCGCCCTGCCTGCGGTCCTCGCCTGTGTGCTCGCCCTGGCGACCTCGGCCTGCAGCGACACACCCGATGGCAACCGCTACGTGGAGTATGACGGCAAGACCCTCGTCGTGGAGGGCAAAGCGCATCCGCTTGATCGAACCATGCTTCCGGACTGGAAGGTGGTCCCGGGTCGCACCGTCATACAGGCGAGGCCGGATGCACTCCCTCGCGCGCTTCATCTGATTGAGCGATATGGCCTGACACTGGAGGGTCACAGTGAGAGAGGCTGGCTGGTGGTCAACGTGCCGGAAGGCTATGAGTGGCAATGGATGAGCGCGCTGCAAAAGGAACTGGGCGCTCAGACAACTGTCACGACGGATCTGGATGCGGAACCGCTTCGCATCGCCGGATCGGGCCCAGGCTCTGGTGCGCTTGCCGTTGGCGAGCCGACACCGCAGGCCGAATGAGGCGTTTCATCTGCTCAGGCGACTGCACGCCGTCATTCCCGGACGCGACCGAGGCACCGGAGCGCATCAGCGTGATCTGGAAGCCAGCCGCTCAGCGTTACGAGGCGAGGCGCTGACGTCGGCTTCAACCTGAATACGCGCTCCTCACACAATCGATACGCGGATCCGGCAAATGTCCTGAATGGGTGGCGATTTTCGTGGACCTGCCCCACCCCTGTGCACTACTGTCCGCATCAGGGGGCTGGGGAGGACGAGACCGTGCTGGAAGAACGCACCAACGACCTGCTGAATGACGAGGCGCGGCAGTTTTCACTGCTGCTCAATTCCGTCACCGACTACGCCATCTACATGCTGGATACCGAAGGGGTGATCCGCACCTGGAACCCCGGCGGACGGCGCATCAAGGGCTATACCAACCGCGAGGTGATCGGCACCAACTTCGCCCGCTTCTACCTGCCCGAAGATGTCCAGGCCGGAATACCCGAGCGCAACCTGCATACCGCCGCCGCTGAGGGCCGCTATGCCGGTGAAGGCTGGCGGGTACGCAAGGACGGCTCGCGTTTCCGCGCCAGCGTGGTCATCGACCCGATCCGGGTGGACGGCGAGCTGATCGGCTTCGCCAAGGTCACCCGCGACGTGACCGAGCGCCACGTCGCCCAGCAGCGCCTGCACGAAGCGCAGGCCAACCTGCTGCAGGCGCAGAAGCTGGAAGCCATCGGCAAGTTCACCCTGGGCATGGCCCATGACTTCAACAACCTGCTCACCGTCGTCATCAACTGCCAGGACCTGTTGGCCGCCAAGGTCAAGGACGACGCCTCGGCCAAGCTGGTCGATACCACCCTGCGTGCGGCCGAGCGCGGTGCCCTGCTCACCCGCCAACTGCTCAGCTTCGCACGCGGCCAGGCGCTGTCCCCGGAACGACTGGAGCTGAGTACGGTGATGCGTGAGTGCGAAGGCGTGCTGCGCCGCTCCGCCGGCGATGCCATCACCCTTGAACTGGACCTGGCCGAGGACCTTCCCTGCTGCGCGGTCGACCGCACCCAGCTGGAGACCGCCGTGCTCAATCTGGTCTGCAACAGCCGCGATGCCATGGCCGACGCGGGGCACCTCTGCATTCATACCGCGCTGCAGTTCACCCAGGATCCGGCTCGCCCGGAGCAGCCGCCGGCCGCGTTCGTGCGCCTGTCGGTGCACGACAACGGCCCCGGCATTCCCAAGGAACAGCAGGCGCGCGTGTTCGAGCCGTTCTTCACCACCAAGCCGATCGGCAAGGGCAGCGGCCTGGGCCTGAGCCAGGTGTTTGGCTTCACCGCGCAGTCGGGCGGTTTCACCCGACTGATCAGTGAACCCGGTCACGGAACGTGCGTGGAGATGTATTTTCCTGCCGTGTGAAGGCCGTTTCATCAACTCACGCTCACATTGCACACGGTATCACTGGCTCACTCCAAGGTTGGGGGTGATCGGCGATGCAGTCACTGATCAGCGTGGATGAAGCCACCCACGCCGTACATGCACAGCCCCGTGGGCGCGCCACCGAATCGGTGGCGTTGGCCGAGGCGGTCGGTCGGGTGCTGGCCGACGAGGTCATGGCCGAGCGCGCGCATCCGCCGTTCGACCGGGTCACCATGGACGGCATCGCCACGCGCTGGCTGCCTGTCATGCCCGCGCTGCTGCGCGTGGCCGGTGCGCAGACCGCCGGCGGCTACGGCCAGGCGCTCAGGGAGCCCGACACGTGTATTGAAGTTGCCAGTGGCGCGCTGCTGCCCGAAGGCTGCGACTGCGTGATTCCGATCGAGCAGCTGGTGCGGTCCGCGCACGGCTACAGCCTGGCACCGGCGGCCAGCCCCAGCCGTGGGCAGTTCATCCATCGACAAGGCGCGGACTGCCCTGCCGACGCGGTGGTGCTGGACGCTGGCACCCGTATTGGCCCGCCACAGATGGCCGTGCTGGCCGCCAATGGCGTGGCCACGGTGAAAGCCGTGCGCCTGCCCACGGTGGCCATCATCGCCACCGGCGAAGCGTTGCTGGACGTGGACGCGCCACTGCAGCCCGCACGCATTCGACGCTGCAGCGACCTGGCCATGCTGGCGGCGCTGCGCGCAGCCGGCATCGCCTCGGCCACCGTGCAGCCGCTGTCTGAAGATCCGGATGTACTCGGTGCCAGTCTGTCGCGGTTGTTGCAGGGCCACGACGTGCTGGTGCTTTCCGGCGGGGTCACGCTTGGGCAGCGCGATTATCTTCCGACCACGCTGGAAAGCGTGGGCGTGCGCTGCATCTTCCAGGGCGTGGCCCAGCAGCCGGGCCGCGCGATGTGGTTCGGGGTCGGACCGGCCGGGCAACGGGTCTTTGCCCTGCCCGGCAACCCCTACTCGGCGCTGGTGTGCATGGCCCGCTATGTGCGCCCCGCGCTGTTGTCGAGCATGGGCTTGTCGATCGTGGCGTGCGAACAGGTGCGCCTGGCCACCGCGGTGCCCGCTCACACCCTGGCGCAGTTCGTCGCCGTGCGGCTGCGCCGCGACCCCGGTGGCGACGTGCTCGCACAACCGGTGCCCCCGCGCAGCAATGCCGACGTGACCACGCTGGCCGCCACCGAGGGCTTCGTCGAAGTGCCGGCCGGGCTGGCCTGCGAGGTCGGCCACGCGCTGCCGCTTTACCGCTGGTGACACACCCCCTTCACCCCGCCACCACCACAATCCCGTAGTGACACGCCATGCGTGTCATCCATACACTGCAATCGCCGGGCGGCCCCTACCGCCAGCCCCCTGCCGAGCCTTCCATTGATCGCGCCCCATACGTCTGACCCCCGCAGCGAACGCGCCACCGAAAGCGTCAACATGGCGCTGGCCGCCGGTGCCATTGTCGGTACCTGGTTCTGGGACGTCGCCAACGACCGCCTCACCATCGATGAAGCCCTGGCCCGCGCCTTCGGGCTGGACCCGGACATCGCCCACAGCACGCTGCGCCTGGAAGAAGTGCTCAGCGGTGTGCACCCGGATGATGTGCCTGGCCTGAGCGCGGCGATCAACGCTGCCGTCCAGCACGGCGGCCGCTTCGCGCACCAGTACCGCACCCGCAGCGAAGACGGCGGCTACCACTGGCTGGAAGGCATCGGCCGGGTGGACCTGGATGCGACCGGCCGCCCCGTCGGCTTCCCCGGTGTCATCATCGACATCAGCGAACGCCGCCGCTATGAGCGCGAACGCGATGATGCCCAGCAGCTGCTGCGCTCCTTCGTCGAAGCCGCCCCCGGCGTGGTCTACGCCAAGGACCGCCAGGGCCGCATCCTGATCGGCAACCGCGGCACCACCGACCTGATCGGCAAGCCGCCCGACCAGTATGTCGGCCGCACCGATGCCGAGCTGTTGAACAACCCGGCGCAGGCGGCGGCGGTGATGACCACCGACGAACGCATCATGACCAGCGGTGAAGCCGAGCAGGTGGAAGAGGAAGTCAGCTTCCCCGACGGCCGCCGCGCGTACTGGCTGTCCACCAAGGCCCCGTTGCGCGATGCCAGCGGCTCCGTCGTGGGACTGGTCGGCACCTCGCTGGACATCACCGATCGAAAGACCGCCCAAGATGCCCATCGCGAGATCGAAGAGCGCTACCGCCTCGCCGCCCAGGCGACCAACGACGCCATCTGGGACTGGCGCATCAGCGATGGCCAGGTGATCTGGAACGAAGCGCTGGGCAGCCTGTTCGGGCATGAAACCAGCGAAACCACCGCGCAGTGGTGGCTGGAACACATCCACCCGGATGACCGCGCGCGCATCGACCGCGACATCCACGCCGTCATCGAAGGCCACGGCAGCAGCTGGAGCGATGAGTACCGCTTCCGGCGCTTCGACGGCAGCTACGCCACGGTGTTCGACCGCGGTGCGGTGCTGCGCAATGCAGAGGGCGCACCGGTACGGATGATCGGGGCCATGCTCGATCTTTCCGACCGCTACGCCGCCGAAGCGCGCCTGAAGGAGTTGAACGAACAGCTGGAAACGCGCGTCCGCGAGGAAGTGGCCGAGCGCCTGCGCGTGGAAGAGGCCCTGCGCCAGAGCCAGAAGATGGAGGCCGTGGGCCACCTCACCGGCGGCATCGCCCACGACTTCAACAACATGCTGGCCACGGTGATCGGCCCGCTCGACCTGCTGGAAGCACGCCTGGCCGGCAGTGATCCGCGCGCCGCCCGATACATCGAAATGGCGATGGACAGCGCCATGCGTGCCGCGCAGCTGACCCAGCGGCTGTTGGCGTTCTCGCGCCAGCAGCCGCTGCAACCCACCGCCGTGGATGCCAACAAGCTGGTGGCGGGCATGAGCGACCTGCTGGTGCGTTCGCTGGGCAGCAGCGTGCAGCTGGAAACCGTGCTGGCCGGCGGTTTGTGGTGGACCCACGCCGACCCCAACCAGCTGGAGAACGTGATTCTCAACCTGGCGGTGAACGCACGCGACGCCATGCCCACTGGCGGGCGGCTGAAGGTGGAAACCAGCAACTGTGCCCTCGCCTCCAGCTTCACCGACGACCACCCCGGGGTTGCCCCCGGCGAGTACGTGCTGATCGCGGTGTCGGACACCGGCAGCGGCATGCCGCCGGAGGTGATGGCCAAGGCGTTCGACCCGTTCTACACCACCAAGGATGTCGGCCAGGGCACCGGGCTGGGGCTTTCGCAGGTGTATGGTTTCGTGCAGCAGAGTGCGGGCCAGGTCAAGCTTTGCTCAGAGGTGGGCGCAGGAACCACGGTGAAGGTGTACCTGCCCAAGCTGCAGGCTGAGCGCGAACCGGCACCGCTCGTTGAGTCCCGCGTTGCGCCGTTGCCGGGCGGTGGCCAGGAACTGATCCTGGTGGTGGACGACGAGCCGCTGGTGCGCCAGTTCTCCGTGGAAGCGCTGGCCGAACTGGGCTACCAGGTATTGGCCGCCGAAGGCGCGGCGGCGGCGCTGGATCTGATCGACCGCCATCCGGGCATCGACCTGTTGTTTACCGATGTGGTGATGCCGGAGGTCAACGGGCGGCAACTCGCGGACCAGGCCTTGCTGCGGAAGCCGGAACTGAAAGTGCTGTTCACCACCGGCAACAGCCGCAATGCGCTGGTGGATGAGGGGGTGCTGGATGAGAACGTGCACCTGATCGGGAAGCCGTTCACGATCGCCGAGTTGGCGACCCGCGTGCGAGCGGCACTGGCCTCCTGAAAGAATGGGCGGCACCGGCACCCGACAACCAGCCGGTGCCGCCTCTCCTCCGGCGTCTCCCCCGCCTTACAACTGTACGAATCGCTGCAGCTTCCGTGCGAGCCAACCGCTGAACACCAGCGGCGCATCCAACGCGGAAACACAGATACACGGAACGCCCGGTGCGGTCACCGGCTGATGCTCGACATCCGAATCCAGATCCGCCACATCGCCGGCCGCAAACAGGCCCAGCGCGTCGTTGTACGAACCCTGCAGCACCTGGGTCAGTTCGCTGCCGCTGTGGCTGTGCTGCGGCAGGCTCCTGCCCGGTGCAATTTTGAGCATGATGAGCGACGGCATGTCGCGACCGCGTGTGCAATACATGCCCGGACCGATCCACTTCCAACGCACGGTGCTCAGCCGCTCTCCAAAGTACGGCTGCAACGACGCCGGCAGGCGATCCGGGTCACTGCCGCGCAGCGGTGCCGCCTCCGCATGCAACGCGGTGACCTTCGCCGCGTCCACATGCGTTTCACTTTCCAATCGCGCCAGCATCACGTCGCGAAGCACGTCGCGCTGCCCTGATGCGCTTTCCGGCTGGGTCTGCTCCAGCAACGCCGCACCAATCGACTCCGCTGCGCGCAGCCGCTGGCGGCACTCCGCGCAGCGCTCCAGATGCGCGCTGGCCACCACCGCCAGTGGCACCGACAGTGCCCCGGCAGCGAGGCTCA
This sequence comes from Stenotrophomonas maltophilia, assembly GCA_002387845.1. Classification (GTDB taxonomy): domain Bacteria; phylum Pseudomonadota; class Gammaproteobacteria; order Xanthomonadales; family Xanthomonadaceae; genus Stenotrophomonas; species Stenotrophomonas maltophilia_AG. The sequence continues at coordinate 34,939 of DGLB01000068.1, read as the reverse complement.
TCAGAGTGGAGTCGTCCAGATGATGGTGAGGGCGCATCAGCCGGCCCCCACTTTCGACTGCAGCTGCAGAAACGCACGTCGCAGGTGTGACTTCACCGTGCCCAGCGGCATGCCCAGCGCCTGGGCGATCTCGCCGTGGCTTTTGGCCTCGAAGTACGACATGCGCACCAGCCGTGCCTGCACCGCCGGCAGCTCCTGGATGCGCTGGCGCAGGCGGGCATCATCGGCAAACTGCTCGGCACTGGTGCGCTCGGGCACGTCCTGCTCGGCCGCCTGCTCGACCACCGCCTGCGCATGCGCCCAGCCGCGTTCGTGGCGCACCCGGTCAATGTGCAGGTTGCGCGCGATCCGGAACAGCCAGGTGCTCAGCGCGCTTTGCGCCGGGTTGAAGTGATCGGCGTGCAGCCACAGGCGCAGCAGGCTTTCCTGTGCCAGCTCCTCGCCAATACCGTCCGGCGCACCGAGGCCCCGCAGGTACACGCAAAGGCGCGGCATGAAATGGTCGTAGATGCGCATGAAACACTCGCGGTCGCGGAACTGCGCCACGCCGGCCATGTCGCCAGCCCAGTTGATGGGGTCGCTCGTCGGCTGCAGTGAACCTGACACCATGCGGGCGGTCTCGAAGCAGTACGTCGCGTTGTTGCGCTCAGAGTACATCGGTGGTGGGGGCGGTCAATAGGCGGCACATGACCTTCCTACGCACGATGGCCGCAATTGGATGCAGACCAAAGTCGCATGCATCCAAACGCCGCCGCCCTGCGTAGAACAGTTACGCACTCCACAGGAAGCGCTTTCATGGCCGCTGCGGCACCCCCGGCACGTCGTTCACGCCTGCACCAGACGGTGCGCCGCTGGTTTGATACCTCGGCCAGTGAACCCTGCGTGGATGCCGCGTCTGCACGGCGTGTGGACTGGTTGCGTGCCCTGCCCTTCGTGCTGCTGCATCTGGGCTGCCTGGGCGTGATCTGGGTGGGTGTGTCCTGGACCGCCGTCGGCGTTGCCGTCGCCCTGTATGCAGTGCGGATGTTCGCCATCACCGGCTTCTATCATCGCTATTTCTCTCATAAAACTTTCACTACCTCACGCCCGGTGCAGTTTGCGTTCGCGGTCATCGGGGCGGCCAGCGTGCAGCGCGGTCCGTTGTGGTGGGCCGCACACCATCGCCACCACCACCGCCACGCCGACCAGCCGCAGGACCCGCATTCACCCAGCCACGGCGGGTTCTGGCGCAGCCACATGGGCTGGTTCCTGACCCGTGAAGCCTTCGTCACGGATTTCAGCCGCATTCCAGATCTGGCACGCTTTCCAGAGCTACGATGGTTGGACCGGTTCGACACGGTGGTACCCGTGCTGCTGGCGGTGGCGCTGTATGTATCGGGTGAAACATTGGCGCACTTCGCGCCGTCGTTGCACACCAGTGGCGCACAGTTGGTTGTGTGGGGTTTCTTCATCTCCACCGTTGTACTGTTCCATGCAACGGTCACCATCAATTCGCTGGCACACCGTTTTGGCCGGCGCCGTTTTCCAACCCAGGACGACAGCCGCAACAACTTCTGGCTGGCCCTGTTGACCTTCGGCGAGGGCTGGCACAACAACCACCACTTTTTCCCGGGCACGGTTCGGCAGGGCTTCCGCTGGTGGGAAGTCGACATCACCTGGTACGGGCTGCGCGGCATGGCCGCCCTCGGTCTGGTGCGTGGTCTGAAGCCGATTCCAGAATGGGTACTGACCAAGGCGAGGTATTGATCATGCGCATCGCGGTCATTGGTTCGGGCATTGCAGGGTTGGCCACCGCTTACTGGCTGGATGGCGAATACGAAGTCACCCTGTTCGAAGGCGAGGATTACCTGGGCGGGCATACCCACACCCACGACGTCAAAGTGGGCGGCCAGCCCATGGCCGTGGACACCGGCTTCATTGTGTTCAATCCGCAGCATTACCCCCTGCTCACGGCCCTGTTCAACGAACTGGGCGTAGCGTCCCAGCCCACCACCATGAGCTTCTCGGTGCACAGCGAGCGCAGCGGTGTGGAGTACAACGCCACCTCGCTGGACGGGCTGTTCTGCCAGCGCCGCAACCTGGTGTCGCCGCGCTTCTGGGGCATGCTGCGTGACCTGCGACGTTTCTACCGCGAGGCACCGGCGCTGCTGGACGAACCCGAAGGTCCCACGCTTGGCCAGTACCTGCGCCGTCATGGCTACGGATCGGCCTTCGTGCAGGAGCACCTGTTGCCGATGGCCTCGGCGTTGTGGTCCTCGCCCAGCGCCCAGATCCTGGATTTCCCCGCGCGCTACCTGGTGCAGTTCATGGCCAACCACCAGATGCTGCAGATGACCGAACGCCCCACCTGGCGCGTGGTCACTGGCGGTTCGGCGCGCTACATCGATGCGCTGCGTGCACGCTGGCAGGTGCGCGAGCGCATTGGCTGCCCGGTGTACCGGGTGGAACGCACCGATTGGGGCGCGCTGGTGCACACGCTTACCACCGTGGAAGGTTTCGACCATGTGGTGTTTGCCTGCCACAGCGATGAGGCACTGGCGATTCTGAAAGACCCCGACCCCGTCGAGCACGAGGTGTTGGGTGCCATCCAGTACCAGGCCAACCAGGCCGTGCTGCACACCGATGCCTCGCTGCTGCCGCGCAGCCGCAAAGCATGGGCGGCATGGAATGCCCATATTCCGCTCGATACCCGCGCGCCGTGCACGGTCAGCTATTACATGAACGCGCTGCAAGGCCTGCCCGGCGACACCCCGTTGATTGTCACCCTCAATCGCACCGCCGATATCGACCCATCGAAGATCCTGCGGCGCTGCTACTACGCCCACCCGGTGCATGACCACGCAGCGGTACGTGCGCAGGAGCGCTGGGGCGAGGTGCAGGGCCGGCGCAACACCTGGTTCGCAGGCGCTTACTGGGGATGGGGCTTCCATGAAGACGGCATTCGCAGCGCACGTCGGGTGGTCGATGCACTGCGTGTCGCCACTGCCGGCCAGGAAGACGTGCCGTGGGAGGTGGCCATCGCATGAGCGCCAGCGCGCTGTACGTCGGCCAGGTCACCCACCGCCGGCATCGGCCGCACGCGCATGCGTTCAGCTACCCCATCGCGCAGCTGCTGCTGGACCTGGATGAACTGCCGCAGGTGTTCGCGCGGCGCTGGCTGTGGTCGGTGAACCGCCGCAACCTGGCCGAGTTCCGCCGCAGCGACTATCTCGGCGACCCGCAGCAGCCGTTGGCAGAGGCCGTGCGCGACCGGGCGGCCACCGTGCTGGGTTACCGCCCGGCCGGCCCGGTGCGCCTGCTCGCGCACCTGCGCTATGGCGGGCACGTGTTCAACCCGGTCAGTTACTACTACTGCTACCAGCCGGACGGCGAGCAGCTGGACTGCGTGGTCGCCGAAATCACCAACACGCCCTGGAAGGAGCGGCATGCCTACGTGCTGCCGGTGGCCCAGGCCGAGCAACGCGGACGCGCTCTGCGCTGGCAGTTCGACAAGGCCTTCCACGTGTCGCCATTCATGGAAATGGATTGCCGCTACGACTGGCGGTTTACGCCCCCTGCTGACGACCTGGCGGTGCACATGCAGGTCTGGCGCAACGGGGAGCGGCAGTTTGACGCCACCCAGCATCTGCAGCGACACCCGCTGGATGGACCCGGGCTGGCCCGCGTGCTGCTGCGCTATCCACTGATGACCGTGCAGGTCGTCGCCGCCATCCACTGGCAGGCGTTGCGGCTGTGGCTGAAACGCAACCCTGTGCATGACCACCCCGCGCTTTCTGGAAAACGCTCATGAGTCAGGTTTCACCCGATATCCATGCCCCCCGTCTGACCACGCTGGAGGAGTTCCTGCGCACCCGCCTGCTGGGGTTGCTGGCATCGCTGCGGCTCGGCAGCCTGAAGGTGCGCGACGCGCGGGGTGAAGTGGTACTGGGCAACGCCGAGCACGCGCCCGGTTCCCTGCATGTCACGGTAACGGTCACCGATCCCGCCTTTTACCGCAAGGTTGCCGCGCAGGGCAGCGTGGGTGCCGGTCAGTCCTACATCGACGGCGACTGGGAATGCAGTGACCTGGTCGGGCTCGTGCGTCTGCTGGTGCGGAACCGGCACCTGCTGGATGGCATGGAACGTGGCCCTGCCCGCTTCGGCGGCGCGCTGCTGAACCTGTGGAACCAGCTGCGACGCAACACCCGTGCCGGCAGCCGTCGCAACATCGCGGCGCATTATGACCTGGGCAATGATTTCTTCTCGTTGTTCCTGTCGCCGGACCTGATGTATTCCTCGGCGCTGTTCGCCGCCGAGGACGAGCCGCTGGAGGTGGCCTCCACCCGCAAGCTGGATCGCATCTGCCAGCAGTTGCAACTGCAGCCGGGCGACCGCGTGGTCGAGATCGGCACCGGCTGGGGCGGTTTCGCCCTGCACGCGGCCACCCACTACGGCTGCCACGTCACCACCACCACCATCTCTGCCGAGCAGTACGCCCTGGCCCGCCAGCGGGTCAAGGCTGCCGGCCTGCAGGACCGTGTCACCGTGTTGATGCGCGACTACCGCGACCTCGAAGGCCAGTATGACAAGCTGGTCTCCATCGAGATGATCGAGGCCATCGGCGCGCAGTACCTGGAGGTCTACTTCGCCACACTGCAGCGGTTGCTGAAGCCCACCGGGCTGGCCCTGCTGCAGGCCATCACCATCGAGGACCACCGCTACGAGCAGGCGCTGCACAGCGTGGACTACATCAAGCGGTTTGTATTTCCCGGCAGCTTCATTCCCTCGCTGGCGGCGATCGCCCAGGCCAAGACCACCGCCAGTGACCTGCAGATGATCCAGCAGTTCGACTTCGGCCATTCCTACGCACTCACCCTGCGTGCCTGGCGCAGGCGCTTCCTGGCGCAACGCCTGCTGGTGCGCGCGCAGGGCTTCGATGAGCGCTTCATCCGCTTGTGGGAGTTCTACCTAGCCTATTGCGAAGGCGGATTCCTGGAGCGCTCGATCGGGGTGTCGCATCTGCTGCTGGCCCGGCCGGACTATCGCCCGCCGCTGCAGGGACTGCCGTCATGAAATTGCTGTGGTGGGTGCTGCTGTACGCGGTGGTCATCATGAGCTGGGGCTGGGCCTGGCAGCGCCGAAACCAGAACATCGGCGTGGTGGACGTGTTGTGGGCCAAGGGCGTTGCCGCTGGCGCGCTGCTGCTGGCCTGGCTGGGTGAAGGGGCGCACGCGCCGCGCATCGCGCTTGCGGTGCTGGGCGGGCTTTGGGGAAGCCGGCTTGCGTTGCACCTGTGGCAGCGCGTGCGCCACGAGGCCGAGGACGGCCGCTACCAGTATCTGCGCAGTCACTGGGGCGGCCACCAGGGAAAGATCTACGGGTTCTTCCTGGCCCAGGCCCTGCTGGTGGTGCTGTTCGCCCTGCCCTTCGCCGCCGTGGCCGCCAACCCACGCGAGGGCTTCAGTGCCTGGATTGGGGCCGCTGTGGTGATGTGGCTGCTCAGCGTGGGCGGCGAAGCACTGGCGGACCGGCAGCTGGCGCGCTTCCGTGCCGACCCGGCCAACAAGGGCCGCACCTGCCGGGACGGGCTGTGGCGTTATTCGCGGCACCCCAACTATTTCTTCGAGTGGCTGCACTGGTTCACCTACGTGCTGCTGGCCGTGGGCTCGCCGCTGTGGTGGCTGGCCTGGAGTGGGCCGGTGGTGATGTACGTGTTCCTGCGCTATCTCAGCGGCGTCCCCTTCACCGAAAAACAGGCACTGCGCAGTCGCGGGGATGACTACCGCCGCTACCAGCAGACCACCCCGATGTTCTTCCCCTGGTTTCCCCGTCATACCGCTGAGGCAACGTCATGAGCACCATTTCTCCTGTGCAGCCGCCGGCCACGGCCGAACTGGGTCTCACTGGCTGGGCCGAACGCGGCTGGGTGCCCGACCGTGCCCTGCGCTGGGGCATCCGCCGGCTGTGCGGGCAGCGCCTGCAGGACGAACTGGCCGGCGGCGCGCATGCGCAGCAGCAGCGCTTCGGGCGCATGCTGGCCGAGCTCTCAGGCAGCCCATTGGCGCTGCACGTCGATGAGGCCAACCGCCAGCACTACGAAGTGCCGGCCGACTTCTTCAAGGCCTGCCTGGGGCCGAGGCTGAAGTACAGCAGTTGCTTCTATCCCACCGGCAAGGAGACCCTGGCCGAGGCCGAAGAAGCCATGCTCAGCCTGTACGGTGCCCGCGCCGGACTGGCCGACGGCCAGGACGTGCTGGAGCTGGGCTGTGGCTGGGGATCGCTGACGTTGTGGATGGCCGAGCGCTTTCCCAACATGCGCATCACCGCCGTATCCAACTCGCGCAGCCAGCGCAGCCACATCATGGAGCAGTGCATGCTGCGCGGCCTGCACAACGTGCAGGTGCTCACCCGCGACGTGAACCAGCTGGTGCTGCCGGCCGCCTCGTTCGACCGCTGTGTCTCCGTGGAAATGTTCGAGCACATGCGCAACTACGACACCCTGCTGGGCCGCATTGCCGGTTGGCTGCGGCCGGACGGCGCGCTGTTCGTGCACATCTTCGCCCACCGGACCTTGATGTACCCGTTCGAGACGGGTGGCGAGGACGACTGGATGGGGCGTCACTTCTTCACCGGCGGCCTGATGCCGGCTGCCGATACCCTACTGCACTTCCAGAACGATCTGCAGCTGCAGCACCGCTGGCTGATTGACGGCACCCATTACGAAAAGACCGCCAACCACTGGCTGGCCAACCAGGACGCGGCCCGCGCGGCAGTCATGCCGATCCTCACGCAGACCTACGGTGACGCGGCGCTACTGTGGTGGCAACGCTGGCGCATGTTCTGGATGGCCTGCGCCGAGCTGTTCGGCTATGACAACGGCCAGCAATGGCTGGTGGCGCATTACCTGTTCCGCCCACGCTGAAGGAGGCTGCCATGCGTCTGTTCACGCTGATTCCTCTGCTCACCGTTGCGCTGCTGGGAAGCGCCTGCAGCGCCCGCGACCTGCCGCCCTTGCCGCGCATGGATGCCGTGGATGTACCGCGCTTCATGGGCGACTGGTATGTGATCGCGCATATTCCCACCCGGCCCGAGCGTGAAGCATTCGATGCGGTGGAGAGTTACGCGCTGCGCTCGGATGGGCGCATCCAGACCACCTTCACCTATCGCAAGGGCAGTTTCCAGGCACCGAAGCGGACCATGAACCCGATAGGCCGCGTGGAGAAGCAAGGCAACGGTGCGGTGTGGGGCATGCAGTTTGTGTGGCCGATCCAGGCCGAGTACATCATCTCGTGGCTCGACCCGGGGTATACGCAGACCATTGTCGCCCGCAGCAAGCGCGACCATGTGTGGTACATGGCGCGCACGCCGCAGGTGTCGGAAGCGGATTACCAGGCCGCGGTGGCGCGGATCAAGGCGCTGGGGTATGACACCAGCAAGTTGAGGCGGGTGCCGCAGGCGAAGCGGTGATCGGGGTGACGCGCATGGCGCGTCACTACATCACGACGCCCTGAACCTGCGCTCGCCTATCTTGGGCTTCGGCTTCGGCTTTGGCTTCGGCTTTGGCTTCGGCTTTGGTTTCGGCTTCGGCTTTGGTTTTGGTTTTGGCTTCGGCTTCGGCTTCGGCTTCGGCTTCGGCTTTGGCTTTGGCTCTGGCTCTGGCTTTCGCTCTCGATTTGGTAGAGGCGGTCGTAAGACGCCTGCCGATAAAAATGATCGGTGCTTTAACGCATGGACCTCACCGGACCAATGTCTCCGTTCCGTGTTCATGCCCCACCGAACGACGCACCGTTATCGGCAGTCGACTGTCGTGCGACTCTACCAATCCCCGTCACGTCCGATATGGCCGTCGCGCCCATCGCTCCCACTACGCCCGATCAACGCGTTAACGCCCGCACACCACCCCGTAACCCCCTCGGCCGGCGCATCACCGCCGCACCCCGGATTCCAACGCCAATCGCACCGCCTGCACCGTGTCCCGCCGCACCACCGTCGCGGCCGCGCAATGCGCCACGCCGATCCTGCGCAGATACCCATTCTCGGTGGCGTAGCACTGCATCCTCACATACGCCTCCAACAGCTCCTCCAGAACACACATCGCGTCCTCGCGCTCGTCCCACGCAGCGCACTGAAAATCCTCGAACAACCGCAGGTCGATATCCAGTTCCATCGCAGCCTCCTGTTCAACGAATGTGGTCGGCGTGGATGTCGATGAAGAATACCCGGCGCTTCACATTGCTCTGGTCCACGGCCAGCACATGTTCGGCCGGCGACACCAACGTCAACGTCATCTTGCCGGCATCGGTTTCCACCAAAAGCGTGCCACCTCCCCGCCAGCCGATCTCGTTCAACCAGTAGCCGTACAGCACCACCATCGACGGCGGCTCGTCCTTCGGGCCGCCCTGGCTGGACACGTTGATCGGCGCGGCCACACTGAAGCGCATCAGCGAGCCGTCGAATGACTCGGGTTCATTGACATCCGGTTCGGGCGCGTCGGCCCAGTGATTCTGCATGACAGTCTCCCTGTAAGAAGCGCCCCTCGCCGGGGTGGCGAGGGGGGGTAAGTCGGGAGGTCAAACCCGTACAGTGCGGACGGTGTGGTGTATTCCCCTATTGAGGGTGTTGTATTAACCACCCTCCCGACACAGGGACATAAAATGTTACCGCGCTGTAGGAGGTTTGAACTCCTGCGCCAACCTTGGACCAGGTGCGCGGTGAAGCAAACCATTATTTTTTGCGCCGCATCGCACAAAATTGAGCATAGTCCTACGTGCGTCGTATTCGGCGCGAAATCGTGAGACGAAGTGCTCAGAATTAGGCGGAGTTCGCAGATTCCGACATGTCGATGTCGTAAACGAGCCAAGGCGCAAGATTCGATGTGCGCATGTCTTCCGGAGGGGTAAGTGTCACTAATGACCCATTCGACGCCAGAGCCGACGTTGCGCGGGACGTGCCGGGTGAACGTGGCCGCGACCGCGGCCGATCACGCAAACCGCACTGGTAGGGTCGCACGACAGTCGACCGCCGATAACGGTGCATCGTTCATTGGGGCATGAACACGGAACGGAAGCCTTGGCCCGGTGGGGTCCCTGCGTTAAAGCACCGATCACCGCTATCGGCAGGCGTCTTGCGACCGCCTCTACCAAGGCCACATTCCGCACCTGGGACCCGATTGAGTGCTTTGGTAGGGTCGCACGTCAGTCGACTGCCGATAGCGGTGCAACGCGCGATGGGGCATGAACGTGGAACGGAGGCATTTACCCGGGCGGAATCGTTGCGCAAAAGCACCGATCCCACCTCCACGCTACCCCTGCGACATGCAGGGCCACAACTCAGCACCGCGCAGGCCGGCGCTCTTGATCACCTTTACCACGTCAGCACGTACGATCATGCCGTTTGCGCACTGATTCTCGACACCGAAGCGCTGGGCACTCCGAAACAAAGGCAGATCAGGTGGAGACATCGGAGCCGGGAAAAATCCGCGATCATGCCAGGGAAAGCGCTCGCGCCCACATACGTCGCAGCGAATGCCAGGACCCTCACCCATCGACAGCGGGACAGCAGGACCAAGATCTAGCTGAACGATGTCATCCAGTCTGTTTCCCTTAGGGTCCTCGACAGGAAGAACCCCGATCCCAAATCTCGAGAAGTGCTCTTCCCAAACCGGCCTCTGCATGAAGCAGGCTTCCTCAACCCAGTTGAGCTTCAAGAACGCGTTTCGGCCCCACTTCAACGTGCGCTTGACTCGGAAGGGAGATACTTGCACCGCGCCTTCGCCACACGTGGCGCAGCTCTTGCTCACATCGTAAGTCTGCTCGAGAAATGCGAAATCGTCCTCCGGCTGCGGATACCCGCTGGCATGCACAAGTTGAAGAGCGCAATGAGCAGCGCCATCCACCTCTGCGGAGGTGAACTCGGTCGTAACCGTCATCCGACCGCCCCATTCGCGAATCAGGTCACACGCTTCAGTCCATCCTGGAGCACCTTCCACCACATGACTTATTCCAATGCCACCGAGCGGCGATCCAGGGTTGGGTGTTGAGACCACCTTTAGACCGATGGATTCAAGCTGGGAAACACGAGCTTCGCTCCATCTGAAGGTGAATCGACACTTGATTTTCATCGTGCTCGCCAACCCCTTCCGGGGAATAAACGGGGACCGGAGCCGTTACTCAGTTGCAGACGTGCGTTGCAGCGCCGAGCCATACTCATCTACCCAGGCGACATGCAGGGCCACAACTCAGCACCGCGCAGGCCGGCGCTCTTGATTACCTTTACCACGTCAGCACTTACGATCATCGCATTTGCGCACCGACTCTCTACTCCGAAGCGCTGGACGCTATGGAATAAGGGACGTTCTGGCGGGGACATCGGAGCCGGGAAGAACCCGCGATCATGCCAGGGAAAGCGCTCTCTCCCACATACGTCGCAGCGAATGCCATGACCCTCGCCCATCAACAGAGGGACAGCAGGACCAAGATCAAGCTGAACGATGTCATCCAGTTCTTTCCCCTTGGTGTCCTCGACAGGAAGAACCCCAATCCCAAATCGGGAAAGGTGCTCTTCCCAAACCGGCCTCTGCATGAAGCAGGCTTCCTCAACCCAGTTGAGTTTCAAGAACGCGTTTCGGCCCCACTTCAGTGTTCGCTTGATACGAAAGGGGGCAACTTGCACGGCACCTTCGCCACACTTGGAACAGCGCTCACTTACATCATAAGTCTGCTCACGATATGCAAAATCGTCCTCTGGCTGCGGATACCCACTTGCATGCACAAGTTGAAGAGCGCAATGCGCGGTGCCATCCACCTCGGCGGCGGTGAACTCGGTCGTGACCGTCACCATGGCGTCCCATATACGAATCAGATCGCAAACCTCAGTCCATTCTGGAGCGCCCTCCACGACATGACTTACCGCGAGTTCGCCAACATTTGGCGCAGCAGGCTCCACCTTTAGCCTAAGGGATAGAAGTTTCGCATTTCGAGCTTCAGTCCACTTAAAGACGAAACGATATTTGATCTTCATGTTCTGATGCTATCAAAGTCCCAACTTCTTAAGAATAGCAGCATGATTGGAGTAGATACTCTTGGCCGTTCGCCTCTGCCACGGCCACAATCCTAACGTTGGAATGGGTGGAGTGCATGGGTAGCGTCGCACGACAGTCGACGACCGGTAGCGGTGCATCGCCCGGTGGGGCATGAACGTGGAACGGAGTCATCACCCTGGCGGGGTCCATGCGTTAAAGCACCG